>NZ_JBDSQX010000079.1:0-8223 GCF_039929605.1 Roseateles sp.
CGTCGGCCGCTGCATCCCGCTTGCCGACGATGACGACGCGCGGCAGTTGCTGCACCTCGGCCACCTGCACGTCGGCGCGGTGGCCTTCGATGACGACGCGCTCCAGCTGGATGACGGTGGGCTCGTCGCGCGGGCCGGTGATGGTCATCCAGGTGGCGCCGGTCAGCGCGACCAGCCCGACGAGGACGGCCGCGCTGGCGGCTTGCAGGCGGCCGGTGCGAGTGCTGGTGGTGCTGATGCGGTTCATGGGGTGCTCCCGTGTTCGATGGCTGAACTTTGCGCGGTGAGGGTTCGCTCGTCTGCGGGTTTGCGATAGGTCGACGCTTTTCGCGGATGAATTGCGGCTGGCGGCGATGACGGAAGGAAGCGCTGAACAAGTCCCTCGCGCGCGGCCCATCCCTGCTTTGGGCGATCTGCAGCGTTACAAGCCTTGCAGGCCGCGCCAGGCCAGAGGCCTGGCCCTTCGGCAGGCACAAGCGGCGCGCCGCTTGTGTCCGGCCTCAGCCTCGCCATAGCCGGGCTATGGCTGCGGTTTGCGCCTTGCAGCTCATCCCAAACCAGGGCGTGCCGCATCGCGGGGACCTGTTCAACGCTTCCTAATCAAGCTTGTGGGCGGCAGGCTGTGCTGCACTGGCGGCGCGCCCGCATACTCGTCGCGCTCAAGGAGAGACGGACATGGCACGCGGCAACGACGTTCAGCTGGGCGGCATCACCGACTTGAACCTGCTGGCCGACATCAAGCCAGGCTTCGTCGACGCGCTGGAAGTGCTCACCTATGTGGACCGGCTGCGCAAGGTGCTGCGCACGCTCAACGGCCTGCGGCTGGGCTCGCGCGAATCGAGCACACCGGCCTCGCCCTACACCGACATCGTCGCCCGCTGGCGCATCGTCCACTCCTTCCGCTGGAGCATCGTCGACGGCCAGGGCGGAGCGCCCGACCGGCTGCTGCTCAGCGTCAACGTCGACGGCGGCTGGGAACCGTATATGCGGGTCATCTGGGACCAACTCGGCTCCACGCTCGATCTGATGCTCTGCCACACCGAGGGCTACACGCTTTGCCGCGACTGCAGCTTCGAGACCTACGCGCGCTGGGTGCGGGCGCACGAGGTGTCGGCGGACTTCCTGTTCATCGAGTCGGGCCGCAGCGTCGGCGACGGCGACTACCTCGCCAGGCTGGAGGCCGCCCAGCGCGGCCGCGCCAACGAGCTGGCGTTCAACCGCCTGCGCGCGCCGGCCTCCGGCGAAACGCCGCCGCTGCCCAAGGACGAGAAGGAGCGCTTCGCGATGGCCGCGCGCGGCCTGGTGCCGCTGGCGGGGCTGTTCACGCTGCAGCGCTTCTTCGGCGCCCAGGCGAGCGACCGCGACTGCCTGCTGCGCGCCACGCACGACGTGCTGTTCGAGCTGCGCGAGCTGGACACCGCGCAGCAGTTCCCCAACGACGGCGGCAAGACGCCCGGCGGCGCGCTGCGCCAGCGCCACTACGAGATGCTGGCCTGGTTCGAGCAGCCGCTGACCGCGCCGCCCGTCAAGGCGCGCGAGCTGTCGCTCGAGGCCGGCGACCTGCAGTGCTGCCTGCTGACCAAGCCGCCCGGCAACCGCGGCGGCCTCATCATGCTGCGCGTGGCCCAGCCGTCCCAGGCCGTCGCCTGGCTCAGCACGGCGCCCGTGCAGCGCGACAACGAAGACGCCGCCCCGCTGAGCGTCTGGCGCCAGGTGGCGCTGACGCTCTCGGGCCTGAAGGCGCTGGGCATCCCGGCCGCGCGGCTGGAGCGCTTCCCGCAGGCCTTCAAGGAGGGCATGGCCGCGCGCGCCGGCCTGCTCGGCGACGTGCGCCACAACCACCCGGCGCATTGGGTGCTGGCGCCCCACGTCAACGGCATCGACCGCATTGACCCGGCCAACGCCCATGTCCTCGTGCAACTGCGCTTTGCGGCGGCCGAGCCGGGCGACGCGTTCACGGCGGCCGACGAGCAGCGCCTGCGCACGTTGGCCGACGCGCTGACGGTGGGTACCGGCCTCGCGCTGATGGCCATCGAGCCCATGCGCAGCAACGCCGTCGACAAGGAGCACTTCGGCTTCAAAGACGGCATCAGCCAGCCCCAGCTCTCCGGCACGGCTGGCCAACACTGGGACGACCTCGTCAAGACCGGCGAGGTGCTGCAGGGCTTCCCGACCGAGCGCGACAAAGGCTACGCCGTGCCCGAGCAGCCCGACGCGCTGCTGGACCGCAGCAGCTTCCTCGTCGTGCGCAAGCTGCGCCAATACACCGGCCGCTTCAGCCGCCGCACCTACGCCGAGGCCAAGAAGATTGGGCTTGACCACGACCTCGTGCTCGCCAAGCTGATGGGCCGCTGGCAGGACGGCCGCGCGCTGGCCGCTCCCGGCGTGACCGGCAACGACTTCAACTTCGCCCAGGACGCGCAAGGCTCGGCCTGCCCCTTCCATTCCCACATCCGCCGCGTCAACCCGCGCGACCTGGCCGGCACCGCGTTCGCGAAGAACCGCATGCCGCGCATCCTGCGGCGCGGCATGAGCTACGGCGCGCCCGTGCACGCCGACGCGCCGGACGACGACGACCGCGGCCTCGTCTTCATGGCCTACAACGCCCACTTGGCCGAGCAGTTCGAGGTGGTGCAGCGCTGGGTGGCCGGCGGCAATGCCAGCGGCGGCTACTCGGCGCAGAGCGACCCGCTGCTCGGCGTTGTCGACGGCAACGGCGGCCCGCGCCTGTTCCCGTTCGAGCACGCCGGCAGGGCCTACCAGGTCGACCTCGGCCCCGACCCTTTCGTCACGCTGCAGTGGGGCGCGTATTTCTACGTGCCCTCCATCGCCGCGCTGAAGGCACTGCCGGGCCTCGTCGAGCTGCCCCTGCCGCTGCAGGCTCCCACGCCCGTGCCCGAGCGCTCGCCCGACCCGCAGGACAAGGTCGCCTGGCAGCTGTGGCTGGAAGACACCACCACGCGCGACAGCGCCTGGGCCTGGGTGCGCGCCCAGCCCGGCGGCGTCGTCGACACGGCCTACGGCGTGCTCGTGGGCGCAGCCGAACGCGTCTGCGAGGTGCTGAGGAACGCCCCCGGCCGCTACTCCGTCAGCGGCTACGGCGAGCGCATGCACGACTCCATCGGCGTGGGTTATCTCGGCCTGGACGACGACACCGGCCACCGCGAGCAGGCGCCGGCCATCAACGCCGCCATCGAGGCCTACAGCGAGGCCCAGTGCTACGCCACGGCCTACCAGGTCGCCAAGGCGGGCCTGGCGCAGCTGAAGGTCGAGGCCCGCGCGCTGCTGGCCGCCTTCCCCGCCAGCCAGAAGCCGAAAGACCTGCCCACCGACACGCCGCTGGACTTCGAGCGCCTCAGCGAAGGCGTGCTGGCAGCGTTGTGCCGGATGTGGTTCGGTCAGCCCGACGGGCGCCACATCTGGGGCACCGAGTTCCATGCCGAGGCCCCGGCTCATGGCGTCGCCGCGCGCTGCCCGCGCGACCTGTTCAAGGTCTCGCGCCATGTTTTCGGCCCCTACCCGAGCGAAGCGGTGAAGGCCGAGGGCCGCGCCGCCGGCAAGCGCTTCACGGCCGCCATCGAGTCCTGGCTGGCCGAACCGGGTGCCCAACTGCCGCCGCTGGCGCAGAAGATCGTCGCGGCTGCCCAGGCGGTACCCGGCGCCATGCCCGATCTGCCGGCGCGCACGCTGGCCGGCATCATGCTGGGCTTCCCGCCCACCACGCACGCCAACCTGCTGACCGTGCTCTCCGTCTGGGTGCAGACGCGCAAGCTCTGGGAGCTGCAACCGCTGTGGCACGAGGTCCCGCCCGATGCGCAGACCGGCATGCGCCCCTACGCCGAGGCCGTGGCGCGGCTGCGCTCGACGATGGTGGCGACGCTGAACGTGCGCCCCACGCCCTTCCAGATCTGGCGCAAGGCCCGCGTGGCGCATCGCTTGGGCAAGGTGGATGTCGAACCGGGCCGAGTCGTCATCGTCGGCGTGGGCTCGGCCACGCAGCAGGACCCTTTGCGCCACCACGTCGCCTTCGGCGGCGACCGTGCAGACCCCAAAGGCCCGCCGCCGCACGCCTGCCCGGGCTACGGCATGGGCATGGGGGTGATGCTGGGCGTTGTCGCGGCGGTCCTGGATGCCGGGGTGATGCGGTTCACGGGGGCGCCGACGGTGGTGGCGCTGGCGGTGTGAGGACTTCGGAGAGATGAGACTGCGGTGATTCCGTCGCTGCTTTGCCGGTTGAACTCAAAGTAAGGAGTTGATATGCAGACCGATATGACATTCGGGCCATTCGTTCATACGCTTAACAAGGGCGGCCTGAAAGAGATCGTCATCACGGGAAAGCTCCGTGGTGCTGCGGCATCCAACCATCTCGCCAACGATCACAAGGCGGTCAGAGCATACGTAGGCACCTTTGAGCATCAGAAGAAGAACAAGAACTGGCACGGGCGAGTTTCAATTCATATCGAGTTCTTATCGTTCGTTGCACCCTGCGGGGCACTACCGCCCGGCTACGCGGAGTGGGGCGAGGAATTGCTGACCGAAGGGCATCTACCAATCAAACTTCTGCGCGTTGTCAACGGCGAGGGTGAGTCAGTCTTGCCGGCGCGTGTTTGAGGGGTGGCCGCCCGTCTCCGGCTCCGGGGCGGCTCCAGCACGTAGGCCAAAACGGCGATGCTCCGCAAAACTATTGCTATGTAAGCACCATTATTTGGGCGCCAAAATAGGCAAATAGTCCGAATATGGATTCTTAAACTCGAGTGGCTTGACGTAGTTGGCGGCACTGCCGATGATCGCTCTCATAAGCGTTCCTAGGCGTATTTAACTGCCTTATTTGGGCGCATACCATGAGCAGCCCCATCCCCCTTCCCGTCGAGCGAGCGCTGGTTCGGCTCGGTCAAAGCATCTCCCTGGCCCGGCGCCGGCGCCACATGTCGCAGCAGATGCTGGCCGAGCGTATCGGCGCGTCCGTCAACACCGTGCGGCGCATGGAAGACGGGTTTGCCGGCACGGCGCTTCAGCACATCGCCCGGGCGCTTCACGTCTTTGGCGAGCTCGACCAGCTCAACGCCTTGCTGGACACCGCGCAGGACAGCGTGGGCCTGGCCTTGATGGACGAGCAGTTGCCGCAGCGCGTGCGGGCGCGCCGCCCGGCGCCAGGCAGCGGAGCGTTCTAACCTGATGGCAACCCAGCCGGCTCGCCGCAAGCCGTCTGCTGCGACCCAGGTCGAGCTCGAGGTCTTCCTGGGCGCCGCAGAACATGCCGTGGGCCGGCTGGTCTACGTGCTCAACGGCCCTCGGGAGTTCTCGCAGTTCGCCTATCTGGACGCCTGGCTGAAGGCCCCCCGCTGCTTCGACATCTCCCCGGACCTGGCCAGAACCGCAGGTCATCAGGTGCGCAAGGCGCCTACCCGGGACGATTCCACCTTCTTCTTTGCGCTGGCGGACACCGAGCCTGACAGTTGGGGCCGCCGGGTCATCGCGCGCGCCCATGCCAAGGAGCGCAAGGGCAATCCGGCACTGGGCGCCCTGAACGAGCTGGACTACCTGTGCGCCGTGGATGACTTAAGCCGCATCGGCGCCTTGCGCCTGCGAGACGCCGGCGGGCGCTACCTGCGCACCACGCCACCGGGCAGTCGCGCCACGCCGCCCTTGCTGGAGCTGCAGAAGATGCTCGCCGCCTCCAGGGCGGTGGAGATGAGCACCGAGACTGCTGAAGACCTCAGCTACCTCATCGGCAAGGGCACGTCGCTGGGTGGCATGCGGCCCAAGTGCAGCGTGCTCGACGACGACGGTGCCCTGGCCCTGGGCAAGTTTCCGAGCGTGCAGGACGAGCGCAGCGTCACGCGTGGCGAGGTGCTGGCCCTGCGCCTGGCGGGCCTGGCGGGCATCGAGGTGGCGCAGGCTCGCGTGGCGATGGTCCACGACGTGCCGGTGGCGCTCGTCCGGCGGTTCGACCGCATGGCCGACGGCGCGCGCATCCCCTACATGTCCGGCACGGCACTGCTGCAGGCGGGCCGCAACGAGGACCATGCCTACACCGAAGTGGTCGACGCCATGCGAGCGACCTGCTGGGCGTTCAAGACCGATGCACAGCAGCTGTGGCGACGGATGGTTTTCAACCACCTCATCACCAACGTCGACGATCACCTGCACAACGTCGGCTTCCTCTATGTGGGCGGCAATCAATGGCGGCTGGCGCCGGCCTTCGACTTGAACCCCTTCCCAGACAAGGCGCGCGAGTCCAAGACCTGGTTGACCGAAGACAGCGGGCCCGTCGTGTCCGTGCACGAACTGCTCGCGCAGGCGGCGCGCTTTGAGTTGCGGGCCGACGAAGCCCGGCAGGTGCTCGCGCAGGTGGTGGCGGCCGTCAGCCGTTGGCGGGACGTCGCGCGCTGGCCCGACATCGGTTTGCCCGAGGCAGAACTGGACCGCTTCGCGCCCGCATTCGAGCACCAGGAATTGGACGAGGCGCGCGCGCTGGCAAGGTGAGCCCGCTCGCGCGCGAAGCCGTCGTCAGAGCCGCAGCGCGCGCTCCAGGAAGCCCGTCATGCCCATCCGCTCGAACTCGCCCCGCGCCCGCTCCAGCGCCTGCTGCCAGCCGTCGTCGAGCCTCAGCTCGGCCTCCAACAGCGCTGTCACTGCCGCCTCATGGTCGGAGTTGCGCTGCTCGCCGGCGCCCCGGGCCAGCGCCAGATAGCGCCGCGCCTGACCGGCATCGCCCGCGTTCGCCGCCAACCGGGCGGCCGCGCGGTAGGCCATGGCGCCGCCGATCCAGTCCTGCTGGCGGCCGCGCTTGAGCGCCAGCGCGACGTGGCGGCGTGCCGCGCCCGTATCGCCGCCCTGCACGGAAAGGATGTCGGCCAGCCAGCCGTGGTTGAAGCTGCTGTAGAGGCCGCCGCCGCGCGGCGCGAGCCAGGCGGTGGCGTCGCGCACGCGTTGCAGCGCCGCCGGGTCGGCCTCGTGCATCCAGGCGCCGTAGGCACCGGCGGCCTGGCCCATGGCGCAGGTGAACATGCTGCGCACCTGCGCGCCCACGCGGTGGGCCACCAGCGCCGCGTCGCGGGCCTCGGCCCAGCGGCCTTGCCACAGGAAGACGGCGGCGCGCCAGCCCTGGATGCTGGCTTCCACCGCGTGGCCGCTGCCGTCGAAGGGCGTGAGCGCCTCGGCAAATATGTCGTGCGCCTGCTGGAAGTGGCCTTGATCGGCCAGCACGTAGGCGCGGCAGCACAGCGAGAAGGACAGGCCGATGCGGTTGACGGCGCTTTTGCTGGCGCGAGGGCGCTGGCGGGCGATGGCCAGGTCCAGCATGGGCAGGGCCTCGGCGTAGTTGGCGGCGGCGGCCTGCAGCTGGCCGACGGTGCCGGATAGTTGGGCGAGCAGCGCGTGGTCGCCGCAGGCCTGGGCGGTTTCGACGGCGGCGCGGGCGTGGCGCAGGCTCTCGCGCGTTTCGCCCAGCGCATAGCCAACGTAGGCGAGCCAGTATTCAGTGCGGGCGACGAGGCCGGGCTCGCCGTCGGCCTGGGCCAGCACGGCGGCGTGCCTGAGCACACGCAGGTCATCGCGGGAGGCGTCGAACACGCAAGCCATGCCCAGGCGCTGGGCAATGGCGATCCAGCGGCGACGCCGGCCGCGGCCTTGATCGTCACCGTCGGGCAGGAATTCGAGCGCGGCGAGCGCGGCACGGAACTGCTTCTTGGCACGGTCCAGCGCCGAGGCGGCCAGGGCCTGGTCGCCGGCGGCCTCGGCGTGCAGGCCGGCGGCGGGCCAGTCGTTGGCGGCGGCGGCGTGGTAGGCCAGTTGCTCGTGCAGCTGGCTCTCGGCGCCGCCGCGCGCGGCCAGCTCGGTGCTGATGCGCCGGTGCAGGGCCTGGCGCTCGTGCAGGCCGGTGGCTTCATAGACGACGTCGCGCGTGATGCCGTGCTTGAAGCGCAGATGGCCGGGCGCCTGGTCCGGGAAGATGAAGTCCTGCGCCGCCAGCGCGCGCACGTCGGGGTGCTGCTCGCCGCAGCCAGACAAAGCCTCCAGCAGCCAGACGGGGATGACGTTGCCGATGACGGCGGCCAGACGCACGAGCCGGGCCTGTTCGGGCGGCAGGCGGCCGACGCGGGACTCGACGAGGGCGGCCAGCCAGGCCGCGCTGCTCTGGCCCTGGACGAAGCTGTCGCCGGCATCGGCCGCCGCGTGGCAGAGCTCCTCGATGAAGAGCGGGTTGCCGCCGGCGTGGCG
>NZ_JBDSQX010000080.1:0-18992 GCF_039929605.1 Roseateles sp.
CTGCACGTCGTGCTCCTGGGCCACCTCCGAAGGCGGAAAGTAATGCTTGCCGCCTTTATCGTCGCGACGATAAAAGATGTGATTGAGCACCATGCCCTGGGTCATGAGTTTGATGAACGGCTCGTCGAATTTCACCAGCCCCATATCGCGCATCACCTTGGTCCAAAACCGCGCATATAGCAGGTGCAGCACCGCGTGCTCCACCCCGCCGATGTACTGGTCCATGGGCATCCAGTAGTCTATGCCGGCGCCCACCATTGCTTTGTCGTTCTTCGGGTCGCAATAGCGCATGAAGTACCAGGACGAATCGACGAAGGTGTCCATCGTGTCCGTCTCGCGCTTGGCCGGCTTGTGGCAGGTCGGGCAGGGCACGTTCAAGAACGCAGCGTGCTTGTTCAGCGGGTTGCCGCTGCCGTCCGGGATCAGGTCGTCGGGCAGCACGACGGGCAGGTCCTTCTCGGGCACCGGCACGACGCCGCAGTCATCGCAATGGATGATGGGAATCGGCGTGCCCCAGTAGCGCTGGCGGCTGACGCCCCAGTCGCGCAGGCGCCAGGTGGTTTTCTTCTCGCCGAGGCCTTTCTCGGCCAGCAACTCGGCAACCTTGTTAATTGCGTCGGTGTGACACAGGCCGTCTAGCACACCGGAATTCACGCAACGGCCATGCCGCGAAAACAACTCAGACCATTGGCCCTCCCACTGAGCAACACCTTGGTTTGGATATGCGCCCATAAGGGATGGGTGAGTAATTAGCGGCTCGTTCCGGCGGAAGTCAGGAATCTGTTCCAGCGGAATTTCAGTGAAGTCATAGCCTTCGGGCGCAATCACTGGCTTGATTGCGAGACCGTACTTCTTCGCAAACGCGAAGTCCCGCTCATCATGCGCCGGCACGCCCATGACGGCGCCGTCGCCGTAGCTCATCAGCACGTAGTTGCCGACCCAGACCTCGACCTGCGCGCCGGTGATCGGGTGCGTGACGAACAGGCCCGTGGGCACGCCCTTCTTCTCCTGCGTGGCCAGCTCGGCCTCGGTCGTGCCACCGGCTGCGCACTCCTCGATGAAGCGGGCGACCTCGGGCTTGTCCTTGGCCGCGACCGTCGCCAGCGGATGCTCCGGCGCCACGGCGCAGAAGGTCACGCCCATGATGGTGTCGGCGCGGGTCGTGAACACCCACAGCCGCCCACCGCCGCCCTCGATGGTGTGCGGGAAGGCAAAGCGCACGCCCTGGCTCTTGCCGATCCAGTTCTCCTGCATCAGCCGCACGCGCTCGGGCCAGCCGCTGAGGTAGTTCGGGTCGGCCGGATCAGCCACGGCCGACAACAGCTCCTCGGCGTACTGCGTGATCTTCAGGTAGTAGCCGGGGATCTCGCGCTTCTCGACCAGCGCGCCCGAGCGCCAGCCGCGGCCGTCGATGACCTGCTCGTTGGCCAGCACGGTCTGGTCCACCGGGTCCCAGTTGACGACCTGGGTACGGCGCTCGGCGATGCCCTTTTCCAGCATCTTCAGGAACAGCCACTGGTTCCACTTGTAGTAGCTGGGCTGGCAGGTCGCGACCTCGCGGCTCCAGTCGATGGCCAGGCCCATGGCCTGCATCTGGGCCTTCATGTGGGCGATGTTGGAGTAGGTCCACTGCGCGGGCGGCAGCTTGCCCTTCATCGCGGCGTTCTCGGCCGGCAGGCCGAAAGCGTCCCAGCCCATGGGCATGAGGACGTTGTAGCCCTTCATGCGCAGCTGGCGGGCCAGCATGTCGTTGATCGTGTAGTTGCGCACATGGCCCATGTGCAGCTTGCCGCTCGGGTAGGGCAGCATGGAGCAGGCGTAGAAGTGCGGCTTGCTGGCGTCCTCGGTGACGCGGTAGGCGTCGCGGCCGTTCCAGTAGGCATGGGCGGCGGCTTCGATTTCGTTCGGGTTGTAGCTGGGCGCTTCGGTCTTGGCGTTCATGGACCAAATTGTAGGTGGCGCCCCTGGGCGGGCCTCGGCAAGCAAGCCGCGTCTACCTCGACCCCTAGCTTGAACTTTCACAACGACATTCCAGCGCCTTTACTGGTTTGACAACTCTGGCCGGGGAGCCTGTCCATGTCTGCTGCACGCCTTCATTCATTGACCCTTGCGCGACTGGCTGCAGTCACGGTGCTGGCGCTGTTCGGCGCGGTGCAGGCCCACGCCGCCACGGCGACGGTCGGCTTCGGCATCCAGGGTGAATTCCCGCCGACCAGCTTCAGCGATCCGGTCTTCACCGAGAACAGCCGCCACGTCGACACCACCTCGCTGCTCGCTGACTTGTGGGGCTCCGCCGACCTGCGTGACGGCACGGTGCGGGCGAAGATGAGCACCACACCCGTGACGGTTTATCAGAGCAGCCCCATCGCCATCACGTCGGTGTCCATCACGGACGATCTGCACGTCATCGGCCCCGGCACGGCGCCCGTGCCCATGACGATGACGCTGGACGTCGATGCGCTGCTGCCGATCAACCCCGCCCTGGGCGCCAACGGCTACGAATCGCTGATCTTCCGAGCCACGATGTCGGCTCTCGGCGCGCCGGGCAAGGAAATGCGGGTGATACGGTCCAAGAGCCTGGACGAGAACGGGGCCGTCACCCAGGACGACATCATCTGCCAGTGGGATTGCGGCCTGCTCAATGAGCCGTTGACGCTGGCCGGTGTCGTCAATGGCAAGTTGATGGTGCAGGGCATGGTGGTCCCGAACACCTCCTTCACCTTCTGGGCCACCGTCGAACTGCAGACCTTCATCTACCCCGTGGGGCTCAAGGCCGAGATCGACGCCAGTCATACGGCGCGCGTGTCCTATTCGCTGCCGACGGGCTACACGCTGGGCTCGCAGTCCGGCGTCTTCCTGACGGCCCCCGTGCCGGAGCCTTCAACGACGGCACTTGCCCTGGCGGGCGGCGCGCTGCTTGTGGGCCTGCTGCGGCGCCGCCGCCTGGTTACTGGGGCTGCTGCGCCACGAACGCGATGCGATTGAGCCCGGCGGCCTGCACCCAGCCGATCAGTTCGGCCACCTGCCCGTAGGGCACGGCGCGGTCGGCGCGCAACTGCACTTCCAGCTGCGTGTTGGCGCGGCCGAGTTCGTTGATGCGCTGCTGGAAGGCTTTCGCGTCCAGCTCGTTATCGCCCAAGTGCAGCTTGCCGTCCGGTGTGATGGCCACGGCGATGAAG
This sequence comes from Roseateles sp., assembly GCF_039929605.1. Classification (GTDB taxonomy): domain Bacteria; phylum Pseudomonadota; class Gammaproteobacteria; order Burkholderiales; family Burkholderiaceae_C; genus Pelomonas. Next base: position 3,180 of record NZ_JBDSQX010000080.1, read on the forward strand.
CTTGGCGCATCGCTCGGCGTGGCGGCCTCGCTCTTGGGCAGGTCCAGGCGCAGCGAGGCGGTCATCAGCGGCGCCGTGATCATGAAGATGACCAGCAGCACCAGCATGACGTCGATCAGCGGCGTCATGTTGATGTCGCTCATCGGGCGGGAGGCCTCGAGCTTCTCAAGGCGACCGAAGGCCATATCAGTCCGTGCCTAGCAGTTCGCGCAGGTCGTGCGCAAAACCTTCGAGGTCGGCTTCGCAGGCCGCTACGAGCTTGCCGAAGACGTTGTAGGCCAGCACGGCAGGGATGGCGACCGCCAGGCCTGCGGCCGTCATGATCAGCGCCTCGCCGACCGGGCCCGAGATCTTCTCGATGGTGATGTTGCCGGCGGCCGAGATGCTGGCCAGTGCGTGGTAGATGCCCCAGACGGTGCCGAACAGGCCCACGAAAGGAGCCGTCGCGCCGACGGAGGCGAGCAGCACCTGGCCGAACTGCAGCTTGGCCAGCACCGCATGCAGCGCATCGCGCAGGCGGCGGGTCAGGCGCGATTCGCGTTTGCCGGCGGCATCCAAAGTCGCGGCGCGGGTCTCGGCGGTGGCGGCGTCCAGCAGCGGCAGCAGCAGGCGCTCGGTGTCGAAGCTCTGAAGCGCACTTCGGCCCTCGGCCACGCCCGCAGCTCCCCAGAAGGCCGGCACTGCACGCACAAGGCCGCGACGCGCGCGGCGCAGCAGCCAGACCTTCCAAAGGATCAGCGCCCAGGCGCTGATCGACATGGCCAGCAGCAGCAGCGCCACCGCGCGGCCGACGAGGTCGCTTTGAGCCCAAAACTCGGCGAAGCCGCCCATCAGACGAAACCCAGCACGTCGTTCATGCCGAACAGGCCGGTGCTTTTGCCGGCCAGGAAGCGCGCCGCGCGCAGGCTACCTTGGGCGTAGATGCTGCGGTTGCTGGCCTTGTGGCTGATCTCGATGCGCTCGCCGGTGCCGGCGAACAGCACGGTGTGGTCGCCGATGATGTCGCCGCCGCGCACGGTGGCGAAGCCGATGGTCGACGGGTCGCGTACGCCAGTGACGCCCTCGCGGCCATAGACGGCACACGCTTTCAAGTCGCGCCCGAGCGCGTCGGCCACGACCTGGCCCATCTGCAGCGCGGTGCCGCTCGGCGCGTCGACCTTGTTGCGGTGGTGGGCCTCGACGATCTCGATGTCGAAGCCCTCATTCATTGCGCGGGCGGCCATGTCGAGCAGCTTGAGCACGACGTTGACGCCAACGCTCATGTTGGGCGCACAGACGATGGCCGTGCGCTCGGCGAGTTGGGCGAGTTCGGCCTTCTGCGCCGCGTCGAAGCCGGTGGTGCCGACGACGGCTTTGACGCCCAGCTCGGCGCAGATGGCGAGATTGGCGAGGGTCGCCTCGGGGCGCGTGAAGTCAATCAGCACGTCGGCATCAGCCAGGCCCGTGCGCAGGTCGTCACTGCGGCCGAGCGCGGCGTGCAGCGTGCAGTCGTCGGCCGCCTCGACGGCCTCGATGAGCATCTTGCCCATGCGCCCGGAGGCGCCCACGACGGCGACCTTGATCACGTGCCCGATCCCACCTTGGCGTCCAGCGGCGGGTAGGTGCGGCCCGGCGCCGGGCCTTCGGCGGCGGCGGTCGGTGCGGCGTCAGCGCTGTGCTTGGGCGGCGGCAGCGCGCTGCGCTCGGCCTCGGTCAGCTCCAGCTTGGGTTGCTTGCTGCCGGGCTTGAAGGTGTTGACCGAGGCGACGAACTCGTTCTCGGTGGGCAGGTCGTCGGGCGCCGTCAGGGTCTTGAGCTTGTCACCGTCGAACTCCGCGATGACCAAGCGCTGCTGCGGCGCGGTGCCCTGGCGGCGGATGGTGAAGGGGTAGTCCCAGCGCGACTCGTGGAAGATATCGGTCAGCAGCGGCGAGCCGAGCAGGTCGCGCACCTGTGCCTTGGGCATGCCGGGCTTGACGCGCGCGACCATCTCCTTGGTCAGCACATTGCCCTGCACCACTTCGACGCGGTAGGGCGTCACGAAGCCCAGCACCTTCTCGCCGGTGATGGTGGGCATGGAGGGCCACGAGGGCATGTAGGAGCAGCCGCCAAGCAGCGCAATCAGCGGGAGAGAGGCAAGCAGGGGACGCATGGGGCGGCTGGACAGAGGGCGGAAAGCGCCTGCCGAAGGCTCGGCTGGCTATGATCGGCGGATTCTAGCGGGGCCCCTTGTCGGGGGCTTCGGCCCACTCGCCATGCCCTCCTCCGTCAAAGACCAGACCAGCGACATCAAGAACAGCGGCCTCAAGGCCACGCTGCCGCGCATCAAGATCCTCGAGATCTTCCAGCGCGCCGCTGTGCGCCACATGACCGCCGAGGATGTCTACAAGGCACTGCTCGGCGAGGGCGCCGACATTGGCCTGGCAACGGTCTACCGCGTGCTGCAGCAGTTCGAGCAGGCGGGCCTGCTCAGCCGCAACCATTTCGAGACCGGCAAGGCCGTCTACGAGCTCAACGAGGGGCACCACCACGACCACCTCGTCTGCCTGAACTGCGGCAAGGTCGAGGAGTTCTTCGACCCCGGCATCGAGGAGCGGCAGCACGCCATCGCGGATGAGCGCGGCTTCCATCTGCAGGAGCATTCGCTGGCCCTCTACGCGACCTGCGTGAAGACCGACTGCCCGAACAAGAGCTAAGGCGTCACCCGCGCGCGGATCGCCGCGAAGCTGTCGTCCACCAGTAGGCGGCCATTCTCGAAGACGGTGCGCAGTGCCTCGGTGGCGCCGTCGGCGAGCGCTTGCTGATAGCCGGGCGAATCCAGGCGCACGGTGGCAAAGGCGTCGCCCTGGCGCATCAGCGTGAGCCGGCTGGCCTTGCTGCGCTTGGCGGGGTCGGTGATGGGCGCCTTGAAGACGTCGCGCCATGCGCCGCCCACTTCAGCAGCCGAGGCCTTCATCGCAAAGCCCAGCGTGTCGCGGTTGACCTGCTGCAGCAGCGCGCCGCCCTGGCCGAAGGCAACGTTGTCGGCCGAGTAGCCGGCGGATTCCAGGGCGCCCAGGATGCTGGCGATGGACTCGCGCGTGATGCCGTCGCCCTGGATGACGCGCACATGCTTCAGGATTTTGTAGCCCTTGGCGTTGACCTCGCTGCCGAAGCTGGCGTCCAGCGAGCGCACGGTGCGCAGCACGACGCTGGTCGGGTCGCCGCTGTCGGGGCGGATGACGACGGTGGCGCCGCTGGCGATGACCTCTTCGCGCAGCGCGCCGCCCCAGAGCCGGGCGACGGCGGCGTCGAGGTCGTAGGAGTCGGACACGACGGCCAGCAGCGTGCCGGGCCGGCCGAACTGCGTGAGCATGTTGCGGTAGGCGGCCAATTCGCCGTCGCGGCCCCAGGCCGTGATGGTGCTGTGCTCGGCGGCCGGGATGGAGAAGCCGGCCATGGGTTCGCCGTAATAGACGCGGGCGCCGAGCAATGCCGTGATGTTGTCGGTGCCCTGGAAGTTCACGAGGTGGGCCATGCCGCCCAGCATGGCCGATTCCATCGACGACACGCCTCGCGCGCCGAAGTCGTGCAGCTTGAAGGGCAGGCCCTCGGGCGAGCCGGTGCGCGCCAGCGCATCGCCGATGAGGCGGCGGGTGGACAAGCCGTGGCTGGCCACGGTGGTCGGGTACCAGACGCGCAGCAGTGCTGTCTCGACATAACTCGTCAACCACCAGCATGCCGGGTCGGTGTTCTCGACGGTGACGAGGGCGTGGTTGATCGGCACGACCGTTCCTTCGGGCACCGCGCGTATGCGCAGCGGCAGCCGGCCGCCGTGGGCGTCGACGATGTGAAGCCAGCCCTCGCGGTTGAAGGGCACGCCATGGGCGGCGCAGACCTCGGCGGCAAGAGTCACATCGTCGGCCGTCACTTGCTTGGTGAGGTACTCCTTCAGCAGCGCCTGCAGGCCGAAGAAGACGGTGAAGGGCAGTGCGCCACCGCGCGCCTCGATGTAGCTGAAGACGGTGCGGGTGCCGGGTGGGTACTGCAGCCAGTGGCTGGTCTTGTAGCTGTCCGTGTTGAGGACGAGCAGGCGCGCGATGTCGCTGAAGGCCTGCAACGCCATCAGTCGGTGGAGCCGCTGTCGATGGCGCGCTGGTGGCGCTCGACGAATTCCTTGTATGTGTCGATGCCGCGCAGCTGCAGGATGGTGTTGCGCACGGCGGCTTCCACCAGCACGGCCAGGTTGCGGCCGGCGTCCACGGCGATGACGACCTTGCGCACGGGCATCCCGAGCACGTCCTCGTGCAGCGGCTCGTAGGGCAGGCGCTCGAAGTCGCGCTCCATCGTTTCCTTGCGCACGAGGTGGACGATGAGCTTGAGGCGCATCTTGCGGCGCACGGCCGTCTCGCCAAAGATGGCCTTGATGTCGAGCAGGCCGATGCCGCGCACTTCCAGCAGGTTGAGCAGCAGATCGGGGCAGCGACCTTCAATGGCCGTCTGGGCGATGCGGAAGAAGTCGACCGCGTCGTCGGCCACCAGGCCATGGCCGCGCGAGATCAGCTCCAGGCCGAGCTCGCTCTTGCCCAGACCCGATTCGCCGGTCAGCAGCACGCCCAGACCGAGGATGTCCATGAACACGCCGTGGCGCGTCGTGCGATTGGCGAACAGCTGCGACAGGTAGCCGCGCACCAGGTCGATGACATGGCCGGCCGATTCCTTGGTGCGGAACAGCGGGATCTCGGCGCGGTCGCACATGGCCACCAGGCGCGGCGGCGGCGTGGTGTCGTCGGCCACGATGATGACCGGCGGCTCCAGCGTGACGATGCGCGAAATGCGGCGGTCCTGCACCTCCGTGCCTTCCTGGTTCAGATAGGCCACTTCACGACGGCCGACGATCTGGACCCGGTAGGGATGGATGTAGTTCAGGTAGCCGACCAAGTCGGCCGCGCTCTGCGCATCGCGCACGGCGGCCTCGTCGAAGCGACGCTCCGGGTGCCCGTGGCCGGCAAGCCATTCCCAGCGGAGGGCTTCGCGGTGCTCTTCAAACAGCCTTTCGGCGCTGATCGAGGTCGGTTTCAAATTGACTCAGGGTTTACGCGAAGCGCCAATTGGCGGCATCAGGCGACGGACTTCAGCGGCTCCCAGCCCGCGATGAGCTTGTGCAGCGTCGCGGCCTCGGGTTCGGTCTTGAGCTGCTCGCGCAGTTCACGGTCGGACAGCATCTCGGCGATCTCGGACAGGATCTCCAGATGCCGCTGCGTCGCCGCTTCGGGCACGAGCAGGAAGATCAGCAGGCCGACGGGTTCGTCGTCCGGCGCGTCGAAGGCGATGGGCTGCTGCAGGCGCAGCACGGCAGCCAACGGGTTTTTCAGCCCCTTGACGCGGCCGTGCGGGATGGCGACGCCGTGGCCGAGGCCGGTCGACCCCAGGCGCTCACGGGCGAACAGGTTGTCGGTGACCAGCGCGCGGGCCATCTGGTGGTGGTTCTCGAACAGCAGGCCAGCGTGTTCGAAGGCGCGTTTCTTGCTGGACGCATCCACAGTCACCAACACGTTGTCGGCGGGGAGGATGGCGGCGAGACGGTTCATGGGCGGTGGCCGGGCGTCGGGGGCGCCTGGTGGGCGCGGCCGCAGCCGGGTGAGTGGGTCATTCAGAGTCGCAGATTATGGAACTGCGGGCTGCCTTGGGGTGAGGGGCCGATCCCGCAGGCGTGCAAAAGGCCCCCGCTCACCCCCGAATGCGGGTTTTTGCGGCACTGCAGCAACAACCGATTGTTATGGAAGACCGTCGATTGCGCATCGCAAAAGCGAAAGCGGCCCGCAGGCCGCTTGGAGGACGAATCGCCTGTGTTTAGCGGGCGGGCACCTCAAGGCGCTTGGCCGAGGCGTGGTGGTGGTCCTGCACCTTGTCCTTGTGGCGGCAGACCTGGCGGTCCAGCTTGTCCATCAATTGGTCGATGGCGGCGTAGAGGTCCTCATGGGACTGCTCCACAAAGATGTCGCGGCCCTTCACGTGCAGCGTGACTTCGGCGCGTTGCCGGCGATCCTTTTCCTTTTGCTTCTCTACGGTCAGCAGGACGTTGATGTCAACGACCTGGTCAAAGTGGCGAGTCACGCGGTCCAACTTGGTCAGAACATATTCGCGCAATGCTGGGGTGACTTCGAGATGATGGCCACTGATCGTCAGGTTCATAAAGCTTCCTTTCACAGGAATGGGTCGGAAAAAACGGAACCAGAAAACTGAGGAAAGTTGCGGAGGGAGAACTGTTTGCAGGTAGCGGAGGTGGGTGGGAGTGGGGAATCGGTGAACCCAGTTTGCGCGCGAAGCGGCGGCGTGACAAGGGGATGCCGGTGAGCATTTGCGGCCATTCGAGCCCCGTTCTTGCGCCTTCTTTCACGTCTTGCACCGATGCAATAATCTGCAGCTATTCCCGCTACGGAGCCCTTCTTGGACAGCGACCACTCTCGGTGACCGTCCACTCCCGCCACGTGCGCTGACCAGCGCCCCGCCCGGAGTGAGACGGTTGAACTGAATCCCGCCACCCCGGACGGCGCCCCGCGTCGTCCTGTTCGTGTAGCCAGCGCTGCTGGAGACGATGCATGCTGAATGTGTTCACGCTGGATAACGGCCGCCTGAAGGGCGGGCTGTTCCAGGAAGAAATCGAAACCGCCGAAGACCTCGCCCAATCGCGCCCCATCTGGGTCGACCTGGAGAGCCCGAGCGCCGAAGAAAAAGGCTGGATCCTCGACCGCTTCGGGCTGACCATTCCCGAGGACATCGTCGACGACGACCTGGAGGAATCGGCGCGCTTTTACGAGGAGGACAACGGCGAGCTGCACATCCGCTCCGACTTTCTCATCGAAGGCGACGGGGACCCCCCGGCCAAGTCGGCGCGCAATGTGCGCGTGGCCTTCATCCTGTTCAACAACATCCTGTTCTCCGTCCACAACGAGGACCTGCCGGTGTTCCGCCTGCTGCGGCTGCGGGCGCGGCGCATCCCAGCGTTGATCGAGGATGCCAAGGACGTGCTGCTCAAGCTCTACGACGCCGACGCCGAGTATTCGGCCGACGTGCTGGAGGGCATCTACGACAAGCTCGAAGCGGTGAGCGCCCGCGTGTTGAAGAGCGACGTGACCGACGCAGAGGCCGGCGAAGTGCTGGGCTCCATCGCCCGCGAGGAAGACTTGAACGGCCGCATCCGCCGCAACGTGATGGACACGCGCCGCGCGCTCAGCTTCATGATGCGCAGCCGCATGCTGAGCGCCGAGCAGTTCGAGGAGTCGCGCCAGATTCTTCGCGACATCGACTCACTCGATTCGCACACGGCGTTCCTCTTCGACAAGATCAACTTCCTGATGGACGCCACGGTCGGCTTCATCAACATCAACCAGAACAAGATCATCAAGATCTTCTCGGTCGCCAGCGTGGCCCTGCTGCCGCCGACGCTGATTGCGTCGATCTACGGCATGAACTTCAAGTACATGCCGGAGCTGGATATGGCGTGGGGCTACCCCCTCGCGCTGGGGCTGATGCTGCTGTCGGTGGCGGCGCCGTTCATCTACTTCCGCCGCAAGGGCTGGTTGAGATAGCCGCAGCGCCTCGGCTCACCGGTTCGCCTTGCTGGCGAGCTTGAAATAGGCGCTGTCGCCCAGCAGCCGCAGCAGCTTCATCAGGCGCGTGAAGCGCTTGGGGAAGTGGATCTCGAACTCGCCGGCGGCCCAGCCGGCCAGCATGGCGCGGGCGGCCTGTTCGGGGCTGATCTCGGCGGGCATGACGAAGTCGTTCTGCGCCGTCATCGGCGTCTTCACGAAACCGGGGTGGATGACGGAAACGCCCACGCCGCGCGGATGCAGGTCGAGGTAGAGCGCCTCGGCCAGGTGCGTCAGCGCGGCCTTGGCGGGCCCGTAGGCCAGCGCCTTGGGCAGGCCGCGATAGCCGGCCACGCTAGAGACGAGGCTCAGGTGGCCGCGACCGGCGGTGAGCAGCAGCGGCAGCAGCGCATCGAGCAGGTTGAGCGCGCCGAGGTAGTTGATGTCGAGATGTCGGCGCGCGTCGGCCAGGTCGAAGCTGGTCGCGCCCATCGGCCGGTAGTAGCCGGCGCAGTAGACGCAGAGGTCGATGGCGCCAATGGCGGCGACCGCCGCATGCAGGGCGGGGCCGTCGAGCACATCCAGCGCCAGCGAGTGACTGCCTGGATGCGTGGCCACGAACTCGTCGAGCAGCGGCGCCTGCCGTGCCGACACGACGACATGCGCGCCGGCCGCGTGCAGGGCGCTGGCCGTCGCGCGGCCGATGCCGGTGGACGCGCCGATCACCCAGGCCGTCTTGCCCTGCCAGTCACGCAGCCGCTGATTAAGGCTCATGGCTTGTAGAACGACAAGGTCACGTCACCCACATGGAAGCCGAACTTGCTCATGCTCGCCTTGTTCAGCATGACCTTGCCGTCCATGAGGTACATCCAGTCGTCGAACTGCACGTCGTAGCTCGTGCCGTCCGCGGGCAGGCGCAGCGTGTAGCTCCAGCGCAGCGCATTGCCGCGTGCCTCGCCCTGGGCCTCGCCGATGACGTCGGCGGCCGTGCCCTTGTAGCGGCCATCACCCAGGGCGGTGATGGTCCAGACGCGGCGTTCCGTCTTGCCGTCGCTGTAGCTGAAGTCTTCCTCCAGCGTGCCGACATCGCCCTGCCAGCGGCCGACCAGTTGCACGACGAAGCGGCGCTGCACCATGCCGGCGCGGTCGGTGAGCGTGCCTGGCCGCGCTTTGTCAGGCTGGCCAGCTCCGACGCGGCCTGGGCGAGCGTGGGCAGAGCGAGGGCCAGCAGAACGGCGCGGCGTTGCACGGTTAGTCCCGAACGAGGGTGAACTGCATGACGTCGGTATTGCCTGCGGCAAAGGCGCCTTCGCAGTAGGCGAGATAGAACTCCCACAACCGCATGAAGCGGGTGTCGAAGCCCAGCTCGCGCACCGGCCCCTCGTGGCGCAGGAAGGCCAGGCGCCAGCGCCGCAGCGTCTCGGCGTAGTCGGCACCGAAAGCCAGCTCGTTGACGACGCGCAGGCCCGCCGCCTCGGCGTGTTTGCGGAACTGGCTGGGGCTGGGCAGCAGGCCGCCGGGGAAAATGTATTGCTGGATGAAGTCGGTCGAGCGGACGTAGCGGTCGAAGAGATCGTCGCGGATCGTGATGCTCTGGATGCAGGCGCGGCCGCCGGGCTTGAGCTTGGCGTGCACGCTGCGGAAATAGCCGTCCCAATACTCGCGGCCGACGGCCTCGAACATCTCGATGGAGACGACGGCGTCGAAGGGTTCGTCGGCAATGTCGCGGTAGTCCTGCAGGCGCAGGTCGGCGCTCAAGCCGGCGTTCGTCAGTTGCTGCTGTGCCCAGGCGAGTTGCTCGGTCGACAGCGTGACGCCGGTCAACCGGGCGTCGAAGTCGCGCGCGGCCACCTCAGCGACGGCGCCCCAGCCGCAGCCGATCTCCAGCACGCGGCTGCCGGTCGTGACGCCGGCTTCGTTCAACGCGCGGCGCATCTTGGCCTCCTGCGCGGCGTCGAGCGTGCCCTCCGGCGCGCCGGCAAACCAGGCGCTGGAGTAGTTCATCGTCGGGTCCAGCCACAGCTTGTAGAAGGCGTTGCCGAGGTCGTAGTGGGCGTGGATGTTCTTGCGGCTGCCCTGGCGCGTGTTGCGGTTGAGCAGATGGCGCACGCGGTGCAGCAGGCCACCCCAGAAGCCGCCGTAGACGATCGATTCCAGCGCGGTGCGGTTGCGGATCAGCAGTTCCAGCAACGCATGCAGGTCGGGGCTTGTCCATTGGCCGTCGACAAAGCTTTCGGCAAAGCCGACATCGCCGCAGGCGAGTGCGGCGGCGCAGACCTGCCAGTCAATGATGCGGATGGCCGCGCGCGGCTCGCGCCGGTTGCCGAAGTGCAGCATCTCGCCCTCGGGTGTCTGCACATCAAGGCTGCCGTGCTGCAGATGGTTCAGCAGCGCGAGGACACGGCGGGCGTGGCGCGGCGGCGCGGGCGCGAGGGTGGGGGCGGAGGTCGTTGTCGTCATGGCGGTCAGCGCGTGATGAAGCGCTCTGGCGGCTGGGGTTTGGAGAAGAAGGGCACGCGTTTCAGCGCCAGCCTCAACGCCTGCCAATGGATGCGCGCGACGACCATCAGCGTCAGCGCCGGCATGGCGAAGAAGGCGGCGCGGGCGCTGCGGTGGGTCAGTGCTTGCAGGTGGCCGCTGAGGCTGGTGTGGAGCAGCGGGCCGTGCGCGTCGTCGTGGTCCACGCGGGCGACGATGCGGCCCTCGGCGCGCATGAAGCGAAAGCGGTAGCGGCCCTCGACGCGGCAGAACGGCGAGACGTGGAAGACCTTGGCCGCCTGCTGCTCGCGGCCCCAGGCCAGCTCGGGGCCGCGCAGCAGATAGCAGTGGCGTTCGCCGAAGGTGTTGTTGACCTCGACGATGACGGCCGCGAGCGAGCTGTCGGCCCGCTCGCAGAACCAGAAGCTGACCGGCTTGAATGCATAGCCCAGCACGCGCGGGTAGGTCTGCAGCCAGACCTCGCCGTCGGCGTCGGCGATGCATTCGGTGGCCAGCAGGGCTTCTAGCCAAGCCAGCGCATCGGCGCCGCCTGCGCCGTGGTCGGCGTCGTGAAAGCTCAACCAGCCACGCCCGTTGCGGTTCAGCGCTGCGCAAGGCTGGCCGCGCAGCGAGCGCATCGGCAGCCACAGGAAGTAGCTGGCGTAGTCGAAGGCGTGGTCACGCGGGCGCAGCCGGCGGTGGCGCACCTGGCCTCGCCCGATCTGCGCGGTGTTCATGCCAGCGCCCGCTCGATGACCTGCTGCGCGGCGGTCAGCCCGGACAGCAGGCCGTCCTCATGGAAGCCATAACGCGTCCATGCGCCGGCAAACCACACGCCGCCCGAGCCCTGGATGTCGGCCAGGCGGGACTGCGCGCGCACAGCGTCGTCGTCGAAGACGGGGTGGGCGTAGTGGTAGCGGCCGATGACGCGGGCCGGGTCGGGCTGGCGCAGCGGGTTCAGCGACACGACGACCGGCTGTTCCCACGGCAGTGGCTGCAGCTGGTTCAGCAGGTAGTGCAGGCAGACGGCGCCAGCGTCTCCGCCGCTCTCGTAGTTCCACGCGGCCCAGGCGGCGCGGCGGCGCGGCAGCAGCGCGGCGTCGGTGTGCAGCACGGCGATGTTGGGCTGGTAGCGGATGGCAGCCAGCACCTGGCGCTCGGCATCCGTGGGCAGGCTGAGCAGCGCCAGGCTCTGGTCGCTGTGGCCGGCGAGGATGACGGCGTCGAAATGCTCGCGGCCGCGCGGGCTCTGCACGACCACATCGCCGCCCGCCACCGGCCGGTGGATGGCCTGCACCGGTGTGCCCAGGCGCACGTCGTGGATGGCGGGCAGCATCGCGTTCACGTAATGCCGCGCACCGCCGGTGACCGTCCACCACTGCGGCCGTTCATTGACCTGCAGCAAGCCGTGGTTGTGGCAGAAGCGGATCAGCGTGCGGATGGGGAACTGCAGCATCTGCGTCGTCGGGCAGGACCAAATGCAGGCGACCATCGGCAGCAGATACCAGTCCTGGAAGCTGCGGCCAAAACGGTGGCGGGCGAGGAAATCACCGATGGGCTCGGCCAGCGCCGCCTCCTCGCCGCTGGCAGCCAGCGCCGTGCACAGGCGGTTGAAGCGCAGCAGGTCGGCCAGCATCCCCCAGAAGGCCGGCCGCAGCAGATTGCGGCGCTGCGCGAAGACGGTGGACAGACTATTGCCGCTCCACTCGATGCCGTCGCCCGGCACCTGGGCGGAGAAGCTCATGTCGCTCTTGGCGGTGCCAACGCCGAGCTGGGCGAAGAGCTGGATCAGCAGCGGATAGGTGCGCTCGTTGAAGACGAGGAAGCCGGTGTCGACACCGTGGGTCATGGGGCCGCGCGGGCCGTCGAGCGTCACGTCGACCGTGTGCGTATGGCCGCCGGCATAGTTGCCGGCCTCGAACAGCGTGACGTGGGCGCGGTCGCTCAGAGCCCAGGCTGCTGACAGGCCCGCAATGCCGGCGCCGACGACGGCAATGCGCTTGGCCGTCTGGCCGCCTGGGGCACGCGGATGACCACGACCTTGCAGCAGGCCCAGCAACTCGGGTGATGCGTGGCCGCCCGGCAAAAAGGAAGGGCCCGCGTCACCGACACGGGCCCTGACTGTAAAAGCGGCCGCAGAACGCCTCGAAGCCAACGAGGGAGGGAGGAGGAGGAGAACGGCTTCGAGATTGCTGCTCTGGACTCAGAGAGGTTGAGCGGCCTGAATTCTTTGGGGGTGTGAAGCTCCTCCGATCGAGCGCTGCTCGGGCTTGTGCTTCGTGTGTAGCTGCAGCGCTTGCCCGAAGCATGAAGTTCTTCGGCGCTGTACCGGGTTCGGGCGACGATTGTTGTCCTCATGGTTGGATGTCCGGCGCTGCTTTCCTGCTCAGCCCCTGGTTTGCAAACAGTGACGCCAAAAGACGCCGCGGTAGCGATTAGGAGGGGCAGAATGTCGATGTTTTGTCCAGTGCAAATCGGTGCTTGCGTGGCTATATTAGGTCATTCCGCGAATGTTGTCTTATTTTTGTCCAGGACAAATATGTTTAGTCGATCGATGAAGTGGCTGGCTGGCGCAAAGGCTGGCGATGTCTGAACCCCTGGTCTACGTCGGCGATGGCGCTGCGGATGCGGGCCCGCCAGCAGGCGGCGTCGGCATCACGGCGGTCGAGCGCGACACCGGCATCAACAAGGAAACGCTCCGCGTCTGGGAGCGCCGCTACGGCTTCCCTACGCCCTGGCGTGACCCGGCGGGCGAGCGCCTTTACTCGCCCGAGCAGGTGCAGCGGCTGCACCTCGTCAAGCGCCTGCTGGACGGCGGCCACCGCCCGGGCCGTGTCGTCGCAGCCTCGGCGCTGGAGCTGGCGGCACTGCTGCAGCCGGCCACCGCGCCGACCCTTGCGGGCGCCATGGCGGAAGCGCCGGAGATCGCGGCTTGCGCGGCCCTGCTGCAGGGCCACGACATCGACGGCCTGCGTCGCGCGCTGTCGCAGGCCGTGCTGCGGCGGGGCCTGGCCGGAGGCATCAACGAGGTCTTCGCGCCGCTGACCATGCGCATCGGCGAGCTGTGGATGACCGGGGCGCTGCAGGTGTTCGAGGAGCACATCTACAGCGAGTCACTGCAGCTGGTGCTGCGCCAGGCCATCCATGCGCTGCCGGGCGTGGCTGGCGGCGGCCCGCGTGTGCTGCTGACGACGCTGCCCGGCGAGAGCCATGCGCTGGGACTGCTGATGGCCGAGGCGCTGCTGAGCTTGGAGGGTGCGGCCTGCCTGTCATTGGGCGTGCAGACGCCGCCGGCCCAGCTGCCCGGCGCCGCAGCCGCGCACCGCGCCGATGTCGTGGCGCTCAGCTTCAGCTCCCAACTGCCCAACCGCGCGGTGCTGGAGGGCCTGGCCGAGCTGCGCGGGCTGCTGCCCGCAGGCGTCGAGATCTGGGCCGGCGGCAGCAGCCGGGCACTGCGTTTGCCGGGCCTGCCGGAGGGCGTTCGCAGCCTGGATGGCCTTGCGGCCATCGCGCCCGAAATGGAACGCTGGCGCGAACTTTTAGAATCTCCCCTCTAAACGAGGACTCACCATGCTTTACCCCGAATTGTTCAAGCAGCTCGAAGCCGTCCGATGGAACATGGACAGCGACATTCCCTGGGACAAGTTCGACGCCAGCTTGCTGTCTGACGAGCAGGCGCAGACCATCAAGATGAACGCCATTACCGAGTGGTCGGCACTGCCGGCCACCGAGATGTTCCTGCGCGACAACCGCGAGGACAGCGACTTCTCGGCCTTCATGAGCGTGTGGTTCTTCGAGGAGCAAAAGCACAGCCTCGTGCTGATGGAATACCTGCGGCGCTTCCGCCCCGAGCTCGTGCCCACTGAGGCCGAGCTGCACGAGGTGCGCTTCGACTTCGACCCCGCACCCGCGCTCGAGACGTTGATGATGCATTTCTGCGGCGAGATCCGCCTCAACCACTGGTACCGCCGCGCGGCCGAGTGGCACAGCGAGCCGGTCATCAAGGCCATCTACGAGACCCTGTCGCGCGACGAGGCCCGCCACGGCGGCGCCTACCTGCGCTACATGAAGCGTGCGATGGTCAAGTTCGGCGACGAAGCGCGCGCCGCCTTCGCCAAGGTGGGCGTGCTGATGGCCAGCGCCCGCCGCACGGCCCAGGCGCTGCACCCGACCAACCTGCACGTCAACGCCAAGCTCTTCCCGCGCGACACCATTCAGAGCCGCCTGCCCGACCCCGAGTGGCTGGAGCATTGGCTGGACAAGCAGATCCAGTTCGACAGCGTGTGGGAGAGCAAGGTCGTCGAGCGCATCCTGCACAACATGAGCCTGCTGATGGACCGCAGCTTTGCCACCGTGCAGGAGCTCAACCGCTTCCGCAAGGAAGTGGCGGCACGCATCGTGCCGCCAGCAAGTTCGACGACGGTCGCCTGATCAGCCGCCGCGAGCGCGCTTCATCACGACCAGCGCGAATGCTGCGGCCGCCACGGCCACCCAGCCCAGGAACTCCAGCGACGCCAGCTCGGCCAGCGCGTGGCTCAGGTCCTGCAGCGCCCAGGTGACGAGGTTGGTGCCGGACTGCATCGCTTCGGCCAGGCTGTGGCCGTCATGGACGAGCGAGCGGGTGATGTGGTCGTTGAGGTTCTTCAGCGCCTCCAGCGGCCAGATGATGTCGTAGGCCTTGTAGAGCACGCCCACCGCCACGCCGCCGCCGATCAGCACCACCGGCGTGCCCAGGCGCTTGAGCCAACTGGAGGCGGCCATCAGCACGAAGATGACCGGGGCCAGCCACAGCATCAGCGGCACCGTGCCCGCCAGGCCACGCAGCAGCAGCGGTGTGGACGCGAGGATGACCTCGCCCCAGTTCACCGCCAGCGCGGTCGAGAAGTCGGCCCGGCTCGTCAGCACGCTCAAGGCGATGGGCAGGCCCAGCACCACGCCCACCAATGCGCCGCCGAGTGGTGCCAGCCAGGCATGCGCCAGCACGGTGGCCATCACGCTTTCACTCGGCCGCCCGGGCAGGGACAGCCAGAACTCGATGGAGCGGTCCTGCGTGTCGCGCCGCGCCAGGCCGGGCAACTGGAACAGCGCCACCAGCAGCGAGATCGCGTAGACGGCGCAGGCGCTGATCAACACGATGCCCACGGAGATCAGCTCGGGGCTATCCATCGGCAGGCCGCTGACCTGGCCAAACGGCAGCATCGCCAGGAACAGCAGGGGCGGCGCAAAGGCCGCGATCAGCCAGCCGCGCTTGTGCTGCATCCATTCGCGCTGCAGCAGGGTGGGGATATGGTTTGTCATGGCAGCTCCTTGATTCAGGCTTGCTTGTTGTTCAGCGCCGGGTTCCGGGTCAGCGCCATGAAGAGGTCAACGAGGCTGGGGCGCACGCGCTGGCCCAGGCTCGTGATGTGCTCGGGCGGCACGCCGTCGAACAGCGACGTCGTGCGGCCCTGCTCGCGGTAGCGCAGCAGCGGGTGGGCGGCGGCCATCGCGTCGGCGGCGGCCGGGTCGTGGTTCAGTGCCACGAAGCGGCGGTCTATGTCCTCCAGGCTGATCGACAGCGCCACGCGCCCTTCGTCCAGCATGATGACGTCGCTCAGCAGCGCCTCCACCTCCTCGACCTGGTGCGTCGAGATCAGCACACTGCGCTCGCCGTCGCACCACTCGTCGATGAGCATCTCGTAGAAGCTCTTGCGCGACACCACGTCCAGGCCCAGCGTCGGCTCGTCCAGGATCATCAGCTTGGCGTCGATAGCCGCGATCAGTGCCAAGTGCGTCTGCGCCACCA
>NZ_JBDSQX010000081.1:0-36785 GCF_039929605.1 Roseateles sp.
GGCACCGTGCGCGCCATCAGTGACGGCGAATACACCGTGACCGGGCCGATCTACACCGGACAGCGCTGCTACATGGGCCGCACCGTGCTGCTCGATATCGGCGTCGCCCAGATCGTTGTCACCGAACGCCCCCACGAACCCTGGGACCTCGGGGTGTTTCAGTGCGTCGGCTTGGACCCTTGCGCGCACCGCTTCCTGTTGCTGAAGTCGCGCATGTACTGCCGGCCGGTTTTTGAGCCCCTCGCGCACGCGTTGATCGAGTGCGACAGCCCGGGCGTCACCAGCTCGGACTTCTCACTGTTTCCATTTGCCCATGTGAAACACCCGGTGTTTCCGCTGGATCAGTTCTGATTGTCAATTTTTAGCTGCTGCCAACAAGGTCACCTATGAACACTTCCACTGCCCCCCATATTGACTCCTTGCGCATCAACGGCAAACGCCTCTGGGACTCGCTCATGCAACTGGCCCAAATCGGCGCCACGCCCAAGGGCGGCGTCTGCCGTCTGACGCTGACCGACCTCGACAAGCAGGGGCGCGACCTCGTCACGCGCTGGGCGCGCGAGGCCGGCATGACGGTCACCATCGACCAGATCGGCAACGGCTTCATGCGCCGCGCGGGCCGCAACAACAGCCTGCCGCCCATCATGACCGGCAGCCACATCGACACCCAGCCCACCGGCGGCAAGTTCGATGGCAACTACGGCGTGCTGGCTGGCATCGAGGTCGTACGCACGCTGAACGACCACGGCATCGAGACCGAGGCGCCCATCGAGGTCGCGTTCTGGACGAACGAGGAAGGCTCGCGCTTCGTGCCCGTCATGATGGGCTCGGGCGTGTTCGCCAAGGCCTTCACGCTGGAGCACGCCTACGCGGCGACGGACACCGAGGGCAAGTCGGTTAAGGCCGAGCTGGAGCGCATCGGCTACATCGGCGATCAAGTGCCCGGCGACCACCCCATCGGCGCCTACTTCGAGACCCACATCGAGCAGGGCCCGGTGCTGGAAGACCACGACAAGACCATCGGCGTCGTCACCGGCGTGCTGGGCATCCGCTGGTACGACTGCGTCGTCACCGGCATGGAAGCCCACGCCGGCCCCACGCCGATGGCGCTGCGCAAGGACGCGCTGCAGGTGGCGGCGAAGCTGATGCAGGAAGTGGTCGCCTGCGCCCACCGCCACCCGCCGCATGGCCGCGGCACGGTAGGCATGGTGCAGGTGCACCCCAACAGCCGCAACGTCATCCCCGGCCGCGTCAAGTTCAGCATCGACCTGCGCAATGCGACCGACGCGCTGTGCGAGGCAATGGACGCGGACATCCGTTCGGTCGCTGCCCGGTTGAGTGACGAGAGCGGCCTGCCCATCGAGATCACGCCTGTCAGCGCCTACCCCGCTCAGCCCTTCCACGCCGACTGCATCGCCGCTGTGCAGAAGGCCGCCGACACGCTCGGCTACAGCAATATGCGCGCGGTGTCCGGCGCCGGCCACGACGCCGTCTACATGGCCCGCCTCGCCCCCGCCGGCATGATCTTCATCCCCTGCAAGGACGGCATCAGCCACAACGAGATCGAGGACGCCAAGCCCGAGCACATCGAGGCGGGGTGCAATGTGTTGTTGCAGGCGATGCTTGAGCGGGCGGACTGACGCTTCGCATGAAAATGTGACATGCGTTGGAAGCGAAAACTAATCTGGTGCGCCAGCATCCTTGTGGGCATTGGACTGCTCTTTGCCGACAACATCTGGGGGCACTACCGCTTCAAGACCGTGTGCGTCGCCCACGGGGGATTGCACGCCAGCCAATCCTTGGAGCGAGATGTCGGCTGGATGGTTCGCGATGGCCATATTTCGAGCGTCCGATACCCATTGAGCTTCGAGGCCGTCAAGTTCGTTCGATATCGGAATGAGAAGGACGGCCTGAGCTATGACGTGTACCGGCAGGAAAAGCGCACGATCAGTGACAACGGCTACGTCGAAATTCCGGCAAAGCTGAGCGAACCCGTCGTCTACGAATATCGGTTCACCTTGGAGGCCGTGCCCAACGAGACACGGCTGCGTTCTTCATCAAATGAGGTGCTCGACTTGAGGACTTCGGAAGTTGTCGCTTCTTACAAGACCTTTTTGTTCAGTCAGTTTGAGCAGTCTCGAACGATTCTCGCGGCACCTTCGCTGGTCCAATGTCCCGATGACCCCGTCAGAAAAGATTCAAAGACTGGAAAGTCCATGCCAGGACTGAAAGAGCTCGCGTTCGCGAGCCTTTTCAAGAGTTAGTCGCGTAGGGCGGGTGATTTCACTCGTCGGTTCGCTGATTTGCGCCAATGCCAACGTGGCGAACTTCCTCCCGGTGCAATGCAATTGCTGCAGATCCCAATTTGGCTTACTTGGTAAGCTGCACCCCTCATTGCCAGGAACTGCGCCATGTCATCCGTCCTCGTCTCCGCCAAAGGCCAGGTGGTCCTCCCCGCCGACCTCCGCCGCCGCCTGGGTCTCAACCCCGGTGCCCGGCTTGAGATCACCGAAGAACCCGACGGCCTGAGGTTGCGCCTTCAGCGCACGGTTTCAACGGCTCCGGTGGAGGAGCTCGCCGGCCTGCTCACGGCACCCTCGCGAGGCAAGCCGCGCAAGCTGTCGGACTTCGACCCGGCCTCGCTGACCGCCAAGCCTCGCCGCTGAATCGTGATGAAGGCCGTCGACACCAACATCCTCGCTCGCTTCTTCGTCAATGATCCCGACGACGTGGAGGCGGCAAAGCAACGCCCCGCAGCCATCCGGGCGATGACGGACCGCGTCTTTGTCAGCCTCACCGTGACGCTGGAATTCGAGTGGGTGCTAAGAGGCTTCTACGAGTTCACCACCGCTGACGTGATCCGCGCACTGCGTGCCCTCGCCGGCATGCCGAACGTGAACCTGGAAGCCCGAGACGAGGTGCTGACCGCACTGGAGGCCTGCGAGTCGCACAAGCTCAATTTCGCCGACGCGCTGCACGTGGCCCGCAGCGGCCGGTGCACCGGCTTCCTGACCTTTGACAAGGCGCTGATCAAGCGCGCAGCGAAGGCAGGACTTGCCATCCCGGTCGAGGCGGCCTGACTGCTCAGTCGCTCACCCCAGCATCTCCATCCCATCCCCGGCAGAAGGCCGCCGACACGCTCGGCTACAGCAACATGCCCGTCGTCTCCGGCGCCGGCCACGACGCCGTCTACATGGCCCGCCTCCCCCCCGCCGGCATGATCTTCATCCCCTGCAAGGACGGCATCCGCCGCAACGAGAGGGCTTGACGACGTAACAGCCTTCAGATGGCCGCAATACGGCCGAAGATAGGTGCAGGCACTGCCCGCATCGGGATGGGGCCAGAAGGAGGCTCGTCATGGTGAGCGCAGTCGGTGGCATAGGCAGTGGGGCGTCAGGCACGGGCTCGGTGGGCGCGGACAGCGAGCTTGCGCAGCTGCACAAGAAGCTGTCCGAATGCGTCAACTGCGAATCCGCCACGACGCTGGAGGGCCGCACGCAGATCGCCGAGATCAGCACGCGCATCACGGCGATCAAGGACCGGCAGCACCGCGTCGAGCTGACCACCGCGCCGCCCGAAGCCACTCCAGCCAGCCCGACCGCCAAGGCAACCGACGGCACGCTCGGCACGCAGCTGGACGTCTACGCCTGAGGCGCCCCTATAGTGCCGCCCGCCACCGTTGAGCACACGGTGCCGGGGGCCCTCTTGATCCGACAACTGCTGACCGCCGCGCTGTTCGCGCTTCAGGGGATGGCCCACGCGGCCGAACCCACTACGCTCGCGCCCGCCTGCTCTCCCCAAGCCGGCGCGAGCCGCGCCGTTCACGAGCATGGCTTCGTCACCCTCGGCGGCATTCCGCAGTGGCTGACCGTCCGCGGCGACGACTGCCGCAACCCCGGCGAGGACTTTTCCTTCCTGAAGTTCGTCGGCGTCAAGGGCGACGGCATGCTGTGGCAACTGGCGCTGAACGAGCAGCGCACGCGGCTGCAATTGCCCGTCTTCCTCGTGCAGGGCGAGGAAGACCTGCTGACGCCGCCGGCCGTCACCCAGGCCTATTTCGACCGCATCGAGGCGCCACACAAGAAGCTCGTCACCGTGCCGCGCGCCGGCCATGATCCGAACGGGCCACTGCTAGACGCGCAGCTCAAGGTGCTGAAGGACGACGTGCTGTCGCTGACGCGGTGAGCATTCGATGACGAGGCATTCATGACTCAACGCAACCGCCCATCCTCCGTTCCCGCCAACCCTTCGAAATGGTCGGAGAAGAGCCAGCAATCCGTCGCCTATGGGTTCACACGTGAGTACAGGGACATTGCCTACCGGTGCTGGCATTGCCAGGCAGACAGCGTGTTCACCGCTCAGGATCAGCAGCACACCTTTGAGCTCAGGCAGGCCAGCATCGACCAGCGCCGCATCCTGTGCACGACTTGCTGGCTTGAGTCGAACCGCATTCGCTCAGCGCTGCACGAGTGCGAGGAGCAGTGGGCGGCGGCCAAACCACAGCTAAGCGTCGACAAGCCATTTCTCAGCCACTGGCTAGGCCAGCTCGCCGCACTGGAGACCTACGTTCCCTACAAGCCAGACACGGCTAAAAAGAACATGCTGTCCAAATTACTCGCGAACCTCAGCGCTCGCGCCTCACCCGCCACGCCTGCACCACCGCCCAGCTCGCCTCCGGCACGATGAACAGCAGCAGCACCGGCGCGCCGGTCTGCAACCAGGCCCACGTCATCCACACGCTGAACAGCGCCCGCGCCGCCGCGTCGTAGCGGCCGAGTTGCACCGTCGCGCCGCGCAGCCGCAGCACGGCCCAGACGATCACGAGGCTGCCCATCAGCAGCGCGAACAGCGTCTGCACGGCATCGAAGGCCGGCAGCGGCAGGCCGCCCAGCGCGACGTTGATGGCGCTGAGCTGAGCGCGGTTCAGCTCGAAGGTCCAGGGCGTGGCAAAGGGTGCCGTGACGACGAGGTCGTAGATCGCGCTGGCGCGAACGAAGCGCAGGAAGCGCGGGGTACTGAAGGAAGGCATGGCGTGTCGAGAAGGAGAAGTGGCCAAAGTGCCGGCATGCTCAGCCCTGGACCACACTCCAGGGTCAAGCCCTTTCTTCGTCACTCCATGCGCATCGGCACCCTCTCCACGCTGACCGGCCTGAGCCGCGACGGCCTGCGCTTCTACGAGAAGCGCGGCCTGCTGCAGGCGCGCCGCGCTGACAACGGCTACCGCGACTACCCCGAGGAGGCCGTGCAGTGGCTAGGTTATGTGCGCACGGCCCAGCAGCTCGGTTTCACGCTCGCCGAGATCGCGGCCGACCTGCCGCTGCTGGCGCAGGGCGAGGACGCCGGCCCGGCGCTGCGGGCGACGCTGCAACGCAAGCTGGCCGACATCGACGGGCGCATCGCGGCGCTGCAGGGGCTGCGTGCCGATCTGGCGAGCCGGCTGGCCGAGACCCCCGAGACCGGCGCGAGCTGCCCACTGCGGCCGGTCGCCTAAGCGGTCACTTCAGTTTTCCATGGCGCTGCGCGCCACCCGCAGCGGATGAAACGGCGGTGTTTCGGGCCGAGCGCCGGGCCGCTCCCAAGCCGGCCCGCCTGGCGGTGCGAGCGGCTCAATGCCGCGAGCGTCGTCGTCCCCTCGGAGGACCGACTGGGCTCGCCCGCGTGCAGCGGGGCGAGACTGGGCGAGGGGCAGTCTCAGTCAAGCCACCGCGCCGCGCACCGCCTCGCGCACCAGGCCATCGAGCTTGCCGGTGATCTGCGTGAACTCCCCCGACACGACGGCGAACTCGCGGCCCGAGGTGCCGGCGCGGGCCGCCACCACCTGGGCGTTGAAGGAGACGATGCGCGCGTGCTTGGCGATCATCTCGATGTCGCCCATGACGGCGGTCAGCTGCTTCTTGGCCATGGAGGCTTGCTGACGGGCGAGGTCTTCGTAGATCTGCGTCAGCCGGTTCAGCGTGGCCAGCAACGGTGTGGCGGCTTCCACCAGTTCTTCGAGCAGCGTGGGGGCGCTGAAGGCATTGGCGGCAATCGCGTCGAGCGCCCGCCGGGCCAGGTCGATGAAGGCGGCGATGCGGTCATCGGCGCGCTCGGGGCCGAAGTAGGCCTGCTGCAGTTCGCCGCCCAGCGTGGCCGGCGCCATCTCGCCGGCAAGCAGCGTGCGGTGCGCATCGCTGAAGGTGGCCAGCGCATCGCGCGATGTCGCCAGCGCACCCTCGCGGCCCTGCGCGGCCAGCACCGCGTAGAGCACGACGCGCTGCGACGTGAAGCGGCGCCGGCCCGAGAGGTTGATGGACTTGCCGAAAAGCTCGCCGGCCGTCGGCTTGGGTGCAGCGGCCACCCGCTTTGGTGCGTCGGCGGGTGCACGCGATGTATGCAGCATGGTGGACTCCGTGAGCTGGTTCACGACCGGCGCCCCTCCAACGGCGGACATGCCGGCCCATGACCCAGGGATAGCACGGGCCGTGCCACGCGGCCGGCGGCAGATGCGCGCCACACGATGCATGGCGTTACCAAAGTCCCATCAAGCGGGGACAAGCCGCCCGGCGCCGGCTCGACAGAATCGGCCCTCGTCAAGGAGGACTCAATGCGACTGATTCGTTATGCCCTGCCGCTGGCCGCGCTGCTGGCCCTGCCCCTGCCCTTTGCAGCCCACGCGCAGAGCGCGGTGTCGGCCGAGAAGCTGTCCCAGGCCCTCGACACGCCCGGCCTGCAGGTCAAGGCCGTGTCCAAACGCCGCGCCGCGCAGATGCACCAGGACTACGACGTCGTCGACAGCGCCGGTAAGGACATGGCCACCGTGACCGAGGCGCCGCCATCGATGTTTTCGGAATGGAAGCAGGTGCCGGACTTCGAGCCCCTGCCCGGCGTGGGCCAGGAGGCCTACATCCGCCCGCGCATGGACCAGGTCTGCGCCCGCAGCGCCCGCGCCAGCGCCTGCCTGACGTTGATGCCCATGGCCTTTGCCAAGGACAAGAAGCCCACCGTGGAGCAGCTCAAGGCCGCGCTGGCAACGCTGCTTTGAGGGGTTAGCGCCTCAGCCGAGCCGCGCCAGCCGCGCGGTGGCCAGTGCCAGCGTCTCGCTCCGCTTGGCGAAGCAGAACCGCACGTGCCGGCGCTCCTGCGGCTGTTGGTAGAAGACCGCCAGCGGGATGGCGGCGACGCCGATTTCGGTCGTCAGCCACTTGGCGAAGTCCAGCTCGGGCAGATCCGACACCGCGCGGTAGTCCACCGTCTGGAAATAGGTGCCTTCGCAGGGCAACAACTTCAGTGGCGTGGCGGCCAGCGCGGCACGGAAGCTGTCTCGCTTGGCCTGGTAGAAGCCGCTCAGGCCCTGCCACGGCGCGGGGTTCGCGAGATAGGCCGCGATGGCGTGCTGCGTCGGCGTGTGGACCGTGAACACCGTGTACTGATGCAGGCGCCGGAAGGCCACGCTAAGGGCGGGCGGCGCGGCCACATAACCGACCTTCCAGCCGGTGACATGGAAGGTCTTGCCGAAGCTGCTGACGAGGAAGCTGCGTGCCGCCAGCGCGGGGTAGCGCGCCACGCTTTCGTGCGGCGCGCCGTCGAACACCATGTGCTCGTAGACCTCGTCGCTGACGACGAAGAGGTCGTGCGCTTCGGCCAGCCGCTCCAGCTCGCGCAGGTCGTCGGCCGTGGCGACGCGGCCGCTGGGGTTGTGCGGCGTGTTCAGCACCAGCGCTCGCGTGCGCGGCGTGATGGCGGCGCGAATCGCATCCCAGTCGATGCGGTAGTCCAGCGTCATCGGCACGCCCACCGGCAGGGCACCCGCCATGCGGATGGCCGGGTCGTAGCTGTCGTAAGCCGGCTCGATGATGATGACCTCGTCGCCCGCGCCGACGCAGGCCTGCAGGGCCGTGGCGATCCCCTGCGTGCCGCCGGCCGTGATGGTGATGTCGCGGTCCGCGTCGTAGGCCGAGCCGTAGAGATCGTTGAGCTTCGCGGCGACCGCATGGCGCAACGCCGGCACACCGGCCATCGGCGGGTACTGGTTGTGGCCGGCGGCCATCGCGTCTGTCACGGCCTGCAGCAGGGCCGGGTCGGCGCTGAAGTCAGGGAAGCCCTGGCCGAGGTTGACGGCGCCATGCTCGGCGGCCAGCGCCGACATGACGGTGAAGATGGTGGTGCCGGTGTTGGGCAGCTTGGTGGGCAGGAAGGGCATGGTGACGCGATTCTGCTGGAGCGCCCGAGGCCTTGCGCGGCCAGCGCATAAGCAGATGCGTTCAGCGCGCAGGCGGCCCCAGCAAGCAGCGCCGCACGGCCAGAGCGATCGGCAGGCCGAACAGGAAGCAATGCGCCGCGATGGCGGCCGCGTCCAGCCTCGGCGGCCAGAACGGCGTGTGCAGGGCCGACAGCGGCAGCACGACGTTGTTCATGCCGAAGTAGACGACGAAGCCGTAGGCCAGGCCCGCCGCCGTGGCGTTGCGCAACAGGGCCGGCATCCTCAGGGCCATAAGACAGAACAGGCCGGCCCAGATCAGCGCGATGCCGTAGTGCAGGGCCACGCCCAGGGCAAAGGTTTGCGGCCCGCCGCTGAAGGCCGCCTCCTTGCCGATGAGGCCCGCAGCGACCGTCTGAAAGACGCGCGGCTTGGCGCCGTAATAGGCCAGCGCAAAGACGAGGTCGCCCGTACCGGCGGCAAGGCCGCCCCAGACGATGGCGCGTGTCAGTGGATGCTTCATGCAGGTGGCCCCTTCAGCTCGACGACGTTGCCCTCGGGATCGCTCAGGTAGATGGACGGCCCCTCGCCCTCGGCGCCGTAGCGGCTCTCTGTCGGGCCGGCCTCCACGCCATGCGCCGCGAGGTGGGCGCGGATGGCGGGGCCGTCGAAGGGCTCCACGCGCAGGCAGAAGTGGTCGAGGTTGCGGCCCTCCGGCCCAGGCGCGGCGCCACCCATGCGACCCAGCTTGCCGTCGACCGGCACGAGATCGATCAGCGACTGGCCGGCGCGCAGTTGCACGAGGCCGATCTCGTCCTGGCGGCGTTCGATGGAGCAGCCCAGAACGCCGACGTAAAAGGCCAGCATCGCGTCGAGGTCGACGATGCGAAGAACGAGGTGGTCGAGACCTTGCAACCGAATCACAGGAACCGCTCCAGCAGCCGCTTGGACTGCTTGTCCAGCACCCAGCGGTCGGGCACCTGCAACTGCACGCCGTGCGTGGACGTGATCAGCAGCCGGCCTTCGTCCAGGCGGCGGATGTCTTCCTCGCTCTTCAGCACGAAGTCGATCTCGCCGCGGTCGGTCTCGATGCGCCAGGTGCTGGGCGTGGCGAAGGTGTTCACGGAGATCAGGCGCTTGAGCGTGGGGTGGAACTCGCGCGCGGCCAGCTCGGCCTCCAGCAGGCCGCGCGGGCCGTCGGGCAGGGCCGAAAGGCGGTCGACCCAGGCGAGCTCATGGCCATGGACGCCCACCAGCGACAGGCCCTCGTCGGGCGCCGAGAGCGGGTGGGCACGCACGGGCGTGACGCTTTCGTGGGCAGTGCCGTTGAGGTCGATCAGCACGAGCCGGCCGTGAGCATCCAGGTGCAGGTCGCGAAAAGGCAGTGTGGACATTCAGGACTCCGGGGGCGCCTCGGCGGCGATCAGGTCGAGCTCGACCGCCGCGTTCTTGGGCAGTTGCAGCACGCCGACCGACGTGCGGGTGTGTGCGCCGGCCGGCCCTAGCACGCGCCACAGCACGTCGGAGGCGCCATCGGCCACCTCGCTGTGTTGAGTGAAGTCGGCCGTGCAGTGCACGAAGACGGTCACCCGCAGCACGCCCTGCAGTCGCTCCAGGCTGCCCAGCTCCTGACGCAGCAGCGTCAGTGCACGCAGCATGGCGATGCCCGCCGCCCGCTTGGCGCGCTCCAGGCTCACCTCGGCGCCGACGACCCCGGTGACGGAGATATGGTCACCGATGCGCGGGATCTGTCCGCTCAGGTAGAGCGTTCGGCCATCGCGCACCAGCGACGTGAAGCTGCCGCCGATCTGCATCGGCGCACTCAGGTCGAAGCCATGCTCGGTGCAGGCGGCAGTCAGTTCGAGATCGCGGTCGGGTGCAGTCATGTCGGTTGTCCTTGTGGCTCCAAATCAAGCATCGACCGTGTGCGCGCTGGGGTTGGGCGCAACGACCATCAGGCCACCGTCATCGCCCTCCTCGGCGTCCACGCGGCGGGCCTGAGCTTCCCACAGGCGCCAGTAGTGGCCCTGCTTGGCAATCAGCTCGTCGTGCGGCCCCAGTTCGACGATCTCGCCACGGTCCATCACGACGAGCCGGTCGGCCTTGCGCAGCGTCGACAGGCGGTGGGCGATGGCGATGGTGGTGCGGCCCTTGACGAGGTTGTCCAGCGCGCGCTGGATCTCCTTCTCGGTCTCGGTGTCCACCGAACTGGTGGCCTCGTCGAGGATAAGGATGGCCGGATTGATCAGCAGCGCGCGAGCGATGGAGATGCGCTGGCGCTCGCCGCCGGACAGGCCCTGGCCGCGCTCGCCCACCAGGCTGTCGTAGCCATGGCCCAGGCGCAGGATGAACTCGTGCGCATGGGCGGCGCGGGCGGCGGCAACGATTTCATCGCGCGTCGCGTCGGGCCTGCCGTAGGCGATGTTCTCGGCAATCGTGCCGAAGAACAGGAAGGGCTCCTGCAGCACCAGGCCGATATGGCGGCGGTAGTCGGTCACCTTGATTCGGCGCAGGTCCACGCCGTCGACGCGGATAGAGCCCTCGGTCACGTCGTAGAAGCGGCAGATCAGGTTCACCAGCGTGCTCTTGCCCGAGCCGCTGTGGCCCACCAGCCCCACCATCTCGCCGGGGCGGATATCCAGGGTGAGGTTGCGAATGATGGAGCGCGAGCCGTAGCGGAAGTTCACGGCCTGCATGGAAATCGCGCCGGTGACGTTCTCGAACGGCTGCGGGTTGACCGGGTCGGGCACGTTGGAGACGTGGTCGAGGATGTCGAAGATGCGCTTGGCGCCGGCCGCCGCCTTCTGCGTCACCGAGACGATGCGGCTCATCGAGTCCAGCCGGCCGTAGAAGCGGCCGATGTAGGCCAGGAAGGCGGTCAGCGTGCCGACGGTGATGCTCTGGTGCGAGATCAGCCAGATGCCCACGCCCCAGACGACCAGCAGGCCCATCTCGGTCAGCAGCGAAACGGTCGGCCCGAACAGGCTCCAGGTCTTGTTCAGGCGGTCGTTCACGGCTAGGTTCTTGGCGTTGGCCTCGCGAAAGCGCTGCGCCTCGCGCTTCTCCTGCGCGAAGGCCTTGACGACGCGGATGCCGGGGATGGTGTCGGCCAGGATGTTGGTGACCTCGCCCCAGACGCGGTCGATCTTCTCGAAGCCGGTGCGCAGCCGGTCGCGCACCAGGTGGATCATCCAGGCGATGAAGGGCAGCGGCACCAGCGTGGCCAGAGCCAGGCCGGGGTGGATGTTGAACAGGATGGCCGAGATCATCAGCAGCATCAGCACATCGGTGATGAAGTCCAGCGCGTGCAGGCTCAGGAAGACGCTGATGCGGTCGGTCTCGGAGCCGATGCGCGCCATCAGGTCGCCGGTGCGCTTGTTGCCGAAGTATTCGAGCGACAGGCCGAGCAGGTGGTCGAAGGTGGCGGTGCGCAGGTCCGCCGCGATGCGCTCGGACACCAGGGCCAGCAAATAGGTTTTGGCCCAGCCCAGCAGCCACGAGAACAGCGCTGCGCCAGCCAAGCCGCCCAGCAGAGAGTTGACGAGCATGGTGTCGATGGACTGGCCGTTCTGGAACGGGATCAGCACCTTGTCCATCAGCGGCATGCTCAGGTAGGGCGCCACCAGCGTCGCGCCGATCGAGCCCAGCATCAGCGAGAAACCCAGCAGCAACTGGCCTTGATAGGGCCGCGCGAAGCGCCACAACCGCAGCAACACCCAGGTGCTGGGCGGCTTGCTGGCCTCGCCGAAATCGAAGGCCGAATCGGCGTCCTCTTCCTCCTCTTGCACCACGTGGCCGCCCAGGCGCTGCAGCTCGCGCTCGAAGGCGTCCACCAGACGCACGGCGGCCGGGTTGCAGGCCAGCGTGAAGCGCCAGCGCGCCAGGCGCTTCTCGGTGTCGAACAGTTCCAGGAAGGCCAGGCCGCCGTGGTCGCTGAGCTTGAGCGACTGGCCGGGTGACAACGTGTAATCGCTCCAGTCACCGCCGTCGGGTTCGAAAGCCAGAAGTTGTGTATTCGTCAGCGCGATGAGGCCCTGACCGAAGCGGCCGTGGGCGTCCAGGTCAACCTCCAGCGTGGCCACCACGTTCTCACCAGCCAGGAGCCGCCCTTGAAGAGCGGCTGTTTGCGGATGCGGCGTTGCGGCAGGAAGGTCTTGCATGTACTTGTGGGCTCCAACAGGCTGCAGCAATTCTCCGCCATGACTTCAGCGCACAATTCTTAGCGCCTGTACCCAGCGCCTGCCGCGCCTACTCTCCACCTCATGAGCATCAAAGAAGACATCCGCCGCGACATCGAAATTTTGCGCGTCAACTATCTGCGTGGTCCAAACATGTGGACCTACCGGCCGGTGCTGGAAGTCTGGCTCGACCTGGGCGAGCTGGAAGACCACCCCAGCCACCTGCTGCCCGGCTTCAACGACCGGCTCACAACCGCCCTGCCCGCGCTGATCGAACACCACTGCGGCGTCGGCGAGCGCGGCGGCTTCATCGAGCGGCTGCGTGACGGCACCTGGATGGGCCATGTGCTGGAGCACATCGTCATCGAGCTGCTGAACCTGTCCGGCATGCCCACCGGCTTCGGCCAGACGCGCAGCACCTCCAAGCGCGGCATCTACCGCATGGTGTTCCGGGCCCGAGACGAGCAGGTGGCCCGCGCGGCGCTGGCTGAAGGCCACGCCCTCCTCATGACCGTCGTCAACGACGCGCCCTTTGACGTTCCCTCGGCCGTGGCCCGCGTGCGCGACAAGCTCGACGACTGCTACCTCGGCCCGTCGACCGCCGCCATCGTCGCCGCCGCGACCGACCGCCGCATCCCTCACATCCGCCTGAACGACGGCAACCTCGTGCAGCTCGGCCACGGCGCGCGCCAGCGCCGCATCTGGACGGCAGAGACCGACATGACCAGCGCGATCGCCGAGGGCATCGCCAGCGACAAGGACTTGACCAAGACGCTGCTCAAGGCCGTTGGCGTGCCGGTGCCCGAGGGCCAGGAGGTCAAGAGTGCCGCCGAGGCCTGGGTCGCCGCACAAGATCTCGGCCTGCCGGTCGTCATCAAGCCCAGCGATGGCAACCACGGCCGCGGCGTCTCCCTCGATATCGCGACGGAAGCTGACTGCGAAGGCGCATTCAGCCTGGCCGCGCGGCACGGCTCTTCGGTGCTGGTGGAGCGCTACATCCCCGGCAACGAGCACCGCGTGCTGGTCGTCGGCGGCCAGGTGGTGGCCGCCGCGCGCGGCGAAGTCGCCTGGGTGCACGGTGATGGCCGCCAGACCGTGGAGCAGTTGGTCGAGAGCCAGATCAACACCGACCCGCGCCGCGGTCTGACCGAGGATTTCCCGCTCAACCGCATCCGCGTGCATGAAGACACCGCCTTGCTGCTCGACCTGCAGCGCCAGGGCCTGTCGCCCGAGGCCGTGCCGGAGGCGGGCAAGGCCGTGCTGATTCAGCGCAACGGCAACGTCGCCATCGACTGCACGCCCGACGTCCACCCCGAGGTGGCGCATGCCGTGTCCCTGGCCGCGCGCACCATCGGCCTGGACATCGCCGGCGTCGACCTCGTCACCGAGGACATCTCCAAGCCGCTCAGCGAGACCGGTGGCGCCATCGTCGAGGTGAACGCCGGCCCGGGCCTGCTGATGCACCTGAAGCCCGCCGGCGGCTCGCCCCAGCCCGTCGGCCAGGCCATCATCGACCACCTCTTTGCCCAGGACGAGAACGGCCGCATTCCCATCGTCGGCGTGGCCGGCTCGGTGGGCGGGCCGCAGATCACCCGCCTCGTCGCCTGGCTGCTGCACCTCAACGGCCGCCATGTCGGCCTGGCCTGCAGCGACGGCCTGTTCCTGGGCACACGCCGCGTCGAGAAGAAGAACAGCGCCCGCTGGGACGCCGCTCACCGCCTGCTGATGAACCGCGGTGTCAACGCCGTCGTCATCGAGAACGACCCGGCCTCCATCCTGCGCGACGGCCTGGCCTATGACCGCGCCGCAGTCGGCGTCGTCACCGACCTGGACGGCATCGCAGCGCTGGCCGAGTTCGACGTGCAGGACGCCGACCAGCTCTACAAGGTGCTGCGCACGCAGATCGACGTGGTGCTGAGCGACGGCGCCAGCGTGCTCAATGCCGCCCACCCGCGTCTGGTCGACATGGCCGAGCTGAGCGATGGCGAGGTCGTCTTCTATGCCGAAGACGGCAGCCTCGACGCGCTGCAGCAGCACCGCGACCGGGGCGGCCGCGCGGTCTTCCTGCGCGGCGGCGCTGCCGTGCTGGCCCACGGCTCGGCCGAGACGCCGGGCGCCAACATCGACGCGCTGCTGCGCCGCTTCGGCCCGCAAGCCACGAACGCCTCCACGCTGCTGGCCGCCGTGGCCGCCGCCTGGGCGCTGGGCATCTCGCCCGAGTTGATCGCCGCCGGCCTCGACACCTTTGTGCCCACCCTGCACCTCGCCTAAAGAACACGACTCATGGACGTTTCCCGCACACGCGCCTTGCGCGGCCCGAACATGTGGAGCCGTCACACGGCCATCGAGGCCGTCGTGAACTGCCAGGACGCCGAGCGCTCGCTCGAACGGCTGCCCGGCTTCGAGCCTCGCCTGCGCCAGCTCTTCCCCCGCATCGGCGAGCTGCGCAGCAACGCCTCGCTGGCCCAGGTGCTGGAGCAGGCCACGCTGGCACTGCAGGCCCAGGCCGGCTGCCCGGTCACCTTCAGCCAGACGCATGTGACGCCCGAGACCGGCACCTACCAGCTCGTCATCGAGTACAGCGAGGAAGACGTCGGCCGCCTGGCCTTCGAACACGCCGTCAAGCTGGTGAACGCGGCACAGAGCGGAGGCGAGTTCGATGCCGACGCCGTCATCGCGCAACTGCGCGAGCTGGACGAGGACATCCGCCTCGGCCCGTCGACCGGCTCCATCGTCAACGCGGCGCTGGCGCGTGGCATTCCCTACCGGCGCCTGACGCAGGGCAGCCTGGTGCAGTTCGGCTGGGGCGCCAAGCAGCGCCGCATCTGGGCGGCCGAGGTGGACGCGACCAGCGCCGTCTCTGAATCCATCGCCCAGGACAAAGACCTCTGCAAGCGCCTGCTGCAGGCGGCCGGCGTGCCCGTTCCCACGGGCCGGCCGGTCGAGTCGATTGACGACGCGTGGGAAGTGGCGCAGGACATCGGCCTGCCCGTCGTCGTGAAGCCGCAGGATGGCAACCAGGGCAAGGGCGTGACCGTCAACGTGACGACGCGTGAAGGCATGGAAGCGGCCTACAAGGCGGCGGACGAGATCGGCCATGTCATGGTCGAGAAATTCCTGCCGGGCTCCGACTACCGCCTGCTCGTCATTGGCGACAAGCTCATCGCCGCCGCCCGGCGCGACCCGCCGCACGTCATTGGCGACGGCGCGCACACGGTCAAGCAACTCGTCGACAAGGTCAACGCCGACCCGCGCCGCGGTGACGGCCATGCCACGTCGCTGACCAAGATTCGCTTCGACGACATCGCCGTTGCGCGCCTGGTGCAGCAAAGCCTGACGCCGGAATCCGTGCCCGAGAAGGGCCAGCGCGTCATCCTGCGCAACAACGCCAACCTCTCCACCGGCGGCACGGCCACCGACGTGACGGACGACGTGCACCCCGAGGTGGCCGCCCGCGCCATCGCGGCGGCCCAGGTCGTGGGCCTGCATGTCTGCGGCGTGGATATCGTGGCGGAGAGCGTGCTGCGGCCGCTGG
Source organism: Roseateles sp. (assembly GCF_039929605.1). Lineage (GTDB taxonomy): Bacteria > Pseudomonadota > Gammaproteobacteria > Burkholderiales > Burkholderiaceae_C > Pelomonas. The sequence continues at coordinate 15,890 of NZ_JBDSQX010000081.1, forward strand.
AAGAGATCAGCGGCGGCATCGTCGAAGTGAACGCCGCGCCGGGCCTGCGCATGCACCTCTCGCCGAGCTACGGCAAGGGCCGCAACGTCGGCGAAGCCATCGTCAGCCACCTCTTCGGCATCGGCAACAAGTCCGAGGACGGCCGCATCCCGGTCGTCGCCGTCACCGGCACGAACGGCAAGACGACGGTCACGCGCCTGATCGCCCACCTGTTCGCCAGCTGCGGCCTCAAGGTCGGCATGACCAACACCGACGGCGTCTATGTCGACGGCCGCCAGATCGACAGCGGCGACTGCTCCGGCCCCAAGAGCGCGCGCAACCTGCTGATGCACCCCGACGTGGAAGCCGCCGTGCTGGAGACCGCGCGAGGCGGCATCCTGCGCGAAGGCCTGGGCTTCGACCGCTGCCAGGTGGCCGTCGTCACCAACGTCGGCGCGGGCGACCACCTCGGCATGAACTTCCTGCACACGGCCGAAGACCTCGTGCTCGTCAAGCGCGTCATCGTGCAGAACGTGGCGCCGAGCGGCTATGCCGTGCTGAACGCGACCGACCCGCTAACGGCCAACATGAACGCCATCTGCCCCGGCCAGGTCATCTACTTCGCCGCCGACCGCCACCACCCGGTGATGGCCACGCACCGCGCCCAGGGCAAACGCTGCGTCTACGTGGACGGCGACCAGCTCATCGCCGCGCAAGGCGTCTGGCGCGAAAGCATTCCGCTGCGCGAGATCCCGATCACGCGCGGTGGCCTGATCGGCTTCCAGGTCGAGAACGCGATGGCCTCGGTCGCTGCGGCCTGGGCCGTCGGGCTGGATTGGGACACCATCCGCCGCGGCGTGGCCAGCTTCGCCAACGACGCCGACAACGCGCCCGGCCGCTTCAACGTGATGGACTATCGCGGTGCCACCGTCATCGCCGACTACGGCCACAACGGCGATGCGATGAAGGCGCTGGTCGGCGCCGTCGCCGCGCTGCCGGCCAAGACCCGCAGCGTCGTCATCAGCGGCGCCGGTGACCGCCGTGATGAGGACATCCGCGTGCAGACCGAGATCCTCGGCGGCGCCTTCGACGAGGTCATCCTCTACGAAGACGCCTGCCAGCGTGGTCGTGCGGCGGGCGAGGTCGTCGCGCTGCTGCGCGCCGGGCTCGAAGGCGCGTCACGCACCCAGCACATCGAGGAAATCATCGGTGAGTTCACCGCCATCGACCGCGCGCTGGAACGCCTGCAGCCGGGCGACCTGTGCCTGGTGCTGGTGGACCAGGTGGAAGAAGCGCTGGCCCATCTGGCCAAGCGCATCAGCGAGGGCTGAGCACCGTCAATGAGATTCACCCGGTGAGCCGCCCGCCCCACCACCGCGACGGCGGTTTCCAGAACAACCACGGCGACTTCGAGCCCAAGTCGCTCGCCGATGTGCTGCGCTGGCGCTGGACCGCCTCGCGCCTGGGCCTGCCCAAGCGGCCATCGGCGCCCATCCCGACGCAGCCGGCGGACCTGGCTTTCATCCGCTCGAACAGGGCACCGGCAGTGACCTGGATCGGCCACGCGACCGTGCTGGCCCAGCTCGGCGGCCTCAACCTGCTGACCGACCCGATCTTCTCGGAACGCGCCTCGCCGTTCTCGTTCGCCGGCCCGAAGCGCGAGCAGCCGCCCGGTGTCGCGCTGGCCGAGTTGCCGCACATCGACGCGGTGCTCGTTTCGCACAACCACTACGACCATCTCGACCTCGCCTCTTGCCGCACGCTCGCCGCACAGGCCAGCGGCAGCCCGCTGTTCGTCGTGCCGCTGGGCTTGAAAAGCTGGTTCGAGGCGCGCGGCATCGCGCGCGTCGTGGAGCTGGACTGGTGGCAGTCGCAGACGTTGGCCGGCGTCGAAATCGCGCTCGTGCCGGCGCAGCACTGGTCGGCGCGCGGGCTGAACGACCGTATGAAGACGCTGTGGGGCGGCTTCGCCGTGTTCGCACCCGACTGCCAGCTCTTCTTCGCCGGCGACACCGGCTACTCGCGCGATTTCGCCGACATCCGCGAGCGCTTTGCCGATCGACAAACGGACGGCGGCTTCGACATCGCGTTGATCCCCATCGGCGCCTACGAGCCGCGCTGGTTCATGCAGAGCCAGCACATCAACGTGGAAGAGGCGCTGAAGATCCACGCCGACCTGGGCGCCAAGGCGTCGCTCGGCGTGCACTGGGGCACCTTCGAGCTGACCGACGAGGCGCTGGACGAGCCGCCACGCCAGCTCGCCCGCCAGCGCGCCGAAATTGGCTTGGCGGAAGAGGCCTTCTTCACGCTGGCCATCGGCGAGACCCGCTGCCTGCCGCCGCGCAACAGTTCTTGACGCAGCCTAGATCCGGCAGTTGGGCGCGCCAGAGGGCCGGGCGAGGCGGGTTGCTGGCAAGGCGCGACGACGCAGTGGGCCGTTGCCCACAAGGAGAAGCAACGCGGCCAGCGGCCCGAAGCGCCAGACCAGCGGGCGTGGACAGCTGCCGGGTCTAGGCTCAGCAAGGCTGCCGACACCTGCGTGCGCAGCTGGCACTTAGGCTGGCGCCATGCTCAACCGCCTGCGCCTCTATCTGCGACAACTCGGCCCCGGTCTGATCACCGGCGCCGCCGACGACGACCCGAGTGGCATCGCCACCTACTCCCAGGCCGGCGCGCAGTTCGGCTATTCGATGCTGTGGAGCCTGGTCATCACGCTGCCGCTGATGACCGCCATCCAGATCGTCAGCGCACGCATCGGCTATGTCACCGGCCGGGGGCTGGCCGCCAACTTCAAGCGCGCTTTTCCGCGGCCGGTGCTGCTGACCCTCGTTGGCCTGCTGCTGGCGGCCAACACGCTCAACATCGCCGCCGACATCGCCGCCATGGCCGAGGCGCTGCGCCTGCTGGTGGGCGGCTCGGCGCACGTCTACGCCCTCACCTTCGGCCTGGCCTGCGCGGTGATGCAAGTCTTCCTGCCCTACCACGCCTATGTGCGCTGGCTCAAGTGGCTGACGCTGGCGCTGCTAGCCTATGTCGGCGTGATCGTCGTCATCGGCCTGGACTGGGGCGAGGTGCTGGCCCGCACCCTGCACCCCGACCTGCGCTGGAACCGCGACACGCTGCTGATGCTGGTGGCCGTGTTCGGCACCACGATCAGCCCCTACCTGTTCTTCTGGCAGGCCAGCCAGGAGGTGGAAGACCGCAACGCCGGCGCCGGCGAACCGCACACACCGCACGAAGTGAAGCAGCATCTGCGGCGCATCAAGATCGACACCAACATCGGCATGGGTTTCTCCAACCTCATCGCCTTCTTCATCATGCTGTCCACCGCCGCCACGCTGCACGCGCACGGCGTGACCGACATCCAGACCTCGGCCCAGGCCGTGGAGGCACTGCGCCCCGTGGCCGGCGAGCACGCGGCGCTGCTGTTCGCGCTGGGCATCATCGGCACGGGGCTGCTGGCGGTGCCGGTGCTGGCCGGCTCTGCCGCCTACGCCGTGGCCGAAGTGGCGGGCTGGCGCGGCTCGCTCAGCCTGAAGCTGGAGCGCGGCGAGGGCCGCGGCTTCTACGGCGTCATCGCTGCGGCGACGCTGGGCGGCGTGGCGCTGTGCTTCACGCCCATGGACCCGGTCAAGGAGCTGTTCTGGTCGGCCGTGTTCAACGGCGTCACGGCCGTGCCCATCATGGTGGCGATGATGGTGCTGGCCTCGCGCCCGGCCATCATGGGCGGCCACGCCATCGGCAAGCGGCTGCGCGTGACGGGCTGGCTCGCCACGGCCGTCATGGCCTTCACGGTGCTGGCGTTGGGACTGAGTTGAGTTCGGCGCGCGCGTGGCGCAGCACCTCGCGCGACGAATGCAGGGCCAGGCTCGCCATCGCGACGGCCACGAGCAGATCAGGCCAGGCCAGGCCCGTGAACGCCACGGCACCGGCGGCGGCCATCACGGCCACGTTGCCCAGCGCATCGTTGCGGCTGCACAGCCAGACGGCGCGCATGTTGGCGTCGCCCTCGCGCCAGGCGTAGAGCATGACGGCGACACCGACGTTGGCGATCAGCGCCAGCGTGCCGACGATGCCCATCGTCTCGGCCTGCGGCGGCTCGCCGTTCAGCACGGCCCAAGCTGCACGCGCCAGCACGCCGACGCCGAAGATCGCCATCGCCCAGCCCTTGACCCAGGCCAGCCGCGCCCGCCACAGCAGGCCGGCCGACAGCACGGCCAGCGAGGCGCCGTAGTTGGCCGCGTCGCCGATGAAGTCCAGCGCGTCGGCCCACAGCGCCAGCGAGCCGGCCCGCCAGCCCCAGGTGATCTCGACCGCAGCCATGGCCGCGTTGATGATCAGGGCGGCCCACAGCACGCGGCGGTAGGCGGGCGAGTTGCCGGGGCTGGGGTCGTCGTGGTGGTGGTGGCAGGCGTGACTCATGGACAAATGACCTTGGTTGAAAACTGCCGCTATTGCAAACCCTGGAGCCACACCAGAGTCAACCGCAAAATGCAAGCATGCGCATCGGTGAACTTGCCCGCCTGACCGCCACGCCGGTCGACACCATCCGCCACTACGAGCGCGAAGGCCTGTTGCTGCCGCCGCCGCGCACGGATGCCGGCTACCGCGTCTACGGCCCGGCCGATGCCGAGCGCCTGCACTTCATCCGCCGCTGCCGCTCGCTGGACATGAACCTCGCCGAGGTGCGCGCGTTGCTGGCGCTGCAGGGCGGCGGGCATGGTGGCGAGGCCCACGCGCTGCTGGACGCGCACATTGGCCACGTCAGCGCGCGCATCGCGGCGCTGCAGGAGTTGGAGAAGGAGTTGCTGGCGTTGCGATCACGCTGCCAGGGCAACGAGCCGGCGTGCGCCATCCTCGAAGGCTTGGCCGAGCCAGGCGCTGAACTACCGCCGAAAAGCCACGTCGGGCACAGCCACTGAGGCTCAACCCACCCGACACACCTTCAGCATGTTCGTGCCGCCCGGGTAGCCCATCGGCTCGCCGCAGGTGATGGCATAGGTGTCGCCGGGGCGCAGAACGCCGCGCTCGACGAGGATCTTCTCGGCCGCAGCCAGCGCCTGGTCACGGTCTTCGAACTGCGGCATCAGCAGCGGCGTGACGTTGCGGTACAGGGCCATGCGGCGCTGGCTGATGACCTGGCTCGTCAGGCCGAAGATGGGCACGTTGATGCGGTGGCGGCTCATCCACAGCGCGGTGGAGCCGGACTCGGTCAGCGCCAGGATGGCCTTGCAGCCGAGGTGGTGCGCCGTGAACAGCGCGCCCATGGCGATGGACTGGTCGATGCGGCCGAACTGGCGGCCGGCGAAGTCGGTGTCCAGCGTCACCTCTTCGGCGCGCTCGGCCTCCAGTGCGATGTTGGCCATCTGCTCGACGGTCTCGATCGGGTATTTGCCGGCGGCCGTCTCGGCGGACAGCATGACCGCGTCGGTGCCGTCCAGCACGGCGTTGGCCACGTCGCTGACTTCGGCGCGCGTGGGCACCGGGTTGACGATCATGGACTCCATCATCTGCGTGGCCGTGATGGACACCTTGTCCAGCGCACGCGCCATCTTGATCATGCGTTTCTGCAGCGCCGGCACGGCCGCGTTGCCCACCTCAACGGCCAAGTCGCCACGCGCGACCATGATGCCGTCGCTGGCCTTGAGGATGGCTTCGAGGTGGGGAATGGCCTCGTAGCGCTCGATCTTGGCGATCATGGCCGGCTTGTGGCGATAGGGCTCACCGGCCACGTTGGCCAGTTGGCGCGCCATCTCCATGTCGGTGGCGTTCTTGGGGAAGCTCACGGCCAGGTACTCGCACTGGAAGGACATCGCGGTCTTGATGTCCTCCATGTCCTTGCCCGTCAGCGCGGGCGCCGTGAGGCCGCCGCCCTGCTTGTTGATGCCCTTGTTGTTGGACAGCTCGCCGCCCAGCTTGACGACGGTGTGCACCTGCGCGCCACGCACGGCCTCGACGATCAGCACCAGCAGGCCGTCGTTCAACAGCAGCGTGTCGCCGGGCTTCACGTCGCGCGGCAGCTCCTTGTAGTCGAGGCTGGCGATGTCCTGGTTGCCCAGCTCGGTGCGGTCGGCGTCGAGGATGAACTTGTTGCCGGGGATCAGCTCGATCTTGCCGCCATCGAACTTGCCGACGCGGATCTTGGGGCCCTGCAGGTCGGCCATGATGGCCACCGACTTGCCGACACGCTCGGCGGCGGCGCGGACCATGGTGGCGCGATCGATGTGATCCTGGGCCTTGCCGTGAGAGAAGTTCAGCCGCACCACGTCGACACCGGCCCGGATCATCTTCTCCAGGATCTCCGGCGTGTTGGAAGCAGGGCCGAGGGTGGCGACGATCTTGGTAGCGCGGGTCATGGCTTGTCTCAACTTGTCTTTGGGGGCGCGGAATTATGGTCCGCTGAAGCCCTCAGAAGTTTCGCCGCATTTCAGTGCACGGCGAGCTACAGCCGCTTCTCGAAGAAAACACTCAGCGGGTCGAGGGCGTAGCCACCGAAGGACCGGCACTCGACGTAGCCGAGGCGCCTGTACAGGCCCAGGGCCTCGGGCTGGTGGATGCCGGTTTCCAGCCTCGCGAGGTGAACGCCTCGCGCCATCAGCTCGGCTTCGAGCCGGCTCATGAGCTGCTTGGCGGCGCCCCGGCCGCGCGCGCTGTCGAGCACGAAAACGCGCTTGATCTCCCCGTAGGCCAGCTCGCCGTCGGACGCGTGGTGCTTGACGCCGCCGCAGCCCACGAGCGTCTCGCCCAGCCACAGCCCCCAGAACGCGCCGTTAGGCGGACGCAGGCCGTCGGCGGGCTCGAAGTGGTTGCTCTCGCTCGGGTAGAGGGCGTTCATCAAGGCCTCGGATTGAGCGATCAAGGCCTGGGCCTCGGTGCTGCTGGGGTCGAGTGGCGCGAGACGCAAGGGTCGCTGAGCGGACATCGGGTGGGATCAGGTTACGGGCCGGGCACCGGCGTCAAGGTTGACATCGGGATTTCTCCGCTCCTGCGCCGCTGATCCACCTGATGTCACTCAACACGGACGGCCTAAGCCGCCAATGCGGGCGACACGAAGCCCCGGTCCGTCAACGCACGCAAGACGCCGCGCAGCAGCAAGCTGTTGCTGAAGCCCAGCGTGTATTGCCGCGCGTCGGCCTGAACGGGCCGAAGCATGCCGGCATTGACAAGCTTGCGGATCTGGTAAGTGCGCTGCGGGCCGTTCATGCCGGGCAGCGCGTGGGCTAGATCGGCGGATTTCACGATGCGGCCCTTGACGGCGATCTTCAACACGGCCTCTTCAACCGCCGTGATGAGTTGGCGGTCGCGCGCATGCGCCAGCGCGGGCAGCAGGATCTCGGCAGTCAGGTTGCCGTAGTCCGCCAGGCGGTCAAGCTTGCCGAGTTCGTCTCGGATGCCGGTGAGCACATAGGTACACCAGGCCTCCAGCGCCTCGTCGCTCCCGCTGTCGGCGTGCGACAGCATCGCGTAGTAGCGCTCTCGGTCCGCGCAGAACACAGCCGCCGGGTTCAGCAGCCGCCCGTCCTCTCCGCTGACGCGAAAACCGTACTTGATGAGCAGCGCATAGGTGAAAAGCCGCACCACACGGCCATTGCCGTTGCCAAACGGGTGCACCCAGGCGAAGCGGTGGTGGGCCAGCGCCACCTTCATCAGGTCGTACTTGGGCGGGTCGTCGCGGTTCACGAACGCGACGAGTTCCTGCATGTAGGCCGGCACCTGAGGTGCGTCGGGCGGCAGGTGCTCGGCTTGCGCGATGCGAACGGGCGTGGTGCGGTAGGCGCCGGGCGTCTTATCACCTTCGCGCACCAGGCCTTGCACGGCCATGGCATGCAGGCCGCGCAGCAGGTGCTCGCCGAGGGGCGCGCCAGGCGAGACACCGCCTTCCACGGCGTCCATCGCCTGCTCGATGTTGGCGATCTCCTGGAAGGCATCGGCCGACCCTTCGGCCGCGTTGACCTTGGCCTCGACGTAGTCCGCCAACGTCGTGTGGTTGCCCTCGATGCGCGCCGACGCCAAGCTCTCCAGCAGATGAAAAACCTGCTTGAGCTGGGAGAACACCGGCGCCGGTGTGCTGGGCTTCATTTCCAACCGACGCAGATGCTCCAGGTCGGTCAACACGTCCAGCAGCGGTGACGAAAAACTGGGGTTAAGCAACCGCAGGTCGTGCGGAATAAATTGAGGCATGGCGCGCCCGGATGTTGAATCCAAGGCGGAACTATCTCAAAGGCTCGGTGGAAATTCCATGCGTGACAATGATTTATTTGTAATACAAAAAAATACAAGTCAACGCAGCTTCACTCGGATGTTCAATCAACCGAACTATCAAGTGAACCATCAACCAGAGCGTGCGCCCTTCGCCTCCAACACATCGGCCACCGCCACCGCCGTCATGTTGACGATGCGGCGCACCGTGGCCGACGGCGTCAGGATGTGCACGGGGGCGGCGGCGCCGAGAAGGATGGGGCCGATCGTCACGCCCTGGCTGGCGCTGATCTTCAGCACGTTGAAGAGGATGTTGGCGGCGTCCAGCGTCGGCAGCACGAGCAGGTTCGCGGCGCCGGTGAGCTTGCTGTCGGGCAGGAAGGCCTGGCGCACGCTCTCGGACAAAGCCGCGTCGCCATGCATCTCGCCGTCGCATTCCACCTCGGGGTGCTGGGCGGCGAACAGTTCGTAGGCGCGGCGCATCTTCACGGCCGAGGGGCGCGTGCTGGAGCCGAACATCGAGTGGCTGACGAAGGCCAGCTTGGGCGGCAGGCCGAAGCGGCGCAATTCGTCGGCGGCCATGGCGGCGATGTCGGCCAGTTCCTCGGCGGTGGGGTCGTCGTTGACGAAGGTGTCAGTGATGAACAGCGTCATCTTGTCCAGCACCAGCGCGTTCATCGCGGCGAACTGGCGCACGCCGGGGCGCAGGCCGACGAGGTCGCGCACCTGCTCCAGGTGGCGGTCGAAGCGGCCGACAATGCCGCAGATCATCGCGTCCGCGTCGCCCAGCTCGATGGCCAGCGCGCCGATGGCCGTGTTGGAGCGGCGCACGGCCGACTTGGCCATCTCGGGCGTCACGCCCTCGCGTTTCATGCGGGCGTGGTACGCCTCCCAGTAGAGGCGAAAGCGCGGGTCTTCCTCGGGGTCGATGACGGCCACGTCGGCACCGAGCTTGAGGCGCAGGCCGGCGCGCTGGATGCGCGCTTCGAGCACGGCCGGGCGGCCGATCAGCGTCGGCTTGGCGATGCCTTCGTCCAGCGCCACTTGCACGGCGCGCAGCACGCGCTCGTCCTCGCCCTCGGCGTAGATGACACGCGCCGGCGCGGCCTTGGCGGCAGCGAAGACCGGGCGCATGAACATGCCGGTCTGGTAGACGAAGCGCTCCAGCGACTGGCGGTAGGTGTCGAGGTCGGCGATGGGGCGAGTGGCGACGCCGTCAAGCGCTGCAGCCGCCGCCACGGCGGGCGCGATGCGCAGGATCAGGCGCGCGTCGAAGGGCTTGGGGATCAGGTACTCCGGCCCGAACGCCAGCTCCTGGCCAGCGTAGGCGGTAGCCACTTCGTCACTCGTCTCCGCTTTCGCTAACGCCGCGATCTCACGCACGCAGGCCAGCTTCATGCCCTCGGTGATCTTGCTGGCGCCGCAATCCAGCGCGCCGCGGAATATGTAGGGGAAGCACAGGACGTTGTTGACCTGGTTCGGGTAGTCGCTGCGGCCGGTGGCCATGATGCAGTCCGGCCGCACGGCCTTGGCCAGCTCGGGGCGGATCTCCGGCTCGGGGTTGGCCAGCGCCAGGATGATGGGCTGCGTGCCCATGGTCTTGACCATCTCCGCCGTCAGCACGCCGGCCGCCGAGCAGCCGAGGAAGACGTCGGCGCCATCGACCACGTCGGCCAGCGTGCGCGCAGTCGTGATCTGGCAGTAGCGCTGCTTGGACTCATCGAGCTTGCCGGCCTTCGCGTCCTCTCTCTCTGATTGGATGACGCCGCGCGAATCGCAGACGAACACGTTCTCGCGCTTCACGCCCAGGCCCACCATCACGTCCAGGCAGGCAATGGCCGCAGCCCCCGCGCCCGATACCGCCACCTTGACCTTGGCGATGTCTTTGCCCACGAGCTCCAACCCGTTCAGCAGTGCGGCCGACGAAATGATGGCCGTGCCGTGCTGGTCGTCGTGGAACACCGGGATGTTCATGCGCTTGGACAGCTCGCGCTCGATGTAGAAGCACTCGGGCGCCTTGATGTCCTCAAGGTTGATGCCGCCCAGCGTCGGCTCCATCGCGGCAATGATGTCGATCAGCTTGTCCGGGTCGCGCTCGGCCAGTTCGATGTCGAAGACGTCGATGCCGGCGAACTTCTTGAACAGGCATCCCTTGCCTTCCATCACCGGCTTGGCGGCCAGCGGGCCGATGTCGCCCAGGCCCAGCACGGCCGTGCCGTTGGTGATGACGCCGACGAGGTTGCCGCGCGAGGTGTATTCGGCCGCCAGCGACGGGTCACGCTCGATGTCCAGGCACGGGTAGGCCACGCCCGGCGAGTAGGCCAGCGACAGGTCGCGCTGGTTGGAGAGCGCCTTGGTCGGCGTGACCGAGATCTTGCCGCGTGTGGGGGTGCGGTGGTAGTCGAGGGCGGCGTCGCGCAAGGCGGCTTCGGCGGGCGACAAGGGAGCGTTGTTCTTTTCCATGGCAGCGGGTCTCGCGGAGGGGAACCCGCAAGGTTACGCCGCAGTGACCTGCCCTCCGATGCGCGATGGGCAAGCGGTCATGCAAAGAAGGACTCAGCCCAGGTAGAGCGCCGCCACCTTGTGCGTCGGGCGCCGCCCGGTGTTGATGAAGTCGACGAGGGCCTGCGCGGTCGCAGCGACGTCCAGGCCTCGGGCACGCACGCTGGCCGGCAGATCGCTGCTGCGCATGATCGAGCGCACATAGCCATGGATGAAGGTCTGCTCGATGACATGCAGACTGCCCAGTTCATAGAAGGCTGCCATGCCGCGGATGTAGTCCGCCTTGTCCACGTCGGCAAACGACAGCGGCAGTAACCCGCCACTCAGCAGCGGCGCGTTCGCCGCCAGCCGTGACGCGCGCTTGTTGCCGTTGGCGTAGGCCTGCAGGTAGGGAATGCGCGTCATCAGGTAGAGCGCGGCCTGGACCGGATGCAGTTGCTGGGCCAGGCCGACGATCTGCACGAGCGCGTCGGCGACGAAACCCGTGCCCGGCCGGAACGGCGGCAGGTAGGCCGAGTTGGCCAGATGGACATCTTCGAATTCGCGTGCCCGGCCGCGTTGCGATTCGGGCAGGAAATGATCGGAGCCTTCCGCCTCCACTTGGCCATGGTCGTCAGTCAACAAGGCGTGCATGGCGTGGACCTGCTCGACGCTCAACGCACGGTCCCGCCAGAGGTATTCCGCAGCGCGCTTGTGGTTGAGCACGAGCAGCGCGTCGGCCGTCGGCTTGGCCGCATTGCGCTGGCCGTACTGGATCAGCGCGGCGGTGTCGAGGGCCGAATACGTGCTGCCCTCCAGCAGCGAGGACGCCCAGGACAGGTCGATGAGAAAGCTCGCCAGGAAACGTGCGTCGATGGGCTGGGCGAGCGCCTGGATCTGCGTGCAGCGGCGGGCCTTGTCCAGCACCAGGCCAGGCTCCGCGCCGAGCAGTTCGGGGCGGAAGCGCGCCAGCGGGCGCTCGGGAGTGGCCGTCGCGAAATACGCGTCGATGTCCCTGCGGCCGAACGGCTCCGCCGACAAATAGCGCCGCGCCCGGCCCGCGCCATCACTGCGGATCACGCCTGTTTTCAGCAGTTCCGCCAGACGGCGATTGAGCGTCGAGCGGCTAATGCCGGGCAGTTGCCGGGCCAGTGCGTCTGGCGTCACGCCAACCGCACCTGCCGCAGCGATCAGCGGCGCAAGCTCAACTGCGGCGCTCATTTGACAAGATGCGTGGACTCATAAGTCGTTGAATACTAATGAGTTCCATCTTTCTTGTCAGGGTTCATGTTCAGCAGGATTTGCTTGTCAATCAGCCAGCCGCCCGCTGGCTCAGGATCTCGAACGCCGGCAGCGTCTTGCCTTCCAGCACCTCCAGGAAGGCGCCGCCGCCGGTGGAGATGTAGCCGACGTCCTTTTCGATGCCGTACTTGGCGATGGCCGCCAGCGTGTCGCCGCCACCGGCGATGCTGAAGGCGACGCTCTCGGCAATCGCGCGGGCAATGGCTTCGGTGCCGTGGGCGAAGGCCGGGAATTCGAAAACGCCCACCGGGCCGTTCCAGACGATGGTGCCGGCGGCCTTGAGCTGCTCGGCCAGCTTGGCTGCCGTCTTGGGGCCGATGTCGAGGATGAGGTCGTCGTCTTCCACGTCCGTGGCCGCCTTGACCGCCGCCGTAGCGCCGGCGGAAAAGGTCTTGGCGGTCACGACGTCTTCAGGGATGGGCACGGCGGCGCCGCGCGCGGCCATGGCGTCGATGACGGACTTGGCCTGGTCGACGAGGTCCGGCTCGGCCAGCGATTTGCCGATCTTCAGGCCCGCTGCCAGCATGAAGGTATTGGCAATGCCGCCGCCAACGATGAGGCCGTCGACCTTGCTGGCGAGGCTCTGCAGGATAGTCAGCTTGGTCGAGACCTTGGAGCCGGCGACGATGGCGACCAGCGGCCGGCGCGGGTTGGCCAGCGCCTTGGTGATGGCGTCGATCTCGGCCGCCAGCAGCGGGCCGGCGCAGGCGATCTTGGCGTACTTGGCAATGCCGTAGGTCGTGGCCTCGGCGCGGTGGGCGGTGCCGAAGGCGTCGTGCACGAAGATGTCGCACAGCGCCGCGAGCTTCTTGGACAGCTCGTCGTTGCACTTCTTCTCGCCCTTGTTGAGGCGGCAGTTTTCCAGCAGCACCAGTTCACCCGGCGCGACAGCGACGCCGTCGACCCAGTCGGCCCTCAGCGGCACCGGCCGGCCCAGCAGCTCCGCCATGCGCGCGGCCACGGGCGCCAGCGAATCGGCGGGCTTGAACTCGCCCTCGGTCGGGCGGCCGAGGTGGGACGTGACCATGACGGCGGCACCGGCGTCCAGCGCCATCTTGATGGCCGGCAGCGAGGCGCGGATGCGCGTGTCCTCGGTGATGTTGCCGGCTTCGTCCTGCGGCACGTTGAGGTCGGCGCGGATGAACACGCGTTGGCCAGAGACCTTGCCGGCGGCGATCAGGTCGGAGAAGCGGATGACGTTCATGATGGGCGAGGCCGTTGAGAAACTGCCGCGATTCTCGCCGCCCCAGGTTCCGGCGCGGTTACCAGCCGAGGCCTAGCTTCAAAGGCAGCATGACCGCCATGCCGACGAGGATGGTGCCGAGGATGTCCTTGCGCCAGAAGAAGTAGAGCGTCGCGGCCACGGCGGCTGGCCAGCGCGCGTCCTGCCAGGTCGTGATGACCTGGCCCTGCGTCATGAAAATTTCCGGTGCGACGACGGCGACGAGCGCGGCCAGCGGCGCGACCTTGAGCAGCTCGCGCAGCCAGTCGGGAATGGGCAGCGGCCTGTCGCTGATCATGAAGAAGCTACGCGTCAGCACGGAAATGCCGGCCAGGCCAAACAGCGCGGCCCAGGTGAGCGCGTCACTCATGCCCTGGCCCTTCGCGCGTCCAGCCACCAGCCCACCGCGCCGGCCGCAAAGATGGCGCAGAGGATGTTGAGCTTGAGCGGCAATGCGTAAGTCGCAATCGACACAGCACCGGCCGTCACGGCCACCCACCACAGCATCCTTTCGGTCAGCAGCGCGTACGACAGCCCCAACAGCGCCAGCACGCCGGCAAAGCCGATGCCCCAATGCGTCGGGATGCGGTCGGCCAGCAGGATGCCGGTGAAGGAGCAGACCTGCCAGGTGGGCCAATTGACCGCCACGCCGCCCCAGAAGTAGCGCTGCTGGCCCGGCTGCGGCGTCGCGTCGGGGTAGCGCTTCACGAAGTAGACGAAGTTCAGGTCAGCCGCCACGTAGCCGCTGAGCAGCCGGCGCCAGCGCGGCAGGTGCGCCCAGTAATTGCGCCACTGCGCGCTGAAGATGACGAAGCGCAGGTTCACGCAGAAGGCCGTCGCCAACAGCACCCACAGCGGCGCGCCGGAGGCGATCAGCGGCAGGGCCGTTAGCTGCGCGCTGCCGGCGAACACCAGCAGCGACATGCCACAAGCGAGCGGGATGCTGAGGCCGCTCTTGACCATCGTCACGCCGGTCACCAGGCCCCAGGCAGCCAGGCCCAGCGAGGGCGAGGCCATGTCGCGCGCGCCGCTGCGGAAATCAGGGTCGGCCGCGAGCGCGCGCAGCCTTGAACTCAAACTCATGCCGTCATTCTCGACGGCAGGGGCCTGCTCACCCGATAGCAATGGGCCGCGTTGTGATCAGGGAGGTTGCAGGCAAGGCGCAAACCGAAGCCGGGTTGGGTACCCGGCGAGGATTTGCAACGCTGCATGCGGCCTCCCTGATCACAACACTGCGGGAAGGCCCTCGCTCACTTCTCGATGCGACGGACTTTGCCGCTGCCGGCGATGGAGCTGGTGATCTCCGGCGAGCCGGCGTATTTCACGTCACCCGAGCCGGCAATGGAGACATGGAGCTTGCGACTGGCATTGACCTGCGCGTCGCCGCTGCCGGCGATGCTGACCTTGACCTCCTCGGCAACCAGCTCACCCGCCTTCACATCACCGCTGCCGGCGATGGAGACGGTGGCATTGCCGCAGCGGCCGGCCGCAACGATGTCGCCGCTGCCGCTGACCTTCATGGCCAGGCGCTCGGCGTCCAGGTTGGCGAAGCGGATATCGCCCGAGCCGGCGATGCTGGCGTCGACGCTGCCGGTCTTCATGGCCTCGACCTTGACCGTGCCCGAGCCGGCCACCGCGACCGCGCGCAGCGCCGGCATCTCGATGACGAAGCTGGGGTTGCTGGACGTGGACAGGTTGGTGTTCTTCTTGGGCCCGATCTCCAGCGTGCGCCCCTTGCCGCCGTCGACAACACGGGTCTCGATGTAGGGCAGCAGATTGCGGTCGGCCTTGATCTCGACCTTGTTGCCCGTGCCCTGGCGGATGACGACATTGAAGCCGCCCGTCAGCGCGACACCGTCGAAGGCGCCGATATCGCGCGCCTCGGTCGCGATGTCGCCGTTGCCGGAGACGCGCTCGCCCTTGTTCCAGCTCCAGGCCTGGGCGGAGCCGCACAGGCTGGCGGCGACGAGACCCAGGGCAAATAGACGGCGAGAGGTGTTCATGGCGGGCTCCATCGAGGTTGCGATGGACGGCATGTTGCCGAGCCGACCGGCGCTGGCCGAGCGCCGCGCGACGGCCCGCAGGATCGAAGGCGCGAAATGCAGCTGGGCGTGCTGGTCAGTGCACCTTCGCCTTCTCGGTGGCCTTCTCGGTAGGTTTCTCGGCGGGCGTCTCGGTGGACTTCTCTGCCGGCTTCATCTCGACCTCTTCGGCCGCTGCCGCCTTGACGCTGCCGGGGCGGGGCACGACGGGCACCACGCCTTCGAGCTTGTTCTCGCGCATGTACTCGTCCATCTCCCGCCAGCCGGCGTAGATGGCCGCCTTCTGCGCCTTGGGGTTGAGCACGTAGCAGTCCTCGATGGCGCGCATGGCATGCCGGCAGGCGCTGCCGATGGCCTTGGCGTCGGCCTCCTTGGCGGCGGCCGTCTTGACCGGGTCGTCAATGCCAAGCTGCTCGCAGGCCGACAGGGCTGTGAGCAGGGGCAGAGCAAGGGCAACGGCAAGGAAAGGTCGCTTCATTGGCTCAGATATCGGCTGCTGCGCCGGCGACTTGAATCAGCGTTTGGCCATCGCGAGCAAGCGCGCCACGCGCTCCTCGGTCGCCGGGTGGGTGGAGAACAGCCCACGCAGGCCGCCGCCGGACAGCGGATTCATGATCATCATCTGCGCCGTCTCCGGGTGGGCCTCGGCGGTTGGCAGCGGCGTGCCCTGAGCGTAGCGGTGGATCTTTTCGAGCGCCGCGGCCAGCGCTGCGGGGTCGCCGGAGATCTCGGCGCCGCCGCAGTCGGCTTCGAACTCGCGGGCGCGGCTGATGGCCATCTGGATCAGGCTGGCCGCCAGCGGCGCCAGGATGGCGACGGCGATGCCAGCGATGGGGTTGCTCGGCCGGCCGTTCTCGTCGCGGCCGCCGAAGAAGGCGGCGAAGTTCGCGAGCATGGAAATGGCCCCGGCCATCGTCGCGCTGACGGTGCTGATGAGGATGTCGCGATGGGCCACATGGGCCAGCTCATGCGCCATGACGCCGCGCAGCTCACGTTCGGACAGCACGCGCAGGATGCCGGTCGTCGCGGCGACGGCAGCGTTCTCGGGGTTGCGGCCGGTGGCAAAGGCGTTGGGCGCGGCCTCATCGATCAGGTAGACCTTGGGCATCGGCAGGTTGGCGCGCTGGGCCAAGTCCTTCACCATGCCGTAGAACTGGGGCGCCGAGCTCGCGTCCACCTCGCGGGCGCTGTACATCTTCAGCACCAGCTTGTCGGAAAACCAGTAGCTATAGAAGTTCAGGCCGACAGCCACGGCCAACGCGACCAGCATGCCGGTCTGGCCGCCGATCATGGCTCCCACGGCCATGAACAGTGCCGTGATGGCGGCCATCAGGACGGCTGTCTTCACCAGGTTGAACATCTCGGGCGCTTCATGAAGTGGTGGGTGACGCGGCAGATGGTGCCATGCCTAGGGCTTTTCAAGCCGGCATCAATGGGTCGCGAAGGCGGTTTGCCAGGGGCCAATCTAGGCGCAGCGCGACGCCTGCACTCGTGTGCGGGCTAGCGGTGCAACGCCGAGTGGCCCCTGGCAAACCGTCTTCCCGAAGGGTTGTGGCCCAACAGGCCGGGCGCGGCCCGGCTGCGGTTTGCGCCTTGCTCCCAGCCCGTTGGGCCACAACGCGACCCGTTGCTGCCGGCTTGGAAAGCCCTGCTTCAAGCGTCGAACCGTTCGCCAACAGCAATCGGCCGGGCCTGCAGGAAGGCCGCCGCCGGGCCGCGTTTGCCGCCGGCACGCTGCAACTCGGTGAGCTTCAACGCGCCCTCGCCGCAGGCGACGACGGGCCCCGGGGCGATGACCTCGCCCGGCGCTCCCGCGCCCGGCGCCAGCTCCGCACGCCAGATCTTGACGGCCTCGCCGGCCAGCATCGCGACGCCGCCCGGGAAGGGATCGAACGCGCGCAGCCGCCGCTCGATCTCGGCGGCGGGCTGCTTCCAGTCGATGCTGCTCTCGGCCTTCTCGATCTTGTGGGCGTAGGAGATGCCTTCAACCGGCTGCGGCGTGCGCGCCAGGCTGTCGGCCTGAAGGGCCTCGACGAGGAGGCGGCCGCCAAGCTCGGCGAGCCGGTCATGCAGCGTCGCCGTCGTGTCATCGGCGCGGATCGCCTCGCGGCCGATCAGCAGCATGTCACCGGTGTCCAGCCCGGCGTCCATCTGCATGATCGTGATGCCGGTCTCGGCGTCGCCGGCCTCGATGGCCCGGTGGATGGGCGCCGCGCCGCGCCAGCGTGGCAGCAGCGAGGCGTGGATGTTCAGACAGCCCTTGCGCGGCAGGTCCAGCACCCACTGCGGCAGGATGAGACCGTAGGCGGCGACGACCATCACGTCCGCATCTGCTGCGATCAAGGCTTGTTGAGCCGCTGCGGCGTCAACCGCGTACTTGCCGTCCAGCTTCAACCCCTGCGGCTGCGCGACCGCAATGCCGGCCGCCACAGCGCGCTGCTTCACGGCCGACGCCTGCAGCTTCATGCCGCGCCCCGCCGGGCGGTCGGGCTGGGTCAGCACCAGCGGCACGGTGAAGCCGGCGGCCAGCAGCGCATCCAACGCGACGGCGGCGAACTCCGGCGTGCCGGCAAAAACGACTCTCATGACGCGGCGCGCATCAGAACCGCTGGTTGCGCTTCTTGGCCTCGGCCTCGTCCTCGCGCGTCTTCTTGATCATCTTGGTCTTGATGCGGTCGCGCTTGAGCGGGCTCAGGTATTCGACGAACACCTTGCCCTGCAGGTGGTCCATCTCGTGCTGCACGCAGACGGCCAGCAGGCCCTCGGCGTCGAACTCGTAGACCCCGCCGTCGCGGCCGGTGGCACGCACGGTGACCTGCGCATGGCGCGGCACCTTGTCGTAGATCTGCGGCACGGACAGGCAGCCCTCTTCGCCCTCGACCCACGCGTCGCTGACCTTGACCAGCTCAGGGTTGATCAGCACGCGCGGCGCGTCGCGGTCCTGCGAGGTGTCGATGACGATGACGCGCTCGTGCACGTCAACCTGCGTTGCAGCCAGGCCGACGCCGTCGGCGGCGTACATGGTTTCCAGCATGTCGTCGACGAGTTGGCGGACGCGTTCGTCCACCGCCGAAACAGGCTTGGCGATCGTGTGCAGGCGCGGGTCGGGGTAGCGGAGGATGTCGAGTTGGGCCATGGCGCGTTGTAAGCACTCGCAAGCGAGCGCTAGCGGTTGTTGGTTGCACCCGGGGAATGCGGGCAGAATCACGCGGATTTTCGCCGATCTGGCAATCCCTTCGGAGACTGCGTCTGATGCTCCCTGCTCGCCCCGCCCATATTTCCGTCCTTGCGGCCTGCTTGACCCTTGCGACGACCTCGGCATGGGCCCAAGCCAGCACACTGCCCGTCACGCCGCAACAGCGCCGTGTCGCCGAGCAGGTCGCCAGTGCTGGCGTGCCCTTGTCCGAGCTGGCGCCCAACGCGCCCGACAGCCACACCGTCGTGCCGGGCGACACGCTGTGGGACATCTCCGGCCTGTTCCTGAAGAGCCCCTGGCGCTGGCCCGAGCTCTGGGGCATGAACCGTGACCAGATCCGCAACCCCCACCTGATCTACCCCGGCCAGATCCTGCATCTCGTCAAGGTCGACGGCCGCGCACGCTTGCAGTTCGGCCAGCGCGTCGGCGGTGATGCGGGCGATACGGTCAAGCTGAGCCCGCAGATGCGCATCTCTGCGCTCGACAGCAATGCCATCCCGAGCATCTCGCTGAACCTCATCCAGGCCTTCCTGGCCGATACCGTCGTCTTCGACACCGACGTGCTCGCCACCGCGCCGCGCGTGGTGGCCGCCCAGGAAGGCCATGTGCTGCTGGGCAGGGGCGACCTCGCCTACGCCCGCGGCGACTTTGCCGGCGCGACGGACTTCCGCGTCTTCCGCAATTCGCGCCCGCTGGTCGACCCGGCGACCAAGGAAATCCTTGGCTACGAAGCACCCTACATCGGCGCCGCCGACCTGATCCGCCCCGGCGAAGACCGCCCCATCGCCGATGGCAAGACCGAGGTCGTGCCGGCAACGCTGCAGATCCGGGAAGTCAAGCAGGAAGTCGGCATCGGCGACCGCCTGGCACCTGCCCCGCAGCGCAATCTCGACCGCTACGTGCCGCACGCGCCGGAGCGCGAGCTCAGGGGTCAGATCGCATCCCTCTATGGCGATGCGCTCAACGCCGGCCAGAACCAGATCGTGGCGCTGAACCGCGGCAAGCGCGATGGCGTCGAGCGGGGTCATGTGTTCGCGCTCTGGCGCGCCGGGGACGCCGTGCTGGACCGCACCGGCGACAGGCCCCAGGCCATCAAGCTGCCGGACGAACGCCACGGCGTGCTATTCGTCTTCGATGTCTATGAACGCGTGTCCTATGCACTGATCATTTCGGTGAAGGAACCGGTCAAGACAGGCGACGTCTTCACGCAACCCTGAAGACATGAAGCCCCTCGCCCAGGGCGACGGCGATGCTTGCCGGATCTACCGGCAAGTACATCGCCAGCGCGGGCCGGCTCGGGAGCGGCCCGGCACTCGGCCCGGCACTCGGCCCGAAATCGACTGACATGCTCGACGGCGCCGAGCTCGTCGCCTGGCTGCGGCTGACCGAAAGTGTCGGCCCGGCTGCCGCGCGGCGCCTGCTGGCGATGGCAGGCAGCCCGGAGGCGGTGTTCCAGCTGCCCGCCGCCGCCGTCGAGCAAGCCCTGCCGGGCAAGCAGCGTGAAGCCTTCAACAAGCCGCCCGAGCATCTCGACGAGCTGATCGTCAACGCGCAAGCCTGGCTGCAGGAGCCCGGCCACGGCTTGCTCGCGCTGGGCGACGCCCACTACCCGGCCCAACTGCTCGCCACTGCCGACCCGCCGCTACTGCTGTGGCTGCAGGGCCGTCGCGAACTGCTGGCGACGCCGTCGCTGGCCATCGTCGGCAGCCGCAACCCCACCGCCCAGGGCGGCGACAACGCCCGTGCCTTCGCCCGCGCGCTGGCCCGGGCCGGCTACACCATCGTCTCCGGCCTGGCCCTGGGGGTGGACGCTGCCGCCCATGAGGGCGCGCTGGACGCGGGCGGCGCCACCATCGCCGTCGTCGGCACCGGGCTGGACCAGGTCTACCCGCGCCGCAACGCGGGCCTCGCTACCCGGCTGTTGACCGCCGGCGGCCTCATCGTCAGCGAGTACGCGCTGGGCATGCCGGTGCTGCCGGCCAATTTTCCGAGGCGCAACCGCATCATTGCGGGGCTGAGCCGGGGCTGCCTCGTCGTCGAGGCGGCGGTGCAGTCGGGCTCGCTCATCACGGCGCGCCAGGCCCTCGAGATGGGCCGCGAGGTCTTCGCCATCCCCGGCTCCATCCACTCGCCGCAGGCGCGCGGCTGCCATGCGCTGATCCGCCAGGGCGCCAAGCTCGTCGAGTCGGCCTTGGACGTGCTGGAAGAGCTGCAGCCCGTCGGCGCGCCGGCTGCGGCGGCGCCCGAGCTGGCGGAAACGCCCCACGAGCGGCAGGCACTGCTGGACGCCATGGGGTTCGACCCCGTCAGCCTGGACGCGCTGATGGCCCGCAGCGGCTGGCCGGCGGCCGAGCTGAACGGCGCGCTGCTGGAGCTGGAGCTGGACGGCCAAGTGGCGCGCCTGGCGGGCCAGTTGTTCCAGCGCCGACGGCAGGGATAGGAGCGTGGGAGGCAGAGGACATAGCCCTCTGCCTC
>NZ_JBDSQX010000082.1:0-6827 GCF_039929605.1 Roseateles sp.
AACGCGCACCCGACCCAAAGCCCGACAGCCTCCTAGGGCAGACACCAATTTGCATGCACTTGCACTCAACTATATCATTACCTAGACTAACGATAAACCACTATCGCACGATCATGACCACTGAGCATGCCCAGGCAGCCCCGGACCTCGTCACCCTCGCCATCGACGGCGCCATCGCCACCCTCACCCTGAACCGGCCCGCCAAGCGCAATGCGCTGAGCCTGGGCATGATCCGGGCCATCGACCAGCACATCGCCTCGCTGCCCGAGTCGGTGCGGGTCATCGTGCTGGCCGCCAACGGCGATCATTTCAGCGCCGGGCTGGACCTGAGCGAGCTCGGCGAGATGTCGGCCGCCGAAGGCGTGTTCCATTCCCGTGCCTGGTATGAAGTGTTCGACCGCCTGCAGTTCGGCCGGCGGCCGGTGGTGGCCCTGCTGCATGGCGCGGTGGTGGGCGGCGGCCTGGAGCTGGCGGCCTGCGCCCACGTGCGCGTGGCCGAGCACAGCGCTTACTTCGGGCTGCCGGAAGGCCAGCGCGGCATCTTCCTGGGCGGCGGCGGCTCGGTGCGCATCACCAAGCTGATGGGCTTCTCGCGCGTCACCGAGATGATGCTGACCGGTCGCACCTACAACGCCGACCTGGCGCTGCAGGTGGGCCTGGTGCATCACTGCGTGCCGGACGGCGAAGGCATGGCCAAGGCGCTGGAACTCGCGCAGCGCATCGCCGGCAACGCCCCCATGTCCAACTTCGCCATCATGCACGCCCTGCCCCTGATCGCCGAGCAGCCGATGTCGCACGGCCTCATGACGGAGTCGCTGGTGGGCGCCATCACCCAGTCCGCCCCCGAGGCCAAGGCGCGCATGGCGGAGTTCCTTGCCAAGCGGGCGGCCAAGGTCGAGCGCAGCTGAGCCCGGCCATGACCGCCGCACCCTACCGCCCCGTGGCCTTCGGGCCCTATGGCGCCGACATCACGCCGCAGCCCGACGGCGGCTGCGTGATCCGCGCCCACCAGCCGCTGGCCGCCTACCCGCGCCGCTTCACCGAGCACCTGCTGCACTGGGCCGCCGTCGCACCGGACCGCAGCTTCATGGCCCAGCGCGAGCGCGGCACGCTGGGCACGCCCGGCCGCCCCTGGCGCCACCTCAGCTATGCCGAGGCCGCTGCCCAGGTGAAGGCGCTGGGCCAGGCCTTGCTGGACCTCGGCCTGTCGGCCGAGCGCCCCCTGATGCTGCTGTCGGGCAATGACATCGAACACGCCTTGCTCACACTGGCGGCCATGCATGTGGGCGTGCCGGTCGCGCCGGTCTCGCCCGCCTACTCGCGGCTAGACCCGCAGGCGGCCAAGGTGGTGCAGGCGGTGGCGCTGTTGCAGCCCGGCCTGGTGTTTGCCGCCGATAGCGAGGCTTACGGCCCGGCGCTGGACAAGGCCGTGCCCCCCGGCACGCCGGTGCTGCTGAGCCACGGCCAGCGGCCGGGCGCCCTGCGCATGCACGACCTGCTGCGCACCGTGGCGACGCCCGCCGTGGACGCGGCCTTCGACCGGGTGGCGGCCGACACGGTGGCCAAGCTGCTGTTCACCTCGGGCTCCACGCAGGCGCCCAAGGCCGTCATCAACACGCACCGCATGCTCTGCGCCAACCAGCAGATGTACGCCCAGTGCTACCCCTTCCTGGAAGCCGAGCCGCCGGTGCTGGTGGACTGGCTGCCCTGGCACCACACGGCCGGCGGCAATGCCAACTTCGGCCTGGTGCTGCGCAACGGCGGCAGCCTCTACATCGACGAGGGCAAGCCGACCGAAGAAGGCATGGCCGAGACGGTGATGAACCTGATGGAGGTGTCGCCCACGGCCATCTACACCGTGCCCAAGGGGCTGGAGATGCTGGCCCACCGCATGGCGCACAACCCGGCGTTGTGCGACCGCGTCCTGGCCAAGCTCAAGCTCATCTTCGCGGCGGGTGCGGCCATGCCGCAGTCGGTCATCGAGCTGGTGGACCGCCTGGCCACCGAGGCGCTGGGCCAGCGCATCCCCATGACCATGGGCCTGGGCATGACCGAGAGCGGCCCCTTCGCCGTGTCCCACCATCTGCCGGGCTGGCAGCAGGGCATCATCGGCCTGCCCGCGCCGGGGGTGGACCTCAAACTCGCGCCGGTGGGCGACAAGCTGGAGGTGCGCTACCGCGGCCCCAGCATCACGCCCGGCTACTGGGGCCAGCCCGAGCTGACGGCGGCGGCCTTCGACGAAGACGGCTTCTTCTGCAGCGGCGATGCCGCGCAATGGATAGACCCGGCCCAGCCCGGGCGCGGCCTGCGCTTTGACGGCCGCATCGCCGAGGACTTCAAGCTCATCACCGGCACCTGGGCCAACGTCGGCCAGCTGCGCGCCCGCGCGATGGCTAACGCCCTGCCCTATGTGCATGACGTCGTCATCACCGGCGACGGGCGCGATGCGCTGGGCCTGCTGGTGTTCCTGGCCCCTGCGGCGGCCGAGCTGGCTGCCGCCGATGCCCCCCACGAGGCGGCCGCCTGGGCTGCCGACCCCGGCGTGCGCGCCTGGGCCCAGCGCTGGCTGGACGCGCTGGCCGCCACCGGCACCGGCAGCGCCAGCCGCATCGGCCGTGCCCTGCTCGTGCCAGGTGTTGCCAGCGCCGCGCAGGGCGAGGTGACGGACAAGGGCTCGCTCAACCAACGTGCCGTGCTGCGCGCGCGGGCGGCGCTGGTGGAGCGCCTCTATGCCGACCCACCGCCCGCCGACGTGCTGCTGGCGCAAGGAGCCGCTCGGTGAGCGCCACCAACCTGCAGGACCTGGTGGCCATCGACATCCACACCCACGCGACCGTCTCCACGCGCAACGCCTTCGATCCGGTTGCCGATGCCTTCGACCAGGCCATGGCCAGCTACTTCAAGGAGGCCATGCCGCGCCCGACCATCGCCGAGACGGCCGCCTACTACCGCGAGCGCCGCATGCTGGCCGTCATCTTCTCGGTGGACACCGAGCGCGGCATGGGCCAGGTGCGCATCAGCAACGAGGAGGTGGCCGAGGAGGCCGCGCAGCACCCCGACGCCCTCATCCCCTTCGCCAGCGTCGACCCGCTGCGCGGCAAGATGGGTGCGCGCGAGGTGCGCCGCCTGGTGGACGACTTCGGCGTGCGCGGCTTCAAGTTCCACCCCTCGGCCCAGGCCTTCTACCCCAACGACCGCGCCTGCTACGCGGTCTACGAAGCCATTGCCGCCACCGGCCTGCCCGCCATCTTCCACAGCGGCCAGACCGGCATCGGTGCCGGCATGCGCGGCGGCGGCGGCATCCGCTTGAAGTATTCCGACCCGATGTTCCTGGACGACGTGGCGGTCGACTTCCCCGACATGCCCATCGTCATCGCCCACCCCTCCTTCCCCTGGCAGGAAAACGCGCTTGCCGTGGCCACGCACAAGCCCAATGTCTGGATCGACCTGTCCGGCTGGTCGCCCAAATACTTCCCCGACATCCTCGTCAAATACGCCAACGGCCTGCTCAAGAAGAAGATGTTGTTCGGCTCCGACTTCCCCGCGCTCACGCCCGAGCGCTGGATGGCCGACGCCGCGCACGCCGGACTGCGCCCGGAGGTGATGCCGCTGCTGCTGAAGGACAACGCCGTGCGCCTGCTGCGCCTGGACGAGCACCCCGTCTGGGGCCGCTACCAGCGCCTGCAGCCGCCGGCCGGCGCGGAGTGCTGCTGATGGACCAGCCGCTGCTGGTGCTGGTGCCCGGCCTGCTCTGCGACGACAGCGTCTGGCAGCCGCAGGTTCAGGGCCTGTCGGGCCACGCGCGCTGCTGGGTGGCGCCCAACGACGGCCACGACAGCCTGCCGGCGCTGGCCGCCGAACTGCTGCGCCAGGCGCCGGCCGAACGCTTTGCACTGGCCGGCCATTCCATGGGCGGGCGCATCGCGCTGGAGGTGATGCGCCAGGCCCCCGAACGCGTCGACCGCCTGGCCTTGCTGGACACCGGCTGGCAGCCGCGCGCTGGCGGGGAGCCCGGTGAAGCCGAGCGCCGCCAGCGCCTGGCCTTGCTGGCCGTGGCGCGCGAATCGGGCATGGCTGAAGTCGCGCGGCGCTGGCTGCCCGGCATGGTGAGGCCAGCGGCTCAAGGCGGCGCGGCGTTCGCGCAGATGCAGGCCATGGTCGAGCGACGCACGCCGGAGCAGTTCGCCGCGCAGATGCAAGCCCTGCTGGGCCGCCCGGATGCCGGCGACGTGCTGGCCCGCGTGGACTGCCCTGCCCTCGTGCTGTGCGGCCAGGACGACCAATGGAGCCCGCCCCAGCGCCACGCGGCCATGGCCGCATTGATCCCCGCTGCGCGGCTCGTGCTGGTGCCCGACTGCGGCCACATGAGCACGCTGGAGCAACCCGCCGCCGTCAACGCCGCGCTGGCCGACTGGCTGGACGCGGGGCGCACGCCATGCTGATCGACGAGCTTGAGATGCTGCAGGCCGAGGCCGGCTGCCGCCGCACCGTGCTGCGCAGCGCCCATTGCATCGACACCCCCGACCCCGCCGGCCTGGCCGCGCTGTTCACGCTGGGCGGCGAACTGCACCGGCCCGCGGGCGAGCCGGTGCAAGGCAGGGCCGCCATCGAAGCAACCTACCGCAGCCGCCCCGCCGAGCGGCTGACGCGGCATCTGGTCGTGTCGACGCTGGTGGAGATGCAGGCGCCCGACGAGGCCTGTGCGCTCAGCCGCGTACTGCTGTGGGTGGGTGATGCCGGCGCAATCCACCGGCTCAAGCACCGGATGAAGCTGGAGAGCGTCTCGGGTTTGTTGCAGCAGGCGCTGCTGATCGACGTGGCGGCCAAGGTGCTGGCGGACAACCTTGCGTCGCTGCTGTGCGCGGCTGCTGCGAGCCAAGCCGACTAGGCGGCCACGTCGCAGCGCTGCAATCGCAGCTACGCGGCAGACTTGACGGCCCGCCTGCTGGCGCCGGTGCTGCTGGCCGTGGGCGACGTGACCAAGGCCATCGGCGACGCGCTGGACTTGCTGGGCCGCACTGCTCAGAAATACATCCCCGGCCGTTCCCGACCTCGGCCCAAGCGCACCGTCAAGCCGCATCCCAGCGTCGTTTACAAGGGGTGACGGGGCTTAAGTTCGGTGGATTGCCCACAAGCCGGGCTTGAGTGGCTGAAGGTCAAGTTAGGGATTTAGATTTAGGACCGGACCCCGAGCCCGCGCCAGCTTGCCCGCCCCTCTGACATAACGGCCAAAACAAGCGCCAACGCCGCCCGCTCAGACCGCCCGCAGCAGTCCCGCCACGCATCCGGGCACTCACCGCTGCCACCCAGCGCCGTTCACGCGACTGGCTCCCTCGAATCTATTTGCAGTGGCCCGCCACCCGCCGCGCCGCCTTGCCCCGGGCTTGTCCAACAAACGGATCAGATCGCGGCAAGCGCGATCTATCCTTACTCGTTAGATTCTGGCGCCGAACACCTCAGGCCCCCGCGACGTGACGAGAAGCAGCTCACGCTGCCGCAGCCCTCATCATTTGAACCAGCTCGCCTTCGGTTCTCGCCGATGGCGGATTCTGATGGGCCGGCAGTTCCCCGTCCGCGATGAGATCCGACATCTGGGAATACTCGTCTTCTCCCAGCCACAAGCATGCTGCGGCGGCACTTGGAAACTGGTGACGCTGACCGTCGCAATCCAGGACTTCAGCATCTCCGCTGGCGACAACAGTCAGGCGCGCCCAGACCTTGCGCTCAGGAAGCGCCGACCAATCCAGCCACCATGAACATTCGCCCTGGTTCATACGAAGAATCTAACGTCAAAACTCAGCGGGCGGCGAAGCCGTCCGCTGCAGTGATAGGTTGGGCCGCGTTTGTGCTTCCATGCTCACTCCTACTGAGTCTTGCTCATGCCGACTTCGCGCAGCGCGTCGAGCGCCAGCCACCCGAATGACCGACCAGTTCCTGGCAGGTGCGCTGAAGTGGAAACTTGCTCCGAAACGTCCTCAAGCTCAAAGTGTTCCAACCGACCAGAACCTTCCAGCAGGCGCGAGCCGAATGCCTCGTCCGCTACGAACTTTAGGAAGGCTCCCGAGTTGGTGAGCCACATGCCGTAATGCACCCAACAACCCTGATCTGGCACCGAACGAAGTTCCACCAGGATGCCGGCGCCGGCGTCGTACCCCGAATTGCGAGCATCGCCCGAAGCCATTCAAACCGTTCTGGATGATTTGCACACGATCGCGCGACATCGACGATTTCTACGCCGCGCTCCGCGGCCTGGAATTGAACGTTCCTTTGCTTGCCCATGCGCGCCTTCTACGCTGCCCAACGTGGGCGCTCAGCGGGCGGCGGAGCCGTCCGATGGAGCAACGGGTTAAAACTACTTCCAGTCATGTGAAAGCAACTCGATTGGTATTGGGTCGCCCCAAGTCCTCCAGCCTTCCTTCTCTAACTTTTCGAACCACATGTCTCGTCTGGATTCAGGGAGACGAGAACCACAAAAGGGGCAGTGGTGGATTTGAAGGATTTCCGAGGAAGGTTGGCAGATAAGCCCGTACTCGTCGAATACAGGGGACCAATAGATACGTTTGTCGGTTGACCCCTGCAAAGGACTCTTCGCTTCAGGAAACGCCATGTTCGCCTGCTCGGACATTTCGGC
Source organism: Roseateles sp. (assembly GCF_039929605.1). Lineage (GTDB taxonomy): Bacteria > Pseudomonadota > Gammaproteobacteria > Burkholderiales > Burkholderiaceae_C > Pelomonas. The sequence goes on from NZ_JBDSQX010000082.1 coordinate 6,632, forward strand.
GCAGCAATGCCCGTTCGGGTAGCTTGATTCGCCAGTCAGAACGAGTGAGAAGGTCATGAGCTTTAACGTCGGAGTTGTGGGGCGGCGAAGCCGTCCCACACGAACGACCGGTTGAACGTCACTGCTTGCCTCCCGCAACGCCCTTGCCCTTTGCGGATGCGATGAGTTCAGCCACGTCTTGGCCGGTCAGCCGAGC
>NZ_JBDSQX010000083.1:0-25576 GCF_039929605.1 Roseateles sp.
GACTGGTCGCCGCGCATGACGACCTCGTCGAAGCCGGTGCGGGCCAGCAACTGCATCATGTCGACCAGCACTTCGCCGCGCGCACGGATGGCGCCTTTGAACTGGTGGCGGATGCGCAGCAGGTGGGCCTGGCTGTAGGCGCGGCCGTCGGTCCACTTCGGGAACTCCAGCACGACGAGCGAGATGCGGTGCAGGTCGGCTGCCAGCTCGGTGACGTCCGCGTCGTTCGGGAACTCGATGGCGACCTTCATGTCGGCCGGCCAGTGGCCCTTGACGGCATGCCATTGCTCCAGCGTCAGCAGGCGGTTGGGCGCCGGATCGGGATCGGGCTTGGGGCCGTCTTCGCCGATGGCGTGCTTCCACGTGCAGGTGTTGGCGTTGATGAATTTCATGCCGGTGCCTTTGCGGTCGAAACGCGCACGGCGTTGGCCGCGGTCTTGAACGGATCAAGCCCCAGGCGCTTCACCGCGTCGATGAAGTGCTCGCCCGATTGACGCTCGCGCGTGAAGGTTTCGATGACGGCGTCGATGGCGTCGGCGATCTCGTCGGCCGCGAAGCTGGGGCCGATGACCTTGCCGGCCACGGTGCCGCCGGCGAGCTGGGTGCCGTCGCCGCCGCCCAGCGTCAGTTGGTACCACTCGGTGCCATCCTTGTCGACGCCGAGGATGCCGATGTGGCCACTGTGGTGGTGGCCGCAGGAGTTGATGCAGCCGCTGATGTGCAGGTCGATCTCGCCGAGGTCTTCGAGTTCGTCGAGGTCTTGGTAGCGCTCGGCGATCTCGGCGGCCAGCGGCAGCGAGCGGGCATTGGCCAGCGCGCAGAAATCGCCGCCGGGGCAGGCGATCTGGTCGGTCAGCAGGCCGGCGTTGGGCGTGGCAAAGCCGGCGGCGCGGGCGGCCTGGAAGAGCGCGGGCAGGTCGGCCTCGCGGACCCAGGGCAGCACGAGGTTCTGGCGGTGCGTGACGCGCAGCTCGCCGTGGCTGAACTGCTCGGCCAGCGCGGCGGCGGTGTCCATCACGTCGGCGCTGGTATCGCCGGGGGCGATGCCGATGCGCTTGAGGCTCAGCGTGACGGCGCGGTAGCCGCTCAGGCGGTGGCCGTGCACATTGCGCGAGAGCCAGCGTGCGAAGGCCGGGTCGCTGATGTCCAGTTGCACGGCCGGCTCGGCCTTCACGCCCAACGGGTCGACGAAGCAGGCGGCCACGCGGTCCAACTCGGCCTGCGGAATGATCTGCTCGCGGCCGGCGGGGTCGCCGTTCAGGATGCGCTGGAACTCCTCGTTGACCGCGTCGAAGAACTTCTGGCCTTCGGCCTTGACGAGGATCTTGATGCGCGCCTTGTAGAGGTTGTCGCGGCGGCCGGCGAGGTTGTAGACGCGCACGATGGCCTCGATGTAGACGAGGATCTGCTGCCACGGCACGAAGCTGTTGATCTCCACGCCGACAATGGGTGTGCGGCCCATGCCGCCGCCCACAAACACCTGGAAGCCGATCTCGCCGGCCTCGTTCTTCTTCAGCTGCAGGCCAATGTCATGCCAGCCGATGGCTGCGCGGTCTTCGGTAGCGCCGGTAATGGCGATCTTGAACTTGCGCGGCAGATGGGCGAACTCGGGGTGCAGCGTGCTCCATTGGCGCAGCACTTCGGCGTAGGGGCGGGCGTCGATGACTTCATCAGGCGCGATGCCGACGAAGGCGTCGCTGGTGATGTTGCGGATGCAGTTGCCGCTGGTCTGGATGCCGTGCATGTCGACCTCGGCCAGCAGCTCCATCACCGTGGCGCTGTCCACCAGCGGGATCCAGTTGTATTGCAGGTTCTGGCGCGTCGTGAAGTGGCCGTAGCCGCCCTGGCCGGCGAAGGGGCCGTCGGGCTGGCGGTCGTACTCGCGGGCGATCTTGGCGAGCTGGCGCAGTTGCCGCGACGACAGCTCGCCGTAGGGCACGGCCACACGCAGCATCGGCGCATGGCGCTGGATGTACCAGCCGTTCTGCAGGCGCAGCGCGCGGAACTCATCGTCGCCCAGCGTGCCCGCCAGGTTGCGTTCCAGCTGGTCGCGGAACTGGGCCGCGCGCTGGCGGACGAAACGGCGGTCGAAGTCGGTGTATTGGTACATATCAGTTATCCATTCCGCGTTCGCGGCACCCGCGACGCATGAAAGAAGTATTTCGGGCCGAGCGCCGGGCCGCTCCCAAGCCGGCCCGCTTGGGCGATGTGCTTGCGGCTCGACGCCGCAAGCATCGCCGTCCCCTCGGGGGACCGACTAGGCTTGCCCGCGTACAGCAGGGCAAGGCTGGGCGAGGGGCTCCCCTTCATTTTCAGTGAATCACTTTCCAGCCGGCCGTGACGAGCGAGACGCAGAGCAGGCTGCGCACGACGCCGTCAGGCAGGCGGCGGGTCAATTGGGCGCCCAGCCAGATGCCGGGCAGGGAGCCGATGAGCAGGGGCACGAGCAGCGTCCAGTTCACGTTGCCGAGGCTGGCGTGGCCGATGCCGGCCACGATTGTCAGCGGCACGGCGTGGGCGATGTCGGTGCCGACGATGTCGCGCGCCTTCATGTGGGGGTAGATGAGCAGGATCAGCGTCGCGCCGATGGCACCAGCGCCGATGGAAGACAGCGACACCAGCACGCCAAGGATGAGGCCGCTCAGCACGGTCAACGCCGGCTTGCGGTGCTCGGGAATCCAGCGCTCCAGCCGCAGGCCCAGCGCCTGCCAACTCTTCTTGAAGGCGACGACGACGGCCGTCAGCAGCAGCGCGATGCCCAGCGAGAAGGTCAGCGCCGAGGCCCAGCCCTTGGTGACGCCGGTCTGGTGCATCAGCGCGATGGTGGCGATGGAGGCCGGGATGGAGCCGGCCAGCAGGCGGCGCACGATAGGCCAGTTCACATGGCCGTGGCGGGCGTGGGCGATGGAGCCGCTCATCTTGGTCAGGCCGGCAAACCAGAGGTCGGTGCCGATGGCCACGGCCGGGTTCAGCTTGAAGACGGAAAGCAGCAGCGGCGTCATCAGCGAGCCGCCGCCCACGCCGGTGATGCCGACGATGATGCCGACCCCCAGCCCACTCGCAATCGCAATCCAGTCCAGCACCCAAACACTCCAGCGGCGACGTGCAAGTCACCTGAGGGCGCGACTCTAGGGAATGTTGCAGTGCCGCAGAACTACTTAATTCTTGGGCCCATATGCCCAAGCTGAATAAGCAACCTCAGTTTGTGGCGAGGAGCTTCAGCACGGCGACCTGTTCGGCGATGCGCGGCGGCACCGCTTCGGTGCCGTCCAGCATGGCGCGGACCAGCCTTGCGTTGTCCTGCGGCTCGCAGGCGGGGGACAGCGGCCAGTCCAGGTCGGTCGTGTCGGCCTGGTGCAACGGTGCGGTGGCGCCGTCCTGGAAGCCGATCAGGTGGGCCTTGCGGCGCAGGTGGGCGTAGGCCTCGCCCTCGCTGGCGCGCATCAGCAGCGCCCGCCCGCCGCCTCCCGTCAGCGCAGGCAGGGCCTCGGACATGCTGTCCAGGTATTCCGGGTGCGTCACGGCGATGACGCGCACGCCGCGGCCGGCGGGGAAGGGGTCCAGCAGCTTGGCCAGGCTGTGCGAGCTGTTGCGCAGGCCCAGGCGCGGGCGCAAGGCCATCAGGTTGTTCAAGCCAGGGTTCAGCATTTGCAAAGGCAGAACGGCCAGGCGGTCGTTTGCCAGGCGGTCTTCGGCCTCGGTCAGCGTCGCGCTGGCGGACAGGCCCAGCACGTCCAGTAGCTCGAAGGGGCTGTGGCGGGCGTCGAAGTCGTGTCGGCCGAAGATCAGCACCGGCACGCCCTCGCGTGCCAGCAACTGCGCCACCAGCGGCATCAGGTTGGCCTGCTTGCGCGCGCCGTTGAAGCTGGGCAGCAGCACGGTGCGCGGGCCGTCGGGGGCGTTGAGCGAGGCCGTGCGCGCCTGCATGGCTGCCAGGAAGCCGGCCACCTCGTCGGCGCTCTCGCCCTTGATGCGCATGGCGATGAGCAGGGCGCCCAGCTCCATGTCAGGCACGGTGCCGTCCAGCATCTCGCCGAACAGTTCTTCGGCCTGCGGGCGGCTCAGGTCACGGGCACCGCGGGCGCCGCGGCCCACTTCCTTGATCAACGGGGCGTAGTTCATGCCCGCGAGTGTAGGAACGACAAGGGCCGCACGCGGCGGCCCCAGGTCAGCGCGGGGCCGATCAGAACGCGAATGTCGCGCCCAGCGAGAACATGCGCAGGGTGCCCTTTTCACCGGCGAACTGGGCTTCGGTCGCGTCGGCGCCGAACTCCAGCTTGACCGTCTTGCTGATGGCGTAGGTGATGCCGGCGCCCACGTAGGTCTTGGCCTTGCTTTCGTTCTCGGCGGCGCTCAGCGAGCCGGAGACGGCGCTGACCTTGGTCTTCACCTGGGCCAGGCCGAGGCGGAAGTTGAAGCCCCAGTCGGCGCCCAGCGGCATCGCAAAGGCACCGCCCAGCACGAAGGCAGTGGGCTTGACCGTGATGCCCAGCGCGCCATCGGTCGCGCGGAACTTGCCGAAGCTGAGGTAGCCGAGTTCCAGGCTCAGGCCGTTGCCGAACTGGTAGCCGCCCACCAGCTTCAGGCCGGTGTCGCTGGCGTCGCACGAGGTGGTGCCGCTGCAGTCAAGGTTCAACTTGGTGGCGCCGCCCGCGACGGTGATGTAGACCGGCTCGGTGGCCTGGGCTTGAGCGTGGGCGGATGCCGCGCCGATCAGCGCGGCCAGGACGATTGCTTGCTTTTTCATTTTGAGAACTCCCTCTTGTCTTCTCGTCGACGGGCCAACCGAGTGCCAGGCCCGTGTGCCTCTCGGCGGGGCGCATGCTAATGAGGCCGCGTGGCAGTTCAGGCGCTGCCTGTCGCAGGTGCGCGACAAATCGGGGATTCGGTCACCGTGACGATTCACCTTCGTCGAACTCACGCAGGCTGTCGGTTTCCTGATGCATAGCCGCCAGTTCACACTGACCCGCACAGACAACGCTGATACTGGTTTCATGCCTCATCTCAAGCCCAAGACGCTGTACGTCACCCTCAGCGCTTTGATGATCGGCCTGGTGGCGCTGGTCTATGGCGTGCTGCTGCTGCACGAGCGTTCGCGCAGCGATGCGCTGATGCTGCAGCAGGCCAGCGCGGCGGCCAAGCGCATCGGGCGGGAAGCGGCCGCCACCGTGGAAACGGAGCTGCGGCCGGCGCGGGTCAGCGTGTCCTTGCTGGCCTCGGGCGCGCTGGGCAGCGCCACCACCGAAGCCCAGCGGCTGGCGGCCGTGCCCCAGCTGGTGGCGGCGCTGCGTGGCAATGCCTCGGTGTCGGCCGTCTATGCCGGTACGGCGAGCGGCTCCTTCGTGCTGCTGCGCCGCCTGGATGACGCCGCCGCGCGCAGCCGCATGGGTGCGCCGGCCGACGCGGCCTACGGGCTGCAGAGCGTGGACCGTGACGCCGGAGAGGCGCGCGGCAGCTACCGCTTCCTGGATGCCGGGCTGCGCGAGATGCAGCACCTGGTGCGGCCCGACTATGTCTTCGACCCCCGCACGCGGCCCTGGTACGAGCTGGCCCGGCGCGCCGGCGATGGCCGGGCCGTGCAGTCCGAGCCCTATCTCTTCTTCACGACCGGCGAGCCCGGTGTGACGCTGGCCGAAGCGCGCGGTGCGGTGGTCATCGGCGCGGACGTCAGCCTGCGGGCCTTGAGCGACATGCTGACGAAGCCGCAGATCAGCCGCTCGGCCGAGCTGCTGATCGCCACCGCCGGCGGCGAGCTGCTGGCCGAGGCCCACCGCGATCGCTCGGCACAGGCCACCGGCGGCAAGAACCTGCGCCAGGTCGGCGAGGCCGCCACGCCGCTGATGCGTGCGCTGTGGGCGCGGCGCGATGCCAGCGGCGGGCTGGCGCCGGTGCAGACCATAGCCGGCCGCGAATGGGTGGCCCATGCGCTGCCGCTGGCCGGCGCCTCGCAGACGCTGCTGATGGCCGCCCCGCGCGACGAGCTGCAGGCCTTCCAGATTGAGAGCCGGCGTCACGGCCTCTACATCTCGCTGGGCCTGATGCTGCTGCTGCTGCCGCTGGTACATCTGCTGGCCGACCGCGTCTCCAGGCCGCTGCGCGAGCTGGCCCGCCAGGCCGAGGCCATACGCCATTTCGAGTTCGACGGCCCCGACCCCAAGCGCAGCCTGATCCGCGAGGTTGACCGCCTGGCCGTGGCAATGACGGCCATGAAGCATTCGCTGCGCCGCTTTCTCGACATCAGCGCCGCCCTCAGCGCCGAGCGCGATTTCGACACCCTGATGGACCGCATCCTGAGCGAGACCATCGCCGTGGCCGAGGCCAACGGCGGTGCCGTGCATCTGCTGTCCGGCGACGGCGGCCAGCTGCAGCCGGCGGCCTCGCGGCTGCATGGCGAGACAGCCCAACGTGCCGGCCTGACCTGGGACGTCAACGCGACCGACAGCATGAGCGCGCCGGTGCAAGCCCTGCGTGCCGATGGGCCGGTCGAGGTGGACCTGAGCTGGGACAACCCGGGTCATCTCAAGGCTTACGAGCCGCTGTTTGCACGGCTGAGCGCGTCGCGGCTGCGGCTGCTCGCCATGCCGCTGAAGAACCGCCAGGACGAGACCATCGGCACGTTGACGCTCAGCTTTGCGATGCCCGCTCAGGGCCCGGCCGAGCCGCTGGCCGAAGCCCGCGTGGCCTTCGTGCGCGCGCTGTCGGGCACGGCGGCCCTGGCCATCGACAACCAGCTGCTGCTGCGTGCGCGCAAGGAGCTGCTGGAGAGCTTCATCCAGCTTGTCGCGGGTGCCATCGACGCCAAGAGCCCCTACACCGGCGGCCACTGCCAGCGCGTGCCGGCGCTGAGCAAGATGCTGGCCCAGGCCGCCTGCGACGCGACCGAGGGGCCGTATGCCGGCTTCACGATGAGCGCCGACGAGTGGGAGGCCCTGCACATCGCCGCCTGGCTGCACGACTGCGGCAAGGTCACGACGCCGGAATACGTCGTCGACAAGGCCACCAAGCTGGAGACGATCTACAACCGCGTTCACGAGATCCGCACGCGCTTCGAGGTGCTCAAGCGCGACGCGTTGATCGAGCGGCTGGAGGCCCGGCTCGGCGCCGACGACACGGCCCAGGCGCGCGCTGAGGCGGCCCCAGCCCAGGCCGCGCTGGACGCCGACTTCGCCTTCGTGGCGGCCTGCAACCTGGGCGGCGAGTACCTCGGCCCCGAGCGGCTCGCCAGGCTGCGCGAGATCGGCGCGCGGCGCTGGTCGCGCACGCTGGACGACAGCCTGGGCCTGTCGGCCGACGAGGCCCGGCGCCTGCCGCGCCCCAGGCCGCCGCTGCCCGCGCCCGAGGCCTTGCTGGCCGACCGGCCCGAGCATGTGCTGGCGCGCCCGCCGGCCGAGATGCTGGCCGAGGGCAACCGCTGGGGCTTCCGCATGAGCCAGCCCGAGCACCTCTACCACCGTGGCGAGCTGCACAACCTGGCCGTGTCGCGCGGCACGCTGACGGACGAGGAGCGCAGCAAGATCAACGACCACATCGTGCAGACCCTGAAGATGCTGCACGAGCTGCCCTTCCCCAGGCATCTGCGCGCGGTGCCCGAGATAGCCGGCGGGCATCACGAGCGCATGGACGGCAAGGGCTATCCGCGCGGCCTCACGCGTGAGCAGATGAGCCCGCAGGCCCGCATGATGGCCATCGCCGACGTCTTCGAGGCGCTGACGGCGGACGACCGGCCCTACAAGCCCGGCAAGCCGCTCTCCGAGGCGCTGGCCATCCTGGCCCGCATGGTGCGCGAGCAGCACCTGGACGCCGAGCTTTTCGAGCTGTTCCTGCGCTCGGGTGCGTGCATGGCCTATGCGCGGCGCTTCATGCCGGCCGAGCTGGTCGACGTGGCGGACGTGACGGTCTACCTGTCCTGATCAACTGCCGTCGCTACCGGTCATGGCGGTTGACGCTGAGCTTCAACGGCGCGCCCTTCAGCAGCACGTTGCCGGCGCCATCGTTCAGGGTGACGGCGACCTCGTAGTCGCCCAGCGGCAGGTCGACGATGGCCTCGGTGCGGCCGTCGCTCAAGGCCTGGCGCTGCACCGTGTTGCCCTTGTGATTGAAGCTCAGCCGGAAGTGGCCGGTGTCCGGGATGCTGGTGCCAGCCGGCGCCACACCCAGACCGGCGCCGAGCACGCCCAGCGACACGGTGAAGGGGCTGGACACGGTCTCGTCGTCGCGCAGGTTCTTCACGTAGACCGCGCGCTCGACCGACGCGCGCGGCGCGGCGCGCTCGTCCTGATACCAGGCCTCGCAGCTCTCGGCATTGCCCGAGATGACCCTGGGCGCGGGGTCGCTGCGCTTGCCCGTGACCTCGATGGCGATCTCGTTGCTGAAGACGAAGTAGGGCTTGTGGGCGTGATCGGCGAACAGCAGTCGCAGCGTGTGCCGGCCTGGCGGCAGGTCTAGCGCGGTGCCGGTTTGGCCCTTGCCGAAATGCTTGTGCGTGGCCGAGAAGGGGATGGGCGCGGTGTGGTCGCGCGGCAGCGGCGTGTCGACGAGGATGTGGTGGTGGCCGGCCTTGTCGGTGGCATTGCCGGCCGGGATGACACCCATGCCGCGCACGCCGAATTCGACCCAAAACGGCGTGCGCACGCGGTAGCCGCTCTTGAGGTTGCCGAAGTGCACGGAGATAGGCTCGCGCAGGTCCACGGCGGCGCGCTGGGCCGTGTGGGCCAGCCAGCACTGGCGCTCCTGCGGGTCGGCGGGCAGCGGGTCGGCCGCGGCCAGCGTGGGCGCCAGGCCCATGCTCAAAAACAGCCAGACGCCATGTTTTACGGCAGACCCCATATGGAACCTCACATCGATGTTCGAAGCCGATTCTGGACGCGGGCCGTGACGGTGGCCGTCGTGAAAAGTGGTGATGCTGAGGCCATCTGCCGTGTGTTTTTGTAGGGCGCTGAGAGACGACGCTGTTTCGCGGAGCCCGGTCAGCCGGGTGGCAACGCTGCCCGCAAACAACTGCCTGAAGCCGCAGCGGCTGCGAGCCTAGCTACCAAAGCCTGCGGTCAGCCGCGTAGAAATTACCGCACAAATTCTCCACAAATTCTGACCGGAATCGATAAACTGGTAATACCGCAATTTATGCGGGCGACCATCGGATAGGTACTGCAGTACGCCAGGGCTAAGAGGAGCGGCCGGGCACAACGAAGAACACGAAAGGCATTTCAATGGTTAAACCGCCAAACGCTGTGCCGTCCACGGCCAGTACCGCAGCCCCGGCGGCGCCGAGGCGCCACTGTTCCGCGCCGAAGTGCGGCCCACGCGCCAGTCGCAATGGCTGGGTGGTTCTGCATCGCCCGTACGTTGGGCTTCAGCGTTGTCACCGGTGCCGCGTTTGCCATGGATGCCGCGCTGATTGCCTTCGCCCGTTTGGACGAGGTGACGCGCAAGGTCACGGTGCGTCGTGTACCGCTGCCAGCGGGCGGTCTTTCAACGTCGTCGCCTCACAAAGCAGCGTCGTCGCTGAATTGCTGGTCCATGAGGGAACCGCTGTACCGCATCACCGGCGCTTGTGGGCAGAAGGCGTGACGACCGGGAAGCCCGCACCACTTTCAAACGTTCAATCAAAAATGACCGTTAACAAAATACCCGCGCGACCACCGCACAAATACCGGGACAAAAGCCTCCCATCCCATCCATGATAAATGTCAAAGAGATAATATGAGAATCCTTTCTAGTGCCCCAATTGCAATAGCTTTGACGCTTTCTGCGGCATCCGCCGACGCGAAAGACTACGCATTGCCAATTTCGGCGTCTGCAGCTCCTGCATTCCGGTTTAGCACGCTGGCGCAAGATGCAACGAATGAGTATGAGGCCGCTTCCGCATTAATAGCAACCTACATTCATTACGTTGGATTCGTTGCCATTGCAAAGGCCATTGAGAATGACTATCTATATGTCGTTTATCATGATGGGCAGATTGCGAAATTCAAGGTCCTTGATCCACGCTCTACGATTAAGGTTAGATTTGAGTCTGTCGTTCCCGCAGTTCCGAACACGGCCATCAAACCCAAGACGACCAGCGCGCTTGGGAATCAAGAGTTGTGGGAGCGGCAAGATTATCTTACTTCGGCAGATTGGATGATGGTTGAATACTATAAGCAACAGTCGGTTGTAATGAATCAAGCGATTGAGCGGTACTCCTATACTTAAGCCTATTCCATGGCTGTGCAACGAATATGCCTCGTCTCCTTAACACAAAGCACTTGGTCGTCGTCAGCATTGCTGCTGTTGTAGGCGTCGTGATCCTCGGTGTTGCTGCATACTGGCCTGATGAGGCCCCGCCAACCATCCATGCGGCGCCTAGAGCCCACATTGTGTCGTCCTCGTCGGCGACCTCAGGACCAAACAAGCCAAACTCATCTCAACCGCTATTAGAACAGAGGGCTGCAACCCAGGTTATAGAAAACGAGACGTTACGATCATTCGATTCAACAGAAGATCTTTACGAATACGCCAACGCAGCAGTGAATTCAAGTAATGCGAGAGTGGTATACGATGGTTGGTTGGCAGCGCGCGGTTGCGCGATGTTGCGCTCTTCTCGAGACGAGTATGAGCGAAAAATTACAACATCTGAAATTGATTCGAATGGCGAACAAGCTCGCGCCATCAGGATGGTGATAAAGCGATGCCGCGGATTCTTTGATAATGATCGCGCGGCCAATTCTGGATTAAGTGCACGCTTGGCGCAAAAGGTTCGCGCCACGAACAATGGACTTTATGTTGCGGGAATAAGTACTGGAGCCCCGTCAGCAGAGCAGTTCGGCGACGTGGTCGCTCGACGAGACTGGGTCACCTTTTCTGCTATCCAGGGCCTTCTACTTCCGAAGACGCTCCAGGCTGCAGGCATTGCCAACGGCTCGGAAGAGGCAATACTCTTCAGTATTGCCTGGATGAAATCCGCGTGCGATATTGGAATGGACTGCACGCCAACTGGATTTTCTTACGCAAGTAGGTGTGCTGATACCGGGCAGTGCCCGGGCTCTTGGGAAAAGGAGGCCGAGATAGGCATGACCGCAGCATACAAAGAAAAAATAGGTCACTATCAGGCGCAGATTGCTGAAGCAGTCGCATCAAGAAATTATAAATTCTTCGGCTTCGGCCCTCCATAGGAAGGGCTTACGCTGTTGCCTTATACCGCAGCGTGAACCTTGAATGACATCGCAGCGAGAAACCCGGTGATTTCCTCCATTCGTCCTTTGCCTGGTGAGTTGAAGCCGCCAGCTACTTCCGAACTCCAGCGCGAACGGGCCTTGGCGCTGGGACTGGTTTTTCAATTTGCCGCCACGCTACCCAGCCACCAGCATGTGCCTTTGGCCGGGCTTGCTGGGCTGGTCCGTACCGCCCAGGAGTTTGGTCAGATACGGGTTTACGTGAACGCCGCGCACGAATGCGTGGGCTTTGTGATCTGGGCCACCCTCACGCCCGATGTGGAGCGCCGCTACATCGGCGGCAAACCGCGCCCGCTGGCCGAATGGGAGTTCAGCGACGGCACCAGCCCTTGGGTGTTGGACTTTGCGGTGTTGCCCGGCATGCTTCGCCAGGTGATGGAGGATTTGCGCGACGTGGTGTTCAAGGACCACGAGCACCTCACCTACTACCGCCAGAAGAACAATCACCGGTTGTGCAAGCGCATCAGCCGCAATGACCGCACGTCGTTCATGGCGGCTGGCCGCCGCCCGCACGAGGTGACCGCATGACGCGCCCCATCATGTTGCCCGAGGCAAGCTTCACGCCTGTTACCACGCGCCGCTTGGCCCGGCCAGAACTGCTGTGGCAGGACGATCACGCCCAGGCTCAGGGTTTTAACGCAGAGCGGGTGTTCTGCGGCCCGGTTGCCGGTGATGCGCCGAATGCTTATGCAGACGACACGCGGGTGGAATGGGTGGATCACTATGGCGGCACGGGTGTTGGTGCTGCCGGTGGAAGCGGACGCTGCGCAGCCCATGGAGAATTGCAAACCAAGGGTGTGGGGCCTACACCGTTGGTGGGCCATGATGCCGATGCTCACCATTCATCGGGTGAGCAGACTGTGCTGAGTGCCTTGGCCGAAGCCGTGTTTGCCCAGGTGTTCCAAGCAGCACTTCCGTTTGGCGCCGTGCCAACCTTGGCAGTGTTGTTGACGCAGCGTTCGAAGGGAACGCGGCTTTCGCCTAAGGCGCGGGCGATCACGGTCAGGCCATTTGTGCTGCGCCCGGCGCACTTCATGCGGAATATGTTTAACCAGCAGCAGCGCCGGCCTCAGGGCGCTCTCGCACCGGGATTGACCCGAGATACCTATCGGGTTTCGCAAGCGCTGCAGTACTTAATAAGTGGCCTCGAAGATTGCCTTGGTGCGGATGCTGACGACGATTTGGGCAAGATTGACCAGGGCTTTCGAGAGCTCACTCGCCGACTGGCATGGCAGTTCGCCGCGAGTTTTGCTAAGCGCTTGCCACATGGCTCAGTGAGCTGCTCGAACATTTCGTTGGCGGGGCAGTTTATAGACTACGGGATGTCACATGCACTGCCAACTTATCGACGCCCCAGCGACTCAGTGCAAGATCCCTGGAGTGAAAGCCAGCGACCCTTGCAAACGCTATCTTTGTTGCGTCAGCAGATGGATAAATATTTGCCGGGTCTGCGCGGCGTGCCGGTTGCGCAGCTCGATGAGCTGAGTCATTTGTATTGGACGACGTATACCGAGCGCCAGAGCATCGAGATGGCCAAAATGGCCGGCTTGACCGAGGACCTTGCGCAGGCATGTTCGCCTGACTTGTTGATGGCTTGGCTGCAGGCAATGCAGCGCCTCTGGATAGCTGGTGGTCGGCAGGTTCTTGCGCCTCGCGATCCGACCGAAGCATGGCGCCCAATGCCTGTCGATCCGAAGTTCCCTGACTTGAACCGAATACTGGCAGCTGCTGCCCCGCATGGCGGAGCCGAGGCAATGGATCGTTCGATTGCGCCATTGGTGGCAGATGAGCGAATGCGTAGCCAATTTGTCGATGCGGCTCTCGCGGTGAGGCGAGCTGTTAAGTACCCATTAGGCGACGGCGCGGCAGATGCCTTTGATACTTACTTGGCGAGACAGGCAGAGCGCAAGAACGATGTGATGCCTCAGTTCGAGCGCGACAGTTGGTTCCGAATCGGAGTAGTGGCGCAGATGTTGGAAGAGGATTTCCAACCAGCGGCGGTGCAAACACTAATGGCAGAAGCAGTCGGCTCCGCCCGCCGCACGCTGGCCGATTTGGCTCCCGATATACCGGGCACTAGCGGTATCGAGCAGGTGCATGCGTTAAGCCTTCAATCCGTGGCTTGAGTCGCGATAGGCCGTTCCTCCTGTGCGAACATCAACGGCAGGGAAGCACTTAAATAGCGAGTCGTAGTTGGTACGATGAAAAACACGTCCGTGGCTTATCCAGAATACAACTTGCATCCCGTGCCGCCTCTATACGATGGCATGGGGCGTAGCGCCGCCGAAATCGTTGGTGCGATCCGACTTGGCATGAATATCGGCGATGCCCTTGAGTCCATCGGTGAAAAGCCAGAAACAGCATGGGGTAATCCAAAGATTACGCCGGCGTTCATCCGTTTTGTCAAGGATCAAGGCTTTAACGCCGTGCGTTTGCCGGTCTCATGGAACGAATATGCAACCGTAGACACGGCGCGCATCCAGCCTGAATGGCTGGAGCGCGTGGCCGAGGTGATTGGATATTGCATTGACAACGATTTGTTTGTAGTCGTCAATATCCATTGGGATGGCGGCTGGATTGAAGATCATGTTGATGAGGCTTCGGCTCCGGAGGTCATTGCTCGCCTGAGAGCCTTCTGGCAACAGATCGCGACGGCTTTGCGCGACTTTGACCAACGCTTGCTATTTGCAGGGATGAACGAGCCGAAGGTGGAGTCAGCCGAGCAAATGGCCGTGCTGATGCGATATCACCAAGCTTTTATAGACGCAGTGCGATCTACCGGTGGCCGGAACGCCTTTCGTACGTTGGTGCTGGCAGGCCCAACTACTGACATTGCCAAGACAGTGCAGTGGTTTGATCATCTGCCAACCGACAGCGTTAAAAATCGCCTGGCGCTAGAATTTCACTATTACACCCCATGGAACTTTACTGGACTGCCGGCGGATACAGGGTGGATGCGTTGTTTTCACTACTGGGGGCGAGCCAATCACAGTCACTGGGATAGCTCACGAAATGCCGCATGGGGTGAAGAAGAGGAACTCAGCGAGTTATTTTGCCGCATCGCAGATAAGGCACGTGCGCTAGGTGTGCCACTCATACTTGGAGAGTATTCGGCGCGCAACCGTACCTACGACGAAAATGCTGATATGCCTGTTGACATTGAAAGGCACATTTCTTCGCTGGCATACTACACCGAAGCAGTTGCTAGTGAGGCGCGCAAACATGGGATCGCGGCGTTCTATTGGGATAACGGCGTATTGTTGGATCGCCGATATCGCATCGTGCGCGAAGGGATGGTGTTGGCTGCGTTGCGCCGAGGTGCAGGAATAGGCCAATCTACGCGGCCCGCTCAGTTCGTCAAAACGATGGGTTCAAATGAGCAGCTAAGGATCGTAAATTTAAGTGGCGGCCTCGGGAATCAGATGTTCCAGTACGCGCTTGCACGCCAGTTGAGTCGATCCGGAGGACAAAAGGTTGTATTGAATCCGGCTAGAATTGACAATTTGCGGCACTTTGGGTTGGATCATTTCAGTACGTGCATTCCGTTGGTGACGGCCGACGAGATGGAAAACTATTCTGCTCGGCGCTCACAGGTACATGCCATTAATGAGTCTTTGCCTGGCTATGTTCCGAGCGTGTTGGAAGCCCAGGACGCCCCCATAGTCGTCTGGGACGGTTTTTGGCAATCGGAGCAATATTTTCAAGATGTCTGCGAATTCCTTCGGGAGGATTTCTCGCTGAAGGATCCGCTTCCTCCAGGCATTCCCAACCTAAAAGTACTTCAGAGACCAAACTCCGTTTGCCTGCACGTAAGGTTGGGTGACTATCTTCGCCGTGAAGGGTCGTTTATGGGCTTCGTTGGCCTGGGCTACTACCGACAGGCCATTGCTCAGATGGTGGAGCGGGTACCTGATGCGCACTTTTTCGTCTTTTCCGACGATCTCGGCTGGTGTATGGAGACCCTGCAGATCGACTACCCACACACTTTCATCGATTACGACCCGGGGCCGACCATGGCGGCGGTGGCACTGACGGTGATGAGCCATTGCACCCATTTCGTGATCAGCAACAGCACCTTCGCATGGTGGGCCGCATGGCTCGGCAAGGCGGCTGACAAGATCGTTATTGCACCGAAGGGTTGGTTTGCCAACGAGCGCGGGGGGCCGAATACAGCCCAGTTCGGCTCCTTGTCGTCGAAGGACACGATCCCTCCATCGTGGCTTCGTGTGTGATGCGCCCATATCGCCGCTAGCGGAACCTTGGCTTTGGTCGCGTAGCGGTGTCGCCGCTGCATTGATCAGTGCCGGGTCACTACCTGCCAGTTAAAGAGTTCAAGCTGCGGCTTTTTGCGCATCGCGCCTTCAGCAGCACCCGTGAAGCTCAGGCCGCCTGTCGCTGGCCGCTCAGATGTAGTCGGCCCTGCAAAATCCATTTCCCGTCATTGACGACCCCGTGTCCACCATTGGCTAGCAGCCGAGTTGATGCCCGACACCGGGTTCGGACGTGCTTCAAGTGGCGAACTGCGCGCGCCTTCTGCCTGGTTGCACCGCTCGCATCACCGTCGCCGGCAGCAGCGCCATTTGAAGCAGGCATAAAAAAGCCGGCGCGATGCCCAGCTTGGCGATGGCGCGCAGCAGCCAGCGCAGGTTGTAGCCCGCTGCGCAGCTGATGGTGTGCAGCGCGTCGCCCAGCGCGCCCTTGAGCCAGCACCGGTCCATGCGGTGATCCGACTTCAAGTGGCCGATGGCCGGCTCCACGGCCTGGCGCCGACGCAGCCAGGCCTTCTGCTGCGGGTTCAGGCTCTTGAACTTGCCGCGATGGATGATCTCCTTGCCTGCGTTGTCGGCGTCCACACCCCTGAAGCCCAGGTCCGCCACCACGACCTTGATCTTCACCGCCACGTCCTGCAGCAGGTTGGTGGCCTGCTCGAGCACGGCGCTGAGGATGTGGCCGTCGTACGGGTTGCCGGGGAAGCTGCGTGCGCCCACCATCAATCCGGTCTGGTGCGAGATGACCACGGCGGCCTTGACGCCGAATTCGTAGGGCTTGCGCGCCTTGCCTTTGCCGATGCACTCGACCTCGGGCGCGTGTAGCGCGTAGAGCTTGTTCTTGTCGTGGGTCTTCTGCGTACGCACCCTCTCAGCCCGTTCGAGCCACATCCTCAAGTCGTTCAGCACCTTGGCGTTGGTGGCGGCAAAGTCCGGTGCATCGAGCTTGCGTTGCACCTCGCGCATCACGATGCCCAGGATCGTGCGCTGGCGCTTGACCGTGCGCTTGAGCCGGCGGAACTGCTTGGCATGGGCGTAACCGCCGGCCTTGCGACGCAGCTCCTTGCCCTCCTTGGCGAAGGTCTGCTTCAAGCCGATGCCGCAACGCTTGGCGGCGCTGACGACCTTGTGGCGGGCGATCTCCAGCAGCCGGCTGTCCACCGGATGCGCGATGGCCTTCTCTTGCACGGTGGTGTCCACCGTCACGCGCTCCAGCGCCTCGGGCTTGACCGCGCCGGCGGTCACGGCCGTGTCGATGGTGGCCTTGAGCAACTGCTCCATGCCGTCTTCGCCGATGTCGTGGCGGAATCGCCCGACCTGCGTGGCGTCGCACGGCAGGCGGTGCTCGTAGTAGTCCCGGCCGCTGAAGAACTGCCACAGTGGGCTCTCGCTCCAGCGCTCGCAAACGTCCTCGTCGCTGAGGTTGAAGCTGTGCTTGAGGTAGAGCAGGCTGGCCATGAGGCGGATAGGGAGCCGAGGGCGGCCGGCGTTGCTGCGGCCTGCGCCTACCAGCGCGGTCGTCGGGCCCAGCAGGTCCAGTCCCTCGATCATCTGACCGGGCCGATCCTTGCGTTCGAACTTCGGTGCCAGCGACGCCTCGATCACGCCCCAGGGCAGCCGGGTCGCGAGCACCGCCAGCGGGTGCTGCAGGTCGATCATCGCGTCGATGCGGCAGCGAAAAAAATCCGTCGTCTCCATCCCGGAGTCCCTCAGAAATCAATCTCGATTGGATTTGAATTCGAGGGAAATCGCCATCGGGAATCACCCCGCAAAGCCAGTGTTCATGCGGGTTGCGAGGGTTTTGCAGGGCCGACGATGTAGCTTGCCGAACAAGTCCTTGGGGTCGGCCATCTGCGGAATGAGGTCGATCACCGAGCCGAGGCCGAGCTGGGCGCTGACGTCGCGCAGCAGCCGCAGCGCCGAGAAGTCCTCCAGCGCGAAGCCCACCGAGTCGAACACGGTGACCTGGCTGGCCGATTCGCGGCCCGGCGCGTCACCGGCCAGCACGCGCCAGAACTCGGTGACGGGGAAGTCGGCCGGCATCTGCTGCATGTCGCCTTCGATGCGCGACTGCGGCTCGAACTCGCAGATCACCCGCGCCATCTCCAGCACGCCACGGTGCAGCTCGGTCTTGCCGGGGCAGTCGCCGCCGACGCCGTTGATGTGCATGCCGGGCTCGATCATGTCCGGCGTGATGATGGTCGCGTTGGTCTTGTCGGCGGTGACGGTGGTGACGATGTCCGCCCCGCGCACGGCCTCGGCGGTGGACGCGCAGACGGTCAGCGTCAGGCCCGGTGTGCCGTGCAGATGGCGAACGAGCTTGGCGGTGGCGGCGGGGTCGATGTCGTAGAGGCGCAGTTCGCGGATGCCGAGCAGGTGGTGGAAGGCCAGCGCCTGGAACTCGCTCTGGCAACCGTTGCCGATCAACGCCATCACGCGGCTGTCGGGGCGGGCCAGGCGCTTGGCGACCATCACCGACGTGGCGGCCGTGCGCATGGCGGTGGTCAGCGTCAGCTCGGACAACAACGCCGGTGCGCCGGTGGCCACGTCGGCGAGCACGCCAAAGGCCATCACGGTCGGCAGGCCGACGCGGTGGTTTTTGGGGTGACCGTTGACGTACTTGAAGCTGTAGAGGCTGGCGTCGGCAATGGGCATCAGCTCGATGACGCCGTCGGCGGAATGGGCGGCGACGCGCGGCGTCTTGTCGAACTCGGCCCAGCGCAGATAGTCGGCCTCGATGTAGGCGACGAGACGGCGCAGTAAATCTGGAAGTCCGACGCGCTGCACGAGGCGGGCGACATCCTGGGTGGTGAGAAGGGTGGTCATGCGGGTCTCCGAAAGGGTTGAAGCCATTCTTCCCAGGCGGTGCGCCAAACAGAAGCGCAACTCCTGCGCAGTAATGCAAGCTCATTTGGCAAAATGGCAGCATCGATTGACGGAATGCACAAGATGGATGCCCTGGACCAGCAACTCCTCGCCCTGTTGCGCACCGATGCCCGCGCCAGCGTCGCCACGTTGGCGGCCAAGCTCAAGGTGTCGCGCGGCACGGTCACCAACCGCATTGCCCGGCTAGAGGACGGCGGCGTCATCACCGGCTACACGGTGCGCCTGCGCCCCGACGCCGTGCCCGACCAGATCACCGCCTGGATGAGCATCACCGTCGAGGGCAACCGCACGCGCGAGGTCGTCGCCATGCTGCTGGGCGAGCCGGGCATCACCGGCCTGTTCGACACCAATGGCCGCTGGGACCTGCTGGCCGAGATCAGCAGCTCCAGCCTGCAGGAACTGGCCGACGTGTTGGAGCGGGTGCGCCTCATCAAGGGCATTGCCGGCACCGAAACGTCCATCCACTTGCAGAGCTACAAGCTCAGCTGAAGCTAAGGAACCGCAATGAAACGTCGCCTGATCGCCGCCCTCGGTCTTGCGCTGCTGGCGACCACCGCCAGCGCCGCGCCGCGCGCCTTTGCCGGCCCGCCGACCCGCATCGTCGTGCTGGGCACGCCGCACCTCGCCGACCTGGCCACGCCGCCGGACCCGGCCTGGCTCGCGCCGCTGCTGGACCGCCTGGCCGCGAGCCGGCCCGAGCTGATCGTCATCGAAGCCGTCCCGGGCGAGCAGTGCGATCAGCTGCGCCGGCTGGCGGCGCTCTACGCCGGCGCTGCAGGCAACTACTGCCCATCGCTGGACGTAGCCGCTCGCTCGACGGGGCTAGATGCCGTCGCCGCTCTGACGGCGCTGCAGCAGCGCCTGGCCGACTGGCCGGCCACGCCCACCGCAGCGGACCGGCGCCGCCTGGCGGGCTTGTTCGCGGCGGCTGGCGAGAGCGCTTCGGCCGTCGTGCAGTGGTTGCGCCTGCCGGCAGACGAGCGCCGCGAGGGCGACGGCGTCGATGCCGCGCTGGCTGCGGCCCTCGCGAAGCGGGCGGACCACCCCAACGAGAACTACGCCATCGCCGCGCGGCTGGCGGCCCGCCTGGGCCACGAGCGCGTCTACGCGGTGGACGACCACACCGCCGACAGCATCCAGGCCACGGCTGGCCCAGGCCTGGAAGAGGCCATGGGCCGCATCTGGGCCAACCCGCAGGCCAAGCGCGTGGCGGCCGAGCAGCAGCGGGAACTGGGCGCGATCCGCGACGGCGCCAGCCTGCTGGCCCACTACCGCTGGACTAATGCCGCTGCCACGCTGCGCGCCTTTGCCGACGCCGACCACGGCGCCGCCGCGCGTGATGTCGTGCCGCCGTACCACGGCCGCCAATACCTCGCGTGGTGGGAGACGCGCAACCTGCGCATGGTGGCCGCCATCCGGGCCGCCGTGGGCACACGGCCCGGTGCGCGCGTGTTGGCCCTCGTCGGCGCCAGCCACAAGCGCGACTACGAGCGCCTGCTGGGCGTGATGACCGACTGGCAGGTCGACCCCGTCGACGCGCTGCTGCGGCCCTGAGCGCGGCGGCCGCGACTGCCACCGCGACCGCAACTGGCGCAGCAGGCATGATGCGCGCCATGTTTTTGCATCGCACCGTTTCTCACTTGTTCTCCCTGTGCCCGGCGGCCGTGTTGCTGGCGCTGGCCGGCTGCGCATTCAGCCCCAGCGCGCCGCCCGTGCAGCCGCCAGTCACCACGCCGGGCGAGCCCGTGCTGCCGCCCGTCGTCAAGCCGGCTCCGAAGCCGCCGCGCCTGGGCCTCGCCCTGGGTGGCGGCGCGGCCCGTGGCTTTGCGCACATCGGCGTCATCCAGGTGCTGGAGGAAAACGGCATCAAGGTCGACCTCGTCGCCGGCACATCGGCTGGCAGCCTGATCGCGGCCATCTACGCCTCCGGCAAGAACGGCAAGGAGATGCAGGCGCTGGCCGAGGGCATGGACGAGGGCGCCATCACCGACTGGTCCTTCCCGCTGCGCGGCCTGATCCGCGGCGAGGCGCTGGCGCGCTTCATCCGCGACAAAACCGGCGGCAAGGGCATCGAGCAGATGGTGGTGCCGCTGGGCATCGTCGCGACCGACCTGTCCGACGGCTCGCCCATCCTGTTCCGCAGCGGCGACACCGGCACCGCCGTGCGCGCGTCCAGCGCCGTGCCGGCCGTGTTCCAGCCGGTCAAGATCGGCCAGCGCGAGTACGTGGACGGCGGGCTCGTGTCGCCCGTGCCGGTGCGCTTTGCGCGCGAGATGGGCGCCCAGCTCATCATTGCGGTGGACATCACCTCACCGCCCGAGAAGGACCCGCCGGGCGACGCCTTCCGCATGCTGATGCAGACCTTCTCCATCATGGGCCGCAGCATCAACAGCTTCGAGCTGCGCGACGCCGACGTGCTGGTGCGCCCGCGCCTGGACGGCATGGCCAGCGGCGACTTCACCGCCCGGCGCCGTGCCATCCAGGCCGGCCGCGACGCGGCCCTCGCCGTTCTGCCGCTGATTCGGCAGCGCATTGCCGAAAAGACCAGGTAGCCGCGCTTGGACACCGAGATCCCGCTCTTCCCGCTGCGCTCGGTGCTTTTCCCCGGCGGCCATCTGCCGCTGCAGCTCTTCGAGCCGCGTTACCTCGACATGGTGCAGCGCTGCCATGCGCAGGGCCAGGCCTTCGGTGTCGTTGCGCTGACCGAAGGCGAGGAGGTCAGGCAGCGTGACGGCGAAGGCTTTCGGCGCGAGGCCTTCCATGAGGTCGGCACGCTGGCGCGCATCGAGCATTTCGAGCATGAGCAGCCCGGCCTCATCCGCATCCGCACGCGTGGCACGCAGCGTTTCAGGCTGCTGGACTCGCGCTGCCTGAGCCACGGGCTGTGGGTCGGCCGGCCCGAGCTGCTGCCGGCCGACATCGCCACGCCGGTGCCGGAAGACCTGCGCCACGCGGCGCGGCAGCTGCAGGACCTGCTGGCCAACTGGCGCGAGCGTGCGGGCCCTGAGCAATTGCCCGTGCAGCCGCCCCATGCCTGGGACGATGCCGGCTGGCTGGCCAACCGCTGGGCCGAACTGCTGCCCATGCCGGCTGGCGACCGTCAGCGGCTGATGGCCTTGGACAACCCGCTGCTGCGGCTGGAGCTGGCCGTGGACCGGCTGGATGCGCTCAGCGGTTCAGCCACTCTGTGAGCACGTTCAGCACCTCGGCCTGTTCCGGCTCGTTGAAGATCTCGTGATACAGCTCCAGCCACGGCCGCGTCGCGACGACGTGAGCCGGCGCTGCGGCAGCGAAGGCCTCGCTGCCGCGCGGCGCCACGCAGCGGTCCGCACCGGCCCACATCAACAGCGTCTTCACCGCCCAGCGCGGTGCGTCGGCAATGACGCGTGCGCCGGCGTCGATGATGAAGCGCGTCATGCGCGCGGTGATGCGGTCGTGCACCAGCGGGTCGGCGGCATAGGCCTGCACGACGGCCGGGTCGCGGCTTATCCACGCGGGCTTGAGGCCGTTGCCGACGGCCAGGCCCGGCGTCAGTTTCTCGGCCACGGCCAGTGCCAGCTTCTGCGCGCCGCCAAGGCCGGGGTCCAACGCGGGTGAGGACAGCACGAGGCCGTCCAGCGGCCGGCTCCACGCGGCGGGGTGGTTAGACAAGGCCTCCGCCGCGAAGCGCGCCGCGATGACGCCGCCCAGGCTGTGGCCCAGCAGCACGAAACGCCCGCCGGGGCGGCGCACGGTGTCGATCACGCGGGCCGTGTCGCGCAGCAGAGCCTCGGCGTCGGGGATGTCGCCGCGCGGGCCCTCGCTGAGGCCGTGGCCGCGGTGGTCCCAGCCGTGCACGTCCCAGCCGGCGGCGTTCAAGGCTGCCGCGACGTGGGCATAGCGCTCGATGTGCTCGCCCAGGCCGTGGACGATGAGAAGCTGGCCGCGCGGGGCGGCGGTGGCGGGCCAATGCCGGGTGTGGAGCTGGAGGCCGTCGTCGGTGGTGATGCTCATCGCGTTGCCGTTTTCGGAGGTGTTGGGAGTCTAGAAGCCTCCTCTTCCTCCCTGCGCGAACCCAACACGCGCGCGTAAGCCCAGGTGAACTCCGCGCCAATCAGCAGGATCTGCGCCGAGAAATACACCCACACCAGCAGCGCCACCACCGAGGCCGCCGCCCCGAATCCCGACACGACGCCGGTGCTGCGCAGATAGATGCCGATGACCGTGCGGCCCAGTTCGAACAACCCTGCCGTGACAAGGGCGCCGAGCAATACGTCGCGCCAGGCGATGCGGGCGCGCGGCATCCACTTGAAGATCAGCGCGAACACGGCCACCACCAGCCCCTGGCTGATGACGGCATTGGCGACTCCAGCGAAGTACAGCCACTCGCCGAACCACGGCTTCCACCATGTCTCGGCCACCGACATCACCGCGCCGAGCAGCAGCGACACCAGCAGCAGGAAGCTCAAGCCCAGGATGAGGCCGAAGCTCAGAAGCCGGGCGCGCAGCCAGGCCCACCAACCCTGCAGCGGCCGTACGGGCACGCGCCAGATGGTGTCCAGCGCGTCCTGCAGTTCCGCGAACACGGTCGTGGCGCCCACCAGCATCAGGCCCAGGCCCACCAGGGTGTTGAGCCATCCGCCCACGGGCCAGGCCACGCTCTTGAGCATCTGCTCGACGGTGGCGGCGGCGGAGTCGCCGAGCAGCCCGCCGAGCTGCGACACCAGCTCGCCGCGAACCGCTTCGCCACCCCACACGAGGCCAGCCACGGACACGACGATGAGCAGCAGCGGTGCCAGCGAGAACAGCGTGTAGTAGGCGATGGCCGCGCCCATGCGCGGGCCGCGGTCGGCGAGGAAGCCGTCGAAGGTCAGCTGCAGTACACGGCCCAGCGGGGCCACCTTGGAGAGAAAGGAGTCGATCCAGGTCATGCCTAAAGTCTGCGGGCTGGCGTCCGCCGAGGCTGTAGGACGGTGACTCACAGCGCCGTGCGCAGCCGCTCGTAGCCACTGCGGCTGACGGGGATGCGCTTGCCGCTCTTCATGCGCGCCGCGTAGTTGTCACCATCGGTCTTCTCCTGGCCTTGCAGCCAGGCCAGGTTGATGGTGAAGGAGCGGTGCACGCGCACGAAGCGGGCGGGGTCGAGTTGGGCCTCCAGCTCGGAGATGCGTGGCGATGAGGCCCGCGCGGTAGCCGAGGGCGACCGGCCAGCTCACGGCACCAAAGGGCCGGCTTCGGCAGGGGTAGTAGGTGGCCAGCACCAGGAAGGCAAAGATGCAGCACAGCGGCACGGTCCACGGCAGGGCTCGGCCCATGGTCGCGACGCCCAGCCCCTGCAGCAGCGCAGCCAGCGCCGGGCCGGCCAGCGCCCAGGCCAGCAGGTAGACCGCAAGCCCGCGCCAATGGGTCAACAGGGGGTGCAAGCTGCTTCGTCCGGCAGGGTCAGTTCTTGATCTCGACGCCGGCGAACATCACTTCGCCGCGCAGCACCAGGCGCGGGCCGGGGGTCATGGGCGGCACGGTCTTGTCTTCCACGCCGCCGAAGAGCGAGGAGATCTCCACCACCACCAGCCAGTCGCGCGGCACGCGCAGGTCGACGCCGCTGAAGCGGGCCGAGATGTCCAGCCGCGCCTCGTCGCCGGCGATGACGGCCTGGGTCAGGTCGAGCTCGATGCCGCCGAAGGTGCTGGTGATGCGTCCGCCCTTGAAGGCAGCCGAGCCAACGCGCTGGTTGATGCCGCTGAAGCTGGCGTCGAGGTCGACCACGTCGCCATGGGCCAGCGTGAGCGCCTGCGAGCCGCCCGGCAGGGCCAGGCCCCGACGCGGGAAGAAGGCGCGCATGAGGATGGACAGGCCGACGACGATGATGAGCACGGGCCACCAGTCGCGCCAGTGGAAATTCATGTAGCCCAGGTTCTACGCCGTCAGCACCAGGCCTGCGCCGATGGCGATGAGGCCAACCATGCCGCTGCCCGCCTGCCTCGGCCAGCCAGCCGGCCCAGGCCCCACAGCACCAGGCCCAGCGGCCAGAAGGTGCGCATCAGCGAGATGTCGAAGAAGTGCAGGTTGTCCAGCAATGCCAGCACGCCGATGCCGACGACGGCCAGGCCGAACAGGATGCGGTGGCCGGCATGCTGAGGCGGGCAGGGGCGGGCGCGGGTCGGCTTCATGGGCGGGGTCTGTCTATGGAAACGAGCTGCGAGTAGACCCTGGCTCGGTGCCTGCCACGGCGCCGTTTCGGCGAATCGCCGGGTTTCGCCGACGAATCGACATCGCGCTTCGCCAATGAAAAAAGCCCGGTGTCGAAACACCGGGCTTTCGGGAGGCAGGAGCCTCAGGTCTTAGGCAGCGCGCTTGACCGGGCGAGCCGCGGTTTGCGTGGCCTTGACGGCTTGCGTCGTGGCGGCCTGGAAGTTGGCTTCGGCCACATCCACGGCTTGCTTGGTGGCCTTCTGGACCGACTCGAAAGCGTTGCTGGCAGCGGCGACGGCAGACTTCACCAGCGCGACGGCGTTCTCGGTGCCGGCCGGCGCGTTCTTGGCGGCGGTGTCGACGAGGGTCGAGAACTTCTGCTGCGCTTCGGCCAGTTGGCCCTCGGCAACCTTGGCGACTTCAGCGCCGGTGCTGGAGGCGATGTCGTAGATATGACGGCTGTAGGAAGCGGCCTTCTCGGCGGTGGGCTGCAGCAGGGCTGCTTGCAGGGCCAGCAGCTCTTGCGCGTCCTTGACCGACAGCGCAGCGGTGGTCGTGTCGGCAGCTTCGCTCAGCGCGGTGCGGGCGACTTGCAGGTTCAGCTCGACGAGCTTCTCGACGCCTTCGAACGCCTTGTTCGTCAGGCCGAACAGGGTTTCGATGTTGGCTTTGTGGGCGGCGATGATTTGTTCAGCGGTCAGCATGGTGTTACTCCGTTATTCAAGTGGTGGAACCGTTTGCTGTGCTTCTTTTGCTGCACTGCAACATGGACTGAATGATAGAGGTCATCTCGCAGATTGCAAGAACTATTTGCTGCGGTGCAGCAAACTAGGGGTGACAGCGTGTGACAAAGCGCAGACGGTAACGTTGCTAGGGCTTGTTGGCACTACGGCAATGGGTCGCGTTGTAGCCAGAAGGGGCGCAGGCACGACGCAAACCGCAAGCCGAGCACGCGCCCGGCGAGGATTTGCAACACAGCCTGCGCCCCTTCTGGCCATAACCCGGAGGGAAGGCCCGTAGCCAGCGGCCACTCCGCGTTGC
>NZ_JBDSQX010000084.1:0-56315 GCF_039929605.1 Roseateles sp.
TCAAGTCTTCGCTGACCAGGCCGACGATTTGCGGCGTGCTGGTCAGCGCTGCGACCTGCTGTGTGCTCAATGCGCCGATCTGGGCGGAGTCGAGTGCTTCGATCTGGGCGGTGCTCAGCGCGCGCAACGCGGCGGTGCTCATCGCGCGCAGGTCTTGCGTCTCGATGGCGGCGATCTGGTCGGTCGTCAGGCCGGCGACCTGGCGCGAATTGATCGCAGCGAGCTGGTTGGTCTCCAGCGCGGCGATGTTGGCCGTGGCCAGCGCGCCAAGCTGCGACGAATTCATCGCGAGGATCTGGCCGGTGCTCAGGGCAGCGACGTCAGCGCTTTCCATCGTCGAGACCTGGCTGGTCGTCAGCGAGCTGATCTGCGCGGTGTTCAGCGCGCGGATCTGTGCCGTTTCCAGCGCGTTCAGGTCATCGCTCACCAAACCGGCCACCTGCTGGGTCGTCAGCGAGGCGACTTGCTGGGTGCTCAGCGCGCCGATCTGGGCGGAGCCGAGCGCTTCCAACTGCGCGGTGCTCAGCGCACGCAGCGCTGCCGTGTTCATGGCACGCAGGTCTTGCGTTTCCAGGGCGCCCATCTGGTCGGTGCCCAGCGCGGTGACCTGGCGTGAGGCGAGCGCGGCGACCTGATTGGTTTCCAGCGCAGCGATGTTCTCAGTGGACAGTGCACCCAGCTGCGACGAGCTCAGCGCGGTCACTTGACCCGTGCTGAGCGCGGCGACGTCGGCGCTCTCCATCGTGGAGACCTGCGAGGTGGTCAGTGCGCCGATCTGCGCTGTGTTCAGCGCGCGGATCTGGGCGCTGTCCAGCGCGTTCAGGTCATCGCTCACCAGGCCGTTGACTTGCTGCGTCGTCAGCGAGGCGACTTGCTGCGTGCTCAGCGCGCCGATCTGGGCGGAGCCCAGCGCTTCCAGCTGCGCGGTGCTCAGCGCACGCAGTGCTGCCGTGTTCATGGCACGCAAGTCTTGCGTCTCCAGGGCGCCCATCTGGTCGGTGCCCAGCGCGGTGACCTGGCGTGAGGCAAGTGCGGCGACCTGGCTGGTCTCCAGCGCAGCGATGTTCTCGGTAGCCAGCGCACCCAGCTGCGACGAGCTCAGCGCGGTCATTTGGCCCGTGCTGAGTGCAGCCACATCAGCGCTCTCCATTGTGGAGACTTGCGAGGTGGGCAGTGCGCCGATTTGTGCAGTGTTCAGCGCGCGGATCTGGGCGCTGTCCAGCGCGTTCAGGTCATCACTGCTCAGACTGTTGACCTGCTGGGTCGTTAGCGAGGCAACTTGCTGCGTGCTCAGCGCGCCGATCTGGGCGGAGCCCAGCGCTTCGAGCTGAGCGGTGCTCAGCGCGCGCAGGGCGGCGGTGTTCATGGCGCGCAGGTCTTGCGTCTCGATGGCGGCCATCTGGTCCGTCGTCAAGCCCGCCACCTGGCGCGAGTTGATCGCGGCAAGCTGGTTGGTCTCCAGCGCGGCAATGTTGGCCGTGGCCAGCGCGCCGAGCTGCGACGAGTTCATGGCGCCGACTTGGCCCGTGCTGAGCGCAGCCACGTCGGCGCTTTCCATCGTGGAGACTTGGCTGGTCGTCAGCGAGCCGATCTGCGCGGTGCTCAGCGCGCGGATCTGGGCGCTGTCCAGCGCGTTCAGGTCGTCACTGCTCAGGCTGTTGACCTGGGCGGTCGTCAGCGAGGCGACTTGCTGCGTGCTCAGCGCGCCGATCTGGGCGGAGCCCAGCGCTTCGAGCTGCGCGGTGCTCAGCGTGCGCAGGGCGGCCGTGTTCATGGCGCGCAGATCTTGCGTTTCCAGAGCGCCCATCTGGTCGGTCGTCAGGCCGGCGACCTGGCGCGAGCTGATCGTGGCGACCTGGTTGGTTTCCAGCGCGACGATGTTCTCGGTGGACAGTGCGCCGAGTTGCGACGAGTTCATGGCGCCGACTTGGCCCGTGCTGAGCGCAGCCACGTCAGCGCTCTCCATCGTGGAGACTTGTGAGGTGGTCAGTGCGCCGATCTGCGCGGTGTTCAGCGCGCGGATCTGTGCGGTTTCCAGTGCATTCAGGTCATCGCTCACCAAGCCGTTCACTTGCTGGGTCGTCAGCGAGGTGACTTGCTGCGTGCTCAGAGCGCCGATCTGGGCAGAGCCCAGGGCTTCGAGTTGGGCGGTGCTCAGCGCGCGCAGTGCGGCCGTGTTCATGGCACGCAGGTCTTGCGTTTCCAGCGCGGCGATCTGATCGGTGGTCAGGCCGGCGACCTGGCGCGAGTTCAGCGCGGCAACCTGGTTGGTTTCCAGCGCGGCGATGTTCTCGGTGGCCAGCGCGCCGAGCTGCGACGAGTTCAGCGCAAGGATCTGGCCGGTGCTCAGCGCGGCGACGTCGGCGCTCTCCAGCGTGGAGATCTGGCCGGTCGACAGCGCGCCGATTTGCGCGGTGTTCAAGGCGCGGATCTGAGCGCTCTCCAGCGCGTTCAGGTCATCGCTGACGAGGCCGGCCACCTGCTGGGTGGTCAGCGAGGCGACTTGCTGCGTGCTCAGCGCGCCGATCTGGGCAGAGCCCAGCGCTTCGAGCTGGGCGGTGCTCAGCGCGCGCAGAGCGGCGGTGTTCATGGCACGCAGGTCTTGCGTTTCCAGCGCGGCGATCTGATCGGTGCTCAGGCCAGCAACCTGGCGCGAGTTCAGCGCGGCAACCTGGTTGGTTTCCAGCGCGGCGATGTTCTCGGTAGCCAGCGCGCCGAGCTGCGACGAGTTCAGCGCGAGGATCTGGCCGGTGCTCAGCGCGGCGACGTCGGCGCTCTCCAGCGTGGAGACCTGCGACGTGGACAGCGCGGCGATCTGCGACGTGCCCAGCGCGCGGAACTGCGCCGTTTCGAGTGCGTTCAGGTCGTCGCTCGACAGGCTGGCCACCTGGGCCGTGGTCAGCACGCCGACCTGGTTGGTGCCCATCGCGCCGATCTGCTCGGACCCCAGCGCTTCAAGCTGCGCGGTGTTCAGGCTGCGGATGGAGCCCGTGTTCAACGCCCGCAAGTCCTGGCTCTCGATCACCCCCATCTGCGCGGTCGTGAAGTTCGTCACGGCGCGTGTGGTGAATGACGCGAACTGTGACGTCGTCAGAGCCTGGAACTGCTCCGTGGAGAAGGCGACCCAATCCTCGCTGGTCAGCCGCGACAAGGTGCTTGTCGAGAGTGCGGCGACTTGTGCCGTGGTCAGATTGGTAATCAGTGAAGCCATCGTCTGCTCCTGGAGCGAAATCATTTAGGTACGTGCACCGTGGGGGCTTGTGCACCTGTCAAGGCGCCCGCAAGACAAGTCGTCGTGCGGGCGCAGAAACGGGGTGTGATCAAGCTGTGCCGCGGCCTTCAGTCGATTTTCGGACGCTGGTTTACAAACTTGAGCGGATGTAACTCGCGGAGCGTCGACTGTTCGTGCCGGAATGCTAGAAAAGCGCCGGCTTGGCGATCACTGCATAAGCAAGGTCATTCCCCCTGACCTCGCAACCGAGCGGCTGAAGCGTGACTTCAGACCGCTGCGGATTCCGGCGGCGTGGCCGCCGCGAGGCCGTTCTGAAAATGCATGCGCAATTGCATCGCAGCCGTTTCCGGTTGGCGTTGCAGCAGCGCCTGCATCAACGCCCGATGCTCCGCCAAAGACTCCGCCAGCCGACCTTGCTTAAACAACGAGTGGTGGCGGTTGAGCTTCATGACGCGCCGCAGGTCCGTGACGATCTGCACCCGCCAGCGGTTGCCTTCGATCTCCAGCAGCCGCAGATGAAAGCGCTCGTTGGCGGCGAAGAACGCGTCGCGCTGCCCCACTTGCGACTCCAGTACGTCGTGCAACTGCTGCAGCTCGCGCAGCTCGTTATCGTCCGCGTGCGCCGCCACTTGAGCCGCCGCGTCACTTTCCAGCAGCGAGAGCAGTTGATACGCCTCACGCACATCGCGCTCGGACATTTCCGTCACGTAGGCGCCGCGCCGAACCTTCATCGTCACCAGCCCCTCGGCGGCCAACACCTTCAGCGCCTCGCGCAGCGGCGTGCGGCTGATGCCGAATTCGCCGCAGAGCTTGAGCTCGTCGATCCAGCTGCCCGGTTCGAGCTCGCGCGCAAAAATCTGCTGGCGCAGCCGCTCAGCCACCTCTTGATAGAGGGCGCGCGGCGCAAGCGAGGGCATTGCAGTCATGCGGCAAAGTGTAGTGTCAATCTGAATTTATAATTATGAATAACGCCGTCGGCTAAGATGCGCGCCAGCTTCAGGAGATTTCAGATGTCGGACGCCAGCCGCGCCGGGGACGCCCCGGAGTTCAAGACTGCCTCTCTGGAGCAGTGGGCTGCAGCCGCCGCCAAGTCCGCCCCCGGCGGCGATGTGGGCGCGCTGAACTGGGTCACGCCTGAGGGCCTGGTCGTTAAGCCCCTGTACACAGCAGTCGACACCGCCGGCCTGCAGCACGCGGACACGCTGCCCGGCTTCGAGCCCTTCCTGCGCGGCCCGCAGGCCACCATGTACGCGGCACGGCCGTGGACGATCCGCCAATACGCCGGCTTCTCGACCGCCGAGGAGAGCAACGCCTTCTATCGCAAGGCGCTCGCCGCCGGTGGCCAGGGCGTGTCAGTCGCCTTCGACCTGGCGACCCACCGCGGCTATGACAGCGACCACCCGCGCGTGACCGGTGACGTCGGCAAGGCGGGTGTCGCCATCGACTCGGTGGAGGACATGAAGATCCTGTTCGACGGCATTCCGCTCGACACCGTCAGCGTCAGCATGACCATGAACGGCGCGGTGCTGCCGGTGCTGGCCGGCTACGTCGTCGCGGCGGAAGAGCAGGGCGTGTCGCAGGACAAATTGGCCGGAACCATCCAGAACGACATCCTCAAGGAGTTCATGGTCCGCAACACCTACATCTACCCGCCGGCGCCGTCGATGAGGATCGTGGGCGACATCATCGAATACACGGCGCAGAAGATGCCGAAGTTCAACTCGATCAGCATCTCCGGCTATCACATGCAGGAGGCGGGGGCGACCCAGGCGCTGGAACTGGCCTTCACGCTCGCCGACGGCAAGGAGTATGTGAAGACGGCGATGGCCAAGGGCCTGCCGGTGGACGACTTTGCGCCGCGTCTGTCCTTCTTCTGGGCCATCGGGATGAACTTCTATCTCGAGATCGCCAAGATGCGCGCGGCCCGGTTGCTGTGGACCCGCATCATGAAAGGCTTCGGCGCGACGAGCCCGAAAAGCCTGATGCTGCGCACCCACTGCCAGACCTCGGGATGGAGCCTGACCGCACAGGACCCATACAACAACGTCGTGCGCACCACCATCGAAGCCATGGCCGCCGTGTTCGGCGGTACGCAGTCCCTGCACACCAACTCGCTCGATGAAGCCATCGCGCTGCCCACCGAGTTCAGCAGCCGCATCGCGCGCAACACCCAGCTCATCATCCAGGAAGAGACCCACATCACGAGCGTGATCGACCCTTGGGCCGGCAGCTACATGATGGAGAAGCTGACCCAGGACATGGCCGACCAGGCCTGGGCGCTGATCGAGGAAGTCGACGCGATGGGCGGCATGACGAAGGCGGTGGACTCCGGCTGGGCCAAGCTGAAGATCGAGGCGAGTGCCGCCGAGAAGCAGGCGCGCATCGACTCGGGTGCGGACGTGATCGTCGGCGTCAACAAGTACAAGCTGGCCAAGGAAGACCCCATCGACATCCTTGACGTGGACAACGTCAAGGTGAGGGACGGGCAGATAGAGCGGCTCAAAAAAATCAAGGCCACGCGCGACACCGCCACTGTCCAGTTGGCACTGGCCGCACTGACGCAGGCCGCCGAAACCGGCGAGGGCAATCTGCTGGACCTGAGCATCAACGCCGTGCGCCTACGGGCGACGGTGGGCGAGGTGTCGGACGCGCTCGAAGCCGTCTACGGCCGCCACCGCGCCGACACGCACAAGGTCAGCGGCGTCTACGCGGCGGCCTACGACTCGGCCGAAGGCTGGGCCAAGCTGCAGGGTGAGATCGCCGCCTTTGGCGACGAACACGGCCGCCGCCCGCGCGTGATGATCGCCAAGCTGGGCCAGGACGGCCACGACCGCGGCGCCAAGGTCGTCGCCACCGCCTTCGCCGACCTCGGCTTCGACGTCGACATCGGCCCGCTGTTCCAGACCCCCGAGGAATGCGCCCGCCAGGCCATCGAGAACGATGTGCATGCGGTAGGTGTGTCGACGCTCGCCGCCGGGCACAAGACACTGGTGCCGGCCATCATCGAAGAGCTGAAGAAGCAGGGCGCCGACGACATCATCGTCTTCGTCGGCGGCGTCATCCCGGCGCAGGACTACGACTTCCTCCATGCCGCTGGCGTCAAGGGCGTCTACGGCCCGGGCACGCCGATCCCGGCCAGCGCCAAGGATGTCCTCGAACACATCCGCCGTGCTTTGTGATACGGTAATACCGTATTTCAGGAGATCGCCATGGCCGTATCTGTCCGCATGGACCCGCTGATGGAAAAGGAACTCGAACTGGCCGCCAAGCGCAAGGGCGTGACCAAGTCGCAGTTCATCATCGAGGCGGTGGAACGCGCACTGGGCCGCAAGGACCCCGCCGCGCTCTACCAACAGGTGATGGAACAAGCTGCCACCTACCACGCGGCTGACACCGACGCGTCACAAGCAGCGCAGCCACTACGCGTCAAGCTGCAAGGCAAACACGACGCCGAAGCGGCGGACTGGCTCGCCTATCAGCAAGCCAAGCAACGCGGCGAACCGTGGCCGCCGGCCGGCGAGGAGCCGGCCGCTTGAACGCAGCCCTCATCGACGCAGGCCCGCTGATCGCGCTGTTCGATCCGACGAGCGTCGCCCACCGGCATTACGCGCAATTGCTGCCGCAGGGCTGGATGCTGACGACGACTTGGCCCTGCGTGGTCGAGGCCAGCCACTTTCTGAAGCCTGCCGCCAACCAGCGACTGCTCAGCTGGGTGGCTGCAGGCGCGGTGGCGGTGTTCCCCTTCGACGTCTCGCAGCTCCCGGACATCGCCGACCTGATGGCTCGCTACACCGAATGGCCTCGCACCGAGATGGACTTTGCTGACGCCACCTTGGTCTGGCTGGCGTCTGAGGCTGGGGTCACGCAGGTGATGACGATGGATGTGCGCGACTTCTCCCGTTACCGCCTGGCCGATGGCCGGGCGTTCGAGATTCTCTGAAATGCCGAGCGTCGAGCTGCAAGCCGTGCTGCCTGAGGACTTCGAGTCGATGCTGGTGATCCGCATCGAGGCATTGCGCGAGAGCCTGGAGCGGCTGGGCCGCTTCGATCCTGACACCCAGCGCGCGCGGCTGAAGATACTGTTCCGCCCGGAGTGGATGCAGCACCTGCTGGTGGATGGAGAGCGTATCGGCTACTTCACCGTCGAGCCGCGCGCGGGCGAGTTACGCCTGCATCACCTGTACCTGCGGCCTGACGCGCAAGGGCAGGGCGTCGGCGCCTGGGTGATCAACCAGATCAAGGCGCGGGGCCTGCCGATCACGCTGGGTGCGCTGCGCGAGAGCCGCGCGAACGCCTTCTACCGTAGCCACGGTTTTCAGGTTGTCGCGGAGCAAGAGTTCGACATCGAATACCGTTGGGAGCCTGGCGCATGAGCCTGGCCGAGCGCCTGCAGGCCGGCGAGCGCCGCGCGCTGGCCAAGGCCATCACGCTGGTCGAGTCCACGCGCGCCGACCACCGCGAGCAGGCCGACGCGCTGTTGACGGCGCTAATGTCCGCCACCGGCGCCGCGCTGCGGCTGGGCATCTCCGGCGTGCCTGGCGTGGGCAAGAGCACCTTCATCGAAGCCTTCGGCCTGCTGCTGCTCGAGCGCGGCCATCGCGTCGCGGTGCTGACGGTCGACCCGTCCAGCAGCGTGTCCGGGGGCGCCATCCTGGGCGACAAGACGCGCATGGAAAAGCTTTCCATGGACACACGCGCCTTCATCCGGCCCAGCCCCAGCAGCGGCACGCTGGGCGGTGTGGCCGAGAAGACGCGTGAGGCCATGCTGCTGTGCGAGGCTGCGGGCTATGACATCGTCATCGTCGAGACCGTGGGCGTCGGCCAGAGCGAGACCGCCGTGGCCGGCATGACCGACCTCTACCTGCTGCTGCAACTGCCCAACGCGGGCGACGATCTGCAGGCGATCAAGAAGGGCGTCATGGAACTCGCCGACCTCGTCGTCGTCAACAAGGCCGACCTCGACCCGGCCGCCGCCATGCGCGCGCAGGCCCAGATCACATCTGCGCTGCGGCTGCTGCCCACGCATGCGCCCACCGCGCCGCGCGTGCTGCAGGTCAGTGCGCTGAAGGCCGACGGCATCGCGCCGCTGTGGGATGCCATCAGTGCCCAGCGCGACGAGCGCCAGGCGAGCGGCGCTTGGGGCGCCAAGCGCCGCGAGCAATCCCTCGCCTGGATGTGGGAACGCCTCCAGGCCGGCCTGCGCCAGGCCTTCATCACCCACCCCGGCATGGCCGCGCGTCTGCAGGCCGCCACGGCCGACGTGCGCGACGGCCGCACGCCTGCATCCACCGCGGCACGTCAGTTGCTGGCGGCCTTTCAGCTTCGGAGCTCTTCATGATCACTGGCCTGCATCACATCAACCTGCGCGCACCCGCCGAACTGCTGGCCACGTTGCGCGACTTTTACCGCGACGTGCTTGGCCTCACGGTCGGCCCTCGGCCCGATTTCGACAGCGACGGCTTCTGGCTTTTCGCCGGCGGCCACCCCATCGTTCACCTGTCCACGCAGCGAGCTAACGAGACGGTGCGCGGCCCGATGAATCCCGCCGCACCGACGACCTTCGACCACACCGCCTTCTACGGCACCGATTACAAGGCGATGGCTGCGCACCTCGCCGCCATGGGCGTCACCTTCCATGAGTCGCGCTCGGAGCTGACGCGCCAGCACCAGTTCTTCCTGCAAGACCCCGCCGGCAACGGCGTGGAGATCAACTTCCCCTTCTGAGACCTCCGACCATGCAAGACATCCTGCAAGCGCTCGAAGCCAAGCGCGCCCGCGCCCGGCTCGGCGGTGGCGAGAAGCGCATTGCCGCCCAGCACGCCAAGGGCAAGCTCACCGCGCGTGAGCGGCTGGAAATCCTTTTCGACGAAGGCAGCTTCGAGGAATGGGACATGTTCGTCGAGCACCGCTGCGTGGACTTCGGCATGGAAGGCAACAAGATCCCCGGCGACGGCGTCGTCACCGGCTACGGCATGATCAACGGCCGCCTCGCCTTCGCCTTCAGCCAGGACTTCACCGTCTTCGGCGGTGCGCTCAGCGAAGCCCACGCCGAGAAAATATGCAAGGTGATGGACCAGGCCATGAAGGTCGGCGCCCCGGTCATCGGCCTCAACGACTCAGGCGGCGCGCGCATCCAGGAAGGTGTCGCCTCGTTGGGCGGTTATGCCGACGTCTTCCAGCGCAACGTAATGGCCTCCGGCGTCATCCCACAGATCAGCATGATCATGGGCCCCTGCGCCGGCGGCGCGGTTTACTCACCAGCCATGACCGACTTCATCTTCATGGTGAGGGACAGCAGCTACATGTTCGTCACCGGCCCCGAGGTCGTGAAGACCGTGACGCATGAGGAAGTGACGGCCGAGGAACTGGGCGGCGCCACCACGCACAACTGTCGCAGCGGCGTGGCCGACCTGTCGTTCGAGAACGACGTGGAGGCGCTGCTGATGCTGCGCCGCTTCTTCAACTACCTGCCGCTGTCCAACCGCGAGAAGGCGCCATGCCGCCCGAGCGGCGACCCGGCAGCGCGGCTGGATTACTCGCTGGACACGCTGGTGCCCGAGAACGCCAACAAGCCCTACGACATCAAGGAGCTGATCCTCAAGGTCGTGGACGACGGCGACTTCTTCGAGCTGCAGCCCGACTACGCAAAAAACATCGTCACCGGCTTTGCGCGCATGGAGGGCCAGACGGTGGGCATCGTCGCCAACCAGCCGCTGGTCCTGGCCGGCTGCCTGGACATCAAGAGCAGCATCAAGGCCGCGCGCTTTGTGCGTTTCTGCGACGCCTTCAGCATCCCGGTCGTCACCTTCGTCGACGTGCCCGGCTTCATGCCCGGCACTGCTCAGGAGTACGGCGGCATCATCAAGCACGGCGCCAAGCTGCTCTACGCCTACGCCGAAGCGACGGTGCCCAAGATCACCGTCATCACCCGCAAGGCCTACGGCGGCGCGTATGACGTGATGGCTTCCAAGCACCTGCGCGGCGACGTGAACTTCGCCTGGCCTAACGCCGAGATCGCCGTGATGGGCGCCAAGGGCGCGGTGGAGATCATCTTCCGCGAGGACAAGAAGGACCCGGCCAAGCTGGCCGAGCGCGAAGCCGAATACAAGGCCCGCTTCGCCAACCCCTTCGTGGCCGGCAGCCGCGGCTTCATCGACGACGTGATCCAGCCGCACGAGACCCGCAAGCGCATTTGCCGCAGCCTGTCGATGCTCAAGGACAAGAAGCTGGAGAACCCGTGGCGCAAGCACGGGAACATTCCGCTGTGACGTCATGAGCAAAGCGGTTTGCGCCGCCGAAGCGCGGCAACTCACGGACATCCCCAACATCGGCAAGGCGATGGCCGCCGACCTGGTGGGCTTGGGCCTCACGACGCCCGCGCACGTCAAGGCGATGGACCCCTTCAGGACCTATGACCGCCTGCGCGGCCCGACGGGCCAGCGCCACGACCCCTGCGTGCTGGACACCTTCATGGCGGCTCGCGACTTCATGAACGGCGGCCCGGCCCAGCCGTGGTGGCACTTCACCGAGCAGCGCAAGAGGCTGCTGGCGTCGGAAAAGTGATGCATAGCCGATTTCAATAAACGTTCGTATTTGAACGATTGAATGCAAAAATACGCCTTAAAGATTCATTGGTGAACCATTGATGATCGACCTCCTGCCCGCTCCCATCGTCTGCGCCCAACTGGGCGAGCGCCTGCGTGCGCTGCGCCTGGTGCGCAATTTCGGCCAGGCCGAACTGGCGGCGCGTGCGGGTTGCTCGCTGTCTGCTGTGCGGCGGCTGGAGGCCAGTGGGCAGGGCAGCCTGGAGATGGTGGTGCGGGTGGCACAGGCGCTGCAGGCGGCAGATGGCCTGGGATCCTTGTTCGAACTTCCCGCGCTGACCAGCATCGCGCAGGCCGAGGCAATGGCCGGCACCCCAGCCCGCCGCCGTGCCAGCCGTCGCGCCGAGGGGGCGGCCAAATGACGTTGGCCAAGTTGCGTGTCGTCGACCTCGGCTGGGGCGAGCGCCTGCCGCTGGGCACGCTGGCCGACACGGGCGGGAGGCTGCTGTTCGAGTTCTCGCCCGAAGCCATCTCGCGCGGCGTTGAGGCGTCACCCCTGCGCGCGCCACTGCCGCACCCAGGCGCTCAGCCCTTGGCCGTGAGCGGTCCTGCTCACAGCCACGGCCTGCCCGGCTTCATCGCCGACGCGCTGCCCGACGGCTGGGGCCTGCTGCTGATGGACCGCGCCCTGCGCCGCCGTGGGCAGGACCCGCGCACCGTCTCCGTGCTGGACCGGCTCGCGATGGTGGGTGACCGCGCACCCGGCGCGCTGGCCTTCGAGCCCGCTGACGATGCAGGCACCGAGGCCTGGCCCGCGCTGACGCTGGAGCGGCTCGCGCTCGACACGGCCGCCGTGCTGGCCGACGAAGGCTTGCACAGCCCCGAGCAGCAGCTGCAGCGCCTGTTTCGCCTCGGCGGCTCGGCTCAAGGCGCGAGGCCGAAGGCACTGCTGCGCTGGCGCAACCGGCAGTGGTGGGCAGACGGGCCGGGCGCCTTTGAAGATTTGGGAGAACCCATCCTCGTCAAGTTCCCTGCGCCCGGTGAACACGCGGAAGCCTGTGCCATCGAGCAGGCCTACGCCGACCTGGCGCGCCACGGTGGCGTAGCCATGCCCGCCACTGCCTATCTGGCCTTGCCCAAACCGCATGCTGCTTTCGGCACCCGCCGCTTCGACCGCGTGGCCGCGCCCGGCGGCGAACAGCGTGTGCCTTTGCTGAGCCTCGCCGGCCTGCTTGACGCCGACTTCCGCCTGCCATCGCTCGACTATGCGACGCTGATGCTCGCCACCCAGCGCGTCACCGGTGACTATCGCGAGGTGGTGAAGACCTTCGAGCGTTGCGTCTTCAACGTGATGGCCCACAACCGCGACGACCACGCCAAGAACTTTGCCTTCACCCGCGATGCTGCGGGCCAGTGGCGCCTGTCGCCCGCGTTCGACCTGACCTTCTCCTTCGGCCCCGGCGGTGAGCACACCACCAGCGTTGCCGGCGAGGGCCGCGCGCCCGGGCGAGGCGACCTGATGCGCGTGGCCGGGCAGGGCGGCGTCAAGCCCGCTGACGCCAAGCGCGTCATCGAGCACTGGCGTGAGGTGTTCCAGACGCTGCCGGGCCTCCTGGCTGATGCGCCCATCCGCGCGACGACGAGGCGCGACCTGCTCGCCCGACTTCCACGAATTGCTGCTGAGTGAGACAAAGCATGTTCACCAAAATATTGATTGCTAACCGCGGAGAGATCTCCTGCCGAGTGATCGCGACCGCCCGCAAGATGGGTATCGCCACCGTCGCCGTCTACTCCGAGGCCGACAAGGATGCCCGCCACGTCGACCTAGCCGACGAGGCCGTGCTGCTCGGCCCGGCTCCGTCGCGCGAGAGCTATCTTGTCGCTGACAAGATCATTGCCGCAGCCAAGCAGACGGGCGCGCAAGCCATCCACCCCGGCTACGGCTTCCTCAGCGAGAACGAGGCCTTCGCGCGCCGGGTGGAGGAGGAAGGCCTCGTCTTCATCGGCCCCAAGCACGCCAGCATCGCGGCGATGGGCGACAAGATCGCGTCCAAGAAGCTGGCCACTGCGGCCGGCGTCAACACCATCCCCGGCCACAACGAGCCCATCCTGTCGGCCGACGAGGCCGTGGGCATTGCGGCGCGCATCGGCTACCCCGTCATGATCAAGGCCAGCGCCGGTGGCGGTGGCAAGGGCCTGCGCGTGGCCTTCAACGACAAGGAAGCCTTCGAGGGCTTCACGTCCTGCCGCAACGAGGCGCGCAACAGCTTTGGCGACGACCGCGTCTTCATCGAAAAGTTCGTCGAAGAACCGCGCCACATCGAGATCCAGGTGCTGGGTGACTCGCTGGGCCACGTCGTCTACCTGTGGGAGCGCGAGTGCTCCATCCAGCGCCGTCACCAGAAGGTCATCGAGGAAGCACCGTCGCCCTTCATCAGCGAGGCCACGCGCCGGGCGATGGGCGAGCAGGCCGTGGCGCTGGCCAAGGCCGTCAATTACCAAAGTGCCGGCACGGTGGAGTTCGTCGTCGGCAAGGACCAGAGCTTCTATTTCCTGGAGATGAACACGCGGCTGCAGGTGGAGCACCCGGTCACCGAATGCATCACGGGGCTGGACCTCGTCGAGCAGATGATCCGCGTCGCAGCAGGCGAGCCGCTGTCGTTCGGCCAGGCCGACATCAAGCGTGACGGCTGGGCCATCGAATGCCGCATCAACGCGGAAGACCCGTTCCGCAACTTCCTGCCGTCCACCGGCCGACTGGTGCGTTATCAGCCGCCGGAAACGAGCATGCAGCAAGGTGAGCCGGCCCGCTTCGGCGTCCGCGTGGACACCGGCGTCTACGAAGGCGGCGAGATCCCGATGTTCTACGACTCGATGATCGCCAAGCTCATCGTGCACGGCCGCGACCGCGCCGACGCCATCGGCAAGATGCGCGAGGCGCTGAACGGTTTCGTCATCCGTGGCGTGTCCAGCAACATCCCCTTCCAGGCCGCGCTGCTGGCCCACCCGGACTTCGCCAGCGGCGACTTCAACACCGGCTTTATCGCCCAGCACTACGTCGACGGCTTCAAGGCCGAGGACGTGCCGCACGCCGACCCGCTTTTCCTCGTGGCGCTTGCCGGCTTCATCCGCCGCAAAGCCCGCGAGCGCGAGGCCGGCATCAGCGGCCAGTTGCGTGGCCACGAGGTGCAGATCGAGCACGACTACGTCGCTGTCGTGAACCTGGGGCAAGGCCGCAGCGAACGTCATGCGCTGCACATCAGCGAGTTCGGCGGTGCGATGGGCGAGGCGCGCGTGCAGGTCGACGACAAGGATTACCGCATCGTCAGCCGCTCGCGCCTGAACGACGTGCGCATCACCGGCACCGTCAATGGCCTGACCTTCACCGCCCAGGCCGAGCGCGGCACGGCGAAGAACCCGCTGGCCTACCGCATCCACCATGGCGGCCGCTCCGTCGAGCTGACCGTGCTGAGCCCGCGCGCGGCCGAGTTGCAGGCGCTGATGCCCTACAAGGCGCCGCCCGACACGTCCAAGCTGCTGCTGTCGCCCATGCCCGGGCTGCTAGTTCATCTGGGCGCGCAGGTCGGCCAGACCGTGCAGGCGGGTGAGCGCCTGGCCGTCATCGAGGCCATGAAGATGGAGAACATCCTCACTGCACAGCAGGATGTGACGGTGGCCGAGGTGTTGGCCAAGCCGGGCGAGAGCTTGTCGGTGGATCAGCCCATCCTGCGTTTTGCCTGAGGCCAGCCTCGCCATCGTCGGCGCAGGCGTGGCCGGCGCCGCCGCAGCCGTGCGCCTGGCCGAGCGCGGCATAGCCGTCACGCTTTACGAGACCGTGTCCGAGCCACGCCCCATCGGCGCCGGTCTGTTGCTGCAGCCCACCGGCCAGCGCGTGCTGGCGGCGATGGGCCTGCTGGACGAAGCGCTGGCCCTGGGCGTGCGCGTGGACCGGCTGTTTGGCGACACGCCCTCGGGCCGCGCCGTGCTGAACATGAGCTACCGGCGCTTTCACCCCGAGGCCTACGGCCTGGGCTTGCAGCGCGGCGCGCTGATGGGGCTTCTGTGGAAGCGCGTGCGCGAGCTGGGCATCCCGTGGCATTGCGGCGTCGCGGTCGAGGGTTTCGAGCAGGACGTTGACGGTGTGACCCTGCGCCTGGCCGGCGCCGAGCCCGTGCGACACACCGCGCTCATCCTCGCCAACGGCAGCTTCTCCCGGCTGCGTGAGGGCATGAAGGTGGGCCAGCGCGCACGCCTCTTCCCCTGGGGCGCCGTCTGGACCGTGCTGCCCGCGCCGCCGGGCTTTCCGCAGATCGAGTTGCGCCAGCGCTTTCGATCAGCGTCGCAGATGCTCGGGCTCATGCCCGTTGGCAAGGCGGCTGCGGACGATGCCGAGCGCGGCATCAACCTGTTCTGGAGCCTGCCGGTGGCCGAGCTGGACGGCTGGCAGAACCGCATTGGTCTGGATCATCTCAAGCAGCAGATGGCCGACCTCTTCCCGGACGTGGCGCCACTGCTCACCGGGCTGCACGACGCTGAACAACTCCGCGAGGCCCGTTACGCCGACGTGCACATGGCCCGCTGGCACGACGGCCGCGTGCTCGCCATCGGCGACTGCGCCCACGGCATGAGCCCGCAGCTGGGGCAGGGCGCCAACATGGCCCTCATCGACGCGCATGAACTGGCGGCCGAAGTCGGTGATGAATGGTCAAGCGTCTTCGAGCGCTACAGCCGGCGCCGCCGCGCCCATCTGCGCTTCTACGGTCAGGCGAGCAAGGGCCTGACGCCGATGTTCCAGTCCCACGCTGTCGTCGCGCCCTGGCTGCGCGACCGCTTCTTCGGCTGGGGTGGCCGCCTGCCCTACATCCATCAACAATCCATCGCCACGCTGGCCGGCGTCAAGACCGGCTGGCTGTGGGGGCGGCTCAAGCTGTGATCGCCATGAGCAACGCAAGACCTTTCAAGATCCTCGGCCTGCAGCAGATCGCCATCGGCGGCCTCGACAAGGCCAGGCTTCGCCACCTGTGGGTGGACCTGCTCGGCGTGCCGGTGACCGGCAACTTCAGGAGCGAGC
Organism: Roseateles sp.; assembly: GCF_039929605.1. Lineage (GTDB taxonomy): Bacteria > Pseudomonadota > Gammaproteobacteria > Burkholderiales > Burkholderiaceae_C > Pelomonas. The sequence continues at coordinate 15,848 of NZ_JBDSQX010000084.1, forward strand.
GCGAGAACGTCGACGAGGACATCTGCACGCTGGGGCAGGGCGCCCATGCGGTGGAGGTGGACCTGATGCAGCCGCTGGACCCGGAGAAGAAGCCGGCCGTGCACGCCACGCCCCTGAATCACGTCGGCCTGTGGGTCGACGACCTCCCCGCCGCCGTGCAGTGGCTGGAGGCGCAGGGCCTGCGCTTCGCCCCCGGCGGCATACGCTGCGGCGCGGCCGGTCATGACATCTGCTTCGTCCACCCCAAGGGCAACGACCAGTTCCCGTTCGGCGGGGAGGGCGTGCTGATCGAGTTGGTCCAGGCGCCGGCGGACGTTGTGCAGGCACTCGCGCTGGCCGGCGCTTGAACTTCCGCGAAGCGCCGCTTCCTCAATCAAAGCTTCTGCTGCGCGGCGCCCGCCCGTAACCTGCGCACTGCAAATCTTGCGCGTGCCGCGCTGGGCTGACCGGCCCGTGGCACACCGGGAGACGGGGTGGTCACAAGCGGCCTCGTGAATTCGGTCGCAAGGCTTTGCTCGGCCGCTCGGGGCCAGAATCTGCGCCTTCGCTTTCCACGCCGCCCGATGCGCCACCTCTTTTTCCTGCTGGCCCTGCTGCCCACCTTCGCGCAGGCATGGGGCAACCACAGCCCCATGTGCTACCGAGCCTTCGAGCGCATGCCCGAGGTTGCGGGCGCTGCGGTCGTCAAGGCTGAACCGCTCGGTGATTTCCTGCGTGACCAGGAAGCAGCCATCGCCCGCACACTGGACGCCCAGGAAGCCTGGGCCCGCGAGCATCTCAAAGGCCACGCGCCGCGCCCGGATGCGCTGCGCTTCGTGCCCGACGCCAAGCGCAGCGACGCCGACCGCCGCACCGCCTTCCTGCGCGCGCTGCGCCTGTCGCCGCAGTCCAAGCTGGCGCTCTACCTGCAGGTGGATCCGCGCGACGCCGAGTCCGCGCGGCCCACCATCGACTTCAATGAAGTCTCCGTCGTCATGCCAGGCAAAGGCGCCACGCAGCGCTTCGTCGCGCTGCGGCCGGGAGAGGAGGTTGCGCCGCTGGCCGTGCTGGCCTCGGCCTGCGACGAGCCCGACTACGGCCATGACCTCAATCTCTTCGACGACAACTTGGGCAGCCCGGCCAACCCGCGCTACGGCTTCGGCAAGCAGCCCTTCGGCAACCCAGCCGTCGCTATCGGCTCGCAGGCGCCGTTCCACATGGGCTTCTTCCACCAGGGCGCCATCTTCAATACGCTGGCGCCCAGCTTCGCGCGCACCTTTGCCGAACTGCGCGTGCAGCAGTACGGCGGCCTGGCCGTGCTGGCCTGGCAGACGGGCCATGCCTACTGGGGCTGGCGCTTCGCCGGCCTGGCGCTGCATCACGTCGAGGACCTGACGCAGCCCTATCACGCCAGCGCCGCCCCGGGTGCGACGCTGGGCCACATGATGTGGGTCAATCTCAAGGCCCAGCTCGGCGCGCCGGTCGACCGCCAAGGTCTGGTCGTGCTACAGAGCAACCGCCACTTCGTGCTGGAGCAGTTCCAGACGCGCTGGGTCATGGACGCCGCCCGCCAGCGGCGCGACGGACCACTCGAAATGGCGCTGCGTGATGCCACGCACGATGCGCGCTACCCACCTTGGAGCCCGATCTACGTCCGCGATGTGGTCGCTGCTGAAGCTTTCGCCGCCGGCCCGGCGACCGACGCGGCCGTCGTCGTAGGGGCGCCGGCGAAATTCGTCACTGACCCCAATTTCGACTTCGCCGCGAATGAGGCCCAGCTCGGCCCGGAACTTGCGCGCGACATGCAGGGTCAGCGTGACGCGCTGCGGGCGCGCATCGCTGAATTGCTGGGCCACTTCGGTGCCCACAGTCGCAATGCGCTTCGCGGGTTGCTGAAGCAGGCGAACAGACAGTCGCCACGTTGAAGTTCGTATTTGGCGAAATCACTATCGCTTTTTGGCGCAGAATCTCGTTCTTCGCGAAGGCTATGCTGGAGTCAATCGATCATGCGCCACGACCTCACCACTCTCAATCTCGTGCTGGCCATCGAGCAGACCCGCTCGATCACCCGTGGCGCGGCCCAGGAGCACCTGGCGCTGGCTGCGGCCAGCAAGCGCTTGTCCGACCTCGAAAGCCGCCTCGGCGTACAACTGTTTGAGCGGCGCGCTCGCGGGGTTGAGCCGACCGAGGCGGGCCGGGCGCTGGTGCGCCATATCCGCTCGTTGCATGCGTCGCTCTACGCCCTCGAAACCGAGGTCATGGAGTTCTCTCGCGGCATCAAGGGCCACCTGCGCATCGCCTCCAACACCAGCGCGATTGCCGAGTGCCTGCCGCCCTATCTGGTCGAGTTCTCGCAGGCGCACGCGCAAATCCGCATCAGCCTGGAAGACCTGACCAGCGCCGAGGTGCAGGCCGCCGTGGCCGAAGGGCGTGCTGACGTCGGCGTCTTCACCGCGCCGGTGCTCGACAACCGGGTCCAGACCTGGGTCTTCGCCCGCAGCCGCCTCGCGGCTCTTGTCCCGCTCAAGCACCCGCTCGCCAGCCGCGAGGCTGTGAGCTTCGACGACTTGCTGGGCTATGACCTCATCGGCCTGAATGCCGGCGCCAGCGCCCAGGAACTGATGCGCGAACAAGCCGCCGCCCGTGGCCAGACGCTCAACGCGCGCCTGCAGGTGCGCGGCTTCGACGGCATCGCCCAACTGGTCGAATCCGGTCTCGGCGTGGCCGTGCTGCCTGAACAACCCGCCGAACGCTTCACGCGCGTTTTCGGCGTGCGCTGCCTGCGACTTGAAGAGCCGTGGGCCGAGCGCGACTATTACCTGGGTGTGCTGCGCCAACAGCGCTTGCCCACCGTGGTGCAACGCTTCGTGGACACCCTCATTCCTCGAGAAAAGCAATGACCCCCCGTACCCTTTACGACAAGCTCTGGGACGAGCATGTCGTGCACTCCGAACCGGATGGCACGGCACTGCTCTACATCGACCGCCACCTCGTTCACGAGGTGACCAGCCCGCAGGCCTTCGAAGGCCTGGACCTGGCCGGCCGCAAGGTCTGGCGCCTGTCCGCCAACCTGGCCGTCAGCGACCACAACGTGCCGACGACCGACCGGTCGCAAGGCATCGCTGATCCCATCTCCAAACTGCAGGTCGACACGCTGGACGCTAACTGCGACCGCGTCGGCATCACGCAGTTCAAGATGAACGACAAGCGCCAGGGCATCGTGCACGTCATCGGCCCGGAGCAGGGCGCCACGCTGCCCGGCATGACCGTCGTCTGCGGCGACAGCCACACCTCCACGCACGGCGCCTTCGGCGCGCTGGCGCATGGCATCGGCACCAGCGAGGTCGAGCATGTGCTGGCCACGCAGACGCTGTCCGCCAAGAAGGCCAAGAACCTGCTCGTCAAGGTGGAAGGCCAATGCCCCAAGGGCGTTGGCGCCAAGGACATCGTGCTCGCCATCATCGGCAAGATCGGCACGGCCGGCGGCAACGGCTACACCAACGAGTTCGCGGGCGCGGCCATCCGCTCACTCTCGATGGAAGGTCGCATGACCGTCTGCAACATGGCCATCGAAGCCGGTGCCCGCGCGGGCCTGATCGGTGTGGACGACACGACCATCAACTACGTCAAAGGCCGCCCCTTCTCGCCGAATGGCGTGGAGTGGGAACAGGCCGTGCCTTACTGGCGCACGCTGCACACCGACGCCGGCGCGCACTTCGACAAGATCGTCGAACTCGACGCCGCACAGATCCGCCCGCAGGTCAGCTGGGGCACGTCGCCCGAGATGGTGCTGGCCATCGACGACCGCGTGCCCGACCCGGAACGTGAAAAAGACGCCGTCAAACGCGGCGCCATCGAGCGCGCGCTGACCTATATGGCGCTGGAGCCCAACAAGGCCATCAGCGACATCCACGTCGACAAGGTCTTCATCGGCTCTTGCACCAACAGCCGCATCGAGGACATGCGCGAGGCCGCCGCCGTCGTGCGCCGCGTCGGCGGGCGCCTGGCCAAGAACATCAAGCTGGCCCTCGTCGTGCCGGGCTCCGGCCTCGTCAAGGCGCAGGCCGAAGCCGAAGGGCTGGACCAGGTCTTCAAAGCCGCCGGCTTCGAATGGCGCGAACCGGGTTGCTCCATGTGCCTGGCGATGAACGCCGACCGGCTGGAGCCGGGCGAGCGTTGTGCGTCGACCAGCAACCGCAATTTCGAAGGCCGCCAGGGCGCCGGTGGGCGCACCCATCTGGTCAGCCCTGCCATGGCTGCCGCTGCGGCCATGGCGGGTCATTTTGTCGACGTGAGGACGCTCTCCTGATGGACAAGTTCACCATTCACAAGGGTCTCGTCGCGCCCATGGACCGCGACAACGTCGACACCGACGCCATCATTCCCAAGCAGTTCCTGAAGTCGATCAAGCGCAGCGGCTTCGGCCCCAACCTGTTCGACGAGTGGCGCTACCTGGACCACGGCGAACCCGGCCAGGACCCGGCCAGCCGCAAGCCCAACCCCGAGTTCGTGCTGAACCAGCCGCGTTATGCGGGTGCCAGCGTGCTGATCGCGCGCAGCAACTTCGGCTGCGGCTCCAGCCGCGAGCATGCGCCCTGGGCGCTGCAGCAATACGGCTTCCGCGCCATCCTGGCACCGAGCTTTGCCGACATCTTCTTCAACAACTGCTTCAAGAACGGCCTGCTGCCCATCGTCTTGCCCGAGCGCGCGATCGCGCAGTTGTTCGACGAGGTCTACGCCTTCCCCGGCTACCAGCTTGTCGTCGACCTGCCACGCCAGGTCGTCGTGAAGCCCGACGGCGCCGAACTGCCCTTCGACATCGAGCCTTTCCGCAAGGAATGCCTGATCGGCGGCCTCGACGAGATCGGCCTGACGCTGCAGCACACCAACAAGATCCGCGCCTACGAGGCGCAACGCATCGCCGCCAAACCCTGGCTGGCCAACCGAGTGATTTGACGTCATGACGATCAAGAAGATTGCCGTTCTGCCGGGCGACGGTATCGGCCCCGAAATCATGGCCGAGGCCGTCAAGGTCCTGAACGCGCTCGACCTGCCTTTGCAGCTCGACTGGGCCGACGTCGGCGGCAAGGCTTACGACACCAGCGGCCACCCGCTGCCGCCCGCCACACTGAAGCTGGCGCAGGAAGCCGACGCCGTGCTGTTCGGCGCCGTGGGCGACTGGAAGTACGACAAGCTGGAGCGTTCGCTGCGGCCTGAACAGGCCATCCTTGGCCTGCGCAAGGCGCTGGGCCTGTTCGCAAACTTCCGCCCGGCCATCTGCTACGAGCAACTGACGCATGCGTCGTCGCTGAAACCTGAGCTCGTCGCCGGCCTCGACATCCTCTTGATCCGCGAGCTGACCGGCGACATCTACTTCGGCCAGCCGCGCGGTCGCCGTACGGCCGTGGACGGCCACTTCCCCGGCGCCGATGAAGCCTTCGACACGATGCGCTACTCGCGCCCCGAGATCGAGCGCATCGCCCACGTCGCCTTCCAGGCCGCCCGCTTACGGTCCAAGCGCCTCACCAGCGTCGACAAAGCCAACGTGCTGGAGACCTCGCAGTTCTGGAAGGACATCGTCATCGAGGTCCACGCCCAGTACCCCGATGTCGAGCTGGACCACATGTACGTCGACAACGCGGCGATGCAGCTCGTCAAGGCGCCGAAGAAGTTCGACGTCGTCGTGACCGGCAACATGTTCGGCGACATCCTGTCCGATGAAGCCGCGATGCTGACCGGCTCCATCGGCATGCTGCCGTCCGCCTCGTTGGACGCGAACAACAAGGGCCTCTACGAGCCCAGCCACGGCAGCGCGCCGGACATCGCCGGCAAGGGGATTGCCAACCCGCTGGCTACAATCCTGTCTGCCGCCATGATGCTCAAGTTCTCCCTCAACCAAGGCGACGCTGCCGCTCGTATCGAGACGGCCGTGCAGTCCGTGCTGGCGCAGGGCTTGCGCACCGCCGACATCTGGAGTGATGGCACCACGAAGGTCTCGACCATTGAGATGGGCGACGCCGTGGTGAAAGCCATTACGACCACGAAAACCATCAAGAGCTAACAGCTCCGTCTCGTCTCGCCCCTCCAAACCCGGCGAACGAGCCGGGGCCCGAAGTGGATGGGGTTTGGTGAACTGAAGGAATGATGATGACGACCTTGGTAGGCCTCGTAGGCTGGCGCGGCATGGTGGGCTCAGTGCTCATGGACCGCATGACCGCCGAGCGCGATTTCGACCTGATCGAGCCGCTGTTCTTCTCGACGTCCAACGCCGGTGGCGCTGCCCCGACGCAGGCCAAGAACGAGAAGACGCTGCAAAGCGGCTTCGACATCGAGCAGCTCAAGCGCTGCGACATCATCATCACCGCCCAGGGCGGCGACTACACCTCCGAGGTCTACCCCAAGCTGCGCGCTGCGGGCTGGACGGGCCACTGGATCGACGCCGCCTCCACGCTGCGCATGGCCGATGACGCCGTCATCATCCTGGACCCCGTCAACCGCGCGGTCATCGACCAGGCGCTGAGCGACGGCGGCAAGAACTGGATCGGTGGTAACTGCACCGTCAGCTGCATGCTGATGGGCGTGGGCGCGCTGTACAAGGCCGGGCTGGTGGAGTGGATGTCCACGCAGACCTACCAGGCGGCAAGCGGCGGCGGCGCCCAGCACATGCGCGAGCTGCTGACGCAGTACGGCACGCTGAACGCAGCCGTCAGGCCGCTGCTGGACGACCCCAAGAGCGCCATCCTCGAAATCGACCGCCAGGTCATCGCCAAGCAGCGTTCGCTCTCCGCCGACGAGACGGCCAACTTCGGCGTGCCGCTGGGCGGTTCCTTGATCCCCTGGATCGACAAGGACCTCGGCAATGGCATGTCCAAGGAGGAGTGGAAGGGCATGGCCGAGACCAACAAGATCCTCGGCAGCGGCTCCATCCCGGTCGACGGCTTCTGCGTGCGCGTCGGCGCGATGCGCTGCCACAGCCAGGCGCTGACCTTCAAGCTCAAGAAGGACGTGCCGCTGGCCGACATCGAGGCCATGATCGCCGCCGACAACGAGTGGGTGAAGCTGGTGCCCAACACCCGCGAGGCCACCATCCGTGACCTGACCCCCGTGGCCGTCACGGGCACCATGACCATTCCCGTCGGCCGCGTGCGCAAGCTGGCAATGGGCGCCGAGTACGTTGGCGCCTTCACCATCGGCGACCAACTGCTGTGGGGCGCCGCCGAGCCGCTGCGCCGCATGCTGCGCATCCTGCTCGATCGTTGATCTGCTTACGGTCTTTTACGATTCGAATTAGGGTTGACCCTCGGCTCGTTATCGACACCAAGCGACACATCAGATACCGCTTGAGCATTTCCGCGTATATGCTTGATGCTGTTGTGTTTTTTAATTCGAAACTCGACGCCGGCAATGTGCAGATCAGCGTGCGGACCAAGTTCGCACAGCGCGTGCTGAAGATCGAGACAGGCGGGGCACGATGCCCCGCCTTGTTGCTTTGGGGAATGCCTTGAAAGACCACATCCGCGACGCATTCGAGGGCGTCCGCCCGACCGGCTTCACCCGCCACCACCTCGCACTGGCCGCCGCGCTGCTGGTAGCCACGGGTGGTGCGCAGGCGTTGGGCCTGGGCAAGTTGAATGTGCAGTCCGCCCTCGGCGAGACCATGCGTGCCGAGATCGACGTCACCAGCCTGACGCCCGAAGAGGCCGCCACACTCAAGGTGCGCGTCGCGCCGCCCGATTCCTACCGCATCAGCGGCGTCGACTACAACCCGGTGCTGACGTCGGCCCAGGTGCTGATCGTTCGCCGCGATGGCCGTACGCTGCTGCGCGTCAGCAGTGACCGCGCGGTGCAGGAGCCGTTTATCGACGTCATCCTGGAGCTGACCTGGTCCACCGGCAAGCTGGTGCGCGAATACACGCTGCTCTTCGACCCGCCGAGCCTGCCCAAGCCCGCGCCCCTCATCACCGCACCGCCTGTTGTTGCCGGCGCACCAGCGGTCGCCAGCGAAGCGGTGCCCGCACCGGCGCCTGCCGTGACCACGGCGCTGCCACGCATCCTGCCCGGGCAGCCACCCATGGCGGTGGCTCGACCGCCGGTCGCAGCGCCGACTCCTGCACCAGCATCTGCTCCGATGCGCCCCGCCGTCACCGCCGGCTCCGAATACGTTGTCCGCCCGGGCGATTCGCTGTCCAAGGTTGCCGGCCGCACCCAGGTCAGCGGCATTTCGCTGGACCAGATGCTCGTCGGGTTATTCCGCAACAACCCCGACGCATTCATCGACGGCAACATGAACCTGCTCAAGGCGGGCGCCGTGTTGCAGGTGCCGTCCAGCGAGGCACTGGCCAATGTGCCCGCGCCTGAGGCCCGTCGAATCATCTTGGCCCAGAGCGCCGACTTCGCGGCCTACCGCCAGCGGCTGGCTTCTGCCGCCCCCACGTTGAAGAGCACCGAGAGCGAACGTCAGGCCAGGGGCCAGGTGCAGGCCGCCGTTGAGGACCGCAAGCCCGCAGCCGCACAAACGCCCGACAAGCTCACACTCAGCAAGGCCGCCAGCGCTGGCGAGACCAAGCTCTCCAAGGAAGCCGAGAAGAAGGACGCCGCCGCCCGTGTGGCCGAACTGACGCGCAATGTCGAGGAGCTGAAGAAGCTCTCCAACGCCGCCGCCGCCACGCCTGCGGCGCCGGGCGCCGCCGTACCGGCTCCTGCGCCTGGAGTGTCGACCTTGCCTTCTCCGGTCGTGGCTGCCGTCGAGCCCGCTTCCATGCCGGCCCCGGTTGCTGCAGCCAGCATGGCTGCGTCCAGGCCGGCTCCCCGCGCCAGTGCGCCGCTGCCCCCGTCTCCGGCCGCCGAGCCACCCGGCTTCATCGAGGAATTGCTCGACAACCGCTTTGTCCTGCCGTTGGCCGCCGTTCTTGTCGCCGTGCTGGGCGGCCTTGGCCTCTATCGCCTGCGTTCGCGCCGCCCGGCCAACGCCGCCGAGACCGGTTTCCACGAAAGCCGCCTGCAGCCCGACTCCTTCTTCGGCGGCACCGGCGGCCAGCGTGTCGACACCCGCGACACGCAGAACAGCGGCCAGTCGTCGATGAGCTACTCGCTCAGCCAGCTCGACGCCATTGGCGACGTGGACCCGGTGGCCGAGGCCGACGTCTACCTCGCCTACGGCCGCGACCTGCAGGCCGAGGAAATCCTCAAGGAGGCCCTGCGCGCCAACCCGACGCGCCTGGCCATTCGCCTGAAGCTGCTGGAGGTCTACGCCAAGCGCCGCGACACCAAGGGCTTCGAGCAGCTCGCCGTGCAGCTGTTTGCCGAAACCCGTGGGTCGGGCGAGGACTGGGCCAAGGCGCAGGAACTGGGCCGTGGCATCGACCCGGACAACCCGCTGTACCAGCCGGGTGGTGCACCAGCCCATGTCGAGGACGGCCCCGAGCTGCGTCCCGAGCCCATGAACGCCAGCACGCTGCCGCAGACTGCGCTGCCGAGCGGCGCGCATTCCGTAGCGCCTCATCTGGGAACCGACACGATGGGCCGCAGCGGTCCGGACACCGGCCCCGTCAGCGGTTTCGACCTGGCGCTGGACCTGGACCTCGACGCCGTCGAGCCCGTCTCGCCCCACGCAATGGCCGCGACGCAGGCCATGCCGGCCTCGATCGAGCACGCGCCGTTGACGATGGACTTCGATATCTCCGGTCGCGGAGCCCGCGTTGCACCACCGGCTCCGGATCTGAGCTTCGACCTCAGCAGCATGGGCGGCCTGTCGAGCAGCGCATCGTTGTCGCCCGCCACGGCGCCGACGGAACTGGATTTCGACTTCGGTGAACCTACCCAACCGGGCGAAACCGATCCGGACCATCTCGCCGTGGCCCTGGAAGCACTGGGTGACGATGACGGCGACCCGCTGGTGCGTCAGCTGGAGCTGGCCGATGAGTTCCGCCAGATCGGCGACACCGAAGGCGCCCGCGAGGTGTTGCAGGAGCTGATCCAGCGTGCCAGCGGTTCGCTGCGCGACCGCGCCCAGGCGATGCTGAACGACCTCCGCTAAGCACAACCGTGATACTTCGACGCCCGGCCTGGCCGGGCGTTTTTACTTCCGGACCCGATGAGAGTTGCACTTGGCGTGAGCTACCGCGGCGGCGGCTACAACGGCTGGCAGAGCCAGGCCGATGGCCGAACGGTGCAGGACGCACTCGAAAAGGGTCTGTCCGCCTTCGCGGCCCAGCCGATCCGCACCATCTGCGCCGGCCGCACGGATAGCGGTGTTCACGGCATCAATCAGGTCGTCCACTTTGACACCGAGGTCGAGCGTGAGCTGTCCTCGTGGGTGCGCGGCAGCAACCGCTACTTGCCGCCTGACATTGCCATCCAGTGGTGCCGTTTTCCGGGTGATGCCTTCCACTCGCGCTACTCCGCACGTGGACGGCGTTATGCCTATCTGCTGCTGGAATCGGCCGTGCGGCCGGCCATCGAATCGGGTCAGTGTGGTTGGGTGTTTCGCCCGCTCGACCAGGCCGCGCTGGAAGCCGCCGCCGCGCGCCTGATTGGCGAACACGATTTCTCGTCTTTCCGCTCGGCGGAGTGCCAGGCCGCGTCGCCCATCAAGACCTTGCGCGAGATCCGCGTGCAGCGCCGCGGCGCCTACTGGCGCCTCGAGTTCGAGGCCAGCGCCTTCCTTCATCACATGGTGCGCAACCTGATGGGCTGCCTGCTGGCGGTCGGCAACGGCACGCGCCCGGTGGCCTGGGTGAGCGATGTGCTCGCCGCCCGCGATCGCAAGGTGGCAGCGCCTACGTTCTCCCCCGACGGCCTGTACTTTCTCGGCCCGACCTACGATGCCGAATTCGACATCCCACGCGAAGTCCCGGCTTTGAACTGGCTCCCATGACCCGAATCAAGATCTGCGGGCTGACCCGCGAGGCCGATGTTGAAGCGGCCATTGCAGCCGGCGCCGACGCCATCGGCTTTGTCTTCTATGCCAAGAGCCTACGCGCGGTGACGCCGGAGCGGGCGAGGGTGCTGGCGCGGCTGCTGCCGCCCTTCGTCACGCCGGTGGGACTGTTCGTCAACGCGACCGATGCCGAACTGCAAGCCGGTTTCGACGCGCTGCCCAACATGCTCGTGCAGTTCCATGGCGACGAGACGCTGGCTGACTGCGAGCGCGTGAACCGGCCTTACCTGCGTGCGGCTGCCGTAGCGCCTGGCTTCGACTTGGTAGACTTCAGCTCCCGTTTTTCCAGTGCCCAGGCCATCCTGCTCGACGCCCCTGTCGACGGTTATGGCGGTGGCGGCAAGGTCTTCGATTGGTCACTCATTCCTCCAAGCGTCAGCTCTCGCCTCGTTTTGTCTGGTGGGTTGAATGCAGCAAACGTCGGCGATGGCATCAGGCAGGTGCGGCCTTGGGCCGTTGATGTGAGTTCCGGCGTCGAGGTGTCCAAGGGCATCAAGAGCGCCGACCTGATCCATGAGTTCTGCCGCGCAGTAAAGCGCGCCGATGCCGAACTCTCCCAATAGGGGAAGACCATGTTCCAGTACGACCAGCCCGACGCGACCGGGCATTTCCGCCATGCGGGCACTGCCACCTTTGGCGGCAGTTTCGTCTCCGAGACCCTCGTCCACGCGCTCGACCAGCTCAAGGACGCCTACGCGCACTACCGCAACGATCCCGAGTTCATCGCCGAGTACCAGCGTGAGCTCAAGCATTTCGTCGGCCGCCCAAGCCCGATCTACTATGCCGACCGCCTGAGCCGTGAGCTGGGCGGCGCGCAGATCTACCTCAAGCGCGAGGATCTGAACCACACGGGGGCGCACAAGATCAACAACGTCATCGGCCAGGCGCTGCTGGCCAAGCGCATGGGCAAGCCGCGCGTCATCGCGGAGACCGGTGCTGGCCAGCACGGCGTGGCCACGGCAACGATCTGCGCGCGTTACGGGCTGGCGTGCGTCGTCTACATGGGCAGCGAGGACGTGAAGCGCCAGTCGCCCAATGTCTACCGCATGAAGCTGCTCGGTGCCACGGTCGTGCCGGTGGAGAGTGGCAGCAAGACGTTGAAGGATGCGCTCAACGAGGCAATGCGCGACTGGGTCACCAATGTCGAGAACACCTTCTACATCATCGGCACCGTGGCCGGCCCGCACCCCTATCCGATGATGGTGCGCGACTTCCAGCGCGTCATCGGCGAGGAATGCCTGGTACAGATGCCCGAGCTGGCCGGCCGCCAGCCGGATGTCGTGGTGGCCTGCGTGGGCGGCGGGTCGAATGCCATCGGCATCTTCCATCCCTACATCCCGCACGAGTCGGTGCGCCTGATCGGCGTCGAGGCCGAAGGGCAGGGCATCGCCAGCGGCAAGCATGCCGCCACGCTGACTGCCGGTAGCCCCGGCGTGCTGCACGGCAACCGCACTTATCTCTTGCAGGACGATGACGGGCAGATCATCGAGACGCACTCCATCTCAGCCGGCCTGGACTATCCCGGCGTCGGCCCCGAGCATGCGCACCTGAAGGACATCGGCCGCGCCGAGTACGTCGGCGTCACGGACGCCGAGGCGCTGTCGGCCTTCCACCGCCTGTGCCGCACCGAAGGCATCATCCCCGCGCTCGAATCCAGCCACGCGGTCGCCTATGCCATCAAGCTCGCGCCGACGCTCGGCCAGGACAAGGTGCTGCTGATCAACCTCAGCGGCCGCGGCGACAAGGACATCGGTACCGTCGCCGACCTGTCCGGCGCCACCTACTTCGACCGCCCGTCGCAAGCCGGCGAGAAGGTCAAGCAATGAGCCGCATCAAGACCACCTTCGATCAGCTCAAGGCCAATGGCCGCAAGGCACTGATCCCCTTCGTCACTGCAGGTGACCCGTACCCCGAGGCGACCGTCGACCTGCTGCTGGCGATGGCCGAGGCCGGTGCCGACGTCATCGAGCTGGGCGTGCCTTTCTCCGACCCAATGGCCGACGGCCCCGTCATCCAGCGCGCTGGTGAACGCGCGCTGAAGCACGGCATCGGCCTGCGCAAGGTGCTCGGCTTCGTGCGCGAGTTCCGCGCGCGCAACGACAAGACGCCCCTCGTCCTGATGGGCTACGCCAACCCGGTCGAGCGCTACGGCCTGGACGCCTTCGTGGCCGATGCGTCGGCGGCTGGCGTCGACGGCGTGCTCATCGTCGACTACCCGCCCGAGGAGTGCGAGGAGTTCGCCGCCAAGCTGCGTGCGGCGGACATGGACGCGATCTTCCTGCTTGCGCCCACGTCCACCGAGACGCGCATGGCGCAAGTCGGCAAGCTCGCCAGCGGCTACGTCTACTACGTGTCGCTGAAGGGCGTGACCGGCGCTGGCCACCTGAACACCGCCGCCGTGGCCGAGGCCGTGCCGCGCATCCGCCGCCACGTCAGCACGCCGGTGGGCGTGGGCTTCGGTATCCGCGACGGCGCCACGGCGCGGGCGGTGGCCGACGTGTCGGACGCGGTCGTCATCGGCTCCAAGCTGGTCGAGCTGCTGGAGCAGCAGCCAGCCGATAATGTTGCCCTGACCGGCGCGGCCTTCATCCGTGAAATCCGCGCGGCACTCGACAAGAAGGACTGACACATGAGTTGGCTCGACAAACTCCTCCCGCCCAAGATCCAGCAAGGTGACCCCGCCGACCGTCGTACGGTCCCCGAGGGCCTGTGGATCAAGTGCCCGAGCTGCGAGACGGTGCTCTACAAGACCGACCTGGAGCAGAACATCAATGTCTGCCCCAAGTGCTCGCACCACCACCGCATCGGCGCGCGCGCCCGGCTGGATGCCTTCCTCGACGCCGAGGGCCGCTATGAAGTGGGTCAGGAAATCCTGCCGGTCGACGCGCTCAAGTTCAAGGACAGCAAGAAATACCCCGACCGCCTGAAGGAAGCGCTGGAGAACACCGGCGAGACCGATGCGCTGGTTGTGCTGGGCGGTGCGGTCATGACCGTGCCGGTCGTCGCGGCTTGCTTCGAGTTCGACTTCATGGGTGGCTCGATGGGCTCGGTCGTCGGCGAGCGCTTCGTGCGCGGTGTCGAATCGGCCATCGAGCAGAAGACGCCCTTCATCTGCTTCACCGCAACCGGCGGCGCGCGCATGCAGGAAGGCCTGCTGAGCCTGATGCAGATGGCCAAGACCAACGCGTCGCTGACGCGCCTAGCCAAAGCCAAGCTGCCCTACATCAGCGTGCTGACCGACCCGACGATGGGCGGCGTGTCCGCCAGCTTCGCCTTTGTGGGCGACGTCGTCATTGCCGAACCCAAGGCGCTGATCGGCTTTGCCGGCCCGCGCGTCATCGAGAACACCGTGCGCGAGAAACTGCCCCCGGGCTTTCAGCGCGCCGAGTTCCTGCTGGAAAAGGGCGCCGTCGACATGATCGTGGACCGCCGCCAGCTGCGCGAAACGATCGCCCGTCAGCTCGCCATGCTGCAACGCCAGAGCACGGACGCCGTCGCCTGAACGTCGCCCGCAGAGTTCCAAGCCAGGCCCCGCGCCTGGCTTTTGTTTTTGTTGATCAGTAGCCCGCCATGACGCTTGACGACTGGCTCGCCCACTGCGAGCGCCTGCATCCCAAGACCATCGACATGACGCTGGACCGCGTGTCCACCGTGCGCGAGCGCCTGGGCATCGCCTTCGACTGCCCGACCATCGTTGTCGCCGGCACCAACGGCAAGGGGTCGACCTGCGCGATGCTGGAGTCCATTGCGCTGCATGCCGGCTACCGTGTCGGCCTCTACATCAAGCCCCACCTCGTGCACTTCCAGGAGCGCTGCCGCGTCGGCGGCGAACCCGTTCAGGCCGCGTCGCTGGAGCCGCACTTCGAAGCCGTCGAAGTTGCGCGCGGCGACATCACGCTGACCTACTTCGAGTTCACGACGCTGGCCATCATGCGGCGCCTGCAGCACGAGCCGCTCGACCTCGTCATCCTCGAAGTCGGCCTCGGCGGCCGGCTGGATGCCGTCAACGTCATCGACGCCGACTGCGCCGTCATCACCAGCATCGACCTCGACCACACCGAGTTTCTTGGCAACGACCGCGAGAGCGTTGGCCGCGAGAAGGCCGGCATCATGCGCGCCGGTCGGCCGGTCGTCGTCAGCGACCCCGTGCCGCCGGCGTCCCTTGCGGCGCGCGCTGCCGAACTGGGCGCCGACCTGCGCCAGCTCGGCCGCGACTTCACCTTCAGCGGCGACCGCGCGCAGTGGCAATGGGCTGGGCGCAACAAGCGCTTCTCGGGCATGGCCTACCCGGCGCTGCGGGGCGTGAACCAGTTGCTGAATGCGTCCGGCGTGCTGGCGGCGCTGGAGGCGCTCTCCGACAAGCTGCCAATCAGCGCCCAGGCCGTGCGCACCGGTTTGGCCCTCGTCGAGCTGCCCGGCCGCTTCCAGGTGCTGGCCGGCCAGCCCGCCGTCGTGCTGGACGTCGCCCACAACCCGCACGCGGTCGCGGCCCTGGCCCAGAACCTCGACCAGATGGGCTTTTTTCCCCGCACTCACGCCGTCTTCGGCGCGATGGCGGACAAGGACCTGGGCGGCATCCTGGCGCGCATCGCGCCGCTGGTGGACGTCTGGCATTTCACTGATCTGCCAATCCCGCGCGCCGCCACGGCCGCGCAGCTCGAGGCAGCCTTCCTCGCCGCCGGGCTGAAGACACCGCCCGGCGTGACGACGTACACCCACGCCAACCCGCTCGATGCCCTGCACGCGGCGGCGGCCGGCGCGACCACGGCCGATAGAATCCTCGTCTTCGGTTCCTTCTACACCGTGGGTGGGGTGCTCCAGCAGGGCCTGCCCCGTGTGACGGCCGGCGCTGCCGAGCCGACACCTCCCACCCTCCACTGAGCCTGACGCTGCCGATGGGCCTGTTTTCCTTTCTCAAGCGCGATGACGCCGCCACTGCGGCGGCGCCCAAGAAGTCGGCCAAGTCCGGCGCCAAGGCGAGCGCGGCCGACGATGTGTTGGTGCTGCGCGCGCGCGCCCGCCGCCGGCTTATCGGCGCCGCCGTGCTGGTGGCTGCCGGCGTCGTCGGCTTCCCGCTGATCTTCGAAACCCAGCCGCGGCCGATCCCCGTCGACCTACCCATCGAGATTCCCCGCAAGGAGACCGCGCCGCCGCTGACGGTGCCGACGCGTGAGCCGCTGAGCCAGGCCGAGCCAGCGCCCCAGCCGACGCCCACCGCCAACGCGGAGTTGCCCGTCGAACCCAAGGTCGCCGAAAAGCCCGTTGAAAAGCCGGTTGAAAAGGTCGCTGAGAAACCCGTCGAGAAGCCGCCCGTCAAGGTCGCCGAGAAGCCCGTGGACAAGTCGACCGACAAGCCCAAGCCCGCCAACGACGGCGCTCGCGCCCGGGCCTTGCTGGAGGGCAAGGAAACGGCACCTGCGGCTGCGGCCCGCTTCATCGTGCAGGTGGGCGCCTACGGTGAGAACAAGACGGCGCAGGACGTGCGCAGCAAGGTCGAAAAGCTCGGCCTCAAGACCTACGCCCAGGCCGTCGACACGGCCGATGGCCGGCGCATCCGCGTGCGCCTGGGGCCGTTCGCCAGTCGCGACGAGGCCGAGCGCGCCGCCGCCAAGCTCAAGGGCGCTGGCCTGCCTAGCGCCATCCTCACCCTTTGACGCCACGACCATGGACATCGCGCTGAGCTGGGTCGATCTCGCGCTGGCAGGCTTGCTGCTGCTGTCCATCGCCATCGGCCTTTGGCGCGGTCTCGTCTTCGAGGTGATGTCGCTGGCCGGCTGGGTGATCGCCTATTTCGCCGCCTCGCCGCTGGCGCCCGTCGTGCTGGACCTGTTGCCCGACTCGATGGCGGCCCGGTTCAGCCCCAGCGTGCTGCATGTGATGTCCCTCGCCATCGCCTTCTTCTTCGTCCTCATCGTCTGGAGCCTGGCCACACGCCTGGTCAAGGCGTTGATCCACGCCACGCCGCTGTCCGTGGTGGACCGCCTTGGCGGCGCCAGCTTCGGCGCGCTGCGCGGCGTCATCATTGCGCTGCTGCTGGTGCTCGTGATCGGTGCCTCGCCGCTGGCCGAATCACAAACCTGGCGCGCCTCGCTCGCCGTGCCCCGGCTGACCGTCGTGCTGCGCGACGCCGCGCCGATGCTGCCCGAACCCATTGCCCGTTTTGTTTCGCGCTCGATGACCCCATCTGAGGCGGAATCGACAGATTAAGGACCCACGCCATGTGCGGCATCGTCGGCGCTCTCGCTGCCTCTCCCGTCAACCAACTGCTCTATGACGCGCTGCTGCTCTTGCAGCACCGCGGCCAGGACGCGGCCGGCATCGTCACGATGCAGGGTCAGAAGTGCTTCATGCACAAGGCTCGCGGAATGGTGCGGGACGTCTTTCGCACGCGCAACATGCGTGGTCTGCCGGGCAGCATCGGGCTCGGCCAGGTGCGCTACCCGACGGCAGGCAATGCGTACAGCGAGGAAGAGGCGCAACCGTTCTACGTGAACGCGCCCTTCGGCATCGTGCTGGTTCATAACGGCAACCTGACCAACGCGCATGCGCTGAAGGACGAGCTGTTCGACATTGACCGACGCCACATCAACACCGAGAGCGACACCGAGGTGCTGATCAACGTGCTGGCCCACGAGCTGGAGATGGCCGCGCGGGACCTGCCGCTCAGCCCGAAGGAAATCTTCGCCGCCGTGCGCGCGGTGCAGAAGCGCATCAAGGGCAGCTACGCCGTCATCGCGCTGATCGCCGGCCAAGGCCTGCTGGCCTTCCGCGACCCCTTCGGTATCCGCCCGCTGTGCTTTGGCCGCTCGGCGAACGGCGAGTTCATGGTGGCCAGCGAAAGCGTGGCTCTTGAGGGCACCGGTCACCAACTGGAGCGCGACGTGGCGCCCGGTGAAGCCCTGTTCATCGACATGACCGGCAAGCTGCATGCCGAACAGTGCAACGACAACCCGTCGCTGAACCCCTGCATGTTCGAGTTCGTCTACCTCGCGCGGCCGGACTCGGTGATGGATGGCATCTCCGTCTACCAAGCGCGCCTGAACATGGGTGAGACGCTGGCGCAGCGTGTCATCTCGACCATGCCGCCCAATGAGATCGACGTGGTGATTCCTATTCCCGAGAGCAGCCGCCCTTCGGCGATGCAACTGGCCCACCGTATCGGCAAGCCCTATCGCGAAGGCTTTGTGAAGAACCGCTACGTCGGCCGCACTTTCATCATGCCGGGGCAGGGCGCGCGCAAGAAGAGCGTGCGCCAGAAGCTCAATGCCATCGGCGTGGAGTTCAAAAACCGCAACGTGCTGCTGGTGGACGACTCCATCGTGCGCGGCACCACGTCCCGGGAGATCGTGCAGATGGCCCGCGAGGCCGGTGCGCACAAGGTCTACCTCGCCTCCGCCGCGCCGCCGGTGCGCTACCCGAACGTCTACGGCATCGACATGCCGACAGCCGAGGAACTGATTGCGCACAACCGCTCCATCGAGGAGATCCGCGAGTACATCGGCGCCGATGCGCTCATCTACCAGGACGTGGATGCGATGAAGCGCGTCGTCGCCGCGCTGCGCCCAGGCCTCGCCGGCTTCGAAGCGAGCTGCTTCGACGGCCATTACGTGACCGGCGACGTCAGCCTGGAAGACTTCGCCACGCTGCGTGCGCAACGCGCCAGCCAGCCCAGCGACGAGGAGGCCGATACACGTGGCCGCTTGGCGCTGCAAGGCGACAGCGAGGGCTGAGCGCATGAGTGACGACACCCGCAGCAACCTGCCCGACGGCCTGCGCCCCGAAACGCTCGCCATCCGCACCGGCCTGCCGCGCAGCCAGCACGGCGAGCACTCCGAGGCGCTGTTCCTGACCACGGCCTACGTGCAAGCCGACGCCGAGACCTCGGCGCGCAAGTTCGCCAACTCTGAGGACTTCACCTACTCGCGCACCAGCAACCCGACCGTGCGCAGCTTGGAAGCGCGCATGGCGGCGCTGGAGGGCACCGAGGCGGCCATCGCGACGTCGACCGGCATGAGCGCCATCCTGCTGCTCGGCATGGGCGTGCTGAAGGCCGGCGACCACGTCGTCTGTTCCCGTTCGGTGTTCGGCTCGACGATCAACCTGTTTGCCAAGGAGTTCGGCAAGTTCGGCGTCGAGACGACCTTCGTCTCGCAGACCGATCTGACCGAATGGCGCGCGGCCATCCGGCCGACGACCGAGCTCTTCTTCGCCGAGACGCCCACCAACCCGCTGACCGAGATCTGCGATATCCGCGCGCTGGCCGACATGGCGCACGACGCGGGCGCGCTGCTGGCCGTCGACAACACCTATTCGTCGCCCGCCTTGCAACGCCCGGCCGAGATGGGCGCCGACGTCGTCATGCACTCGGCCACCAAGTACATGGACGGCCAGGGCCGCGTGATGGCCGGTGCGCTGTGCGGGCCGAACAGGCTCATCCGCGATGTCTTCGGCCCTGTGCTGCGCACCGTCGGCATGACGCTGGCGCCGTTCAACGCCTGGGTCGTGCTGAAAGGCCTGGAGACGCTGTCTCTGCGCATGAAGGCCCAGAGCGAGCAGGCGCTGGCCGTCGCCCGCTGGCTGGAAGCGCAGCCCGGCGTCGCCCGAGTCCACTACCCCGGCCTGGCCTCCCACCCGCAGCACGAATTGGCCATGCGCCAGCAGAGCGGGCAGGGCGGGGCGGTGCTGTCCTTCGATGTCAGGGCTGACTCGTCCGACGCCGCCCGCGCCGCCGCCTTCCACGTCATCGACAGCACCCGCGTCGTCTCCATCGCCACCAACCTTGGCGACACGAAAACCATCATCACCCACCCCGCGACGACCTCGCACGGCCGCCTCAGCGAGGCCCAGCGCCAGGCTGCGGGCATCAGCCAGGGCCTGATCCGCCTGGCCGTCGGCCTGGAGCATGTCGACGACATCACCGACGACTTGGCTCGCGGTCTCTCTACCTTGAACACCCGATGAGCTCCTTCGACAAGATCCGCACGCGCATCGCGCCGTCGCCGACCGGCTTCCTGCACTTGGGCACGGCCCGCACGGCGCTCTATTCCTGGGCCTATGCCCGCCACCACGGCGGCGAGTTCGTGCTGCGCATCGAGGACACCGACGTTGCGCGCTCGACGCAGGACTCGGTCGACCAGATCATTGCCGCGATGAACTGGCTTGGCCTGAACTACGACGAGGGCCCGATCTACCAGATGCAGCGCCTGGACCGCTACACCGCAGTCATCGAGCAGCTGATCGCCGCAGGCAAGGCCTACCGCTGCTATGCGACGCCCGAAGAGCTCACCGAGATGCGCGAGGCCCAGAAAGCGCGTGGCGAGAAAACGCTCTACGACCGCCGCTGGCGCCCCGAACCGGGCAAGACGCTGCCAGCGCCTCCCGAGGGCGTGAAGCCCGTCATCCGCTTTGCCAATCCAGTGGATGGTGACGTGACTTGGGATGACCTGGTCAAGGGTCCGATCACGATCAACAACCGCGAGATCGACGACCTCATCATCGCCAGGACGGACGGTGTGCCGACCTACAACTTCGCCGTCGTCGTCGATGACTGGGACATGCGCATCAGCCACGTCTTCCGTGGCGACGAGCACGTCAACAACACGCCCTGGCAGATCAACATCTTCAACGCCCTAGCCGCGCCGCTGCCATCCTTCGGCCACCTGCCCATCATCCTGGGTGACGACGGCCTGAAGCTCTCCAAGCGCCGTGGCGCCGTCAGCGTGATGGACTACGCCGCCAACGGCTACCTGCCAGAGGGCATGCTGAACTACTTGGCGCGCCTGGGCTGGAGCCATGGCGACGACGAGTTGTTCTCGGCCGAGCAGATGGTTCGCTGGTTCGACGGTGCCCACCTGTCCAAAAGCCCGGCGCAATGGGATCCGGCCAAGCTCGACTGGGTCAATAGCCACTACGTCAAGCACGTCGACGAGGCGCGTCTTGCCGGCCTCGTCGTCCAGCAACTGGCAACCCAGGGCATCACTGTGACCGCCGAACAGATCCAGCCCAAGGTTGGCCTGTTCAAGGACCGTTGCGCCACCGTCGCCGCGCTGGCCGACTGGCTGGCGATGTATTTCGCGCCGGTCAAGCCTTCAGCCGATGATCTGGCTGCACACATCACCGTCGCCATTCGCCCAGCTCTGTCTGCGCTGGCTGTGAAGCTGGCGGCCTTGGCCGAATGGAACAAAACAACTCTTCAGCAAGCGCTGAAAGAAACCCTGGCGGCGACCGGCCTGAAGATGCCGCAACTGGCCGTGCCAGTGCGGGTTCTGGTGTGCGGCCGTGCACAGACGCCGTCGCTTGATGCCGTGCTCGAGCACTTCGACAAGAAAAAAGTCCTCGAACGCTTGCAATCGGTCTGAAAATCGTCCTATACTCTTTGTCTCGCTTGAACAGCGCTGCAAACAAAGCGATTTGCGACAAGGTCGGTAACGACTGAATCAAAATCAAATTGGGGGTATAGCTCAGCTGGGAGAGCGCTTGCATGGCATGCAAGAGGTCATCGGTTCGATCCCGTTTACCTCCACCATTTAAACCATTGGTTTATGGCGGCGCGCAGTTCAAGCGGCGAAGGTTTAGTCCCCTTCGTCTAGAGGCCTAGGACACCACCCTTTCACGGTGATTACAGGGGTTCGAATCCCCTAGGGGACGCCAAGTTTGATGAGCTTGAGTATTGTTGAAAGACAGTGCTGAATTCATCCCACACGGAGTGGTAGTTCAGTTGGTTAGAATACCGGCCTGTCACGCCGGGGGTCGCGGGTTCGAGCCCCGTCCACTCCGCCAAGGATTCCATCGGGTCCGCCCGATACGCAAACGGCCAATTCGTTGGCCGTTTGTTTTTTGAGTTTGATTTGCGAGTTTGTCCCCTTCGTCTAGAGGCCTAGGACACCACCCTTTCACGGTGGCTACAGGGGTTCGAATCCCCTAGGGGACGCCAATTCTTGTCGAAAGACGAGCGAGTTTGATGAGCTTGAGTATTGTTGAAAGACGGTGCTGAATTCATCCCACATGGAGTGGTAGTTCAGTTGGTTAGAATACCGGCCTGTCACGCCGGGGGTCGCGGGTTCGAGCCCCGTCCACTCCGCCAAAATGCGATGCGCCCAAACCCTTTCCGGGTTTGGGCGCATTTTGCTTTTGGGTAATTGGGGTGGTTCAAGAAGCTCAGGAAACGCCGCGTGATGGCGCGGGCGCATTACCGGCTTCATCGCCGCCACCGCCGCCTTGACTCTGAACTGTTGGCGCCGGCCGCTGTTCAGGCGGGGTGCTGCGCGGGGCCTCGCTGGGGGCGCGCTTGCCACTGACGACGAGCCTCGCCAGTTTGACCACTTCGCTGGCTTGTGCGGGCAGTCCTCCGGCCAGCACGCCGAGAACCAGGCCCAGACTCAACCATCCCTTGATTCGTCGCATTTCCAACTCCAGCCTTGCATCCGGCAAGGTGACCGCGAGTGTTCAGCAAGTCCGCCTATCAAACCAGGCTTGAGCGACGAATTGCGTTTTCCCGGGGATGAACTGCAGACGATGCTCTATGTCATTTAGTCCGAGCCAGAAAGCAAAAGGGCCCAGAGCGCCGCAGCGCAGTTTCACTTGCTTGGCGTCACGGTGGACCTGATCGACTTCGGACTTGTCGGCCGTCAAAGCATGCAGTTTGTTCAACTGGCCCTCGTTCAGATCCTTTGGCGAACCCATTTCCAGGTAGGTGGTGTCGGCGTCGTTGACCTTGTGACCGGTGCGGCGCACCTGCACGCGGTAGGTGCCAGCGCTGACGTTGCGCAGATTCAGTGTGACGGTGGGTGCTGCCGCGTGGGGACCGGCTTGCCGAAATAGACGCCATTGCTGGTTGGGCTGCTCCGGGTGTTGCCAGTTCCACACCACGACAGCCGCCTTGTTGCCATCGCGCGCAGCAAGCAGTGTCTTGTCCGCGCTGGGCACCTCGTTGCCACGTAGTGCGTTGAGGTATTTGTAGGCGAACCAAGCCGGCTTGCGAATGCCGTCGCGTGTCATCAGGCCGAAGCCGCCGTGAAGGGCGGCGTTGGGAGGGCTGGGTTCCTCGAAGAGGTCGCTGTACGTCCAGTAGCTCATCGCCTGGGCGTGACCGCGCGTGCCGCGTAGCTGGGTCAAGATCCACGGCGCGCTGATGTAGCTGTCATGCAAGGAAACCGCAGCTCGATCGTGCTACCGACGGAGATCGTGCCTGGAGTGACGCTCACTTCGCCGCGGGCCGTGCCCCTGCGAATTCCCTGTGCGGCGGCTGGGCCGCAACTGCGCCGTTCACGTGCGCGAAGCGGCTAGGCGTATTCACGCATTCGTAAAGCGAACGCAGCAAGTCATGTCCAAATTGATCAAGCCAGTCACGCGTCCGCGCGCTCATTGCGAAGACCATCGGCGGCGGTGGCCTGTTCGGCCCGTGGCGGCCTACCATCGCATGATCCTAGGATGCGTGCCCCAGCCCACAGGAGTCGAACCATGAAACGCTTTTTCTGGATAACTTGCCTTGCCGCTCTGGCTAGCGTGTTCGTCACCGACGCCATGGCCGCGCCGGCCAGAAAGATCCTCGTCGTCACGACGACGCTGGGCTTTCGCCACGCGTCCATCGAAACGGCCGAGCGCGTCTTGGCTTCGCTCGGCGAATCGTCGGGCACCTTCGAGGTGGAACTGGCCTCGGTGGCGCCCATCGGCAATGGCGAGTCCGAGACGTACAAGGAGCAGGTTAGGGCCATGCTGGAGCGCAAGCTCAATGCCGCAGCGCTGAAGCGTTATGACGGCATCGTCTTCGCCAGCACCACGGGCGAACTGCCGCTGCCCGACAAGGACGCCTTCATCCAGTGGGTCTGGGACGGCGGCGCCTTCATCGGCATCCACAGTGCGTCCGACACCTTGCACGGCTACCGGCCCTACGCCGACATGTTGGGCGGCGAGTTCGACTACCACCGCGAGCAGGTGCGCATCGAGGCCATCAACCGCGACGCCTCACACCCGGCCAACCGCCACCTGCCGGCTATCTGGAACCTCGACGGTCAGCTCGAAGAGATCTACGTCATCAAGAACTACCGGCCGGCCCAGGTGCAGGAACTGCTCGCACTGGACCGCCATCCCAACACCGGGGCGCCGGGCAACTTCCCCATCTCGTGGAGCCGCGAGTTCGGCAAGGGGCGGGTGTTCTACACGGCGCTCGGCCACAACGAGGCCGTGTGGCGCATGCCGGCGTTCCAACAGCATTTACTCGGCGGCATCGAATGGGCGCTAGGGCTGCGATGAGATCCGTGCCGTAGCGCTGGCTGATGTTGGCTGCGTTCATCGGCAACGCCGCTACCGCTGCGCCGGTGGGTGAACTCAGCTTGGACGGCATGACGACGAATGCGCGTGCCAACCCGCTGGGCATATCGGCCGACGACAGCTCGCTCGCGTGAGCCAGGCGAACTGGCAGGAATGGTGTCCTTGCCTTGCGGTTGGGCTTGGGGCGCTACCTGTTCCAGGTGCCTTCGAATGCCGTGCCGCCGCTGCCGCCTCACTGAAGCAACCGAACCGGCCGCCGGAGGCGCCAGCGATGACGAGTGGGCCCGCCGTGAACGGGCCTTTCGCGATACGCTGACCGCACCTCCAACGGATATTGGATTTACCGTGAGCCACTCGCAAGGCCAGCGCCCACAATGCCTCGCGCCAAGCCTGCTCCTGGCCGCGGCGCTGTTCACTTCACCGCGCGCCGCTCTCGCGCTCGATCCGCCGCTGCAGATCGCCCAATACGCGCACACCTCGTGGGCGGCGCGGGACGGGGCCTTGCTGGGCCTCGTCTTCGGGATGGCACAGACGCCCGACGGCTATTTGTGGGTTAGCGGGTCATTTGGCATGTTCCGCTTTGATGGCCTGCGGTTCGTTCCCTGGCAACCGCCGAGGGGTCAATCGCTGCCAGGCAGTCCTTATGCCCTGCTGGTGTCCCGCGACGGAACGCTGTGGATCAGCACCTTCAATGGCATTGCCAGCTGGAATGGCGTCGAACTGACCCGGTATCCGCAAACCGCCAACGGGTTCGTGACGTCGTTGCTTGAGGATCGCGACGGCACGATCTGGGCGGGCATGCTCGCCGAACAGGGGCGGCTGTGCGCTGTGCGTGCGGGGCAGGCCGAGTGCTTCGGGCAGGAGGGCCGGTTCGGCTCCTTCGTCTGGAGCTTGGCCGAGGACGGCGCCGGGGCGCTGTGGGCGGGTGCGGAGTCCGGCCTCTGGCGATGGAAACCCGGTCCGCCCCAACGGTTTGAGACGCCCGGCATGCGCTTGGGCGACTTGAGCACGACCCGCGACGGAGAGCTGCTGGCGGGCATCCGTGGCGCTGGGATCAAGCGGATCGTCGGCGACAAGTTGCTGCCCTATCCGATGCGAAGCCCCGTCAAGCCCCATGAGTGGCTCGCCGACGGCGCCGTCAAATCGAACAAGCTGCTGCGCACGCGTGATGGCGGTCTCTGGGTCGGCACCGAAGGGCATGGCCTCATCCATCTGCAAGACGGCAAGGCGGACGCTTTCACCCGGGCAGACGGGCTCTCGGGCAATATCGCCTGCAGTCTTTTCGAGGACCGCGAGGGCAACATCTGGTTCGGCAGCGAGAAGGGGCTGGACCGTTTCCGCAAGCTGCCTGTCACCACCATTTCTGCGCAACAAGGCCTGCCCAGCGATGGCACGAAGTCCGTGCTGGCCACTGCGGACGGCAGCGTCTGGGTGGCAACCGGTGATGGACTGGCAAGGTGGAAGGATGCGAAAGTTGCCGTCTACAAGCAGCGCGACGGGCTGCCGGATGCGGCGGTGCAGTCCCTGTATCAGGACGCCGACGGGCGGCTCTGGGTGAGCACGGGCGGCGGCCTCGTCTACTTCGCGAACGAACGATTTGTCGCCGTCAGCGGCGTGCCCGGCAAGGAGGTCTTCTCCATCACGGGGGACGAGGCAGGCAACCTCTGGTTGTCGATCAAGGAAGGCCTGGTACGACTGCACAAGGGCCGATTCGTCGAGAGCATCCCGTGGGCCGCGCTCGGGCGCCGGCAGCAAGCCAAGGTCATCGTCGCCGATCGCGGCGGGGTGTGGCTGTCCTTCTGGCAGGACGGTGGGGTGCTGTATTTCAAGGACGGGAAAGTCGAGGCAACCTACACGACCGCGCAGGGGCTGGGCGCGGGCCACGTCGCGGGCCTACGGCTCGATGCCGAAGGGGCGGTGTGGGCAGCCACCGAAGAGGGCGGCCTGAGCCGGATCAAGGATGGCCGCGTCACCACGCTGACGGTCGGCAATGGCCTGGCCTGCAACGCGGTTCACTGGTCGACGCTGGATGACAACGGCTCGCTGTGGATGTACACGGCCTGCGGGCTCGTGCGGGTCTTGCGTGACGACCTCACGGCCTGGATCGCCGACCCGGGCCACAGGGTCTCCCCGAAGGTCTGGGGCGCGTCGGATGGCGTCCCGCTGCTGGCCTTCTCGCCGGCCTACTTCAATCCCCCCGTGGCGAAAGGCCCGGATGGCAAGCTCTGGTTCGTGTCGGGCGCCGATGTGCAGGTGATAGCCCCCGATCACCTGCCCTTCAACCCGCTGCCTCCGCCGGTTCACATCGAGACCCTCGTCGCCGACCAACAGCCTTATGCCGTCAACAACGGCCTTCGCCTGCCTCCGCAGGTTCGCGACATCACGATCGCGTTCACCGCGCTGAGTCTCGTCGACCCGAAGAGCACGCGCTTTCGCTACCGGCTGCAAGGGCACGACACCGACTGGCAGGAGGCCATCGACAGGCGCCAGGCCACCTACACCAACCTGCCGCCGGGCGACTATCGCTTCCAGGTGAAAGCGGCCAACAACAGCGGCGTGTGGAACGAGGAAGGCGCGCAGTTGGCGTTCGCCATCCAGCCGGCCTTCTTCCAGACGACCTGGTTTCGCGTGGCCGGCGCGGCCCTGCTGATCGGCCTGGCATGGAGCGGCTTCCAGCTCTGGCTGCGCATGCGCATCCGTCGGCTGCACCGGCAGTTCGAGGCGCGGCTGGAGGCACGCGTCGCCGAGCGCACGCGCATCGCCCGTGATCTGCACGACACCCTGTTGCAGCATTTCCACGGGTTGCTGCTGCAGTTCCAGGCGGCTTTCAACCTGTTGCCTCATCGGCCGCGTGAATCGAAGCAGGTCCTCGCCAGCGCCATCGACCGGGCGGCCGAGGCGATCACGGAGGGCCGCGACACGGTGCAGGGTTTGCGGACTGCGGCCATCGAAACGAACGACCTCGCGGACGCCCTGCGCGCGCTCGCCGAGGATCTCGCGAACGAGAACGGCCATGCGGCATCAGCACATGTTGAAGTGCAGGGTCGGCCGCAGGCCCTGCATCCGCTGGTGCGCGACGAGACCTTCCGCATCGCCGGCGAGGCGCTGCGCAACGCCTTCCGCCATGCCGAGGCGACGCAGATCAACGTCGAGATCTGCTACGACGCGCAGCAGCTTTGCGTGCGCGTGCGCGACGACGGCAAGGGCATCGCGCCGGAGGTGCTGCGCGCGGGCGAAAGGGAAGGGCATTACGGCTTGAGCGGCATGCGCGAACGCGCCGAGCTCGTCGGCGGCACGCTTATCGTCAGCGGCCTGGGCCAGGGGACGCTGGTGGAGTTCAGTGCTCCCGGGGTGCGGGCGTACAGTAAGCCGGCACCGACAAAATCGTGGTTCCTCCATTGGAAGTTGGCACCCAGCGAGACCGGCGAATGACCCAAGATCTGCCCCGCATCCAGGTACTCTGTGTCGACGATCACCCGATCGTGCGGCAGGGCATCGCGACCTTGCTCAGCGTCGAACCGGACATGGCCCTCGTGGCCGAAGCAGCGAACGGGCGCGAAGCAATCCAGCAGTTCCGCGCCCACCGCCCGGATGTCACGCTGATGGATTTGCAACTGCCCGGGATGGGCGGGCTCGACGCGATCAGCGCAATCCGGGCCGAGTTCCCCGACGCCCGGATCATCGTGCTCACCACCTATGCCGGCGACGCCCAGGCGCAGCGCGCATTGCAGGCCGGTGCCTGCGGCTATCTGTTGAAGAACGCCCTGCACAAGGAACTGCTCGACGCCATCCGCGCCGTGCACACCGGCCGCAAGGCGCTTCCGTCGGAAGGCTCGTTCGAACTGGCCGAGCAGGTCACGGCCGAGGCGCTCACGCCGGCAGAGATCGGCGTGCTGCGATTCATCGCCCAGGGCAACGCCTACTCCGAGATCGCCAGGGCGCTCGTGCTCAGCGAAGAGGCCGTCAAGGGCCAGGTGCGCAACATCCTGGCCAAGCTGGACGCGCAGGACCGCACGCATGCTGCGATGACCGAACTCAAGCGCGGCATGGTCCAGACTGAGCGTGCCGCCCGGCATGCCGCCGAGGCGGCCAACCGCGCGAAGAGCGATTTCCTCGCCGGCATGAGCCACGAACTGCGCACACCGCTGAATGCTGTTCTTGGCTACGCGCAACTGTTGACCATGGAAGGCGGCCTGAGCGCGCGGCAGGCGCGCGGCCTGGACACCATCCACCAGAGCGGGCAGCACCTGTTGGCACTGATCAACGACATCCTTGACCTGGCGCGTATCGAGGCCGGCCACACGGACCTGAACGCGGCGCCGCTGAACCTGGGCGACCTGCTGCTGACGGTCGCGAACCTCATGCGGGTGAAGGCCGACGAGAAGCGCCTGACCTTCGTTTTGGATGCCCACGCGGGCTTGCCGGACACCGTGCTGGCCGACGAGCGCCGGTTGCGCCAGGTGCTGCTGAACCTGCTGGGCAATGCGATCAAGTTCACCGACACCGGCTCGGTCACTTTGCGCGCCTCGGTCGAGCTGAAAGACCAGGCCCAGGTGTTGCTGCGACTGGATGTCGAGGACACCGGCGTCGGCATGCGCCCCGACGACATGGAACGCATCTTCGAGCCCTTCGTGCAGGTGGGCGATGTGCAGCGCCGCAGCGGCGGCACCGGGCTGGGCCTGGCCATCACCCGCGCGCTGGTCAACGACATGGGCGGACAGGTGCAGGTGAGCAGCGAGTTCGGCCGCGGCACGCGGTTCCGCGTGGAGCTGCAGTTGCCGCTGGCCCAGCCGGCGCAGGCCGCGCCGCAGCGGGCGCCCGGCGTGGCGCGCTACCAGGGCCCGGCGCGGCGGGTGCTGGTGGTTGACGACGTGGCGGCGAACCGCGCGCTGCTGTGCGACTTCCTCAGCAAAGCCGGCTTCAACGTTGCGCAGGTCGGCGACGGCAGCGAATTGCTGGCGGCCGCCAGGCGCTTCCGGCCGGACCTGATCCTGATGGACAGCGTGATGCCGTCCATGGACGGCGTGGAAGCCACGCGCCGGCTGCGTATGGATGCTGATCTGAACGCGGTGCCGGTGATCGCCATCTCGGCCTCGGCCACCGCTGAGCACCGTGCCGCCTGCATGCAGGCCGGCGTCAACGTGTTCCTGACCAAGCCCGTGTCCCTGCAGACGCTGCAGACACACATCGGCGAGCAGCTCGGCCTGCAATGGCTGGCGCCGGCTGCAGGCGCTGGCTGAGCGGTGCCCAATGGTCTCGGCGCCATCCCGGCTTCACGGGGTGGCGCCGGCTGGGCACGCCGCCGAGGCTGCGCTGACCGATGCGCAGGCCCGCCTGGTGCAGGCCACGCCCGGCTGCAGCAGGAGTGCTGGGACACTCTGGGGCGTCGCTGCCCAAACTGGGCGGCGCCCACGGCGGCGACCCGCGCAGACCGCGACCCGCCGTTGCGCCCGATGGCAGGATCGGGTCTTGTCAACAAATTGAGGAGCATGAATGAAACGTCGTGAACTGATGTCCTTGGGTGGAGCGGGTGCTGCGGCAGCGTTGGCGCCGGGCGCCCTTGCCGCAGCGAAGGGCAGCAAGAAGACCCAACTGGCACCCACGCCGCCGATGGGTTGGAACAGCTGGAACAGCTTTGCCACCACCATCAACGAAGCGCAGGCCATCGAGCAGGCGACCATCATGGCGCGTGAGCTGAAGCCAGCGGGCTACGACGTCTTCACCGTCGACATCCAGTGGTACGAACCCACGGCCAGCAGCTACACCTACAGCGACAAACCACAGCCGGCGATGGATGGCTACGGCCGCCTCCAGCCTGCCGAGAATCGCTTCCCATCCAGCCAGGGCGGCCGCGGCTTCAAGCCGCTGGCGGGCCAGATCCACGCCATGGGGCTGCGCTTCGGCGTCCACCTGATGCGCGGCATTCCCCGGCTCGCCGTGGAGCGCAACCTGCCGGTGCTGGGCACGACCCTGAAGGCCCGCGATATCGCCGACACCGCCAGCATCTGCAACTGGAATCCCGACATGTTCGGGGTCGACATGAGCAAGCCCGGTGCGCAGGCCTATTACGACAGCGTGTTCGCGCTGCTGGCGTCCTGGGGGGTGGATTTCGTCAAGGTCGACGACCTGAGCCGCCCCTATGACGCCCACGCGCCGGAGATCGAGGCCATCGCCAAGGCGATCAAGCGGTCGGGCCGGCCGATGATCCTCAGCATGTCGCCGGGCGAGACGCCGGTGGTGCGCGGCGCCCATGCCCGCGCACACGCCCAGATGTGGCGCATCTCGGACGACTTCTGGGACGAATGGGGCATGCTCGCGGCGCAGTTCGGCCGGCTCGAAAACTGGAACCTGTTCATGGGCGACGGCGGCTGGCCCGACGCCGACATGCTGCCGCTGGGCAAACTGGCCCTCGGCGAACGCGACACCCGCTTCACGCCGGCCGAACAGCGCACCCTCATGACGCTCTGGTCCATCGCCCGCTCGCCGCTGATCATGGGCGGCGACCTGCGGCACCTGGACGCGGCCACCAAGGCCTTGCTGACCAACCCCGAGGTCATCGCCGTCAACCAGGCGTCCACCGCCAACGGGCCGCTGTGCGTCATCGACTACCAGCGCATCTGGACCGCTCGTGCCCCGGGCGGCGATCACTACCTCGCCTTGTTCAACACGGCGGACGAGGCGAAGGAGGTCGGCGTCGACCTGAAATGGCTGGGCGTGCGCGGCAGCGTCGCCGTGCGGGACCTGTGGCGCCGCCAGCCGGACGGCAGCGCAACGGGCAAGATCGCCCGCAAGCTGGATGCTCACGGGGCGGGGCTCTATCGGCTGTCGTCTGCGGCGGGCTGATAGCGCGAGTTGGGCATCGGGCGTCAGGCTTGGTCGGTACGGCGTGTAGCGCCGTCCGGGCAAGCCACGCGCATTTGTGCGTTGGCAGACAGACTGAAGCGTCGCTTTGCATGCATGGTGGGGGATGAGTACCGTCATCGTTGCCCACGAACCGCCAACGCGACCCGAGCTGACCCTCGCCGATCCCAGGGAGCCCATCTTTGTCCTGGTCACCACCTATGCGAGCTTCGTCCTCGTGGGCTTGGCGCTCGTGCCGGCCTTTCTGATTGCGTACTTGTTTTTCTTTCAGGATCCCGCGCTCGTATTCCAGAGTCATCCGTTCCACATCGTTGCGATTGGCATAGCCAGCCTGGAAGGCTTTTTTATTGCCTACGTGACATGGCTCTGCTATCGATCGTCCGGGGAACCCTTGCTGCGTTGGATGACGCTCGGCTTTCTCGGCTTTACGCTGATCTATGCGCTGCATGGCGCATTCACCGGGTTCGCGAACAGCAACATCTGGCTGTTTCTTCTGTACGGGCCGGCCTCGCGCTTGGTCCTGGCGATGCTGCTGCTGTGCGCGTTGCTGTCGTACCACCGTCCTGTCGACGCCGCTGATCGACGCATGAGCCCTCGCCCGTGGGTGATGTGGACGGGCGTGTTCATGCTGGTGGACCTGGCGGTGGCTCTTGTCGCAAATTCATCGATCGCCGGCAACCCTGCGCTGCGCCTCTCGATGGAAGGTGGAGCGCTCGCCTTGTCCGCAATGAACGTGATGCTGCTCCTGCTGCGCCGCATCCGCTCACCCCTGATGGTGATCTTCGCCATCTCGATCACAGCGTTTGCACTGTCGTCCCTGGCCTTCATGCTCGGTCGCCCGTGGAACCACATGTGGTGGCTCGCTCATGCGATTTTCGCGGCGGCATTCTTCATGCTGAGCTTCGGGGTGGCGCAGGCGTTCCGCACCACGCGCTCTTTCTCGACGATCTACAGCCAGGAGGAATTGATGGCGAGGCTAGCCCGGTCGATGGCAAGTACTCAAGACGCGCTTCGGGAAGTCAAGCTCACGAACCAGGCGCTTGAGCGTTTGGCCGCAACAGATTCGCTGACCGGCGCGGAGAATCGTCGTCGCTTCTTCGAACGCACCGAAGCCGAGGTCGAACGGGTCGGGCGCGGCGGCGCGCCGTTTTCCGTCCTGGCCCTCGACCTGGACAATTTCAAGTCCATCAACGATCGTTACGGTCACCCCGTTGGCGACGACGTCCTGAAGGAGGTCGTTCAGAGATGCCTGCGTGTGATCCGGTCCAACGACAGCGTTGCCCGGGTGGGTGGGGAGGAGTTCATGGTGCTTCTGCCCAACTCGGCACTCGAAGCCGCGCGTGTCACCGCCGAGCGTCTGCGAAGCTCCATTGCAAGCAACGTCTTTGTCAGCGGCGTGCAGCACCTGGCCGATGTCACGGTGAGCATTGGCGTATCGCAGTTCGGGCGCGATGGCGCGGACACGGTCGAAGCGATTCTGCGCATGGCTGACGAGCGTATGTACATCGCCAAACAACTGGGCCGCGACCGTGTGATCTCGGCATAGGCCACGCGCTGGACGTAAGAAGCCTCGACAGGCATCCCGAAAGTCGACTCCCGCCGCCGTCCGAAGATGGCCGGGACCAACATTTCCCGGCGCTTCCAGAAAGCCGTCGCTCGAACAACGAAGTTTGACGGCCGAGATCAGCTTGCTGGTGCGCGCGCGGACTCACACACGCTGACGTGAAGGTGCTTCCGGGCGCCCGCTGGATCGCCAGAAACCTGACGGCCGCGACGACTGGTTCTGGCCAGTGTGAGACCCGAAAGCGCAGCGACGACGAGCAGCAAGCTCGACGGTTCGGGCACCTCCACACTCACCGATTGGGCGCCGCTTGCGAACAGCGCGCGCAAGTTCAGCGTCTGGCCATCCGCCGTCTGGCGCACGACAAAGTCGAGCTCTGCATCTCGCCACTCGATGTCGTCGAAGGCGTAATCGGTATCCGTCAATACATAAGCCAGCGCTTCCAATGTGACGACGCCCGGGTCGTGGGGATCTACGTCTGACCAAGGGACAAGACCAAAGGGCTGGCCATTCTGCAGCAGGGCGGCTGAGTCATAGCTAACGCGCAAGCCCGAAGCGAGGATGTCCGGCGCCTTGATGACACCGCTATCGATTGCCGGGTAACGCAGCGTCACCGGGAACTGATTGTTGACAAGCGAGTCGCAGTAAGGCGGCGGGCACATGACTGCGGCCCCATAGGCGTCGTTTGGCAGTAGGGCAGCCGCCTGCAGTTGCTCGGCCGCCTGCTTGGCGGCCGCCTCGCGAGCTGCCTGGACAGCAGGCAGCAGGAGCCCGATCAACACCGAAATGGTCGCTATCACCACCAGCAATTCGATCAGTGTGAATCCCCGGGAGTTGGTTCGAGTTGTCGCCATGGCCCCACCTTTCAATTCGCGCGCACCAGACCCGGTCGAAAGTTCGCTTTCAGAATGCCGAGCTCAACCGGGCGCAATAAAGCCGGCTCGTGAACCCCTTGAACTGCGGCCGAGGTTCGACGTGGCTGAATCCGACAGGCATTCTTGGTAAACACGGCGACGGTAGTGCTGCGAAGAGGTTGCCAGCAAAGTGAGATGCGCGCAACGGCGCTCTCTGAGCTTCGCCATCTGAACTAGGGATCCTGACGGCCTTTTACGAACGCGCGCCGCATGCGAACGCACGCGTGAAGCGCGAAAGGGCAGGCTGATCAAGTACCGCTGCCCTGCGGCGTGCAGCAGGAGGACGCCGAGCGAGGCCGAGCCCCGAAGGGCGTCGACGACGTCGATGCGTTTGCCGGACACGGCCTTCAGCGGAACAGGCGCTGCGCGAAGTGGAAGAGGTTCTCCGCCCAGCTGTCGCGGTCGTGGCCGTAGTCGTCGACGTTCCAGACGTGCGGGATCTCGTGGTCTTTGAGCGCGCGGTGCACGGCCTGGGAGATGTTGATCAACCCGTCCTTGTTGCCGCAGGACAGGTAGAGCAGGGCGAGCTGGCGGCGCGCAGCGGCCGGGTCGGGCAGCAGTTCGGCGGCGGGCAGGGTGTTGGGCGCGGAGGAGAAGCCGCCGACCCAGGCGAACGTGTCCAGATGGGCCAGGCCGAAGTTGAGCGCCTGGCCGCCGCCCATCGACAGGCCGGCGAGGGCACGGCGCTGACGGTCGGCGAGCGTCGAATACCTGGCGTCGACGGCCGGAATCAGGAACTCCAGCAGGTCGCGCTCGAACTTCGCGAAGCCGGCAGCGTTCTCCGGCGTGAACACGCGGTCGGCCGGCGGCGAGCGGTCGTCGGGCAACGCGCGGCCGTTGGGCATGACGACGATCATCGGCAATGCCTTGCCGTCGGCGATCAGGTTGTCCAGCACTTGGGGCGCCCGCACATAGCCGCGCCATTCGTCCTGGTTGCCGCCAATGCCGTGCAGCAGGTAGAGCACGGGGTAGTGCCGCTCGGCGGAGTAGCCGGCCGGCAGGTAGACGCTGGCCAAGCGCCGCGTGCCGGTGACGCCGGAGGCATAACTGAACTCTTCGACGCGGGCGGCCGTCACGCCGGGCCGCGCATCGGCGAAGCCGGCGGGTGGCGCGGGGAAGGCGCGAATGTCGTCGGCCGCGAGCGTGATGGGGCGGCCGAAGTTGGCGCGCACGCGGTCCGGCGTGACGGTCTCGACGCCCTGGGCCAGCGAGGCGGTGGCGAGTGCCAGCAGGGCGATGGCGGCGAGGGTTCTGGTGTGTTGCATGGGTGCGGTGGTCTCCGATGTGTTCAGCTCTTGCGCCCGCGCTTCCAGGCGTCGACCACCTGTTTTGCCAGCGCGTCGGCCTCGCGTTACTGCGCCGCAGTGAGGGGCGCCGACGGCATCATCTGCGACATCGCGTTCATCACCTTCTCCATCACTTTCGAGCTGCCCGGGTAGCGCTCTTCCTGGACCAGGCCGCCGTCGCCATTGGGGCGTTCTCGCTGATCTGCGGCTCGACCGAGACCTCGTAGCTGCGATCACCGGCCTGGCAGGCCAGCAGTTGCAGCCAGGGCAGCGGGCGCGCCTACTTCTCCAGCAGATCGATCGCGTCTCCGGTCTTGCCGGCCCGCAACCGGGCCACGTGCAGCCCGACGAGCGGGTCGTGCGGCCGGGCGCTGCTCAGCGCCTCGAACGCGGCGAGCGCCTGGTCGTTTCCAGCGCTCATCAGGTCGAACGCGTGCTGGTAGTCGACGTCGGCCGGCTGCCCGCCCGTGCCCTGCGACAGCGGTTCGTGGGCCATCAGGTAGCTGCTGCGCCCGGCAAGGCGCAAACGGCCGATAGGGCGGGCCGGGGCGCCGGGGCAGCCGGCCAGCGTCGCCTCGGACACGCAGATCAGCGTGCCCAGGTACTTGTTGGCGCCTTCCAGCCGGGCCGCGGTGTTGACTGGGTCGCCCAGCGCGCGGTAGTCGAAGATCGCCTCGCCGCCGAAGTTGCCGACCGTCACCTCGCCCGTGTGCACGCCGATGCGTGTCTCGGAGAACGCGATGCCTCGGCGCGCCAGGTCGTCGACATAACGGCGCGAGAACGCGTGCATCTGCAGCGCGCAGCGCAAGGCGCGCTGTTCATGGTTGGTCTGCTCGACGGGCGCCGAGAACATGATGGCCACGGCGTCGCCGACGATGCGGTCCAGCGTGCCGTCGTGCTCGAAGGCGATGGCGATCATGCGGTCGAGGTAGCGGTTGACCAGGCCCACCGCGGTCGTCGGGTCCATGGTCTCCATGAGCTTGGTGAACCCGGCCAGGTCGGTGAAGACGAAGCTGCAGCGCTGGCGCCGGCCTTCCAGCACGAGGGCGTCGGGGTGCGTGATCAGGTAGTCGACGAGGTTGGGCGACACGTAGCGCGAGAAGGTCTGCTTCATCCAGCGCTGCCTGCGTTCGCTTTGCAGGTAGCGCATCACCGTGGTGGGGATGAACACCAGCGCCATGCCCAGCAACGGCGCGACGGGGTCGACCAGCACTTGCCCGTGCACGAACGCCGCCCAGGCCGCTCCGCCCATTGCGCCGGACAGGGCGACGAACCCGGCCGACGACACCGCCGCGCTGCGCTTCATCGCCAGCACGCCCACCAGGGTGCCGCCCAGCAGCATGGCCAGCCATTCCAGCGCCGGCGTCCAGCCTGGCCGGCTGAGGTGTCTGCCGCTCAGCACCTGCTCCAGCGCCTGGGCGTGCACCTCCACGCCGGCAATGATGCCGCCCAGCGGGCTGAAGCGCAGGTCCATCAGCCCCTGCGCCGAGGTGCCTACCAGCACGACCTTGCCTTTCAGCGCGTCGGCCGGCAGCGAGTGGTCGAGCACCTGCCAGGCTGGGATGTAGCGCGCGGGTTGCGGACGGGCGTAGTGCACCCAGAACGAGCCGCTGGCGTCGGTGGCGATGACGCGCTCGCCGATGCGCACGTCGATGACGCCGCCGTTGTTGCCCTCACTGCGCACCGTGTAGTGGCCCACGCCCGCAGCGAGCCGCAGGGCCTCGGCCGTCAGCGAGGGCACCAGCCGGCCGTCCAGGCTCAGCACCAGCGGCACCTGGCGGACGATGCCGTCGACGTCGGGGATGAAGGTCATCGCCCCCTGGCCCGCGGCGGCTTGCTGCAGCTCGGCCAGGTTGGCAACGCTGCCGGCAAAGGCGGGCAGGAAGGGTACGGGGTCGCCGCCCAGGGGGAAGTAGCCGGCCTTCAAGGTCAGGCCGTCGTCGTCCGGGTCGGCACCGGGGGGCGGGGCTGTCCGCCGAGGTGTCAGGCCGAAGCCCAGCACCACCTTGCCTTGCGCCAGCGTCCGGGCGAGGTCGGCGTCGGGGGCTGCGGCGCCACCAGCACCACCAGCGCCGGGGGCTGTGCCGTCGCGCTCGGCGAACAGCACGTCCACCGCGACCGCAGCGGGCTGGCTGCTGCCGATGTCGGCCAGCAGCCGCGCCACCTGGTCGCGCGGCCAGGGCCATTGGCCGACGCGACGCAGGCTTTCGTCATCGATGTCGACGATGCGGACCGGGGGATCGCCGTAGGGCCGCGGATGCCAGCGCTGGAACTGGTCGAACGTGGCATTGCGCAGGCCGCGCAATGCCGGCGGGTCCATCC
Organism: Roseateles sp.; assembly: GCF_039929605.1. Lineage (GTDB taxonomy): Bacteria > Pseudomonadota > Gammaproteobacteria > Burkholderiales > Burkholderiaceae_C > Pelomonas. The sequence goes on from NZ_JBDSQX010000084.1 coordinate 52,979, forward strand.
ACGAGGTGCCGATGGCCAGCGCGAGCGCGGCGGCGGGCAGCGCCCAGGCCCAGCGCGCCAGCCGGGATTCAGCGTTCGGGGACCGCATGCAAACCGGCTGCCAGCGCCGCCGCGCAGGCCACGCTGCTAGCCATGCCGAGTCGGGGCGTAGAACGGCGTCGGGTCGGTGACGTCGATCTGCTCCGGGCCCAGGTACTTGTGTGCGTACTCCAGGTAGACGCCGGCGCTCAGGAACAGGTTGAAGATGTCGGCGTCGATGTGCGCGCCGGCCATGCGCTGCATGACGCCCAGCGCCTCGGACACCGGCTTGGGCTTCTTGTACGGCCGGTCGCTCGCGGTCAGCGCCTCGAAGATGTCGGCTACCGCCATGATGCGGCTGGGCACCGACAGCAGCTCGGGCCCGAGTTGCCGCGGGTAGCCCTGGCCATCCATGCGCTCGTGGTGGGTGCTGGCGTATTCCGGCACGCGCCGCAGATGCTTCGGGAAGGGCAGGCGCTCCAGCATCATCACGGTGTGCACCATGTGCTCGTTGATCTTGTAGCGCTCCTCGCGCGTCAACGTGCCACTGCGCACCGACAGGTTGTACAGCTCACCGCGGTTGTACAGGTGCTCCGGCACCTCCATGCGGAAGCCGAACGCGGGGTCCAACTGCTCGTCATCCGGCCGCTTGACGATGTCGGTCGCCCGGTCGGCCAGCAGCGGTTCGGTGCAGGGGAGCGCTTGCGCAGGCTCGCTGGTGCGCGCGGCCAGTTCTGCGGCCGAGAGGCCCAGGCGATCGTCGAAGTGCCGCGTCCAGCGCTGTGCGCCGATGCGCGCCAGCGCCGCCAGCGCGTCCGCCTCCATCGTTTCGTCGCCGACATTGCAGCGGGCGACGAACTCGAACTCCTGCTTCAGGCGGGCCAGCGCAGCATGGTGAGCGGCGTCCTGCGCGTCGTTCCAGGTGCCGGCAAGCTGGGCGCGCAGGCGCTCGATGTCGAGGTCGCGGTGCATCACCTCGAAGCGCATGCGGACTTCGTGGATGCGGTTGTAGAGCACATCGAGCTTGGTGGCCTTGTCGATGACGAATTCCGGCGTGGTCACCTTGCCGCAGTCGTGCAGCCAGGCGCCGATGCGGAACTCCTCCCACTCCCGCTCGGAGCGGAAGGCGAAATGCTGCAGCGGGCCGTCGGCGGCATCGCACGCCGCTTGCGCCAGGCGCAAGGCCAGTTCGGGCACGCGCTCGCAATGGCGGCCGGTGTGCGGGCTCTTGGCGTCGATCGTCGTCGCGAGCACGCGGATCAGGCTCTCCGTCAGCAGCTTCTGCGCATCGACCAGTTCCATGTTGTCCAGCGCCACCGCCGCCTGGGCGGCAAGCGCCTCCACCAGCGCGCCGGCCTCCGGGTCGAAGGGGATGACTGCGCCGGTGAACGGGTCGATGGCGTTCATGAACTGCAGCACCCCGATGGGCGCGCCGCCGCGCGGGGCGATCGGCACCGTCAGCATCGACACGGTGCGGTAGCCGCTGGCTTCGTCGAAGGCACGTGTGCCGCTCAGGTCGAAGCGGGTCTCGGTGTAGACGTCGTCGATGCGCACGGATCGGTTGTGCAGCGCCGTGTAGACGGAGACGTAGTTCTCGTTGGGTTGGCCGGTGGCCGCGTCGTGCAGCGGGATCTGCATCGCCGGCAGCTCGTCGTTGCGTGTGCGCATCTCGAAGCGCAGCGTCTCCTGCTCGGTGACCATGTACATCGTCCCGCCGTCGCAGTTCAGCAGGTGCCGGCCTTCGCTGAGCAGTTGTTGCAGCAGGTCGTTGCGGTCGCGGCTCATCGACATCGCGATGCAGGTCTCGATCAGCCCGTTCAGCCGCAGCGAGCGTGACGACAGCTCCGCGCCGAAGCGGGTGTGCTCTATCGCGCTCTTGCGGCGCAGCCGGCGCAACTCCGCCAGCGTGGACAGGCGGCGGCCGATGTCGGCGATGTCCGTGGGGTCGTTGATCCAGTCGCTGGCGCCGGCGTCGAACGCGCGCTGCCGGTCGCTGCCTGCGGTAGGCGCGCCCAGCATGACGATGGGCAGCACTGCTGCGGGATAGCGTGCGCGGATGGCGGCGGCCAGGGCCACCGCGTCATCGAATGCGATCTGCGCATCCAGCACGACGACGTCCCAGTCGCCGCGATCCACCTGCGCGAGCGCCTCCTGCGCGCTGCAATGGCGGATGACGAGGCGAGCATGGCGCAGGCCGGCTACCAGGGCCTGGTTCGCCTGCGGTGCGGGGCCGTTGACGAGCAGGATGCCGCCCACCGCCGTCGTGAACTCGGGCCCGAAGGGACCGGCGTTCAGGGGTGAGCGATCAGGACCGGACGGGTTCATGAACTCAACGCTTGAAGACGATGACGCCAGACACATTGCCCAGGCGGCTGTCGAATCCGTAGAGCACGCCTGCCTGCGTGCCCTGCGACCCGGCAATCTGGCCGATGACCGACACATTGTTGCCCAGGCTGCCGGTGCAGGTGGTTGCGCAGCCCGTGCCCGTGCTCGTGATGTTGGAGATGCCCGAGAACGTCGACAGCGACGTCTGCGTGGCCATACCGGTGAGCGTGAAGGTCTGACCCGACACCGGCACCGTCAGCGTGTAGTTGACACCGCCTGTCGTCTGCAGGAACAGGGCCGCCTTGAACGTGCCGCTGGCGCTGTTGACCGTGCCCGTGGCCACCAGTTTTCCGTTGGACTGCACGACCGTGGGTGAAGTCGACGCGAAAGAGGTGAACGTGCCGGCCGTCGAGCCGGTGGGTGTCGACAGGGCAGTGACGTAGTGCAGCGTGGCGAGCTTGCCATTGCCCTCGCCGCCGCCGGAGCCGCTGGAATCTTTGACCTTGCTATCGCCGCTGATCCATCGGCCCCAGGCAATGGCGCCGCTCGCGCCGATGTCGGTGGGCGTGCCCTTTTCGATCAGCTTCTTGCCGGCCGTGTCAGCCAGCTCCGTCAGGCCGCTCTGGGCGTTGAACTTGGCGGTGCCGGCCATCTGGCCCGAGGCGCTCTCGCCCTTGTCATTGCTCCAGACCAGCCCGGCCGTGACGTTGGCCGAGGCGGGCATGGGTGTGGGCGCCGGTGCAGGTGCAGGTGCAGGTACGGGAGCTGGCGCTGGGGCAGGTGCAGGCTCGGGCGCAGGTGCGGGAGCCGGCGCAGGAGCCGGTGCAGGTGCAGGTGCAGGTGCAGGAGCCGGTGCGGGTGCGGGTGCAGGTGCAGGAGCCGGTGCGGGTGCGGGTGCAGGTGCAGGTGCAGGAGCCGGTGCGGGTGCGGGTGCAGGTGCCGGCGTTGGGGCAGGTGCGGGTGCGGGTGCCGGCGTTGGGGCAGGTGCGGGTGC
>NZ_JBDSQX010000085.1:0-28475 GCF_039929605.1 Roseateles sp.
GCCGCTTGCATGCGGCAAGTCCTTCGGCAGGCGTCGCACAGCACGCAGGTGCTGTGCTCGGTCCGGCCGAAGTACGTCAGCCCCGAAGCCCCGCGCCGAACTCGCGCCGCTACGCTCTGCTCAAACAAGCGTCGCGAGTCAGAGCACGAAGCGCGCTGCGCGCGCGGGCTTCGGGTCTTCCGTTCCTCGGCGGGGCTAAAAGGGGGCATGCTGAAATACATCCACCGCCCGGCTATTGGGCTTGGCTGTTCGGCTGTTTCAAAGGGTCCCCTTTGGAGGAGCCGAGAAGCGCAGGAGCCCGAGGCGCTCGCGAAGCGAGCTTCGTCAACTGACTCCGCGCAGCTGTTTGACCGCAGCGTAGCGAAGGGAGTTCTGCGCGGGCCTCGGGCTCCGAGCATCGCAGGGCACCCCTCGCAGAGGGGCGACGGAACAGGGGCGACTTTTTGCCTTCTTTTTGGTCGCTCAAAAAGAAGGTCGCCCGCCGGGGCGAACTCCCGGCATGGGCCTCACGCGCCATCGCACCGCAAGGACAAAACTACCCGACAACGAGAGGATGAAACCGAACGCCTTGTACCGCCAAGCCGGTACCCGCCAGCCGGCAAAGACGCCTCCGGTTGCTATCCTCAGGCGCATCAACCCAAGGAGAAAACCAATGAAAACCACGCTCATCGCCGCCGCCTGCCTGACCGCCGGTTCCCTGGCACTCGCCGCCGAGATCACCGTGCCCGTCAGCACGGCAGAAAAGCAAGGCGCCGGGCAGCCACTGGGCACCGTCAAGATCGTCGAGACGCCCTACGGCCTGGCCTTCTATCCCGACCTGAAGGGGCTGCCCGCCGGCCTGCATGGCTTCCACATCCACGAAAAGCCCTCCTGCGCCCCTGCTGAAACCAACGGCGCCACCGTGCCGGCCGCCGCCGCCGGCCCCCACCTCGACCCGGCCGGCACCAAGAAGCACGGCGAACCCTGGGGCGACGGCCACCTGGGCGACCTGCCGCCGCTGTACGTGGGCGCCGACGGCAACGCGACCTCGCCCGTGCTCGGCCCCCGCCTGAAGCTGGCCGACGTGAAGAACCGCGCGCTGATGGTTCATGCCGGGGGCGACAACCACGCGGACCACCCCGCGCCGCTGGGCGGTGGCGGGGCGCGCGTGGCGTGCGGGGTGATCGGCGGCTAGCGTGACCTGATCAGCCGGACCTCGACCTTGTCCAGTTCACCCACCTGCCCCTTGGCCCAGTCAACTAGCGTCTCTCGCACCTCTGGATCGAGCGGTGATGCACGGGTGAGGACGGAAAGGCTTGGATGATCCGAGCAACCTGGCTTCGCCGGCTTGTCAAAGCAGGAGGGATAGTGAACAACGCCGAAGGCGATGAGGTGCTCCGGGTCCTTAAAGATGACCGCTGCCTTTTCCATGCAGCTGTGAGCACGGCAGGCAGACGCGAGGAAAAGGGGCGAGCTGCCGATCCGAACGACCGCATCGGGCGGACCGCCCAGGCCCGCCACCATCTGGTCAGACAAGAGGCCGCCGTGCCAGTAGTAGGTCGCATGCATGCGCCCGAAGAACGCAGTCAGCGATGCGGCGAAGGTCTTGTCCCACACGAGCTGGTTGGTATCGCGGAACGAAGCCGGGTCCTTCGCAGCGGCCGTGAATGACGCAAGGGCCAGCACTAGCAGGGAAAGCTGCCGCTTCATGCCCCGCCCCGGACTGGCGTTGCGCTGAAAAGTGGCGGCAGTCTGGAGGCGTTGCAGCACGGTGGGTTCCTTGGCGTGGCGCGTCGGCTTGTCGTTGCGACGCATGGCGGCCATGGTCGCCGGTCATGCGGCAAGACACAAGAAAGGCGGCAGGCGGGTGTCTTCCGTGTGCACGGAAGAAGTCTTCCGGAGCGGGTTGGAAAACGACAGGGCACGGCGATTGACGAGGAACGCGTCCAGATAATCCCGCCATGCCCCGCATCGCCGTCATCGAAGACGACCCCACCACCAGCGAGCAGCTCGCCGGCTGGATACGCGCCGCCCGCCCCGAGCTGACCGTCGACCAATGGTTCGACCGCGACGCTGCCGAGGCCGCGCTGCTGCGCGAGCGCTACGACCTCGTCGTGCTGGACATCGAGCTGGGCCGCGAGCGCAATGCGGGCGTGGCGCTCATCAACGAGATCAACAAGCAGGGCCTGGGCACGCCGGTGCTAGTCGTGTCGGCCATGCCGGCGGCGATCTACCGCAGCATCATGAAGGCGCTGGACGCCTGGGACTATCTGCAGAAGACGACCTTCGACGAGGCCGAGTTCGTCGAGACCTTCCTGGACATCCTGCGCACCGCGCGGCTGCGTGAACCTGCACCGAAAGCCACGGCCAAGCCCGCCGACGACAGCCTGCAGCTCGACCCGCTGAAGCAGCGCACGCCGATGTGGCGCGGCCAGCGCATCAACCTGCCGCTGACGGCGCAGCGCATCCTGGCCTCACTGCATGCGCGCACCGGCGAGGTGGTCAGTTATGAGGACTTGTTCGACGTGGTGAAAAGCGGCCGCAACCGCGACAACGTGCGCAAGCATGTGGCGACGATCCGCGACGCGTTTCGCGACGTGGACCCGGCGTTTGATGGCATCGAGAACATCCCGATGCGGGGCTTTCGGTGGATTCGCTAAATTATGTTGGTTATCTTGCTTACCAACGCTATATTAGCTAATCTCCACTCCCTCCAGAGCGCACCATGACACCAGGCGACCTCCTCGCAATCCTCGCGATGGCCGCCCTTCCTTACGTTCTGAAGGAAGAGCAGCTCAGCGCCGCAGAGGCGCTAATCAAATCGGAAAAAATACAGGGAAAGTTCGTCTACAGCAAAGGGCGCTACGACTGCGGGAAGCTCATCGCCGGCAAAGTCACCCGCTTGCTCCTCAGCGAGCCGACCTGAACAGGTCGATGCCTGCACGCTGTTCGACAGTCCAAGGGGCGTGCTAAATTCTCTTGCGAGAATATTTATCTTTTCGCTGATCATTCTCTGGAGCAGCAATGGATATCTCAGCAGTGCGACGCGATAACGTCAGAGCGCTGGTTAAGGCCAACGGTGGCAATACGGCAGTAGCTAAACGACTAGGTCATCAGAATGGATCTTTCCTCAGTCAACAGATCGGCCCCAATCCAATCCGAGATGTGACGGAAAAAACAGCGCGGGCCATTGAGGAAGAGTTCAACCTTGCGGCAGGATCGCTTGATAGGCCCCCAGAATCAGCGTCCGCAGGTCTGTCGCTTGAGCTTGTTAGCGCGGCGATCAAATTGATAGGCCAAGTGTTTGAGCACGAGTCCGTCAATGTGCAGCCTGCTAAATTCAGTGAAGTAGTCGTTATGGTGCTCGCTGACAGCTTGGAGCATGGCGGCATGCTTCGCGAAGCTCATGTACGTGCTCTCGCCCGACTTCTGAAATGACGCAGGTATGAAGCTCGGCCGCGTCGAGCTGCCTCTGCCCGAGTTCGCCGACATGCCGCGCTTAGGGCTAGCGGCCTTCCGCAACCGCATCGTCTTCCACCTCGTCTTCATCGCGCTGGCACTCGCCACGCTGGCGCTGGCCGTGGCGCTGCTCAACGAGGAGCGCCAGCGCAATGCCCAGCGCTACGAGCAGACGTTTGCCAGGTCGCTCGGCGAGGTGATTGCCCAGCTGCGCCATCCGTCCGGCCAGCTCGCGCTGCTGAACCCCGCGCCGCCGCAGGTGGACGCCGGTTGGGTGGCGCCGCTGGTGCTGCCCTTCGGCGCCATCGACTTCGACGACGCGACCAAGGCGCAGCGCGCCATCGAGATGGCCGGCTGCTCGCTGCAATACCCCGGCGGCGCCAGCCTGTGCGTGGCCGTGGGCAGCAATGCCTATGCGGGCGGCTTCGTCTACCTGGTGGCCGGCGTGGATGCGCCGCCGCTGGTGAGCCGCGAGCGTGGCGCGCTGGACCTGGCCGACGTGCACCGCGTGCGCATCAGCCTGAAGCGCGACGGCGTGGAGCAGCATTGGCTCGCGCCCGTGGAGATGCTGGATGCCCAGCGCGGCCAGCTGCCGGGGTTCCTCGCTGAAGGCGCGGTGCTGCCGCGCAAGGCCCGGCCGCAACGCGACTTCCGTGGCTGGGTCTGGCGTGAAGGGCCTTGCCTGTCGAGCGCTGAGCCCTGCCCGCGCCGCACGACGATCTCCATCCGCCTGCCCGTCGAGGCCTTCCGCGAGGCGCTGTTCCGCTCCGGCGGCCCGCAGTGGCCGCCGGCCGACCTGTCGCGCACGGGCCTGCGCCTGGCGCTGCTAGGGCCGGCCGGCACGACGCTGTTCGACAGCGCCACGCCCGGCGCCCAGCCGCCGCTGACGCTGGCGCGGCTGTCCGGCACGTTGTCGCCCGGCGGGACGCTCCAGATCACGCACGGCGGCCATGTCGTGGCGCTGCTGCAAGGCGCCGACGATACCGTCACACCGCCGTCGCCGTGGCTGACAGCGCTGATCCAGCACCTGCCCGCACCCGCCACGCCGCGCCGCCTGCAGGCGCAGGACACGGTGACGACGCCGGCCGGCCGCTTTGACGTCACGCTCACCGGCGACCTGCAGGGGCTGGACCGGACGCTCAGCGCCAGCGCCGCGCGCCTGGCCTGGCCGGTGGGCGCGATGCTGGCGGCGCTCGGGCTGGCCTGGCTCATCATCGAGATCGGCCTGATCCGCCGCGTCGCCAGGCTCACCAGACGCGCCGCCGCGCTGTCGCATCAGCTGCAGCAACCCGAGCGCTTCGAGCTGGGCACGCTGGACGTGGCCGACCTGCGCGGGCGCGACGAGCTGGGCATCCTGGCCGGCACGCTGGCCGACCTGCTGCAGCACGCCCGCGACAGCCTGCGCCGCGAGCAGCTGCGTGCCGAGCGCGAACACGACCAGTGGCACGCCGTGGGCCACGAGATCATGTCGCCGCTGCAGTCGCTGATGCTGCTGCACGCGGCCGACGCCGACCCGAGTCGCCGTTATGTGCAACGCATGCAGCAAGCCGTGAAGGTGCTCTACGGCCAGGCCTCACCGAGCGAAGCGCTGGCCGCCGCCACGCTGGCCGTGGGCCGGCTGGACCTGGACGCCTTCCTGCGCGGCGTGGCCGGGAACGCGGCCTACGCGGGCATCGCCGACGTGGCCTACACCCCGGCCGCCGAGCCGGTGTGGGTGCAGGCCGACGACTACCCGCTGGAAGACGCCATCACCCACGTGCTCACCAACGCCGACCGCCACCGCGTGGCCGGCACGCCGATCACGCTGGTGCTGCGTGTGGACGGCGAACTGGCGACTGTCGAAATCCACAACCAGGGCCCGGCCATCGCCGAGGACCTGCTCGCGAGCATCTTCGACTACGGCGTCAGCGATGCCGAGCCCGAGGACGGTGTGCGGCGCGGGCAGGGCCTGTTCGTGGCCAAGACCTATCTGGCCAAGATGGGCGGGAGCATCGGCGCACGCAATGTCGCGGACGGGGTGGTGTTCGAGATCGGATTGAGGCGCGGCTCATGAAGCTCTCCACCTGCATGGCCGTGGCGCTCGTCGCAGCACTGGCGGCAAATGCGTGGGCGGACGAGGCCGGCTGGCGGCAGCAGTGCCCCGGCGCGGCGGCCTGGAACGACACGCATGCGGACGAGAGCCCGCAAGCCATGCAGCAACGCGACGGCGCGCGCCGCCTGACGCAGCCCGAACTGCTGGCCGAGTTGCAGGCACGGGTGAATGCCGACCAGGACATGCGCCGGCAATACCTCGCGAACCGCCAGTCCCGCGTCGCCCTTCAGGCGGCGCAGCGCACCGACGCCGACAACTTCGCGTGGCTGTCGCGAAGAATGGCGCGCGACGGCCTGCCGACCCTCGAACAGGTCGGCGAGTACGGTCTGCATCTGGTGTGGCTGCTGGTGCACCATGCCGACGCGCACCCGGCGTTCCAGCAGCAGGCGCTGGAAGAACTGCAGCGCCGCCACGCGGCGGGCGGATTCAACAGCGCCGACCTCGCCCGGCTGACCGATCGCGTTCGCGTCAAGCAGCATGCGCCGCAACCCTACGGCACCCAGCACGACTGGGGTGCCGGCACGCTGGACACGCAGCCTGTAGGCGACGTGACCACCATCGACGCCAATCGCTCGGCGCTGGGGCTGATGCCGCTGGCCGACTACGGCTGCATGATGCACGCGCTGCGCAAGCCGCCCGGCGCGAACTGACGGCGGCGCGGCAGACCGCGTCAGCCGCCTCGCTTCACGCGCTCCAGCAACGCCCGTGCCGCCAGCTCCGACGTGAGCGACAGCTCCAGCGGCGCCCGCACCAGGCCGGCGTGGCCATACTGCAGGTTTTCGTAGACCTCGGCGGCGGCGGGGAAGTGGTCGAGCAGGCTTGGCAGCGCCTCATGGCCCTGCTGCTCGCGCAACTCGTCGCTCAAACGGCCCACCAGCAGCTGGTACTGGTGCGGGTCTGCCGCGCGCCCCTGGCCTTCCAGCGCTTGCAGCAGGTGCGCAAGGCGGCCAAGTGACAGCAGTTCCGACGGGACGGTGAGCTTGATGACTGACGGCATGAGGGCTCCGGTAGCAGCGGGGGTTGAACTCCAGATGCGCTCGGCACCGCGCATTTCAAGGCGCTGGCGCGTGGCATCCGTCACGCCAGCCCAGCACAATCGCCGCAGCCCCCACACGACGGAGCATCGACATGAGTTTCTCGCCCGACGAGGTCTACGGGGCGGCGCCGTCGTGCCGCGCGGCGTGTGGCACACGGCCGAGGTGTTCAGGCCCAGCCGCATGTTCTTCATCACGGTGGGCGCCGGCACCGAGCACCGCCGCGCCTGAGCCCACGCACCCTCACAAGGAGCCTCCATGCCTCGCGACATCGTCTACACACCCAAGGCCGCCAAGCCACCGCCGACCTACAGCCAGGCCGTCAAGGCAGCGGGCCTGGTGTTCGTCTCCGGCACCGCGCCGACCGACCCGCAAACGGGCCAGTTCGTCGGCAGCACCGTGCAGGAGCAGACGCGCCAATGCCTGACCAACATCGCCGCCATCCTGGCGGCGGCGGGCAGCTCGATGGACAAGATCGTCAGCGTGACCATCGTGCTCGCCGACGAAGACGACTTCGCCGACATGAACGAGGAATACCTGCGCTGGTTCCCGGTCGACCCGCCGGCCCGGCAGGGCGCCAAGCTGCCGGCGCGTGTGCCGGGGCTGAAGGTGTCGATCGCGGCGATTGCTGAGGCCTGACGCGCAAGACCGCCCGCCGCCGCCTGCCATCAGGCACCCTCGACCGCATCCTGCTGAAAGGCCCCCATGCTCAAGACCGCTGCCGCGCTGATCGCGCTGACCCTGGCCCTGCCGGCCGTTGCAGCCGAGCTGCGCGTGCCCCTGCCCAACCGCGACGATCTGGTCATGGACCTGCCCAACGGCTGGCATGGGCAGATCAACCGGCCGCGCGCGGAACTGCCACCCACCGTGGCGATCTCCGGCCCGAATGCCGCCACGCTGCAAGTCCTCGTCACGCCCATCTGGCCGATGGCTGGCGCCAAGGCACCGGCGCCGGACGACATCCGCGCCATGGTGCAGCGGGCGTTGGACCGGACCCGCCCGCGCGCCGTCGAACCTGAACTCAAGCTGCACGACCTGGACGCGACGGGCAAGGTGGGCTACTACTTTTCGGCCACCGACGCCGCGCCGGCGCCGGGCGAATTCAAGTCCATGACGCAGGGCGCCGTCGGCATGGGCGAGCTGCGCGTGACCTTCACCATCCTCATCAACGGCGAGCCGGCCGAGCCCACGTCGCAGGCGCTCGCGCTGCTGCGCTCGATGCGGCGCGCGCCCGGCTTGAAGACGCTGTAGCGCCGATGCCGATGCCGCTGGCGTCGCGGCGGCGGCCGTCAGTCGGGCAGCTCGGCCTTGAAACCGCCGCGATCACCGCCACCTCCTTCAGCCGCACGCTTTACGGGGCCGCCGCCTGCCTCGCCCCTCGATGAAATCACTCGGTAAACGCGCCACCGGCCTCCGCCTCGAACGCATGCGGGCGTCGCCGCTGTACCGCGTGACCGACACCGGCGAGGGCTTTCGCAACGTCCACCCCATCCAGCCCGGCCTGCGCGACAGCACCGAGCGGCCGTCGCTCGGCGACTTCATCTGCGCAGACGGCCGTCGCACGCCGGGGGGCCCGCTGCCGTCGGTCAACCCGTTGGACGCCTGGCTGAAACCCACCGACACCGGCCTGCGCGCGACGTGGCTGGGCCATTCGACCGTGATGATCGAGATCGACGGCCTGCGTGTACTGACCGACCCGGTCTGGGGCAAGCGCGCGTCGCCTTCTCAACTGGCCGGGCCGAAGCGCTTCCAGCCCGTGCCGCTGGCGCTCAAAGGCCTGCCCAAGCTGGACGCCGTCGTCATCTCGCACGACCACTACGACCACCTCGACATGGGCACGATCAAGGAGCTGGTGAAGCTGCAGAGCGTGCCCTTCATTACGTCGCTGGGCGTAGGCGCCCATTTGCAGGCCTGGGGCGTGCCGCCGGAACGGATCATTGAGCTGGACTGGTGGGAGCACTGGCAGGCGCCCGGCGCGGAGCTGCGCATCCACGCGGCGCCGTCGCAACATTTCTCGGGCCGCTCGCTGACCGACCGCAACGCCACGCTGTGGTCGTCCATCGTCATCGAGACGCCGCAGCACCGCGTCTTTTTCAGCGGCGACACGGGCCTGACGAGCGAGTACGCCGCCATCCGCGATCGCTTCGGGCCGTTCGACCTCGTCATGCTCGAAGTAGGCGCCTTCCACCCGTCCTGGGGCGACATTCACCTCGGGCCGGAGAACGCGCTGAAGGCCTACCAGCTGCTGGGTGGCGGCGCGTTTCTGCCGGTGCACTGGGGCACGTTCTCGCTGGCGCTGCACGACTGGGATCAGCCGGCCGAGACGCTGTTGGAACTGGGCCCGAAGCAGGGCGCGCAGCTGCTGATGCCGCGCCTGGGCGAAGCCGTGGAGCCGGCGCACGGCGAGGCCGTGACGCCGTGGTGGCGAGCGGCGGATGCGCCGTCGGCGAAGCGGGCGAAGCCGGCCGAGCCGGAGGACCCGAGCAAGATGCCGAAGGCGATGCCCTGGCCGCTGGACTGAAGCCCTGGTGACGCCGCAGTCGGGACATGCCGACACGTCTCAGCTCGCCACCGCCATCCTTTCTGCCAGCCAGTCCACAAACACCCGCACCCGCGACGACAGCTGGCGGGCGTGCGGGTAGAGCACGTAGACCGGCATGGGCGCGGGCTGCCAGTCGGGGAAGACAGCCACCAGCTCGCCGTTCGCCAGCTGAGCCTCGGCGGCATAACGCGGCATCTGGATGAAGCCCAGGCCGGCCAGGCAGCAGGCGGCGTAGCCGGCGGCACTGTTGACGGTGACGGGGCCGCGTAGCGTGAGGCTGTGCGGCTCGCCGTCGACGATGAAGTCGAAGGGCAGGGCGCGGCCGCCGCTGCCGGCGTAGTTGACGGCGTCGTGCTCGCTGAACTCCGCCAGCGTGCGCGGCGTGCCGCGGCGGGCGAGGTAGCCCCGGCTGGCGCAGGTGACCTGTGTCAGCAGCGCGACGCGCCGGCCCACCATGGACGAGTCCTTCGGGTCGCCCGAGCGCAGCACGCAGTCGATGCCCTCGCGCACCAGGTCCACCAGCCGATCGCCCAGGCCGATCTCCAGCTCGATGTCGGGGTAGCGGGCGTGGAAGTCGCCCAGGTAGGGCAGCACGAAGCGCAGCGCCTGCGTGCCCTGCAGGTCCACGCGCAGCTTGCCGCGCGGCTTGAGCTGGCTGGCGCGGAACAGGTCCTCGGCCTCGCCCACGTCCTGCAGGATCTGCTGGCAGCGCGCGTAGTAGGCCTGGCCGTCAGGCGTGGGGCTCACATGCCGCGTCGTGCGGTTCAGCAGCCGCACGCCCAGCCGCGCTTCGAGCTGCTGCACGGCCAGGCTGACCGAGGCGCGCGGCAGCTGAAGCGCGTCCGCCGCCTTCGTGAAGCTGGCCAGGTCGACGATGCGTGTGAACAGCTGCATCGCGTCGAGCCGGTCCATGTAGCGCTCCGATTGTTCAGGCAGATTGGATTGTGATGTGCGGATCAGCCGGTCTATCCGATTGGTTCTGACCAATACATTGGTCCATCCCCCGAACCGGAGCCCCTCCATGACTCAAGCCCTCACCTCCCCCGTCGCCATCGTCACCGGCGCCTCGCGCGGCATCGGCGCGGCCATCGCCAGGCGCCTGGCGGCGGACGGGCATGCCGTCGTCGTCAACTACGCCGGCAGCCGCGCCGAGGCCGAGCAGGTCGTCGCCGCCATCGTCGCAGCCGGCGGCCGCGCCATCGCCGTGCAGGCCGACGTGGCCGAGGCGGACTCGGCCCAGCGCCTGTTCGACGCGGCCACCGAAGCCTTCGGCGGCGTGGACGTGCTCGTCAACAACGCCGGTGCCATGGCCAGCGAGCTGCCCCACCTGGCCGACACCGACGACGCCACCTTCGACCGCCTCTTCAACATCAACGTGAAGGGCAGCTTCCTCGCCATGCGCGAGGCCGCGAAACGCCTGCGCAGCGGCGGCCACATCATCAATTTCTCCACCAGCGTCATCGGCCTGGCGTTGCCGGGCTATGCCGTCTACGCGGCCAGCAAGAGCGCCGTCGAGACGATGACGAACATCCTCGCCAAGGAGCTGCGCGGCCGCAACATCACCGTCAACGCGGTGGCGCCGGGCCCCACCGCGACGGCGCTGTTCCTGGACGGCAAGACACCCGAGCGCGTCGAGCAGTTGGCCAAGATGGCGCCGCTCGAGCGCCTGGGCCAGCCTGAGGACATCGCCAATGTCGTCAGCCTGCTGGTGGGGCCGCAGGCGGGCTGGGTCAACGGCCAGACGCTGCGCGCCAACGGCGGCATCGTCTGATCAGCTGAACCACCCCAACGGGTTGAGGAAAGTGATGCGCAGCTTGCCGCCCACGACCTGCACCGAGCGCAGCGCCAGCTTGGCGAGCCCGCCGCGCGTCGTGTCGGTCTTCAGCGTGTAGAGCGGCACGTTGCGCAGGATGGCCTCCATGACCTTGGGGCCACGCGCGCGCACCACCTCGTCGAAGTCCGGCGCGTTGCCCGACATGCGGAACTCCGACACCGCCACGTCGTCCAGGTAGAACGAGCCCGTGTCGGGCACGTAGCGCGGCTTGCCGGTGAAGGCCACGGTGCCCGGCATCGTGCGCTTGCCCAGCGTGGCGGTGAACTGCGCGGTTAGGCCGACGCGATCCGAGCCTTCGTCGAGCCGCAGCTTCGGCTCGCGCAGCTCGAAGCAGACCACGCGCAGCAAGCATTTCTCGGCCGGGAACTTGGGGTCGAGCTGCGCCTGGATCTCCTCGCGCGACAGCTCGATGGCCATCTCGGGGCTGAACGTCTGCACGGCCCACCAAGCCACGGGGATGGCGACAACGATCAGCAGGGCGATGACGATCAGGCGGCGCTTGAGCATGTCGTTAGCGGTGAAGGGGCGAGGCGAGCGAGGCACCGATGTTCGCATCAGGCGCGCCGTGGCTTCTGCCTGGCCGCTGCGGCCAGCTCCTGTGCACTGAGCTGCCACTCGGCGTTGCCCACCACGCGCTCGACGACACAGTCGATGAAGGCGCGCACCCGGGCCGGCTGCGCGACACGGCTGCCGTAGTACAGGTAGAGCCCGAGATGGCTGCTGATGTGCGCAGTCAACAGCGGCACCAGGCGCCCGGCGCGCACGAGCGGCGCCGCTGTCACACCGACGAGCTGGCCGATGCATTGCCCGGCCACGACGGCGTTGGCCTCCAGCTCGACATCGTTGGTCATGACGACCGCAGCGACATCGCGCGTGACGATCTCGCCGCCCACCATGAACTCCCACGGCATGGGCTTGCCGGTGCTCGGGTGGCGAAAGCCGCTACAGCGGTGGCGGGCCAGCTCGTCGATGCTCTGCGGCGCGCCGTGCCGGGCGATGTAGCCGGGCGCCGCGCAGACGATGAGGGGCAGCGGCAGCAGGTGGCGGGCGATGACGCCGTCGCTGGGCGGCGAACCGGCGCGAAAGCCCACGTCCACGCGCTCCTCGACCCAGTTGCCGATGCGGTCGTCGAGCTGCACGTCGGGCTCGATGTCGGGGTGCTGCGCGCAGAAGGCCTCCAGCACCGGCCACAGCACGGGCAGCATGATGGAACGCGGCGCGGCGATGCGCAGCGGCCCGGCAATCTCGTTACGACCCTGCCGGGCGCCGTGCAGCGCGCGCTGCAGCGCCTGCAGCCCGGGCCCGGCCGCGCCGAGAAAGCGCTCGCCCTCCTCGGTGAGGCTGAGCTTGCGCGTCGTGCGGTGGAAGAGGCGCACGCCGAGGTGAGCCTCCAGCTGCGTCAGCGCCTGGCTGGCCGCCTGCGGCGTGATGCCCTGGGACACGGCGGCCTGGCGCAGGCTGCCCAGCTCGGCGGCCTTGGTGAAGACGGCGACGGCGCGGAGTTCGTTGAAGGCCACTGTCACGAATCCCTTGCTAATCAATGAAGTGATTCTGGGCTAGTTGACGATCAATCAAGCCCCTAAATTTCGCTCCATCGGCTGACCTCGATCCTTCAACCCACCCTGGAGCACCCCATGACCCCCACCCCCATCTTCAAGCGCGTCTGGCTCATCACCGGCGCCTCGCGCGGCATCGGCGCACGCATCGCCGAGGCTGCGCTGGCCCGGGGCGACGCCGTCGTCGCCACGGCCCGGGACGCCACCGCCATCGACAAGCGCTTCGGCACTCAGCCCGGCCTGCTGGCCGTGGCGCTGGACGTCACCGACGAAGCGCAAGCCGTGGCGGCCACCGCAGCGGCGCTGGCCCGCTTCGGCCGCATCGACATCCTCGTCAACAACGCCGGCTACGGCCTGCTCGGTGCCGTCGAGGAGGCCAGCGCCGACGAGGTGCGCCGGCTGTACGACACCAACGTCTTCGGTCTGCTGAACGTCACGCGCGCCGTGCTGCCGCAGATGCGCGAGCGGCGCAGCGGCCACGTCATCAACATCTCGTCGCTGGGGGGCTACCAATCGGGGGCGGGCTTCGGCGTCTACTGCTCCACCAAATTCGCCGTGGAAGGCCTGACCGAGGCGCTGCACGCCGAGCTGGCGCCGCTGGGCATCCACGCCACCGTCGTCGAGCCGGGCTACTTCCGCACCGACTTCCTGGAAGGCCAGTCCCTCGTCACGTCCCCACGCGTGCTGGGCGACTACGCCGCCACGGCCGGCGCGGCGCGTCAGGCCGCCCGGCAGATCAGCCTGAACCAGCCCGGCGACCCCGAGCGTCTGGCGCAGGCGATGCTGGCGCTCGTCGACGCGGAACAGCCGCCGCTGCGCCTGCCGCTGGGCACGGACACGCTGCGGGTCATCGCCGCGAAGCACACGTTTGTTGAAAGGGAGACGGCCGCATGGAAGGCGTTGGCCGCGTCGACAGACTTCCCTGAACTGCAAACGGCCTGAGCTCTAAGCGCCCGTGCCACGGCCAACGCGCGCGCGGCGGGGTCAGGCTGTCCATCAATTCGCTCGAAAGGCGCAAAGAACATTCGACCGGAACCGGCTTTATCCACCAGAAGGCGGTCCATAAGATGGCTTCACACAGCTTGCAACCCGACACCATTCGCGAAAGTAGCCCACACATGAGCAACCCCTTCGAACGCCGCCGGATGCTGCTGGCGACCGCCGTTTCCCTGGCCTGCGCCGCAACGCTGCCAGCGCTTGCGCAAGCACCGGCACCGGCCGCCGTCGAACGCGATGGTGCCGGCCAGACGCTGCAGGACCTCTACCAGGCCGCGCTGAAAGAAGGCGGCACCTTGACCGTCTACGCTGGCGGCGACGAGGTGACCCAAGGCTTCGGCATCAAGGCCGGCTTCGAGAAGCAGTTCCCCGGCATGAAGGTCGACATCGTTGTCGATCTCAGCAAGTACCACGATGCACGCATTGAGGAGGAACTGCTGCGCAAGGACCTGAAGGTCGATGTCGCTCACCTGCAGACGCTGCACGATTTCGACGACTGGGCCGCCCGCGGCCTGCTGCTGCCCTACAAGCCGATCGGTTGGGAGCAGATCCCGGCCGCCTACAAGGACCCGCAAGGACGGTTCACGGGCCTGGTCATGCTGACCTTCGCGAACAGCTACAACAAGAACCTGGTTCCCGCCGACAAGGCGCCGCGCGACTACGCGGACTTCCTCAAGCCCGAGTTCAAGAACCGCATCGTCATTGCCTACCCGCATGACGACGACGCGGTGCTGTACGTCTTCGACAAGATCGTTCAGAAGCACGGCATCGGCTTCATCGAGAAGCTGCAGGCCAACGGCGTGCAATGGGTGCGCGGCACGCAGACGCCGCGCGACGCTGTTGAGGCGGGCAAGTACGCCGTGTCGACCGGCACGTCGGGCAACTTCGTGCCGGTCGAGTCATCCAGCGTCCGCTTCGTGCTGCCGACGAACGACCCGTTCCTCACCTGGGCGCAAACTGGCGCCATCTTCAAGGACGCGAGGCACCCGGCCGCGGCCAAGCTGTACGTCAGCTGGACGTTGTCGCTGCCGGCCTCATCCAACCCGCGCCAATTCCCGATCCGCAAGGACGTCGCACCGCCGGCTGGCTTCAAGCCCCTCGATCAGTACAACACCAGCCCCGAGGACTTCCATGCCTTCATGCGCGACCGCGCGCGGGTCGAGCGGCTCAAGAGCCTGTTCGAACGGCTGATCGGGCCGGTGCAGGGCATCTCACCGCTGAAGGATTGAAGAACCGCCCGCGCCAGCGGCCGACGCCGTGAACAGGCCCGATGTACCGAGCCCGCCACGAGGCTTCACCACGTTGCACTACATGCACCACCCGCTGTGCGGTGCCATGCCGCCGCACAGCTGATCCAGGCCCAGCCCGGCGTACGGTACCGGCCGCTGCAACATGCCCACGATCCACGCCACCTACGGCCCGCGTCGTCCGCGCCGGCGTTGATGCTGGCGGGGCTGGCTGGCCTCAGCCGCGCCGCCGGCCGTGGTCGTGCACCAGCTCGCCGTCGGACTTGGTGAACGGCGGCAACGGGCCGACCGGCAGCAGCTCCAGCACCGCCTCGGACGGCCGGCACAGCGCCGTGCCCAGCGGCGTGACGACGATGGGGCGGTTCAGCAGGATGGGGTGCTGCGCGATGGCGTCGAGCAACGCTTCGTCGTCGAGCGCGGGATCGTCCAGACCCAGCTCCTCGAACGGCGTGCCCTTCTCGCGCAGCAGCGCGCGCAGCGGTTGACCGGTGGCGGCGGCCAGCGCGCGGATCTCGTCGCGGCTGGGCGGCGTCAGCAGGTACTCGACGACGCGCGGCTCCAGGCCGGCGTGGCGGATCAGCGCCAGCACATTGCGCGAGGTGCCGCAGGCGGGGTTGTGGAAGATGGTGATGTCGGTCATGGCGGTGGGGCGTTGGGGGCGCGGGGAGCACCCAGGGCGCGGTGGGCAAACAGGGCCAGCAGCGCGCCGGCGAACTCGGCTGCCACAAAACCCGGCACGCTGGCCGGCGCGATGCCGGCAAAGCTGTCGCTGAACATGCGACCGAAGGCCGCCGCAGGGTTGGCAAAGGACGTGGATGCCGTGAACCAGTAGGCCGCGCCGATGTAGGCCGCCACCATGGCCGGCGCCCGACCAGCCGGCGCGCGCAGGATGACCAGCAACAGCCCAAACGTGGCCACCCCCTCGGCGAGCCACTGCCCCGCGCCGCCGCGCACACGGGTGGAGAACTGCAGCAGGCTCATGTCGAACATCGCATGGGCCAGCCAGGCGCCCGCAACGGCGCCCAGCAGCTGCGCGGCGACATAGGGCAGCAGCGCGGCCAGCGGCAGCTCACCGCGCCAGGCCATCACGGCGCTGACGGCGGGGTTGAAGTGCGCGCCGCTGACGGGGCCGAACACCTCGATCAGCGCGTACAGCCCGCCCACGGTCGCCAGCGTGTTGGCGAGCAATGCGACGGCCACGTTGCCACCCGCCAGCCGCTCGGCCATGACGCCCGAGCCGATGACGACGGCCAGCAGCAACGCCGTGCCCAGGCCCTCGGCGAGCAGCGCGCTGCGCAGGCGGGGTAGAGCTTTCAACAGCAGCCGCCCGACGCCTTCACCGGAATGGCCACGGGCTTGGATTGCGTGGCACCTGCGCAGCAGGCCGATGCGGCGGGCTCTGCCGCGCGGTCCACACCGAAGGTGGGCGTGTCGTGCAGCGTGTGGAACTGCTCCCAGGCGATGCCCTGCGGGTCAGTCACCCAGTATTTGTCGCTGCGCGCATAGCAGCAGGTCGTCTCGCCCTCGTCCTGCAACGTCATATCGGCCGCCTCGGCCTGCGCCTTCAGTTCGACGAGTTCTTCCTCGCTGTCGGTCTGGATGCCGAGATGGTCCACCCCCGGCTTGCCGCCGCGCGTGGAGATCGCGAAGTTGATGCGCGGGTCGTCGAGCATCCATTTGGCGTAATCGCCCTCCAACCGCGTGGGCGCGGCGCCAAACAGCTTGGCGTAGAAGGCCACGCTGGCCTGCAGATTCTCGACGTGGGCATGCACATGGAAGCGCTTCATGGGGAACTCCTCGGTTCAGCAGCAAGAGGTGGTGGAAGAAGCCGGCACGGCGCACGCGGCGCCCTGGCAGCAGTTTTCGGTGAGATAGCCCAGCACCGCGTTCATGCGCGGGTAGGCCGCGCGGTAGATGAGGTTGCGGCTGGCGCGCTCCTGCGTCACCAGCCCGGCGTTCACCAGCTCCTTCAGGTGGAAGGACAGCGTGTTGGCCGGCATGCCCAGACCCTCGGCCATGGTGCCGGGCGTCAGGCCCGCCTCGCCGGTGACGACGAGGGCGCGGAACACCTTGAGCCGCACCGGTTGGGCCAGCGCGGCGAGGGCTTTGATGACGTCTTGTTCATCCATAGTTCCAGAATACTCGAACCATTGAGCAGGCGCAAGCCACCTCTGGGGCCGGATGTTCTGAAGGCTGGCGCGCAAGGCTTCGGCCAGTTGCGGCAGCCGCACAATCGCGCCGCTGAACAGACACCTCCTGCCGATGCGCCTCCCTGCTGCCCCGCGTTCCCTCCCCTTCGCCCTGCTGCTGACCGCAGCCTTGGCGCTGCCCGGCTGCAAACGCCTGAGCGACGTGCCCGCCGCGCTGCCTGCCGCCTCCGCCGTGCAGGACGCGAGTGCCACGACGCAACTGCGCACCGAGGCCGACGGCCTGCTGGCCCTGCACCGCCAGATCGTCGTGCTGATGGACGGCGAGGCCGCGCTGCCACCCACCCAGCGCCGCGAGGTGCAGGCGCTGGGCCAGCAGCTCTTCCACGAGCTGCTGCAGCGCCAGCAGCGGCTGGCCGACGCGGCGCTCAAGCCGGAATCGCTGGAGGCGACGGCGGCGCTGCTGACGCGCATCGAGAGCGAGCCGGGCTGGTTCGACGCCGACCGCCTCGCCTTCAAGGAGGTGCTGGGTCAGCTCGCCACCGGCCTGAAGAACGCGCAGACGCTGGACGCCATCAAGCTGGCGCGCCGCGCGCAGGAC
Organism: Roseateles sp.; assembly: GCF_039929605.1. Classification (GTDB taxonomy): domain Bacteria; phylum Pseudomonadota; class Gammaproteobacteria; order Burkholderiales; family Burkholderiaceae_C; genus Pelomonas. The sequence continues at coordinate 17,488 of NZ_JBDSQX010000085.1, forward strand.
GACCTGGACACGCTGGCCGAGGTGGAGAAGGCCTACGAGCTGGAACTCAAGGACGTTTTCGGCGGCTTTGCGAAGCGAGGCATCGAGCTGAAGCGCGAGCGTTGGGCCGACTACGTCGCCAAGCTGCGCGCCCTGCACACGCGCGAGGCCGTGCTGAAGCAGCACGGCGCGCAGCTCCCCGCCGCGCAGGACATGTTGCCCGAGCCGCCCGCCTCGGCTGCGTCAGGCGCCATGCGCGGCGTGGCCGCCAAGGAGCGCGAGGTCTTCGGCGACAAGCTGCCGCCCAAGACCGTGCTGCTGACCTTCGACGACGGCCCGCACGCGCGCTACACCGACGAGATCCTGGAGATCCTCAAGCGCTACCAGGCGCCGGCCGTGTTCTTCGAGCTCGGCCAGAACCTCGGCAAGGTGGATGCCGCCGGCCAGGTGCAGCCCGGCAAGGGCAGCGACGTCGCCAAGCGCGTGCTGGCTGCGGGCCACCAGCTGGCAAACCACAGCTTCACGCACGGCTTGATGAGCAAGTTCGAACTGGTGAAGGTGAAGGAAGAGGCCGCCAACACGGAGGCGCTGCTGGATGCCGCCGGGCGCAGCGGCGACGCGTTGTTTCGCTTCCCCTACGGCGCGCGCAACGACGGCGCGCTGACCACGATTGAAGCGCTGAAGCTGCGCTCGATGATGTGGAACGTCGACTCGCTGGACTGGAGCGACCCCATCCCCAAGAGCATCGCCGCGCGCGTGATGGCCGAGCTGGACAAGCAGCAGCGCGGCATCGTGCTCTTCCACGACATCCACGCCCGCACCGTGCAGGCGCTGCCGCTGGTGCTGGACCAGCTCGCCGCCGAGGGCTGGCGCTTTGCGAGCTGGAAGGGCGGGCAGTTCGTCGTCTCCAACGAACGCGCGGCGGCACCGCCACCGGCAGCCGGCGAGCTCTACCGCGAGAGCCATGCGCTGGTCATCGGCATCAACCAATACGCGGCCTGGCCCAAGCTGTCGCACGCGGTGCGTGACGCGCAGGCCGTGCGCGAGTCACTCGTCACGCGCTTCGGCTTCAAGGCCGACAACGTCACGCTGCTGACCGACGCCGACGCCACGCGCGCCAATATCCTGAAGGCGCTGAACGAGCGCTTCGGTGACGCCAAACGCGTGAAGCGAGACGACCGCGTCTTCGTCTTCTTCGCCGGCCATGGCAGCACGCGCAAGCTGCCCAGCGGCCGCGAGGTGGGCTACATCGTGCCGGTAGACGCCGGGCTCAACGACCTGCAGGCCGACGCCATCGCGATGCCGCAGCTGCAGGAAGTGGCCGAGGCCATCACGGCCAAGCACGCGCTGTTCGTCATCGACGCCTGCTACTCCGGCCTGGGCCTGACACGCGGCGGCTCGGCCGCGGCGGACAGCAACTTTGCCCTCACCAACGCCCGCCGCATCGGCCGCCAGATGATGACCGCCGGCGGCGCCGACCAGCAGGTGGCCGACGACGGCCCCGGCGGCCACTCGGTGTTCACTTGGACGCTGCTGCAGGCGCTCAACGGCAAGGCCGACCTGAACGGCGACGGCCTCATCACCGCCACCGAACTGGCCGCCTACGTGGCGCCCGCCGTGTCGGCCATCGCCCACCAGACGCCCGCCTTCGGCAGCCTGCCGGGCTCGGAAGGCGGCGAGTTCATCTTCGAACTGCCGACGGCGCAGGAGCCCGGCCTCAGCGGCGCCGTGGCTCAGCTTGACGACAAGGCCAGCCGGTTCGCGGCCAAGCTCGACGAGGCCAGCAGCGCCGGGCGGCAACCCTCCGGTGCGGCCAGCGGCGTGCAGGTCACCATCAAGGGGCTCGACGGCAAGGACCAGGCCCTGGCCGCCACGACCGCCCGCGTCGACCCCGGCGCCCGCGTGGCCGCCCAACGCGCCAACGACCGCGGCCTGCAGCTCTACCGCGAGCGCCGCTACGACGACGCCGAGGCCGCGTTCAAGGAAGCGCTGCAACTGCAACCCAAGTTCGCGCTGGCCGCCAACAACCTTGGCTTCGTGCTCTACCGGCGCGGCAAGTTCGCCGACGCAGCGGTCTGGTTCGAGAAGGCCGTCGAGATGGACGGCAGCCGCGCGCTGGCCTGGCTCAACCTCGGCGATGCGCGGCTGCAGGCGGGCGACGAGGGCAAGGCGACGGCGGCATATAAGACTTTCCTGGAGCTGGCGCCCAGGCATGCAAGGGCGGCGGAGGTGCAGGGGTGGATTGCGAGTCCGTCGGAGGGGACGAGGCCGAGGGCGTTGTGAGAGAAGAAGGCTTCTGCAGCTGAGCTTTAAGCACCGAATGTCTAAGCGGCACCGGTCTAGGACATCAATCCGGCTGATACTGCTGTCGGCCCAACTACTAAAGAGTTTCGAGAATGGCTACGTCACCAACGCCCGCTCCTGCACCCGCACCAAGGCAGCCCGAGCCAGACGTTCGTAACGATCCTCGTCGTCCAAGCAGAGGTTGATTTCGGACATGTCCGAGGACAACAAGAAACCACCTGTTCGCCCTGCGAGGCAACCCACGCCAGACATCAGGGTACGTCGCGACTCGTCAACAGGAACCTTTGTTTCCGCTGGGTCTTCTCGCACCAAAGCGCCGGCTAAGAAGGCCGCCCAGGCTCGGGTAGGCAAAAAGCAGAAAAAGTGACGCCTATTTGCTGACGCAGCTGAGCCTCATTGAAGCACTCGATGCGACGGAAGGCAGAGCCACTGTGCAATCTATTGCGAGGGTACTAGGGCGCTGTTTCACCGGTGGCGGCAAAACCTGCAGCACCACAACAAAAGCTGCCACGGTAAACGCAGGCGTCAGACATGCGGCAAGACGAATGTGATTGAGTCGACTGCTGCGTTCGCGGTTTATCTTTGCAGCGTCTTGGATTCGGATTTGGACAGCCCGCAACTCCTCTTCCCGAAGTTTGTTCCAGGGGCGCTGCTCTGCCTCATCGCAAAGTAGGTTCTTGGGATCTTGAAACGCTGCGGGGAAGCTCGCAAATCGCATTCCCACGGCTACTAGCCAAACGGCAAGCCAGGTTAGGTAGATGCATGCAGCGGCAAATGCCAACGGCAGCGGCGTCACTTGCTCTCCATTGCTCAACTGCGAGAAAAGAGGCGCAGCGGAAGCGCCTGCTCCCGCGACCCCTGCAAGCAGAACCGTCAGCGTAACTTGGGCTTCTTTGGAGACAATTTCAGCGGTTGCAAACCTTGCTTTGATGTTGTCGGCCGCCTGCTTCTCCATCCACTCGAGGCGTTTAGCGCGCTGCCCTGGATCATCCTGCTGATCAAGCGACGGTAGGCTATCGCCGCCCTCCATTTCAGGCGCGTCGCTGGGATTTGGCAAGAGACTCATGGCTGCATCTTCCACGTTTTGACTCGGTACTAACGCAGCGACCAGGTTCGTAGGTCAATGGGTATGTCAGCGAACCCCAACATCACCACTAGCGTTGCAAGCGAGTTCACGCGCTGCCCAAGTCCTCAAGTAATCGCCTCAGCGTAGCGATCAGTTCAGGAAGGGCGTCCTGCACCACATTCCAGACGGTCGTCATGGTTGACGACTGCATAGCCATGGATCAACACGTTGCGGAAGGCGACGATCTGCGCGAGGCGGGGAACCTGCGCCGCCAGCCCCTCGTCCAGCTTGGCCAACTGGCCCAGAGCCTCACCGATGATCTCGAACTCGCGCTCGACGGCGGAGTGCAGCAGCTCATCGGCCGCGTAGTGCTCGGCATCCTGGCCATGGACGAACGACTGGATCGCCTCGGCCGCGCTCAAGGCATCCCACAGGAAGGCGCGTGGATCACGCCGCATAAAGCAACTCGCGCTCTCGGTCGATCTGGCGCAGCACAAAAGGATTGCGCACCGCGCCCGCTTCCACGAGGTCGACATGACGGCCGAGCAGGGCCTCGAAGTCGCGCCTCGCCGCATCCCACTCATCCAGGCCTACGCGAAACCCGGGCTCGAAGGCCACTAGCAGGTCGGCGTCGCTCTGCGGCTTGAAATCATCGCCGCGCGCCGCCGAGCCGAAAACCTCCAGCCGCGCGATGTGATGGCGGCGGCAGAGTGCGGCAAGCGCGTCACGGGCCTGGGCGATGCTGAGGTGCATGCCGCGAGTGTAGGCAGGCACCATGGGAGCTGTGTTCCACTTCCGGCCGTGAATCCAGAAGTCCCCTCATCTCCGGCCATCAAGCCGGCAAAGCCGCCTGCGCCGGCCTTCCCCCTCCCGCAACCCAGCCACGCCGCGCGCTTCCCCGCCGGGCTGGCGCCAGAAGACTGGGCACGCATCCGCCAGGCGGCGCATGCGCTGCCTCAGGTGCTGACGCCCGACGACCTGGACGACGGCAGCGACGACTTGCTGGACCGCATGGGTTGCATCCAGATCTCGCGCGCTGCGGGTGGCGGGCGGCCGAGCCGCTGGATCCTGCCGGCGCACATCGCCGTGGCGGTGGCGCAGCTGGAAGCCACGCCGCAGACCAACACGCTGCGCCCGCAGTTGCAGCAGCGCGTTCAGCAGCTCGAAAGCCTGGGGCTGCGCCGCGAGGGCCTGGTGTTCACGCGGTTGTGCGTGCACCCGATCACGCTGGCGCACGAGGGCTGGCGCATCGACCTGTCGCACCGCGTGCCGGTGCCGGAAGGCCCGGTGTGGGCGTTCTTCCGCGATGGCGATGCGACCGCGCTGCGGCACAACCTCGGCCCGGCGCCTGAGTACTCGTACACGGCGGAGCTGACCCTTCACCTGAACCACCTCATCGACCGCAGCGAGGCCATGGGCCACGCCAGCCAGCTGGCGTCGCTGCTGCCGCGCCTGCAGGCCGAGTGCGGCGTGCCCATGCCCTTTGCCGACCTGAAGGCCGCGCTGAACCGCGCCCAGGACCGCTGGGAGCAGACGGTCGAGGAGCAGGACACGCTGGCCAGCCTGGGCCGTGAACTGGCCTTCCAGGGTTACCCGGACAGCTTCGACGCGGCGCGCAAGCTGGGCCGCAAGGTCACGCTCTACCTCGGCCCGCCCAACAGCGGCAAGACGTACTCCGCCTTCGAGCGGCTGGCGCAGGCGCTGGACGGCGCCTACCTCGCGCCGCTGCGGCTGCTGGCACTGGAGGGGCGCGACCGCCTCGTGGGCCGGGGCGTGCCCTGCTCGCTGCTGACCGGCGAAGAGAACGTGCCGGCCAACAACTCGCGCGTGGTGAGCAGCACCATCGAGATGGTCAACACGCGCGACACCATCGACGTGGCCGTCATCGACGAAGCGCAGATGATCTTCGACGACTCACGCGGCTGGGCCTGGACGCAAGCCATCGTCGGCGTGCCGGCGCGTGAGCTCATCATCATTGCCTCGGCCTACGCGGCGCCCGCCATCGAGCGGCTGCTGCTGCTGTGCGGCGAGAAGCCCGAGCGCCGCGTCTTTGAGCGCAAGCAGCAGGTGCAGCTGATGCCCGCGCCGGTGCCGATGACGCAGCTGCATTCGGGCGACGCCGTGGTGGCCTTCAGCCGCCGCGACGTGCTGATGCTGCGCGACCAGATCGCGCAGAACGGCCACGTCGTCAGCGTCATCTACGGCGCGCTGCCGCCCGAGGTGCGCCGCCGCGAGGCCGAGCGCTTTGCGGTGGGCGCGAGCCAGGTGCTGGTGGCGACGGACGCCATCGGCATGGGCTTGAACCTGCCCATCCGCCGCGTGCTGTTCTCCACGCTGACCAAGTTCGACGGCGTCGAAGACCGCGAGCTGAGCGTCGGCGAGGTGCACCAGATCGCCGGGCGCGCGGGCCGCTACGGCATGCACGACGAGGGCTTCGTCAGCGTGCTGAAGGAGGCCGAGGCCGACGCGATGAAGACGCTGCGCGACCTGCTGCCCAAGGAGCCGCGCGCGCCGCGCGACTTCAAGTGCCCGGTGGCGCCCAACTGGCGCCATGTGGACACCATCTCCCGGCGCCTGGGCGTGAGCAGCCTGCACCAGGTGCTGACCGTCTTCATGCAGCAGCTGCGCCTGGACGACGCTCACTTCGAAGTGGCCGAGCTGGAGCAGATGCTGGGCCTGGCCGAGATGCTGGACCGCAACGCCGGGTCGCTGCCGCTGCAGGAGCGCTTCCGCTACGCGCAGGCGCCGGTGGACGACCGGCTGCCGCAGGTCGTCGAGCAATTCCAGAACTGGGCCGCCAGCCACGCCCGCACCGGAAAGGCCGGCACGCCCTGGTTCCTGGACGACGTAGACGAACACAGCCGCCTGGACCGCATGGAGCAGGCGCTGCGCCAATGCACGCTGTGGCTGTGGCTGGACCTGCGCTTCCCCGAAGTGTTCGGGCATCTGGAGGCGGTCGTCGACCTGCGTGGGCGGTTGAACGACGGGATCGAGCGGCATTTGAAGGGGAAGAAGCCGTTGTGGCAGACGCGCGCGCGGCGGTAGGCCTCGACTGTGCCGATGAAGCGCGCGAATGAACGGCACTGAATGGACGGTCGCCGAGCGGCGCCTGACCATGTTGGTGGGCCTTGCTCCTCTGACGATCAGTGCAGCATTGGCCGTCGTCGTAGGCATCGTCGAAGGGCGTGGCAACTGGCTCTCGAGTTTTTTGATGCTCGTGCTGCCCGCCTACCTGACCTTGTTCTTCTTCGTTCTGCCCGGTCTGTGCCTGCTACGCCGAATCCGCAGGGAGTCGCTCTGGTCGGTACCGGCTGTCTGCGGCCTGGGCGTGTTCCTGCCCTGGCTGGCGCTGTACACGCTACTCACTGGTGAGCCCATGTCCGAGTACGGCGGCAACACCGCCGTCGTAGCGGGGGTGCTGCTGCTGCCCAGCGTGCTATCGGCGCTGTTGGGTGCGTTCATCCAGCGGGCGTTCCACCCACTGCTTTCGCGCTGAATAGCCCGCGCTCAGCGCTGCACGACGCCCAACGCCAGCAAGTCTCGCGCCGTCGCCACGATCGCCTCGCGCGGCGGCCTCGGCACCCAGCCCAGCACCTCTCGCGCATGGCTTGAATCCTGGTGCCGTACCGTGCCCAGCTCGCTCGCTGCAGCGCGCACCGTCGGGCTGACCTTGGCCAGCAGCCGCACCGCCCAGTCGGGCAGTTGCCGCGTCGGCACCTTGCTGGCCTGCTCGCCCAATTCCTCACGCAGCACCGCCGCGATCTCGCGCAGCCACAGGAAGCCGCCACACGCAATGAAGCGCTCGCCGGCCATGCTTTGTGGCGACGTCAAAGCGCACCAGTGCAGCTCGGCCACGTCGCGCACGTCGACGACGCCGAAGCCGATGCGGGGCAGGGCGGGCACGCGCCCTTGCAGCAGGCTCCGCACGAGGACGACGCTGGCCGAGTAGTCGGCGCTGGCCACCGGGCCGAGCACGACGGAGGGATTCACCGTACAGAACGCCAGCCCGCCCCCTTCGCGCGCCACCCAGTCGCGCGCGGCGCGTTCGGCCACTGTCTTGGACTGCACGTAGGGCGGGATGCCGGGCGTCTCCAACCGCGTCCAGTCGCGCTCGGTGAAGCGGTGCTCGCCGGGGCCGTGGCCGTAGGAGATGGCGGCGACGGAGGAGGTCATGACGACGCGCTGCACACCTGCGTCACGCGCCGCCTTCAGCGCCCGCAGCGCGCCGTCGCGGGCCGGCACGATCAGCTCGTTCGCATCGCGCGGCACCCCCACCGGCAGCGGCGACGCGAGGTGGGCCATGTGGCTGCTGCCGGCCGCCGCCTCGGCCCAGCCGGCATCCAGCATCAGGTCGGCGGCAAAGCAGCGCAGCCGCTCGCGGGCATCGCCTTGATCCGCGCCCAGCGACTGGCGCAGCGCCGGCTCGCGCCTCAGGTCGCGCACGGTGGTGTTGACCTGCCAGCCGGCGGCCAGCAGCTGGCGGATCAGCACGCCGGCGATATAGCCGCTGCCACCGGTGACGAGGATGCGGGCGGGAGCGGTCATGCGCGGATTGTGGCGAGAGCGGCGCCGGCGTTGAAATAGCATCGCGCCATGCAGGACACGCCACCCGAACAGACCGCCGCCACGCCCCTTCACGGAGGAGCCCCGGCGGGTTGGCGGCTGCGGATGTACACCATCATCTTCGAGGCGGACACGCGCGCCGGCCGTGCCTTCGACCTGGCGCTGGTGGCGCTGATCGTGGCCAGCGTCACCGTGGTGGTGCTCGACAGCATGGCCAGCGTGCACGAGCACTACAGCGGCTTGCTGAGGGCGCTGGAGTGGACCTTCACGCTGCTCTTCACGGCCGAATACCTGGCACGGCTGGCCTGCGTGCGCCGCCCGCTGCGCTACGCCCGCAGCGTGTTCGGCGTCATCGACCTGCTGGCCATCCTGCCCACCTATCTCGCGATCTTGGTGCCCGGCCTGCACGCGCTGATCGATGTGCGGGTGCTGCGCCTGCTGCGGCTGTTCCGCATCCTCAAGCTGGGCGCCTATGTGGCCGAGTTCGGCCAGCTGGGCCGGGCGTTGGCGGCCTCGCGACGCAAGATCCTCGTCTTCATGGTGTTCGTGATGATGGTGGTGATGATCATGGGCACGCTGATGTATGTCGTCGAAGGGCCGGCCCACGGCTACACCAGCATTCCGGTGGGCGTGTACTGGGCCATCACGACGATGACGACGGTGGGCTTTGGCGACATCACGCCGCACACCGACCTGGGCCGCGTGATCGCGTCGGCCATGATGCTGTTGGGCTGGGGCACGCTGGCCGTGCCCACCGGCATCGTCAGCGCGGAGTTCACCGCGCAGCGGATAGGCCGCGCGCCCACCACCCGCACCTGCCACGAGTGCCTGAGCGAGGGGCATCTGCCGAGCGCGCGCTTCTGCCGCGACTGCGGCGCACGGCTGCCGCGCTGGCACCACGACGAGGACGTGGCCCGCGCGCCCGCCGAACAGCGGCCTCCCGCATAACCTTCGTCATGCCCGGGCGACTGCGCATTGCCAGGCGGCAGCCGCGCACGGACAGTCGCGGCTTCTGCCAAATTTCGGAAACCCTGACTTGACCTCCGCCAACCTGACCGCGAGCGCCGACGCCACGAGCGACGCGCGTGCCCGCCATGACCACGCCTTCTTCGGCCACCCCAGCGGCCTCGGCTGGCTGTCCTTCTGCGAACTGTGGGAGCGCTTCAGCTACTACGGCATGCAGGTGCTGCTGGTGCTCTACCTCAGCAACTACCTCTTCCTGCCGCAGAACATCGGCCATGTTGTCGGCATGGACGCGCTGCGCTCGGCAATAGAGAACCTCACCGGGCCGCGCTCGCCGCAGCAGCTGGCGTCCATCGTCTTCGGCCTGTATGCCGGCCTCGTCTACCTGACACCCATCTTCGGCGGCCTGCTGGCCGACCGCGTGCTGGGCCGCACCCGCACCGTCGTCATCGGCGCGCTGCTGATGGCCACCGGCCACTTCCTGATGGCCCTCGAGACCGCGCTGCTGCCCGCCCTGGCCTGCCTGCTGCTGGGCGTGGGCTGCTTCAAGGGCAACATCGCGGCGCAGGTGGGTGACCTCTACGCGCCGGGCGACAAGCGCCGCGCCAGTGCCTTCCAGATCTTCATGCTGGCCGTGCAGGTCGCCGTCATCGCGGCCCCGCTGGTCTGCGGCACGCTGGGCGAAAAGGTCGGCTGGCACTGGGGCTTTGGCGCGGCCGGCGTGGGCATGCTGATCGGCCTGTTCGTCTACCTGGCCGGTAGGCGCTGGCTGCCGCCCGAGCCGGCCCGTGGCGCGGCCAAGGCCGAGGCCCGCCCCCCGTTGGGGCGGCGCGGGCTGATGCAGGTGCTGCTGCTGGTGGCCATCCTGCCGCTGCTGATGCTGTCCATCGTCGGCAACCAGCAGTTCAACAATGCCTACCCGCTGTGGTCGCAGCAGCACATGGACATGTTCATCGGTAGCTTCGAGGTGCCGGTGACCTGGCTGCAGGCCGTCGATGCCCTGGTCAGCACGGCGACGATGCTGGCCTCGCTGGCCTTCTGGCGCTGGTGGGCCACGCGGCGCACGGAGCCCGACGAGATCACCAAGATCGCCTTTGGCTCCTTCGTGGCCGCCGGCGCGCCGCTGCTGCTGCTGATCCCGGCCTTCGCCATCGAGGCCGGCGGCGGCAAGATAAGCATCCTCTGGACGTTTGCGTACACGCTGGTCAACGACATCGGCTTCGCCAACATCATGCCCGTGGGCCTGGCGCTGTACTCGCGCGCCGCGCCGCGCGGCCTGCAGGGCGTGATGATCGGCGTCTACTACCTGCACCTGTTCTTCGGCAACAGCTTTGTCGGCTGGCTGGCCGGCCTGCTGGAGACGCTGCCAGGCTCGCAGTTCTGGGGCCTGCATGCGGTGCTGGTGGCGGCAGCTGGCGTGGGCTTGCTGGTGGTGAAGCTGGTGTTTGGGCGGCTGCTGGCGCCTGAATGAGCTGCCCCTCGTCCACGCCTGCACCGCTGAACGCGGGCAGCCCTGGCCGGTCTTGCAGACCGCTCAGCCGACAGAGCGGCTGCTCTTCGGCAGGCACGACGAGTCCGCAGGACTCATCGTGTCCGGCCTCAGCCCCCGAGGGGACGGCGATGCTTGCGGCGTTGAGCCGCAAGCACATCGCCTGCCGGCCGGCTTGGGGCGGCCCGGCGCCGTCCGTCACTTCGGCTGAGATTGCTGCGGCGCGGCCCGTGCGCCTCCCTACACTCTGCCGATGATCACCGTCCACCACCTCAACAACTCTCGTTCGCAGCGCGTGCTGTGGCTGCTCGAAGAGCTGGGCCTGCCCTACGAGATCAAGCACTACCAGCGCGACGCCAAGACCTCGCTGGCGCCGCCGGAGCTGCGCAAGATTCACCCGTTAGGCAAGAGCCCGGTCATCACCGACGGCGCGCTGACGGTGGCCGAGAGCGGCGCCATCCTGGAGTACCTGGTGGAGCGCTACGGCGGTGGCCGCCTCAAGCCCACGGCCGAGCAGGACCTGCTGAACTACCGCTACTTCATGCACTTTGCCGAAGGCTCGGCCATGCCGCCGCTGGTGATGAAGCTGGTGTTCAACAAGGTCAAGCGCGCGCCCATGCCCTT
>NZ_JBDSQX010000086.1:0-2780 GCF_039929605.1 Roseateles sp.
CTGGCGGTCGCAACGGCGACGCCAGTCGACAAGGGGTTGAATTTGCTGCTCATGGTGACTCTCCAACGGTAGGTGGATCGCAAGTGCGGCCCCATTGCCGCCCACTGCACCGGCAACCGTCGTTCCCGCAGCCTTCGCCACAGTGATGCTGTCCATCCCGGGCGCCATCCTGGCGCAGTTCGTGACGAGCACCGAAGTGCGCGCAAGGATCAATGCATCCAGGGCGGGCGATGGGGGTTCGCCACGGGCCGCGGCTTCAGCGCATCGCGAACGCGCTCGACCGTCGCGGGTGAATCCTTGTCGTCGACGGCCACGATCAGGCGCAGCCAACTGGCCTTGGAGCGATCGTCGTCGCGCCGCGTCCAGCACCAGACTTGCGCACCAGTGGCGCCAGACCGGTCGGCCAGCAACACCTCGTCAAAATCTGCCCCTTCATGGGTGAGGAGGTGCTCCTCGTCGACGTAGGTGTTGAAGTAGTCGGGCATCCGTTGAGTCTAGTGTGGTGTTCGGTCGGCACGTGCAAACCGTCGTTACAGCGGGCGCCGTTCTTTGATCAGCCCAGCCTGAACACCGCCACCGATCGCGACAGCTCGTCGGCCTGCTGCTGCAGGCTGACGGCAGCGGCGGCGGACTCCTCCACGAGCGCGGCGTTCTGCTGTGTCATCTGATCCAGGCCGGCGATGGCCTGGCCGATCTGGCCGATGCCGGTGCTCTGCTCGCCGGTGGCGTGGCTGATCTCGGAGACGATGGCGCTGACGCGCGCAATCGACTCGATGATTTCCTTCATCGTGTCGCCGGCCTGGGCCACCAGCGTGGCGCCGCTGTCGACGCTTTCGCCGCTGCGCACGATCAGCGTCTTGATCTCCTTGGCCGCATCGGCAGAGCGGCCCGCCAGCGTGCGCACCTCGGCCGCCACGACGGCGAAGCCACGGCCCTGCTCGCCCGCACGCGCCGCCTCCACCGCCGCATTCAGCGCGAGGATATTGGTCTGGAAGGCGATGCCGTCGATGACGGAAATGATGTCGCCGATCTTGGCCGACGAGGCGCTGATGCGGCCCATGGTCTGCACCACTTCATCCACCACCGCGCCGCCACGGCGAGCCACGTCAGCCGCGTCCTGCGCCAGCTGGTTGGCCTTGCGCGCCGACTCGGCGTTGTGCGTGACGCTGGCCGTCAGCTCCTCCATGGCCGAGGCCGTCTCCTGCAGGTTGGAGGCGGCCTGCTCGGTGCGGTTGCTCAGGTCCTGGCTGCCGACGGCCACCTCTCGCGACGCCGTGGCGATGCTGTCGGTGCTCTGGCGCACGCCGTTGACGACCTGGGCGAGCGAGTCCTGCATCCCCTGCACGCCGCGCAGCAGCGCTGCGGTCTCGTCTCGCCCTTCCACGCGCACGGGCTGGCTGAGATCCTGGCCGGCGATGCGCTCGGCCGCTTTCACCGCGTAGGCCAGCGGCGCCAGGATGGAGCGGATGTTGACGGCCGTGTAGCCCACCAGCAGCAGCACCGCGATGACGATGACGATGACGAGGTTGCGGCGGATGACTGCCTCCCTTTCGGCCAACTGCGCCACGCGCGCGGCCGAGTGCTTGTCGACGGTGGCCGTCATCTCGTTGAGGGCTTTGTCCACCGCGCGCACCGGGCCCTTGACGGGCTCCATCGCGTGATTGGCCGCAGCCGTGTCAGTGAACTCACCCTTGGCCACGCGGTCGGCGATGCCACTGAAGCCGCTGCGGTAGTCCTGCAGCGCCTTCAGCAGATCCTCGGGCATGCGCCGCAGGTCCGCCGGCATGTCCAGCTTGCCCATGCGGCCGAGGCTGTCGGCGGTCTTGTCGAAGGTGTCACTCCATTCCTTGCGATAGCGCTCCGCAGCCTTGGCGTCGGCCAGGTTGATCAGCATGTCTTTCTCGTAGCGACGCAGATTGCCGACGCCCGCCCGCACACCGGCGAGATGAGTCAGGGCTTCAACGTCGTTCTCGACATAGTGAGCAAATTCAGCCTGGTTCTGGGACAGGCTGCGCAGCCCCTGCAGGCCGACCCCCAACATCGCCAGCACCGCGATGGCGGCCAGGGCCAGCAGCCGCGCCTTGATCGTGTAGTCGCTCAATTTCATCGCCGCTCCTCGTCACGCACGCACGCAAGCCGCAACGGGCGGCACCGTCGTCCCTCGCAGCCACAGCCTACCGACCAGGAGTGATCACAGCGGCGTGATTTTTAGAGGTCTTGGCGCCCAGACTAGTCCTTTGTCAGCGGCCCGCCAAGTCTGAGCCACCCGGGGTAGGGCCGACTGACCACAGCTCGTGCATGGTCGCCTCGAAGGCGTCGCCCACGCGCTGCGGCGCCTGCCAGGGCCGTGCCCGGCCGGCCACCCAGACGGATTGCCAGGGCGAGCCGTTGCTGCCGAAGACGACAGCATCCAGCAGCGCGTCGTCGGGCAGGCCGCGCAGCCCGTCGGCCTCGCGGTTAAGCACCAGCGCGTCGGCGCGCGCGCCGGGCGTCAGGCCCCAGGCGGTGAAGCCGGCCGCGCGGGCGCCGCCGGCCACGGCCGTGTCAAACAGCCGCGCCGCGCTGGACGGCTGGCTGCCCGGCGCCGACGCGATATTGCGCTGGCGGTGCAGCAGGCGCTGGCCGTACTCCAGCCAGCGCAGCTCCTCCACCCAGCCGCGCGTCACCTGGCTGTCCGAGCCCACTGTCAACGGCACGTTGTTCTGCAGCCAGCGAGGCAGATCGGCAAGGCCGTCGCCCAGGTTGGCCTCGGTGCCAGTGCAAATGACGATGCCGGCGCC
>NZ_JBDSQX010000087.1:0-20347 GCF_039929605.1 Roseateles sp.
AGTCCCTGCGGACTGCTTGTGCCTACGACAGGCCATGGGCCTCTGGCCCATGGCAGCCCGGCGCTCGGCCCGCAAAGTCCCTACTGCCCCTCGACCGAGCGCCGCTGACATGCCCATCGTCGTCACCCTCGACGTCATGCTCGCGCGCCGCAAGATGCGTTCGCGTGAGCTGGCCGAGCGCGTGGGCATCACCGAGGCGAACCTGTCGCTGCTGAAGAGCGGCAAGGTGCGCGGCGTGCGCTTCGACACGCTGTCGCGCATCTGCGAAGTCCTGCAATGCCAGCCCGGCGACCTGCTCGCCTGGGAGCCCGGCCCCGAGCCGCCCGAAGACACCTGAACCCCCGTGAACAAACCCCTCCTCCTCAGCCTCGTCCTGGCCAGCACGGCCGTCCACGCCCAGACCGAAGTCCTGCCCACCGTCAGGACCGAACTCAAGCGCGACGGCGGCGTGCTGCCCTATGGCCAGATCAACAGCCTGCTCAGCAAGCTGCGCCAGCACGGCGAGGGCCTGTTCCGCATGGACTTCAAGGTCAATGCCGAGAAGACCAAACGGCCCTTGTCGGAGGTGCGCATGGTCGTGCGCAGCGACGACACCGACTACCCGCTCAAGCTCGATGCCGAAGGCCGCTTCGACCTGCCCGTGCTGCCGGAGGCCGAGGCCAAGACGGCCGACCTGGCCACCAACGTGCCCAAGGGCCAGATGGCCGTGCAGGGCAGCCTGGAGCTGACCACGCCACCCGAGCAGCTCGACATGGCCAAGGTGCGCCAGATCATGCGCGTGGCCCACACGCTGCGTGAAGAGCTGCTGCCCTGGTACCTGCGCTGGCTGTTCCCGCGTGTCGAGGGCGTGCTCATCTGCAGCCCCACGCCGACCTGGGAACTGGAGTGGCAGGAGAACGGCAAGCTGCTCGGCCTGCCCCTGCCGCAGGCCGCAGGCGAGCGCGAGTTCGGCGCGAAGAAGGGGGAAAAGAGCCGCCCCTGCGCCGTGCTGACCGGCCAGGAGAACTGGCCCGATGCGGCCCGCCTGCTGCCACCGGCCGGCACCAAGCTCGGCGTGAAGCTGCAGAGCCGGTGAACCACCGCTGGGCCGCGCGCATCCTCGTCGTGGCGCTGCATGCCGCGCTGCTGGCGGCGCTGTGGCTGCACCGGCCACGCGGGCTCGATGACGAGCCGGTGCGGCGCGCCACCACGGTCAGGTTGATCCTGCCCAAGCTGAGGCCGCCGCCGCCACCTGCCGATGAGCCCATGCGGCTTTCCGCCAACCCGGCCGCAGCGCCTGTCATCACGCCGCTGCCTTTCAGCATCGACGCCACCGCCCCGACCGACGCGGCCATCACCGCGCCCCTCACGCCAGCCACCCCCGCCGCGCCGCCCACCGAGCCGCCCCGCACCACGCTGCGCCTGACGCTGCCGCCCGGCTACGGCGCGTCGTCCGCCACGGCGCGCAACCCGGCGCTGAGCGACCCGCGCAGCAACACGCCCAAGCTGACGCTGGAGGACCGCATCGCGGACGCCACCGGCGGCGCGGGCGCGTGGGTGGAGGAGCACACGAGCGAGAACAACGTCCAGGCCGTGGGCGCGCTGGGCGAGCACCGCACCGTCATGCGGCGCGGCAACACCTGCGTCGAGCTCTTCCGCTCGCGCATCTCCGACACGGACCCCTTCAACGGCAACGTGGCGCCGCGCGCCGCCAGGATGATGGGCAAGCCCTACAAATGCAGATGAGCGGTACGCGTCTCGAACAGGCACGAGCGACATAACCGAACATCTGGGCGGCAGGTTCAATGCCCCAGCCGCGCAACCCCGCGTCAGGCCTTCGGCGCCACTGGCAGCCAGATCTCGACCAGCGAGGCCGGTTCATCCGGGCAGAAGTCCGGGCCGTAGCGCTCGAAAGACGGGCCCGGGCGCTGCACGTAGCCGGACTCGGGCAGCAGCCGCTCATAGATCTCGCTGAAGCCCGCGCCCAGCCCGGACAGCGGGTAGCTGAAGCAGGCGTAAGCCCCGGCCGGCAGCTGCTGCACCGTCATGCCGGGCGGCACGGCGGCGGCCGACGTGACGGCGATGCCGGCCATGTACTCGAGCGCACCGTCCACCGACTGCATAACGCCATAACTAACCTGAGCCTCGGCCGGGTGCGCGATCTCGCCGATGCGCGCGACGAAGCGGGGCCACAGCGCCGGAATCTGCGGCGACCTCGGCAGGGTGCGGATCTGCAGGCCGACGACGGTGACGGCGGGGCGGTCGACGATGTTGAGGGTCATGGTGGAGTCCTGAAGTTAACGACGGCGACCGTTTTCGACAGCCCTTCAGCCCGCGTTCAACGGCGATGCCGACGCACGCTGCGCTTCAAGCAGCCGCAGCACGCGGCGCTGCACCTTGCCGGTCGTCGTCATCGGCAGGGCGTCGATGAACTCGATCTCCTTAGGGTACTCGTAGGGCGCCAACCGCGCCTTGACATGGGCCTGCAGCGTCTTGACGAGCGCCTCGTCACCCTTGTGCCCATCGGCCAGCACGACATAGGCCTTGACCAGCGCGCCGCGCTCGGCATCGGGTTTTGGCACGACGGCCGCGTTCGCCACGGCCGGGTGCTTGAGCAGGCAGTTCTCGATTTCTCCAGGGCCGATACGGTAGCCGGCACTCTTGAAGACGTCGTCCGCACGGCACTCGTACCAGAGCGTCCCGTCCGTGTCGCTGCGCGCCAGGTCGCCAGTGCGGCACCAACTGTCGTCGGTGGCGCCGGTGAACTTGGCCTGCGTCGCGGCCAGGTTGTTCCAGTAGCCGAGGAAGAAGACCGGGTCGGGCACGCCGTGGCGGTCGCGCGCGTGCACGGCCACCTCGCCGCTCTCGCCGTGTGCGCACTCGCGGCCGTCGTCGTCGATGACGGCCACACGGTGGCCCGGGTAGGCGCGGCCCATGCTGCCGGGCTTGGCCGGCCACAGCGCCTGGCAGTTGCCGACGACGTAGTTCATCTCCGTCTGGCCGAACATCTCGTTGACCGGCACGCCTAAAGCGTCGCGGCACCAGCTGAACACCGCATCACCCACCGCTTCGCCAGCGCTCATCAACGCGCGCAGCTTGAGCTTGTGGCGCTGCGGCCGAGGCTCGGCCTTCATCATGGCCTTGAGCGCCGTCGGGAACAGGAAGGCGTGCGTGACGCCATACGCCGCCATCAGCTCGAAGGCCTTGGCGGCCGAAAAGCGCCCCTCCCAGGCCACGATGGGCCGGCCGAAGTAGAGCGTGGGCAGCAAGGCGTCCATCAAGCCCCCAGTCCATGCCCAGTCGGCAGGGCTCCAGAAAACGGCATCGCTGGGCTGCCGGGCATCGAACGGATCGAAGCCTAGCCAGTTCTGGCTCGCGATGAAGCCCGTCAGGTTGCCGATCAGCGCCCGCTGCGGGATCAGCGCGCCCTTGGGGTTGCCGGTGGTTCCGCTGGTGTAGATCAGGATGGCCGCATCGCCCGCCTGGGTGGCCACCGGCTTGAAGCGCGCCTCCTCGGCCTGCAGGGCTTGCATCCACGGCAGTTCATCGCACTCCGCTGTGCATTCGCCGACGACCAGGATGCGCCGCAGCGTCGGGCAACGCGCCTTGACCTCGCGCAGCGCTGGCAGCGCCTCGCAGGCCGCGATGGCCAGCACCGCGCCGCTGTCTTGCAGGCGGTACTCCAGCGCCTCGGCGCCGAAGAGCATGGACAGCGGCATCGCCACCGCACCGATCTGCTGGATGGCGATGTGGGCCACGGCCGTCTCGAAGCGCTGCGGTAATTGGATGGCCACGCGGTGGCCGCGCCGCACGCCCTGGTTCAGCAGTGCGTTGGACAGGCGGTTGGCCGCGCGCTGCAGCTGCGCATAGCTGTACTGCGCGCGGCAGCCGCTCTCGCTGTCGAAGTAGATGGCCGTGGCCTTGGGCGTGTCCCGCGCCCAGCGGCCACAGCAGGCCTCGGCGATGTTGAAGTCGCTCGGCACCTGCCAGTGGAAGGCGGCGTGCAGTTGCTCGTAACGGTCTTGCATGGGCCACCCCGGGTTGGGACAAAGGGGGCGAATGCTAGCCAGCGGGCCCGGCCGCGAAGTCAGTGCTACCCCGGGGGGACCGCTTTCGGCACGCTGGGGCAGGCGTGGCGCTCCAGCAGTGCCGTCGTGAAGGCCCAGCTCTGCTGATGCATGCCGCGCTGGTTGTAGTGGGTGCGCGTCAGCGCCACCACCGCGCCCAGCGACGGCAGCATGACCATGAGGTTGCCGCCGTTGCCGGCCATCATCCAGCCGCTGAAACGCCCGCAGTGCAGCTCGAAATCGCGTCGCCAGAACAGCTCGCCGTAGTCCATGCCGAAGGGTGTCGTGCGGCGCACGCGCAGCAGGCTGTCGACCTGCGCCGGTGCGAGCACGGGCCGGCCACGCTGCTGAAGCATCTGCATCAGCGCCGCCCAATCGCGGGTTCGCAGGCGCAGGCCGCCGCCGCTCATGGTTTCGCCGGTGGGCGAGTGGTGCCACTGCCAGGGGCCGATGCCGAGGGGCTCGAACAGGCGGCGTTGCGCGTAAGCCTCCAGCCCGCCGGGCACGCGGCGCTGCAGCAACTGACCCAGCAACACGGCACCGGCGGTGCAGTAGGCCCAAGGCGCTTCGCGCGGCACGTCCCGCGTCGGCAGGTCCAGCGCCCAGCGAAGCCAGCGTGGCTGCGGGTACATGTTCTCCTCGTTGCCGGGGCTGGCATCGAGGTTGTCGTCGCAGTCGAGCGCTGACGACATGGTCAGCAGGTCTTCCACCGTGATGGCCTGCTTGGCCGGGCCATCGTGGGAGATGGGCCGTTCGGCCGCGAACGCAACGAACACCGGCGTGTCGCGCGTCAGCAGGCCGTCCTGCACCGCGGCAGCCACCAGCAGCGCGGTGACAGACTTGCCGACCGAGCGCGTGTCATGCAACGTGCTTGCAGCGGCGCCGCGCGCGTAAAGCTCCACCAGCACGCGGCCGTCGCGCTGCAGCAGCACGCTGGTAGCGCCGGGCAGTGCCTCCAACGCCGCGAGGTCATCGGGCTGTGGGGCGGGAACGGCCGGAATGGCGGCAAGCGCGGGAAGCGCGACAAGTAGGGTCAGAACGCGCAGGAATCTCATGGGGCCACATGCTCGCCAGCGCGGTGGCCGGCGTCTAGAACGTTTTGAACCCACGCAGCCAGGCCGCAGGTGCGCAGCCGTATTCGGCGCGGAACAGCCGTGTGAAATGGCTCTGATCGGCAAAGCCGAGCTGGGCCGCGACATCGGCAATCGCGCGCCCATCGCGCAGCAGGCGGGCGGCGCGGTTCAGCAGCGCGCGCCGCTGCAACTGGCCCGGCGACAGCCCGTAATGGCGCCGGAAGGCGCGCGACAGCGACACCTGATGCACGCCCGCCGCGCTGGCCAGGTCGGCCAGGCGCAAGGGTCGCTCGCAGTCGTCCACCAGTTGCTCCATGCAACGCCGCAGCCAGGCGGGCTCGCGGGCCTGGCGCACCGCGCGCTCCTCGCGCAGCGGCCGGGTCCGGCTC
Source organism: Roseateles sp. (assembly GCF_039929605.1). GTDB lineage: Bacteria > Pseudomonadota > Gammaproteobacteria > Burkholderiales > Burkholderiaceae_C > Pelomonas. Next base: position 5,509 of record NZ_JBDSQX010000087.1, read on the forward strand.
AAGGCGCAGAGCTGGCGGCAGCGGCCTTCGATCTCCAGCAGGCCGCCCAGGTCGAAGGCCGCAGGCTGCAGCGCCAGGCTTTGCGCAAACCGCTGCGCGCCGGCATCAAGACGCCGCGCACCGCCGTCCAGCAACGCAAGATCGGCCACCTGCTGCGCGCCCAGGCTCAGCGCGGCGAAGCGGCCGCCGAGGTCGACGAAGGTGTCGGCGTGGCGCGTGCCCGGCGGGTTCCACAGCACGTCGCCGGGGCCCAGCAACGTGTCGACGCCGCGCGCGCTGCTGCGGTAGCGGCCTGCCAGCACGACGATGAAATGCCCGTCCTCATGCTCATGCGGCGCGACGAGGTGGGCGGGGGTCAGCGCATGGAGCCGCGCCAGGCTGAAGCCCGCTACGTCGCAACGCACCTCGAAGTGGCCGTAGAACTGGGCATGCCTGAGCCGCATGCAGGCTGCCGGCCTACAGCCCCAGCCAGGCGGACGGCGACCACATGCTCGGCCGGTCGCCGTCGCTGTAGCGCTCCAGTGCGTCGCCGGTCAGGCGGCAGATGCGCCATTCGGGCATCACGTCGGCGCCCAGCTTCTCGTAGAAGCGGATGGCGTCTTCGTTCCAGTTCAGCACGGTCCAGTCGAAGCGGCCGTAGCCGCGCTCGCAGGCGATCTGGGCGAGGTGCACGAGCAGCCCGCGGCCCAGCCCGCTGCGGCGGTGGGCGGGGCGCACGTAGAGGTCTTCCAGGTAGAGGCCCGGCTTGGCGAGGAAGGTCGAGAAGTTTGTGTAGAACAGCGCGAAGGCGACGACCTCGCCCTCCACCTCGCCCACCATGCACTCGGCCACCGGCGAATCGCCAAAGAGATGGACCTCAAGTTTGTCGGGCGTGACCTCGAGCAGATGCGTCAGGTTCTCGAACTCGGCGAGCTCGCTGATCAACTGGACGATGGTGCGCAAGTCGCGCGGCTCGGCGGCGCGGATGTCGTGGCGGGATGGGGGCATGGTGCGCCATTGTCGGCTGACTGCCGTGTCCTACAGTGCGGAAATGCCCCATATCTACACGCCACGTCGCCCGCATTGCGATGAATTCCTGACCCTGCGCGGCCTGCGGCACCACGTCCTGCGCTGGGGCCAGCCGCGAGCCGGCGAGCCGCCGCTGGTCATGGTGCATGGCTGGATGGACGTCGGCGCGTCGTTCCAGTTCGTCGTCGACGCGCTCGAGCAGGACCGCGAGGTCATCGCGCTGGACTGGCGCGGCTTCGGCCTCAGCGCGGCCTCGGGCAGCGACAGCTACTGGTTCCCCGACTACCTCGGCGACCTCGACGCCCTGCTCGACGCGCTAAGCCCCGACGCGCCCGTCGACCTGCTCGGCCACAGCATGGGCGGCAACGTGGCGATGAGCTACGCCGGGGTTCGCCAAGCGCGTGTGCGCCGCCTCGTCAACCTCGAAGGCTTCGGCATGCCCGACGTGTCGCCTGCCGCCGCGCCCGAGCGCCTGGCGCGCTGGCTGGACGAGTTGAAGGACCCTCCCTCGCTGCGTCCCTACGCCACGCTGGCCGACGTGGCCGAGCGCCTGCGCAAGAACAACCCCCGACTGGGGCAGGACAAAGCCGCCTGGCTGGCCGGCCACTGGGCGCGTGAGACGCCTGAGGGCTTCCTGCTCAACGCCGACCCCGCCCACAAGCTCGCCAACCCCATGCTCTATCGCAAGGCCGAAGTGCTGGCCTGCTGGCAGCGGATCACGGCGCCGACGCTGTGGGTCGAAGGCAGCGACGACCAGCTGACGCGCTTCTGGGGCGGCCGCTTCCCACGCGAGGACTTCGAGGCCCGCCTGGCGCTGGTGCCAGGTCTTGCACGTGCCGTGCTGCAGGACGCCGGCCACATGCTGCACCACGACCAACCCGAGGCGCTGGCCGCCGTGCTTGAGCCCTTTCTGGCCTGAACGTCAAACTCGTGACGCTGGACCCTCAAGGCTCCGCGCTGAACTCCTCGTCGAGCCGCCTCATGCGCCACGCGTAGACGATGACGATGGCGCAGAAGCCCAGCAGCGCGCCTTGCGACGCCAGCCAGAAGGCCAGCGGCCAGCCGAACACCTCGACGCTGAGCTCGCGAGCGAAGAACACCGGCACGAAGGCGACGAGCCCCCAGGCCAGCAGCAGCCAGACCGTCAGGTGGCGCGTGCGGCGCCAGTAGTCGTCGGGGGGTGCTTCCTTCATGAGCTGATTCTGGCGCACAGATGCCCCCGAACCTGCCGCGGCGCGTCAGGCCCCCCGAGGGGGTCAAGAGACCTCGGGAACGGCCCGTCTCTCTCTTGAGAGAAAATCCGCCTTTTCCCAGAAGTAGAACGACTGTCATGGACATCGAACACATCAACCAAATTGGCAACTCGTTGGCCGACCTCACAGCGCGTACCGACGCGCTAAGGGGGTATCTTTGACTTCGATCGCAAAGCACTGCGACTGAACGAGGTCAACGCCTCGCTGGAGAACCCGAACGTCTGGAACGATCAGAAGCGGGCCCAGGAACTCGGCAAGGAAAAGCGCACGCTGGAGGCCGTGGTCGAGACGATCACGCTGTTGACCAGCTCGCTGGCCGACAACGTCGAGCTGTTCGAGATGAGCCGCGAGGAAGGCGACGAAGCCGGCATGCTGGGCATCGAGGCCGACGGGGCCAAGCTGCGCGAGAAGATCGAGGAGCTCGAGTTCCGCCGCATGTTCAACAACCCGGCCGACCCGCTGAATTGCTTCGTCGACATCCAGGCCGGCGCCGGCGGCACCGAGGCCTGCGACTGGGCCGGCATGCTGCTGCGCCAGTACCTGAAGTACTGCGAGCGCAAGGGCTTCAAGACGACGCTGGAAGACGAGACCCCCGGTGACGTGGCCGGCCTCAAGAGCGCGACCATCAAGGTCGAGGGCGAGTACGCCTTCGGCTTGCTGCGCACCGAGACCGGCGTGCACCGCCTGGTGCGCAAGAGCCCGTTCGACAGCTCCGGCGGCCGCCACACGTCGTTCGCGTCGCTGTTCGTCTACCCCGAGGTGGACGACAGCATCGAGATCGACATCAACCCGGCCGACGTGCGCACCGACACCTTCCGCGCCAGCGGCGCCGGTGGCCAGCACATCAACAAGACCGACTCGGCGGTGCGCCTGACGCACATCCCAACCGGCATCGTCGTGCAGTGCCAGGACGGCCGCAGCCAGCACGGCAACCGCGACGTCGCCTGGAAGCGCCTGCGCTCGCGCCTGTACGACCACGAGATGAAGAAGCGCATGGTCGAGCAGCAGGCGCTGGAAGACACCAAGACCGACGTCGGCTGGGGCCACCAGATTCGCAGTTATGTGCTGGACCAGAGCCGCATCAAGGACCTGCGCACGAACTACGAAACGTCTGCCACGCAGAAGGTGCTGGACGGGGATCTCGACCCCTTCATCACCGAGTCCCTCAAGCAGGGCGTTTGATCCCTGGGGCCGCCAGCGCGGCCCCTTCTCTTTTCCCCGACCCCCAAGGAAGCCCCTCATGCGTGAAGGCACTGCTCCCACGATCCAACGCCTGGACTATCAGCAGCCGGCGTTCTGGATCCGCAAGGTCGACCTGACCTTCGACCTCGACCCGGCCAAGACCCTGGTCACGAGCAAGATGCAGATCGAGCGCAACCGCGCCGTGCCGCATGGCGCGCTGCGCCTGCATGGCGAGGAGCTGAACCTGCTGCGCGTGCTGATCGACGGTGCCTCGGTGTCGTTTCGCCAGGAAGGCCACGAGCTGATCATCGAGGGCGCGCCGGACGCGGACTTCGCGCTCGAGATCCGCAACACCATCTGCCCGGACAAGAACACGTCTCTGTCGGGCCTGTACACCTCGGGCGGCAGCTTCTTCACGCAATGCGAGGCCGAGGGCTTTCGCCGCATCACCTACTTCCTGGACCGCCCGGACGTGATGGCCGTCTACACGGTCACGCTGCGCGCCGACGCCACCAAGTACCCCATCCTGCTGTCCAACGGCAACCTGACCAGCAGCGGCAGCTTGGACAACGGCCGCCACTTCGCCGTCTGGGCCGACCCCTTCCCCAAGCCCAGCTACCTGTTCGCCGTCGTCGCCGGCGACCTCGTCGCGCGTGAGCAGCGCGTGCGCACCCGTGCCGGCAAGGACCACCTGCTGCAGGTCTACGTGCGCCGTGGCGACCTGGAGAAGACCGAGCACGCGATGAACAGCCTCATCGCCTCCATGGTCTGGGACGAAGCGCGCTTCGGCCTGCCGCTGGACCTAGAGCGCTTCATGGTGGTCGGCGTGTCCGACTTCAACATGGGCGCGATGGAGAACAAGGGCCTGAACGTGTTCAACACGTCCGCCCTGCTCGCCTCGCCGGCCACGGCGACGGACGCCGACTTCCACCGCATCGAGTCCATCGTCGCCCACGAGTATTTCCACAACTGGACCGGCAACCGCGTCACCTGCCGCGACTGGTTCCAGCTGTCATTGAAGGAAGGCCTGACCGTCTTCCGCGACCAGGAATTCAGCATGGACATGGCCGGCACGCCAAGCGCCCGCGCCGTCTGCCGTATCCAGGACGTGCGCCAGCTGCGCGCGGTGCAGTTCCCCGAGGACAGCGGCGCGATGGCCCACCCGGTGCGGCCGGACAGCTACAGCGAGATCAACAACTTCTACACCGCCACCGTCTACGAGAAGGGCTCGGAGGTGGTGCGGATGTACCAGACGCTGGTGGGCCGCACCGGCTTCGAGGCGGGCATGAAGCTCTACTTCGAGCGGCATGACGGCCAGGCCGTGACCTGCGACGACTTCGCTGCGGCAATAGCCGACGCCAACCCGGGCTCGGATCTCACCACGCGCCTGGACACCTTCAAGCGCTGGTACTCGCAAGCCGGCACCCCGCGCGTGACCGCCCACGGCGAGTACGACGCCGCCACGCAGGCCTACACGCTGCGTTTGACGCAGCAGACGCCCGCCACCCCGGGCCAGAGCAACAAGCAGCCCCAGGTCATCCCCATCGTCATGGGCCTGCTGGACCGCCACGGCCTGGCGCTGCCGCTGGACGCAGATGGCAAAACCGAGCAGGTGCTGGTGCTCGACCAGGCCGAGCAGACCTTCGTCTTCAACGGCATCGCCAGCGAGCCCGTGCCGTCGCTGCTGCGCGGCTTCTCGGCGCCGGTCGTGCTGAACGACGGCCTCTCCGACGCCGCGCTGCTGGTGCTGATGCGCCACGACAGTGACCCCTTCAACCGCTGGGAAGCCGGCCAGCGCCTGGCGCTGAACCGCATCCTGCACGCGCTGCGGGCCGGCCAGCCGCTGGTGCTGAGCCCGATCTTCATCGACGCGATGCGCGGCGTGCTCAACCACGCCGAGCTGGACCCGGCCTTCAAGGAACTGGCGCTGACGCTGCCCGGCGAGGCCTACATCGCCGAGCAGCTCGACGTCGTCGACCCGCAGGCCATCCACGCCGCCGTGATGGCCGCTCAACAACAGCTCGCCAGCGCCCTGCGCGACGACTGGGCCGCCGCCTTCGAGGCCAACCAGATCGCGGGCGGCTACACGCCCGATCCGGTCTCATCGGGCAAGCGCGCGCTGGCCAACCTGGCGTTGTCCATGCTCGTGCTGGACGCGCAGGCGACGGGCGACGCGGTGTGGCCCGGCCGCGCCTACCAGCGCTTCAAGGACGCCTCCAACATGACCGAGCGCATGGGCGCGCTGGCGGCCCTCGTCAACGCCGGCGCCGAGCTCGCCGCACCGGCGCTGGAGCGCTTCCACGCCCTGTTCAAGGACGACGCCCTCGTCGTCGACAAATGGTTCGCGCTGCAGGCCCGCGCGCCGGAGAGCAACGGCCGCGTGTTCGCCCGCGTCAAGGCGCTCGTGAAGCACCCCGACTTCACGCTGAAGAACCCCAACCGCGCGCGCAGCCTGCTGGCGGCGCTGTGCATGGCCAACCCGGCCGCTTTCCACCGCAGCGATGCGGCGGGCTATGTGTTCTGGGCCGAGCAGGTGCTGGCCGTGGACGCCATCAACCCGCAGCTCGCCAGCCGCGTTGCCCGCGCGATGGACCGCTGGGCCCAGCTGGCCGAGCCCTATCGCAGCGCCGCCCGCGAAGCCATCGCCCGCGTGGCCGCCAAACCGGACCTGTCCAGTGACGTGCGTGAGATCGTCGAACGCGCCCTAGCCTCAGGAAACCCAGCATGAGCCGCCAGACCAGCCTGACCCAATACCTCGTCGAACAGCAGCGCGAACACGGCCACATCCCGCAGGAGCTGCGGCTGCTGATCGAGATCGTCGCGCGCGCCTGCAAGCGCATCGCCATCGCCGTCAACAAGGGCGCCTTGGGTGACGTGCTCGGCAGCGCCGGCAGCGAGAACGTGCAGGGCGAGGTGCAGAAGAAGCTCGACATCATCGCCAACGAGGTGCTGATCGAAGCCAACGAATGGGGCGGCCACCTGGCGGCCATGGCCAGCGAGGAGATGGACGGCATCTACGTCGTGCCCAACCGCTACCCACAGGGCGAATACCTGCTGCTGTTCGACCCCCTCGACGGCTCGTCCAACATCGACGTGAACGTCAGCATCGGCACCATTTTCAGCGTGTTGCGCAAGGTGGGCCATTCGCGCGGCGTGGCGGAAGAAGACTTCCTGCAACCCGGCAAGCAGCAGGCGGAGGCCGGCTACTGCGTCTACGGCCCGCAAAGTACGCTGGTGCTGACGGTGGGCGACGGCGTGGCCGTCTTCACGCTGGAGCGCGAGACCGGCTCCTGGGTGCTGACGCAGGACCAGGTCAAGATCCCGGACGACACCAAGGAATTCGCGATCAACATGTCCAACATGCGCCACTGGGCCCCGCCGGTGAAGCGCTACATCGACGATTGCCTGGCCGGCTCCACCGGCCCGCGCGGCAAGGACTTCAACATGCGCTGGGTGGCCAGCATGGTGGCCGACGTGCACCGCATCCTCACGCGCGGCGGCGTCTTTCTCTACCCGTGGGACCAGCGCGAGCCCGACAAGCCCGGCAAGCTGCGCTTGCTTTACGAGGCCAACCCGATGGCCTTCCTCGTCGAGCAGGCCGGCGGCGCGGCGACCAACGGCACCGAACGCATCATGGACCTCAAGCCCGGCAAGCTGCACGAACGCGTGGCCGTGGTGCTGGGCTCCAAGAACGAGGTCGAGCGCATCGCCGCCTACCACCGGGAAGCCGACTAAAAGAGTCGCTATACTCTTGGGCTGACTTCACGGTCAAGGCCGGCATAGCTCAGTTGGTAGAGCAGCGCATTCGTAATGCGAAGGTCGGGGGTTCGACTCCTCTTGCCGGCACCAGAACAGAAAAGGGCTTGATCGAAAGATCAGGCCCTTTGTCTTTCTGGCGCTCACGGCGTCAAGCTCAGAGGCCGTTCCCAGCACCGTCCTGCGTCAGGTTCTCGCGCAACTTGGCCAGCAGGGCCAGCAGTTGCCGGCACTCCGCCTCGTCCAATCCGCTGACGGCCTGCGTCGACACCCGTTGCGCCTGTTTGCGCACCTGCTGCTGCAAGGCCTTGCCCGATGCGCTGACCTGCAGGCGCACGCTGCGCTTGTCGCTTGCGTCGGCGCTGGCTTCCAGCAAACCGCGTTCGCGCAGACCCGCAATCAAGCGCGCCACCTGGCCCTTGTCGCGCCCCGCGTGCTGCACCAGCTCGCTCTGCGTCGCCCCCGGCCGCGAGGCGAAGAAGCCGAGCGTCTTGGCCTCCATGTGGCTCAGGTCATGCGCCCCATCCTTCAGCGCTCGGAACTGCAGCGAGCGGAATTGATGCATGACCTGATGGACGCTCTCCACGACCTCCTCGGCCAGGTTAGATTTATTGTTGACAATATCAACTTGTTTACGCATGATGGATGACATTATCAACCAATACCCCACCACCATGTCCGACCTTGCCAGCCCTCCCCTTCGCCGCATCCAACGCATCCGCCATGAATTGCACCGGCGTGATCTGGAAGTCACACGCGTTGAACGACTGAGCCCGCATTTCGTCGCCATCACCTTGCATGGCGACTCGCTGGCCAACTTCCGTTCCGACTCCTTCGACGACCACGTCAAGGTCTTCTTCGACGACACGCCAGGCGAGCCCGCGCGCCGCGACTACACGCCGCGCAGCTTCAACGTGCAGCGCCTCGAGCTGACCCTCGAGTTCGCCTTGCACGGCAGCGGCGCAGCCTCCGACTGGGCACGGCAAGCGGCCGTCGGCCAACGCCTCGTCGTGGCCGGGCCGCGCGGCTCCATGGTCATCCCGGTCGACTATGACTGGCACCTGCTCATCGGCGACGCCACTGCGCTGCCGGCCGTGCATCGCCGTCTTGAAGAGCTGCCGCCCGAGGCGCGCGTCATTGCGCTGCTGCAGGTCGACGACGCCGCAGACCGCCGGTTGTTTCCTGAGCAGATGCAAGTGCAATGGGTGGAGACAACCGCAGAGTTGCAAGCCGCCGTCGCCGCACTGACGCTGCCTGAGGGCGAAGGCTTTGCCTGGGCCGCGGGCGAGGCGTCCGCGATGGCTGCCGTGCGGCCGCTGCTGGTGGCCAAGGGCCTGACCAAGGAGGCGCTGAAAGTGGCTGCCTACTGGAAGGCCGGCGCCGAAGCCTTCCATGAGACGCTGGAGGCATAGAAGAATGTCCCACGTCGGGGCGACAACTGGGGCGCCGGGGATCTACAAAATGCCCGCATGTCATTCCTCGACCGCCTCCTCGGCCGCCCCACCCTCGAGATCCTGATCCAGGACGTCACGCGCTGGTTGGAGGGCCAGGGCTGCACCGACATCAAGGCGTTTCCCGAACGCCTGGAGATGAAGGCCAGCCGACGCGGCGGCGTGCACACCCTCTCCTTGAGCAACCTGCGTCGTGAATACGAGCAGACGCCACGCGGCGAGCGCCAGGCCCTGCTGAACAAATTCCTCGCCAGCCTGCTCGTCGACGACGCGATGCCGACCCGCTACGCCGAGGCCAGGCCCAAGATCATGCCGGTTGTGCGGTCCACAGGTGGCATGGGCATCGCCCGGCTGAGCACCGCTGGCGCCGACGCGCCGCCGGGCTCCGAGGCCGCACAGCGCCCGCTGGTCGCGGACCTCATCGTCGCCCTGGTCATCGACCTGCCGAACTCCATGATGTACGTGCAGGAGCGCTCGCTGACCGAATGGGGCGTCTCCTGGGAGCAGGCGCTACAGGACGCGCTGGACAACCTGCGCGGCCTGCCCGAGCACGGCGGCTGGTCGGAGATTGCGCCGGGCGTCTGGAGCGGTGCCTGGGGCGACACCTACGAAAGCTCGCGCCTGCTGCTGCCCGACCTCATCTACCGGCTGGGCATTGCCGACCCGGTGGCGATGGCGCCGTTCCGCAATGCGCTGCTGGTGACTTCGGCGTCCAACGCCTCCGGCATCGAGCAGGTCGTAAAGATCGCCCACGACGCGCTGGACGGGCAAGGCCGCTGGGTCTCGTTCGAGTTGGTGCGCCTGCAAGGCACGACGTGGACCCGCTTCGAGTTGTCGGGCAAAGCCGCAGCGCGACAGGCGCAGATGCTCGTGCGCAGCCAAGCCGAGGATTACGAAGGCCAGCGGCAGGTGCTGGAAGGCCAGCACGAGGCGCAGAACATCGACCTCTTCGTGGCCAGCTACACGCTGATGCAGAAGGACGGCGAGCCGCTGACGAGCTACTCGGTGTGGTCGGACGGTATCGGCACGCTGCTGCCGCAGGCCCAGAGCATCGTGCTGCTCTACCGCGACGGCGAGGAGACCTGGCACACCCGCCTGGCGTGGGCGACGGTGCTGGAGCACTTCGGGCACCTGATGGAGCGGACCGCGCACATCCCCGTGCGCTACCGGGTCAGGCGGTTCCCCGACCGCGCCGCGCTGCAAGCGCTCGCGGCCTTGGCCAGCCTGGACTGACCACACAGGAAGACCGCCCCAACGCCTCAACCTGCCGTGCCGGGCTCGGACAGGAAGATCTCCACCCGCCGATTGGCCGCGCGGCCGCCCTCGGTGTCGTTGCTGGCCACCGGCTCGTGCGAGCCACGGCCCGCAATGCTGACGCGCGACGATGAGATGCCACGGGCGCCCAGGTAGTCGCGCACGGCCAGCGCGCGTTCGCGAGACAGCGGGTCGTTGATCTGGTCGCTGCCGGTGCTGTCGGTGTGGCCGACGACGGTCACGCGCACGTTGGCGTCGAGGTTGCGGCCGATCTCGTCGAGCACCGGGCGCATCTGCGGCCGGATGTCGGCACGGCCGGTGTCGAAGGACACGTCGCTGGGCACGTTGAGCTTGAGTCGGTTGTCGTCGGTGCGGGCCACCTCGACGCCGGTGCCCTGGCTGGCGCGGGCCAGGGCCTCGCGCTTGTCTTCCATGTGCTTGGACCACAGGTTGCCGGCCACCGCGCCGAGCGCGCCGCCAATGGCGGCGCTGCGGCCCGTGCTGCCGCCGGTGGCGGAGCCGATGACGGCACCGGCCACGGCGCCGACGCCGGCGCCCTGGGCGGTGCCGCGTTCACGCTCGCTCATGGACGAACAGCCGGCGGTGAAAGCGAGCGCGGCGGCAAGCGCCACGACGCCGCTGCGGCGGAGGGAAGTAGAGGGGGTGAAATTCATGCAGGTCTCCTGGGGGAAAAGTAGCTGAAGCTGATTCCGAAGAAAAGGCCGCCGGCCCGTTGGGGCGCGGCGGCCTTCTGCGCTGCAAGCGTTAGATCGTGCGCGTGGTCGCGTGCACGTCCTTGAAGACTTCCTTGGTATCGCCAACGGCCTTCTGGGCCTTGCCTTCGATCTGGTTGGCGGCACCCTTGACCTGCTGGTCGGTGCTGCCGATGGCTTCACCCACCTTGCGTTGCACCTTGCCGGCCACGTCCTTGACGCTGCCCTTCACTTGGTCGCTGTTCATGTCGTGCTCCTTTGCATGGGCCGTGAAGCGGGATGCCTCTCGGTCTGACTTCAGAGTAGGTGGCGGCGGGCGGCGGCAGGGCCGGAGATCGCCCTGTCTGCCAGTGGGTCAAGTCCTACGGCGGGTTTGACTGCTAACTGGGAAGTTACGCGCACGGCCAACCGTCCTACGTCGGCGTCGGGCGTCGTCTGCTCCCCGGCTCATTGCTGCTCGCCGATGCTTGAGCCATCAACACTTCTTTCCAGGAGAAAACCATGGGCAAGTACTTCCTCGCTTGGCTGCTCGGCGTTCCGGGCATCGTGCTGCTGCTGGTCTACCTGTTCTTCCACTGAAGCACGGGAACGGCCGTCGCCGCGAGTTGTGCGACGGCGGCCACCAGCGTGTGCGGCGCCACCGGCTTGGCCAGATGGAGCTGGTAGCCGGCGCTCAGCGCGAGTTCGCTGTCCTCCCGGCTTGCATAGGCAGTGAAGGCGCCGGCAGGTGTGTGGCCGCCGGCCTCGGCCGGCAACGCACGCACGCGGCGGATCAGCTCATAGCCGTCCTGCCCCGGCATGCCAATGTCGCTCAGCAGCACGGACGGCAGCCCCTGCTTCAGTAGCTGCAGGCCGTCCTCGGCGTTGGCGGCCACGGTGACGCGGGCGCCTGCCCCCTCCAGCATGTGGGCAGTCACGGCGCGCAAGTCGGCCTCGTCGTCGATGAGCAGGACATGCACGCCGGCCAGCGCCGAGTTGCTCGGCGAGCCACCCGCCGCAGCGGCGCTGCCGGCCGGTGACGCTGCGGCGCGCAGGTCGGGCGCGATGGGCAGGCTGACCGTGAACGTGGCGCCGTGCCCAGGGCCATCGCTGCGCGCCTTGACATCGCCGCCGTGCAGCAGCACGAGCTGCCGCACGATGGCCAGGCCGATGCCTAGGCCGCCATGGCGGCGCGTCGTCGTCGCGTCATGTTGCTGGAAACGCTCGAACAGCCTTGACAGGAAATCGGCCGCGATGCCCTTGCCGGTATCGCTCACGGTGATGACGGCCTGCCCGTCGGAGATGCCCAGTGCCACGTCGATACGGCCGCCACGCGGCGTGAACTTGATGGCGTTGTCCAGCAAGTTGGCGATGACTTGCTGCAGCCTTGCTGGGTCACCCATGACCCAGCAGCCGCTCTCAGTACCGAAGCTGGTGTGCAGCACCAGGCCGCGGGCGGTGACGGTGGGCAAGGCCGAGTCGATGGCGGTGGCGAGGATGCCGTCGAGCTCGATGCGCTGGCGGTCCAGCCGCAGCTGACCCGACTCGATGCGGGTCATGTCCAGCAGGTCCTCGATGAGCTGGACCTGCAGCCGGGCGTTGCGCGAGATGGCGTCCAGCCCGTGCTTGAGCGTGTCCGCATCAAAGGTGCCGCGCTCCAGCACGTGCGCCCAGCCGAGGATGGCCGACAACGGCGTGCGCAGCTCGTGCGACAGCGTGGCCAGGAATTCGCCCTTGAGGTGGCTGGCACGCTCGGCCTCGGCGCGGGCCACCTGAGAGGCGCGCAAGGCCTCCTCGCGGGCGCGCTCCTCGGCGCGGCGGGCGGAGATGTTCTGCGTCAACTTCAGGAAGCCCAGCAGCTCACCGTTCGGGCCGCGCAGCGCGGTCAGCACGACGGCCACCTCGATGCGGCTGCCGTCCTTGCACAGCCGCTGGCCCTCACCCTTGTACTCACCCCGCTCGGCCGCCACGCGCAGCTCCAGCGCCGGCTGCCCGCGCTCGCGGTCCTCGGCGGTGAAGAGGTCGGCGAAAGGCATGCCCACGGCGTCCTCGGCCGAGTAGCCCTTCAGCAATTCCGCGCCGCGGTGCCAGGAGCTGATGAGCCCTTGCGGGTTGATGGTGTAGATGGCGTAGTCACGCACGCCGTGCAGCAGAGCCTGCAGCGTCGCCGCGCGCTCATGGCGGCTGCTCTCCAGCGGGCTCAGCCCGTGGGAGTTTGCGCCGTCGGCGTGTTCTTCGGTCATGTAGGCCTCCTGGGCTCCGGCCCTGTCAATTGATTGCAGTTTCACAGCACGCCGCGTGCCCGGCACCCGCCTTGCCACGCGACCCGACAACTCTGGAGACCACCATGGCCCGCATCGCCGACATCATGTCCACCGACGTCACCACCATCCAACCGCAGGAAAGCCTGCGCCGCGCCGCCCAAGCCATGCAGGAGCTCGACGTGGGCGCCCTGCCCGTCTGCGACGGCGAGCGGCTGCTGGGCATGCTGACCGACCGCGACATCATCGTGCGCGGCATAGCCGCCGGCCTGAACCCGGATCAAGCCTGCGTGTCCGACATCATGAGCCCCGGCGTGGACACCTGCTCGCCTGAACAGGACAGCGACGAGGCCAAGCGGCTGATGGGCGAACGCCAGGTGCGGCGCCTGCCAGTGGTGGACGCCGATCAGCGCCTCGTCGGCATCCTCTCGCTGGGTGACCTGGCGGTGCGGGAGAGCGGCCACATCGACCGCGCCGTGCGCGAGATCTCCCAGCCCGCAGCAGGCTGAGAGGGCGCTCGAAGCGCCGCAGAGGGACCGGGCACACCCCGTGCCCTGGACATGCATGCCTCTTCAATATCCGGCCTCCACGGCCTTTCCTGCCCTTTCAGCCCTTCCTGCCCTCCTTTCGTTGACGGCCGCGCTCAGCGGCTGCGGCGAAAGCACCCGCCTGCCGGCCAATGCCGATGTCGGAACCCAGCCCGCGCTCGTCGCGCCGGTGCAGACCCTCTTGCCCACCGTCAACGTGGCCAAGCCCAGCCCCTGGAAGGACGGCCAGACGCCGACTCCGGCCACCGGGCTGCAAGTGCAGGCCTTCGCCACCGGGCTGGACCATCCACGCTGGCTGCAGGTGCTGCCCAACGGCGACGTATTGGTGGCCGAGAGCAATGCGCCGCCACGGCCGGACGACGGCAAGGGCATCAAGGCCTGGGTGCAGAAGCTGTTCATGAAACGCGCGGGCGCCGCCGTGCCCAGCGCCAATCGCATCACGCTGCTGCGCGATGCCGATGGCGACGGCCGCGCCGAGGTGCGCGAGGTGTTCGCGCAGAACCTCAACTCGCCCTTCGGCATGGCCGTGGTGGGGAACCGTTTCTACGTCGCCAACACCGACGCGGTGCTGGAGTTTGCCTACGCGGACGGGCAGACAAAGCTCGATGGCCCGGGCCGCAAGCTGACGGACCTGCCGGCCGGCACCCGCAACCACCACTGGACCAAGAGCCTGATTGCCAGCGCCGATGGCCGGCACCTCTATGCCACGGTCGGCTCCAACAGCAACGTGGCCGAGAACGGCATGCAAGCCGAAGAAGGCCGCGCCGCCATCTGGGAGATCGACCGCGCCAGCGGCGCAAAGCGCCTCTTCGCCACCGGCCTGCGCAACCCCAACGGCATGGCCTGGCTGCCCGGGCCCGGCAGCCAAACGCCCACCGTGCTATGGACCGTGGCCAACGAGCGCGACGAGCTCGGCAGCGACCTCGTGCCCGACTACCTGACCGCCGTGCATGACGGCGCCTTCTACGGCTGGCCCTACAGCTGGTACGGCCCGCACGTGGACGAACGGGTGAAGCCGCCGCGCCCCGACCTCGTCGCCCGCGCGCTCGCGCCGGACTACGCGCTCGGCGCGCACGTGGCCGCCCTCGGCCTCACCGCCGCAGGCGCCAGCCCGCTGCCGGCCGCGCTGGCGGGTGCCGCGCCGGGTGGCGTCTTCATCGGCATGCACGGCTCATGGAACCGCAAGCCGGCGGCGGGCTACAAGGTCGTCTACGTCGGCTTTGCAGATGGCCGGCCGCAGGGCCTGCCGGTGGACGTGCTCACCGGCTTCCTCAGCCCCGAGGGCGAAGCCCGTGGCCGGCCGGTAGGCGTGGCCATCGACACCAAGGGCGCGCTGCTGGTGGCTGACGATGTGGGCAACGTGGTGTGGCGCGTGGCGCCACGCTGAGCCTTCTCAAGCGGCGCATTCGGGCCGAGCGCCGGGCCGCTCCCAAG
>NZ_JBDSQX010000088.1:0-10653 GCF_039929605.1 Roseateles sp.
TTGTGAACGCAGACCGCACGTTGCGATGCCTGTCCGAACGCGGAGCGGCAAATGCGAACAGACACCGAACATTCACCGGCAACGGGTGAACAGAGACCGGCAGTGCAGCGAGCGGGCGTGGCGCCGATGGGCATCGCGACGCTCCAGCCAACTGAAGTCCCGGGACGTCTCACCCGCAAGGCCCGTCACTACCTCCCGCAGATCGTTGGCCTTCGCGCCCAGGGCTACACGCTGGAAGCGATTCAGCAGGCGCTGGCCGCCATCGGTGTCACGGTCAGCATCAGCACGGTGCGCCGGGAGGCCATGCGCCCCGTACCGCCCACACAGCTGGCATCGGCGCCTTCCCAGACGCTCGCGCCGACTCAGGTGGCCGCCCCGCCCCCGAACGGCGTCTCACCAGCCTTCCTCGGTCTTCCGGCCTCGGGCAAGGACGCCGCCGCGACCTATGCCCAGGCGAAGAGCAGCAACCCCCTCATGCGCGCAAAGGAGAACCCATGAAACTCGCCGTCATCAACTTCTCCGGCAACGTGGGCAAGACCACGCTCGCGCGCCACCTGCTGCTGCCGCGCATCCCCGGCGGGGAGTACATCGCCGTGGAGACCATCAACGCCGGCACCGAGGGCCAGGCGTCGCTGCGCGGGGACCAGTTCGCCATGTTGCAGGAATACCTGCTCTCGATCGACAGTGCCGTCGTCGACATCGGCGCCAGCACGGTGGACGACCTCATGGACCTGATGGCGCAGTACGGCGGCAGCCATGAGGACTTCGACTGCTTCATCGTGCCCACGGTGCCCGATCCCAAGCAGCAGCAGGACACCATCGCCACGCTGGTCGACCTGGCCCGCCTGGGGGTACCTCCCGAGCGGATGCGGCTCGTGTTCAACACCATGGAGCTGGGCGTCACCGTGGAGCAGGCCTTCTACCTGGTGCTGGGCTTCCTGCACGAACACCCGCTGGCCATCGCCAACCCCGAATGCGCGCTGCGCCGGAACGAGATCTACGCCCGCGTTCGCGGCCTGAGCACCGACCTTCTCGCGCTGTCGCAGGACCCGACCGACTACAAGCGCCTGATCACTCGTGCGCAGAGCCCGGCCGAGAAGATGGCGCTTGGCCAGAAGCTTGCCACGCGGCGGCTCGCCGGCAGCGTCCTGGTCGAACTCGACCGGTGCTTCGCGGCGCTGCAGTTGCCGAAAGCCGCCGACTCGGCCGGCATGTCGATGGTCACCGGAGAAGCGCAATGAACCCGCCCGTGACCGGCCGCGAAGCCCTGCTCATCGAGGCCATCGCCGAATTGGTCGACGTGCTAGACCGGGTGGACTTGCTCCTCCCTGCGCTCGAGGCCGGCCAGATTGATGCAGCGGCCGCCCATCGCAAGCTCGCGGTCCAGGTGTCCAAGCTTGAGGCCCAGATGGTCGCGACTGGCGAGACCGTGAAGACCAATGCAGTCAAGTTCATTGCCCAGCACACCGGCCAGGCGACGCGTCAGTCCATTGACCTTCACATCGGGGCGATGGAGGAGGCTGCTCGCAAGCTCTTCGTCGCAGAGCTGAGCCCCGCATTGCGTGCGCTCGTGGCACCGCTCCTGCAGGTGCAGGAAATCGTGCGGCAGCAGGCGCGCCCCTGGGATCACTGGCTGACCCATGCGGCGACGGCGATTGTGGCGTCCTTGTGCACATGGGTGGTGATGTCCGGCGTGTGGCGGTGATGCGGTGACAAGGGTCTGCGGTGCCCTCTGGCGGATTGGGCAGAATCGTCCCGCCGCCCTCCCAGCCACGATGCAGACCGACTCCGACGACCCCGAACGCTCCTCCGCGCTGGCGGCCACCGCCAAAGCAATCGGGGATCTCGACGCGCTGTTGCAAGCGATGCAGTCCAGCATCGGCAAGACCAAGCCATGGCAGCGCCAGCTGAGCGCCAAGCTCACCGACGCCGCCCGGCTCCTCGACATCCTTCGTCTGACCATCTCGCTCGGACGCGAAGCCACGGAGATCGCGGAAGCGGCCAGCGCGTTGCTGACGGTCCTGCGCCAGGCCGATGCCAATATCGCAGCCGGCCGAGCCGACGAGGGCACACGCTGCGCCGTGCGCCTGGCGGCCGAGTTCGCGCGTCGCGTGGATCGCTCGATCTCGGACTACTGCGCGCCAGATGCTTGAACGGTCTCGCGTTCCGTGACGCGCTGGCGCACACGCTGGATGATTGCCCGCACCCGAGCCTCGCCGTTCGGCACCAGTGTGTAGAGATCTGCCCGGGCCCAACGCAGCGCGTCGAGGCAGCACAGCATGTCGTCGCTGATGCCGACATCCACTGCGCGCAGTTCAAACACGTCCAGCGGGAAGGTCCGGCCGTTGAACGTCGAAGCGATGAAGGCGGCGACGCGGCGAGTCTGTCCCGAGTCGCTGCCTTCCGCCAGCTTGAGCAATCGAGCGAACGCCCGCTCGCCCTTGGCGGTGGCGGTCTGAGCGCAGGCGGCGTAACGCGTGAGCATGTCCAGGGTAGAGGTGGCCATGATGATCTCCAAACGAGAGACCAGCCGGGCCCCGTTCCAGGTTCCCTGACAACTGATCCTCTCGCTCGGACTTCCTCGCACCCGCCCACGGGCGGGCGGGGGGTGGGCATGGCCCCTTCCGGCGGGAAGGGGTTGGGGATGGATGTTCAGAACCCGGCAGCCGAAGCAGTGCGCCGGTTTCCCGGCCCACCGCTTGAAGATCCCCCCACAAGTCCCCCTCACAAAGGGACGGGGGCGCAGCTGGGGGGAGCGCGGTGGGACGACTGGCGCACAGGCTGCCCTACCCCACGGCTGCGCAGCGCCGCAGCCGATGTGCCAGCTCGGCTGGCCCAGCGGTTGCAGCGAAGACGCCGCCCAGACCCGAGCAGCGGCGGCTCTGCGGCCGGCGTGACACCAAGCGCAGCGACTGGCGCGACGGTCGAGCCGCTGATCGCTGGCTTGCAGCCCGACTTCAGCGGCCCGGCTTCGGGCGTGGCGGGTGACCGGGGTGGCGATCTGGCCGGGTCAGCGCGCAGCGCAGCCGATCAGAACCGGCCAGTTCGCCAAGCAGGCCGTTCACGCGCAGCGTGAAGGAAACTGCCTGCTTGTCCCCGGGCTCGGGAACGGGCCGCCGCAAACTTCAGCCGGCACCGCCGGCCTGACCGAATTCGCGTGAGGGATGGGGCCGCGGCCCTGGCAACATTCATCTATGGCTGAAGAAGACATCGCCTTACGCATGGTCGAGGCACTGCAAGACGCACCGAGCATGCAGCTGTACCAGATGCGCGCGCTCATCGGTGTGCTGCTGGACGACCCCAAACGCGAGATGGCGGCGCGCATGCAGCTGCACCTGGGCCAGGCCGTGCAGTTCATCGACTACCGCACCGGACAAGTTCGGCATGGCAAGCTCATCGCGCGCCATGACAAGCAGGCGACCGTGCTTGAAGAAGACGTGCGCCGGACCTGGAAGATCCCGTACGTTGCCATCGACGGCCTCAGCAGCGAGCCAGGAGTGCAGCCCTACGAGCCGCCGCCGGAGCCTGCCGCGCAGACGGCAACGGCGGCCTTCAAGGTTGGCGACAAGGTCACCTTCGACGACGGCAAAGGCGTAGCTCTGGTCGGCATCGTCACCCGCGTCAACCGTCGCACTGCGACCTTGCAAGCCATGGACGGGCGCAACTGGCGAGTTGGGTTCGAGCTGCTGCGCCATTTGCTCGACGTCTGACGCCTGATACTGTCTGCAAGCTCACATCGAGATGAAATGAACGAAGACCTCCCACTCAGCTCAAACGGCGCCGCGTACACGATTCAGCAAGCTCGGGAGGGCGTTCCCCTGAGCTATGTTGGGGGGAAGCTGGCCAATGCCATCGAAGAGCTGAACAGTCATGCACGGCGGAATCCCGAGCAGCGCGACGGGCTGTTGGCCGCCATGCACTACTCGCTGGTTGCATATCTCGGGCTACACAACATGTTGGCCAAGGCCAATGACCGGACGCTCGCGCCGCGAATCCTCAGTGCCAGCCGGGAAGAGTTGGATCGATGGCTGGCGCTGGTGGAGCGCGAAGGCGACGTTCAGGGGCTAGCAGACGCTGGGTAGCAGCCGAGGGCTGCCCCTGACTTCCAGTCAAAAGGGCCGTGGCGACACGCTTACGCCGAACACACCTTGACGGCCGCAGCCAGCGATGGCGGCTTCTGGCCGGGACTACCCGCTCCCGGCCAGCACCGAGAGCGGCCGCACCGTGGCGCCAGGCCTTAGCGACCGGTTCTTGACGGGAGGGCTCACCCTCCCGACCCGTGGCAGTCATAGCGCCCACCGTCATGGACGACGGCTTCGTGCCCGAAGCAGACGTAGGCACCGGGCTACCAAGCTTCCAGAAAGCTGCCGCTCAACGCTCCACTTCTGCGGACCAGCCAGCGTAGCTGGCGCAGGTCCGCTGCAAGGCAGGGTTAGGGCTCATGCCACACCATTCACGCCATGGCCAATGACTTGTAGAGTTTTAGGATCAAAGTACACATCCCAGTAGCGGTTTCCGCCATCAGCCGTGACCCAGCACGCTCCTGTCTTGGCAAAGCGCGGAATTGGTTCTCCTGCGGGATAGAAGCGGCCGGCAATAAGTCTTTTTCCTTCCCGAACAACGCCGCTGTACTGCCGCGCGTAAACGAGATTGGGCGCTGGAAGGTTCGTCTCAGCTCCGGGAAGCTTCGCGAAGTAAACGCCCAACGAATTCTCTAGCACTCTTATTTGAGCGCGAGTCGGCCGCCACTCGCCAATTGCAGCTTTGCTTTCCACCGCGCAGATTGTTGCGGCGGTACGTTCCAGGATTGGCGGGGGCGCGGCGGATGCGATACCGCTGAGCGCGATGAACCCGGTGGCGAAAGATCGGAACCTCATTCTTGTGAGCCCTAACGTTTGACATGAGCGGCTCGCGGAGGCAGCGCGGGCTTGGCCCAGAATGAAATGAAGGCCAAGCCTGCGCTGCCGGAGCGAGTCCGCTCGATGGAATACGAAGGGACTTCCCACCTTCCGGCAAACGGCGTCGAGGCGCCAAGATTGATGGTGTTCGAAGTCATCAATCTGCAGCCAATGTGAAAGGGGAAGCCCATGAACGAGATTACCCGAGTCGGCGTCGATCTGGCCAAGCGCGTCATCCAGGTCCACGCCATCAACGCCACCGGCCGCGTGGTCGTCGCCAAGGCCCTGCCCGCCGACAAGTTCGCCGCCTGGTGCGTGCAACTGCCTGCTGGCTGTCTGGTCGCCATGGAGGCCTGCGGCGGCGCCCACCACTGGGCGCGCAAGCTGCGTGGCTACGGGCTGGATGCGCGCCTGATCGCCGGCCACTTCGTCACGCCCTACCGCATGGCAGGCAAAGGCGGCAAGAACGACGCGGCCGATGCCGCCGCGATCTGCGAAGCCGCTGGCCGGCCGCACATGCGCTTCGTGCCGGTGAAGACCCCCGCCCAGCAAGCCCTGCTCGCCATCCACCGCCTGCGCGAGGGCTACAAGGAAGACCGCACCGCCTGCATCAACCGCATTCGCGGCTTGCTGACCGAGTTCGGCATCGTCTTCGCGCAAAGCCCTGACGCGCTGCGCCTGGGCCTGGCCGACGTGCTCGAAGACGCGAGCAACGAGCTGCCCGGCATCGCGCGCCTGGCGCTGCAGGAGGCCCGGCTGCACTGGGTCGAACTGGAGTGCCACATCGCCAGTTGCGACGAACGCATCGCCGCGCATGTGCGTTCGGACGAGCAAGCCAAGGCGGCGGCGCAGCTCAGCGGCATCGGCCCGGTGACCGCCTCGGCGCTGGTCGCCACGGTGGGCGACTTCAAGCAGTTCAAGAACGGCGCTCAGTTCGGCTCGTGGCTGGGCCTGGTGCCCCGGCAGAACTCCAGCGGCGGCAAGACGCAACTCGGGCGCATCACCAAGCGCGGCGACGACTACGTGCGCACGCTGCTGATCCAGGGCGCCAAGTCGGCGGTGATGACGGCGCACAAACGCTCGGACAAGATCTCGCAGTGGCTGGTGCAGTTGCTGGCCCGGGTGGGCTGGCAGAAGGCCGTGGTCGCGCTGGCCAACAAGAACGCGCGCATCGTCTGGGCGCTGCTGGCCAAGGGGCGGCAGTTCGATCCGAATTACGTGTCGATCAAACCCGGTGAGGTACCGGTAATACCGGTCGCGACGCCGATCTGAAATCCCATTCCCAAAACCAACAAGTTCTTCCCGAAGACGTGCGTTCGAAGATGCATCACACAGGTCAGACCGGCAGCAGGCAAGCTCGACTAACCCTGTGCCGCGCCCATGGTGGCGACGGCGGCGAATGAATGGAGCCCTGCTGAGCGGTTGGTATCTGGGCCCGCACCGACAACGAGTGCAACAAGGCCGCCTGTAGATGTGCAGTCTGTTCTCTGTGGCGCTGCATCACATCGAATTCAAGTCTTGAGGAAAACAGCAAAGGCGAGTATCGAAAACATCGAACACGAAACCGCTTGATTTACTGGGAAGTCCCTGTAGAAGGGTTAGGCCGCAATACCGTTAACTTAGCCACTTGAGCGTATGATTGCCTCCCGTCTTCCAACGGAGGCGATGCATGGCTCGAACCAAGGCGGGATTGGGTACCGGCGCACGGCTGGCCGATTTTTTGAGTGCCAGTCTGATGGCGCGGGTGGTTCCCCCGGAGATCGTGCACGAGGTGCTCGACGCGCACGGCCGCAACAGTCGGCGTATTCGGGCGTTCCCGGCGGTGGCCGGCGTGTACTACGTGATGGCGCTCAGCCTGTACCCCGAGGCTTCCTACGAGGCCGTGTTTTCGGCCGTGTCGCAGGGGCTGGCATGGGAAGCCGGAGCCCCTCAGCCCGCCGCTGTCAGCAAAGTGGCGATCAGCTTGCTGCGCTCGCGCATCGGATCGCAGCCGCTGGCCGATCTGGTCGCGCGGTGCTGCGTGCCACTGGCCGATCCTGCGGTGCATCCGGCAGGCTTCTACCGGGGGCTGCGGCTCGTCGCGTTCGATGGCAGCACGTTCGAGTTGGCCGACGACCCGGCGATCGAGCAGGAGTTCGGTCGCCCCGGCGGGCGACAAGGCCAGGCCGGCTACCCGCAGGCGCGCTGCGTTCTGTTGGCCGAGTGCGCCTCCCACGCCATCCTGGGCGCCAACCTGGGGCCGTATGGCAGCGGCGAATGGTCGCTGTGCCAATCGCTGCTGGAGCGCTTGACCCCAGACATGCTGTGCCTGGCCGACCGTGGGTTCAACGGCTTCGAGCACTGGGAGCAGGCCCGCGCCACCGGCGCGCAACTGCTGTGGCGCTGTGGCGTCACGCGCAATCTGCCGGTCGAGAAGATGCTGGCCGACGGCAGCTACCTCAGCACCATCCGGCCTACCGGCGTCAGCGTCGCGGAGGCGAAGGCCCGGGCGATCCAGGTTCGGGTCATCGACTACATCCTGCCCAACATGCCGGACAGCCAGTCGCACTACCGGCTGATGACCACGCTGTTGGACGACGAGGCGGCGCCGCTGCTGGAACTGGCCACGCTGTACCACCGCCGCTGGGCGATGGAGTCGATCTACGACGAACTGAAGACGCACCTGGTGCAGAACCGTCGCGTGCTGCGCAGCCGCACGCCAGAGCTGGTGCGTCAGGAGTTCTTCGGCTGGGTGCTGATGCACTACACCGTGCGCTGGCTGCTGCACCAGGGCGCGGCGCGATACCGAATACCGCACGAGGACTTGTCGTTTGTCGGGCACCTTCAACTGATCCGCCAGCAGCAGCCCCTGTCCGGGGCCTTTCCCCCCACAGCGTCCGAGAAAGCGGGCGCGGTGGTTCCGGGCACTGCTTGAGGTCAGCGCCACGTTGCGCGCCAGTCGCACCCTCAACCGAAGTTCACCGCGCATGGTCAAACGACGAAACTCGCGGCACATGGCGTTTCAGTGGGGCGCGCCGCGACGGGTGCCCATCGATCCCACGCCCCAGCCTGCCGGGCCAATGCTCGTAGCGCCACCGGGCCGAACCCGCCTGCGCAAGGCGTGGTCAAAGGGTCGGCCGGGTGGGGCGTTTGTCATCTAAATTAACGGTATTGGGTTAGGCCGCACTCGGCACCTGCGCGATTGAGTTCTCGATTTCGTTGAATGCTGAGCGTGTGGCTTCGTAGTCTGAGCACCAGTAATCGTGAAATGTAAGTTGTATCGCGGTTCTGTGGTCACAAACAACCAGAGAGAGGACGCGGTAGTTGGCCTTCGTGTCGATTAGATCGAGTGCGGAGCGAGTCAGGTGAAAGTCTGACTTGCTTCGGGCATCGACTATTTCCCAGTCGTTGGTCGTAGTCTCGGTGAACCCGCGTTCGTGAACTTCTTGGATGTACTGAGAGAGTTGAAGCGAAGTTTCGTAGGGTTCTTGAACCTGTATGTCCTTGACATACAGACCCTTGGAGCCTTCCAGGTTTTCAAAGTAGGAGGCCGAAGATTCGTTGCTCTTCGATACCCATCCATCCGGAAAGTCGAATTCCCAAGGACCGACTTGTGCGATTTGCTGCATAGCTTCGGAACTCTGCGAGAAGTGTTTGTGCGGCCTAACGTGTGCGCTCAGCGGACGGCGAAGCCGTCCGCTGCAGCAAAGGGTTAAGGCGCTGGTGGCCGATGCAAAACGCGCTCACTCCAGAGTCGTGAAAGCCGAGACGATAGGAGCGCAAACAAGTAGATGCCTACCCCGAGGACAAGCATGATGCCGCCATCGTCACCGGGGCGATCAACATTTGGCACGAGGATGCGGAAAACGCCGTATCCAACGCAGACCACAGCCATCGCATACAGGAACTTTGTTCGCCACTTGGTGACCTTCCCGCGGTGAGAAATTTGCTGGCGCCGATGAGCGTCTTCAGAAATTGCCTCGCGCTGTCGCACTTGAGCGTGCGCAGAGAGATCGTTGATGCCGCGCTTCTGCAACTCGGCGTGAAGCGCAGCAGTGGCCTCGGGCACCAATTCCTGCCGTAGCGCGAGTTCGATGAGAGCCTCGTCGTGAAGACGTTCGTAGTGTTGTGCGAACTGAGACATGAAATTCCGATGAGTCGAAGCGCCTTAACGTTGAAGCTCAGCGGACGGCGCAGCCGTCCGCTGCAGCGACCAGTTAGAGCCCACGGTGCGAGCCCTATGCATGGGTGTGCTCCGCGGCTTCCCGCAGCCAGCGGCCCGCCAGCCCCGGCAGAACCTCAGTGGCCTTGCCCTGCAAAAACGAATAGCCGTAAGGTCGCTTCTCGACTTCAAACGCAACGAGAACTTTTTCGGCCCGACCTCGTGCGACCTTGACCAGCGAGGCGACCGGAAAAACCGACAGCGATGTTCCGACCACAAGGACTCGTGTCGCAGTGGCAACGTGATGGCGAGCTACTTCGAAGAACTCCACCTCTTCCCCGAACCAAACAATGTCTGGTCGCAGTTGCGTTCCGTCCTCACACAGTTGACCCATCGTGATCGGTGAGCCATCGATTCGATAGCGTTTGCGCGCCTCAGAGGTTCCGCGTGCGTAAGCAAGCTGTCCGTGCACGTGGATCACATTTCGGGAGCCAGCACGCTCATGAAGCTCGTCGACGTTTTGTGTGATGACAACAACTTCGTACGCCGCTTCGAGCGATGCAATTGCCAGATGTGCCGCGTTTGGACTGGCTTGCCAAGCCTTGAGCCTTCTCTCGTTGTAGAAATCCAAGACCGCTTCGGGACGGAGCTTCCAACCCTCGGGGCTCGCCACCTCCTGCCACGAGTACGTTTTCCACAGGCCGTCGGAATCGCGGAACGTCGGCAACCCGCTTTCCGCGCTGACGCCGGAGCCAGACAGCACGACGATCTTGTTGGGTTGGAGTTCCGGCTTCATGTGAACTGGGCTCTAACGTGAAAGCTCAGCGGGCGGCGAAGCCGTCCGCTGCAGCAAAAGGTTGGGCCGCAACTCTGGCAGGGCTATGCACGGTATGCCTCCGGATGTGATCGGACCCGCTGCGCAATGGGTTCGAGCGTTGACACCCCGCCGCTTACGTAGCTTCGCTGCTCCTCGGCCGACAACCGATGTTCGACTTCGAAGATGCCCACCGTGCCGCATACGACGGAAAGGAGCAAATGACCGCCCTCCGATTCGTAGAGTGTCCATGACCATTCGCTTTGCGCCAGCTGCTTCAAGTTGCTGCCCAACGTTTGAATTCAGCGGACCAGCCAGCGTAGCTGGCGCAGGTCCGCTGCAATGAATGGTTGGGCATCACTGCTAGAACCGATTCTCTGCAAGCCAAGCCGTGAACGATACCGCCGCTGGCGTGCAGGCTCTGGTTTCATGATCGGAGAAGAACACGGGCGGCTCCCCGGTCTCTGATCGGGTCCAGCAGTAAAAATCGCCACTTCCGTTGTCGGCGAAAACTACGAGCCTTTCGCCGTCCACATACCGCTGGTTTTCCACGATCTCGCTCGGCGCTAATGCGCGGTGCCTAAACCGAAGCTCCGCAAGACCACCAAGCGCGATGAACTCGCGATAGCTCGCGGGGAAGGTAAAACCAAGTGCGGCCTCCGCATCCTCAACTTCGCGAGGGAGAACGCCGGCCACGCCTTCGTCCCGCGCTGACGCGCCAGTGGTAAGAATCCGTTCGATCTCGCTCATGGCTTCGGCGAGGCCCAACGTGAAAGCTCAGCGGGCGGCGAAGCCGTCCG
>NZ_JBDSQX010000089.1:0-26975 GCF_039929605.1 Roseateles sp.
CAGGTGGTGATTCTTCTCGTCCATCTTGGACGTGATGCCCGAGGGTGCGGTGAAGGTCTGACCCGCCATGGCCGCGATGACCTTGTCGGTATCGGTGGACTTGGCCTTCTCGACGGCCTGCTTCCACATGTTGATTCCGATGTAGGTGGCCTCCATCGGGTCATTCGTCAGCGGCTTGTCCTTGTGGCCGGCGATGCCCTTGGCCTTGGCGTAGGCGCTCCACTTCTTGATGAAGGCGTCATTGACCGGGTTCTTGATGGACATGAAGTAGTTCCACGCGGCCAGGTGGCCTTGCAGCGGCTTGGTGTCCACGCCGCGCAGCTCTTCCTCACCCACCGAGAAGGCCACCACGGGCACGTCCGTCGCCTTCAGGCCCTGGTTGCCCAGTTCCTTGTAGAAGGGCACGTTGGAGTCGCCGTTGATGGTGGACACCACGGCGGTCTTCTTGCCCTCGGCAGCGAACTTCTTGATCTTGGCAATGATGCTTTGGTAGTCAGCGTGGCCGAAGGGGGTGTAGTCCTCCAGGATGTCCTCGTCCTTGATGCCCTTGCTGTGCAGGAAGGCGCGCAGGATCTTGTTGGTCGTGCGCGGGTAGACGTAGTCGGTGCCCAGCAGCACGAAGCGCTTGGCGCCGCCGCCGTCCTTGCTCATCAGATATTCCACGGCGGGGATGGCCTGCTGGTTGGGCGCGGCACCCGTGTAGAACACGTTCTTGCTCAGCTCTTCACCCTCGTACTGCACGGGGTAGAACAGCAGCGAGTTGGTCTGCTCGAACACCGGCAGCACCGACTTGCGGCTCACAGACGTCCAGCAGCCGAAGACGACGGCGACCTTGTCCTGCGAGATGAGCTGCTTGGCCTTTTCGGCGAACAGCGGCCAGTTGGAGGCCGGGTCGACAACGACGGGCTCGAGCTTCTTGCCGAGCAGGCCGCCCTTAGCGTTGATCTCGTCGATGGCCATCAGCACCGTGTCCTTCAACACCGTCTCAGAAATGGCCATGGTGCCCGACAGCGAGTGCAGCACGCCGACTTTGATGGTGTCGGCAGCGTAGGCGGCGGGGGTGATGAGAGCGGCGGCGGCAGAAGCGGCCAGGGCCAGGGCAGAACGGCGAAGCATCGGTGAGACCTCCATTGGGGTGTGGGGATGAAGTTCGGTAGCCGATGTCACAGTCCGCAAGGCTCGTGCCAACGTGTGAACTTCGACACGCCCCGCAACGGACATCTGTGCACCACCGTTTTGGTGCAAGCGCCATCAAAACAGCACCGTTGGTGTACCGCAGCATGTGTATTCGCACCAACAAGGGACGCATCCGCCCCGATTCGTGCTCAGCCGGCCAGGCCGCGCAGGACTTGCGACCGGCTTCGGCTGACCGGCAGCGCGCGGCCGTTCTTTAACTCGGCACTGAGCTGCCCGGTGGCCAGGCGCCGAAAGCGCGCCACCGCATCCAGGTTGACGATGCAACCGCGGTGGATGCGCACGAAGCGCAGCGCGTCCAGCCGCTCCTCCAGCCGCGCCAGTGCGATGTGCAGTAGATGCTCGGCACCGCCGCTGTAAACGGCCACGTAGTCGCCCACGGCTTCGAAGTGGCTCACGTCGGCCACCGCCACCGGCACGATGGCCGCACCGCTGCGCACGAAGAGCCGCGTCAACGGCCCGCGCGCCAGCAGTTCGGCCAGGCGCTCCAACGCAGGTGGGCAAGGCTCGCCCAAAGCCGCACGCACGCGCTCCAGCGTCGCGTGCAGGCGCTCCGCGCCGAAGGGCTTGAGCAGATAGTCCAGCGCGCCCAGCTCGAAGGCGGTGATCGCATGCTCGGCGTAGGCCGTCGTGAAGATGACCAGCGGCGGGGCCGTGCCGGTGGCGAGCAGGCGGCGCAGCACCTCGGTGCCGAGCAGGCCGGGCATCTGGATGTCCAGGAACACCAGTTCCGGCTGCAAGCGCTGGATCTCGGCCAGCGCCGCCGGCCCGTCGGCCGCCTCGCCGACGCAGTGCAGCCAGGGCAGGCCGCGCAGCAGATGGCGCAGGCCGGCGCGGGCGACCGGCTCGTCGTCGGCGATCAGCGCGGTGACGGCCGCCACACTCATGCCTCGTCCTTGAGCGGCAGGCGCAGCTCGGCGCGCAGGCCCCGGCCGGGCTGGGTCTGCAGCGCGAGCGAAGCGCCGGCGCCGTAGAGCCAGCCCAGGCGCTCGCGCAGCCGGCGCAGGCCAGTGCCGCCCGCGTCCAGCAAAGTCGGCTCGGTGCCCATGCCGTCATCCTCGACGGCGACGATCAGCGTCTCACGCTCGACGCGCGCCCGCACGCGCAGCGTCGTCGCCTCCACCCGCGGCGCGGCGCCGTGGCGCACGGCGTTCTCCACCAGCGTCTGCAGCGCAAAGCTGGGCAGGTTCTCGTTCAACGCTGCGGGCTCGAACTCGGCGTCGATGACGAGCCGCTCGCCAAAGCGGATGGACTCGATGTCGAGATAGAGCTGCACCACCGCCCACTCCTCGCGCAGCGTCACCAGCTCGCGTGGGTTGTCGAAACTCGCCCGCAGCAGCGCCGCCAACTGCTCGGCCGCGCGGGTGGCACGCGCGGGGTCCAGCGGGATCAACTGCACCACCGTGTGCAACGCGTTGAACAGGAAGTGCGGATGTAGCTGCGCCCGCAGCGCCGCCAGCTGGCTGTGCGCCTGCAGCGCTTCGAGCTGTGCATTGCGCGCGGCGGCCCGCTGGGCGTAGGCGACGCCGGCGATCATCACGTAGAACCAGACGCCGGTGACCAGATAGGCCGCCACCCCCGGGCCCACCACGAGCACGACGCGCCACACCAGGAGGCTTTCGATAACACTGTTGGCGGCCACCCAGGCCAGCGCGTACACCGCCGCGCCGAGGGCGTGCTTCGCGATAAAGCCCAAGCGCATGGGATGCGGCCAGGGCAGGCGCGCCGTGTAGCGATGCACGACCAGGCCCAGCAGCGCTGCCGTCGCCATCAGCCGCAATGAATAGTGCAGCGCTGACGCGAAGCCCGCGCCATGCACCGTCATCATCAGCACGGCAAACAACGCGGCCACCGGCAGCCAGCCGATCAGCCATTGCACCCAGATCCACGCTCGTCCCATCGTCGCTCCGCGCCTAGCGAGTTGCCTTTCGCGATATGCGCTTGGCCACCACGGTCAGCGTTCCCTCCTCCCAAGTTGCGCCATTGTCGAGCGAGCGGTCCTGGCGCATCTTGAAGCGCTCCGGTGTGATCTCGAAGAAGCGCGTGCGCGTCAACACCGGCTTGCCTTCGGCGCTCTGGCCGCTGCCCTCCAGGCGCATCTCACCGCCTTGCCACTGGCCACTCGCGCTGCCGAAGCGGGCGCGATAGACGTCCAGCCCGCTGACGAGCCAGCGCTTGGCCTTGGCATCGAAGACGCGCTGGCTGTGGTTGAGCGACAGCGGGTTGCCCGAGGCGTCGACGATGCGCAGCTCGTCATCCAGCCCATAGCCGTCAAAGGAACGCCAGGCCTTCCAACTGCCCACCAGCTTGGGCGTGCCATGGATCATCGCGACCAGGCCACTGGCCTTGGGAGCAACTTCCAGCTCCCACTGACCGACGAGGAAATCGAACTGCGCAGCCTCGGCGGGCGCGCCAGCTGCGGCCTCGCCATGCTGGGCGTGTGCCATGCCGGCAAGGGCGAGCACGAGGGACAGGACAAGGGCTTTCATGACGTCTCCAAGGAAGGGATGCCGCCAGCATCGCCACGCGCGCGGCGCTTGGCGAGGGCCCTTTCGCCGAGTGGCACAACGGTGCCGTCCAACGGTGCGCGGCGAGCCCGGCCGCTTCCTACATTGGCCTCATGCAAGAAAACCCAGCACTCATCCGCCTGCGCGGCGTCGGCAAAAGCTACCCCGCAGCGGGCGGCAGTTTCCACGCCCTCAGTGACCTCGACCTCGACATCCACGCCGGCGAATTCGTCGCCGTCGTCGGCCCCTCAGGCAGCGGCAAGTCGACGCTGCTCAACCTGCTCGCCGGCATCGACCGCGCCGGCAGCGGCGAGCTGCAGGTGGCCGGCCAGGACCTCCGCGCCCTGCCCGAACGTGCCCTGTCCCGCTGGCGCGGCCGCGCGGTCGGCGTGGTGTTCCAGTTCTTCCAGCTGCTGCCCACGCTGACGGCGCTGGAGAACGTCATGCTGCCGATGGACTTCTGCGACCAGTGGCCCGCGGCCGAGCGGCCCGAGCGGGCCCGCGCGCTGCTGCAGCGCCTGGGCGTGGCCGACCAGGCCGACAAGTTTCCCACGGCCCTGTCCGGTGGCCAGCAGCAGCGCGTGGCATTGGCCCGCGCGCTGGCCAATGCACCCGCGCTGATCCTGGCCGACGAGCCCACCGGCAATCTCGATTCAGCCAATGCCGAAGCGCTGCTCGCCCTGCTGGCCAGCCTCACGCGCGAGCAAGGCGTCACCGTCGTCATGGTCACGCACGAGGCTGCGGCGCTCGGCCAGGTGCAACGCAGCCTGCGCCTGCGCGACGGCCGTCTCGTCGAGGACCGTCTTCATGCTTGACCGCCGCACGCGCAAGACCTGGCGCGACCTCTGGCAGCACCGCGCGCGCAGCCTGCTGGTCGTGCTGGCCGTCGCGCTGGGGCTGACGGCTGCCGGCACCATCCTGAACGCCTGGGCGCTCGTGGAGCGAGCGACCGACGACGGCTACCGCGCCAGCCTGCCGGTCTCGGCGACGCTGGTGCTGGACCGTGCCGACGCGCCGGCATTGGCCCTCGCCCGGGCCGAGCCCGGCATCGCGGCAGCACGGCTGCGGCGGTCGGTCATGGCATCGGTGCAGGCCAACGGCCGCGCGCGAAACGCCGTCGTCGTCGCGGTCGGCGATTTCCAGCAGCCCGACATCGCGCGGCTGCGCGCCGAGTCCGCCGCCTGGCCACCGCAGGGCGAGGGCCTGTGGATGGAGCGCTCGTCGCTGGATTTCTCCGGCGCCTCCGTCGGCGAGCCGGTGTCGCTGCGCTTGGCCGGTGCAGAGACGCAATCGGTCGACATCGCCGGCCTCGTGCGCGACGTCAGCCTCGCGCCGGGCTGGATGGAGAACCTCGTCTACCTCTACGGCAGCGAAGCCACGCTGACGCGGCTGGGCGCAACGGCCGGCTTCAACGAGCTGCAGATCCGCCTGCGTGACGAGCACCCGACGCGCGCCGACGTGCGCCGCACGGTCGAGGCCTTGCAGGGCAAGCTGTTTGCAGCCGGCTACACGGTGAAGAGCGTCGACGTGCCCGAGCCCGGCCAGCACATCCACGCCGCGC
Source organism: Roseateles sp. (assembly GCF_039929605.1). GTDB lineage: Bacteria > Pseudomonadota > Gammaproteobacteria > Burkholderiales > Burkholderiaceae_C > Pelomonas. The sequence goes on from NZ_JBDSQX010000089.1 coordinate 5,263, forward strand.
AGATGGACTCGCTGCTGATGACCCAGGGCGCCTTCGGCCTGCTGGCGCTGCTGGCCTGCGGCTTCCTCGTCGTCAACCTCGTCAGCGCGATGCTGGCGAGCCAGACGCGCGAGATCGCCGTCATGAAGGTGCTGGGCGGCTCACCAGCGCAGATCGGAACGATGGTGCTGGCCCAGGCCGGCGCGCTCGGCCTGCTGGCCAGCGCCCTCGCGCTGCCGGCCGCGCTGTGGCTGGGGCGAGCCTATGGCGGGTTGAAGGCGGAGCTGCTGAACTTCCCGCTCGACGGCGTCGCGACGCCGGCTTGGGCCATCGCACTGCAACTCGCCGTAGGCCTCACCCTGCCGCTGGCCGGCGCCGCGTTGCCGCTGCGCGTGGCGCTGCGCCGCCCGGTGGGTGAGGCGCTGCGCGACGTGGGCATCACTCGCGAAGGCCAGGCGCTGAGCCTGCGGCGCGGCGCGCTCGCGGCCCGGCTCGTGCCGCTGCTGGGCGGCTGGGCGCGGCCGCTGCTGCTGTCCATCGGCAACGCCTTCAGGCGCCGCCAACGCCTGCTGCTGACGGTGCTGGCGCTGGCCAGTGGCGGCGCGGTGTATCTGGGCGCGGCCAACCTGCGCAGCGCCGTGCGCGGCTCGGTGGACGATCTCTTCAACGCGCAGCGCTACCAGCTGCAGGTGCGTGTCGCCACACCCTCGTCGGCCTTGAAGCTGGAGGCGCTGGCCGCTGACGTACCCGGCATTGCAGCGGCCGAGGCCTGGCGCAGCCTGCGCACCCAACTCGGCAGCGAGCCGCTGACGCTGCTCGGCGTGCCGACTGCCGGCCAGTTGCTGACGCCGCGCCTGCTCGAAGGCCGCTGGCTGGCCGCTGACGGCGAAGTCGTCGTCAGCCGCCTGCTGTTGAAGCAGCAACCTGCGTTGACCGTCGGCAGCCGCCACCGCATCGCTGACCGCGACTGGACCGTCGTCGGCCTCGTCGACAGCGGCCCGCAGGCCCTGGCCTACACGCCGCGCGCGACGCTGGACGCGCTGGCCGACGACGACCTCGCCACCAGCCTCGTGCTGCGGCTGGACCGGCCCGAGTCACCCCTTGCACTGCTGGACGCCGCCCGCCAGCTGCGCGCGGCGCTCGCCGACGCGGGCATCGGCGTGGCCGGCAGCCAGTCCCAGGCGGAGAACCGCCGCGTCGTCGAAGACCACCTGCTGATGGTGGTGGACTTCCTCGGCGCCATGGGCCTGGTGATGATCGCCGTCGGCGCGATGGGCCTGGCCTCGACGATGGGCCTGACCGTGCTGGAACGTCAGCGCGAGATCGGCGTGCTGCGCGCCATCGGCGCACGCGACGGCGCCATCCTCGCGCTGATCCAGGTCGAGGGCCTGACCCTCGTCGTGCTGGCCTGGCTGACCTCGCTGCCCTTGGCTCTGCCCATCAGCGCCCTGCTCGAAGCCGCCTTCGGCCGCATCATGTTCAGCGTGCCGTGGCGGCTGGTGCCGAGCGCCGGCACAGCCTTCGGCTGGCTGGGGTTGATGGCGTTGATATCCCTGCTGGCCTGCGCCCTGCCCGCACGGCGCGCGCTGCGAATCCCGGCGGCGCAAGCCCTCGCCTACGGCTAGGCGCGGCAAGCTCCCATCGGGGCAATCGCCGCTCCGCGCCTATTCCCCAACCCGCCACCGTCGGTCAGATGTTCGCGTTCCGAATGGCCTTGGCACGGTCTTTCACCGCGTTCTTGCCGGGCGGCCCCTGCACGGCGAAGGCTGTGTGCAAATGCAGCGCGCCCGCGATCTTGAAGAGTTCGATATGAACCTGGGCAAAACCTGACTCTGACTCGACGTTGCCGTTGGCGTTGCGCACCGTCGGCACCAGGCTCTTGCCACCGCGCAGCCCAAGGTTCACCTCGGCGTCGAAGACGCGTGAGAAGGTTCCAACATCCGCTTCGCTGTCGAGTTCCTTCAGCTTGACCTGGCCCCAGTCCGAGTTCAGTGCGTTGCAGACCGCAAGGTACTGGTCGCTGGACTTGTTGAAACGATTGATGTGCGCAGGTGCCGGCTCGTAGTCGTCGTCGAATACACCTTTCATGATCGAGTCCTCGAAGGAGGAGGTGGGCTTGACCGCGACCGACCAGCCGCGATTGAAGGCACCGTCCTTGCCCTTGCCACGGCTCGTGACGTCGACACGGGCGTTGCCGTGCTCCTTGACAGCGTGGCCACCGACTCCCGGCCCCTTGCCTTCAGAGGCCTCAATCAGCCGCCTGACCTCCATCACCGTGTATTGCTTGCAATGCTTGGACATAGTTGGTCTCCCAGTTCGCCCCGGGTCGCCCTCAGGACAGTGATTTTTCAATCGGCCTCGTCGCCTGACCTAGAAGGCAAAAGCATATCCATGCGGGGCGAGACAAGGACGGGCCGAGGATGATGCTGGCCGCGCGCGCGGCCGTCAACAGGGCGCCGTTCTGGTGATCAGTTTGCGGTCGCTTGCGGTGCACCGTCGACGAGACGAGCTGCCAGGAAGCTGCACGTTTTGACCGCCAGTTCCTGGCTGCGGGTATGAACCCATGCAGCGTTCGCAGAGCCGGCAAAAGGGCACCACAGGTCGGGGACGCCGCGCCCCAAATTTCGACCACACGGATGGCACGACGAACTTCTGCTTGTTGGCGGTGGGACGGGGTCAGCTTGAAGGCGTGATGACGCCGTCGCAGGCGCCGAATCCGATGCGGCGAAAGCCAGGCTTCTGCGCGAATGCACGCAGGCCGAGCTGGTCGCCGTCGAGCACGAATGTGCGCGTCTCGCCGTTGGGCAGCGTGATGGGCTGCTTGCCGCCACCCGTCAGCTCCAGCAGGGAGCCGGCCTCCTCGGGCGCCGGGCCGCTGATGGTGCCGGTGCCGAGCAGGTCGCCCGGCTGCAGGTTGCAGCCGTTGCTGGCGTGGTGGGTCAGCATCTGCGCGAGCGACCAGTAGGCGTGGCGCAGATTGGAGCGGGAGAGGCGCGTCGGCTGGGCAAGAGCCGGCGTCTTGAACCAGACCTCCAGTTCGATGTCGTAGCTGGCGTTGGCGCGGTGGGCGGGCGAGTCGAGATAGGGCAGCGGCTGAGGGTCGCCTTCGGGCCGCGTGAACGGGATGCGGAAGGGCTCCAGCGCCTCCATCGTGACGATCCACGGCGAGATGGTGGTGCCGAAGTTCTTGGCCAAGAAGGGACCGAGCGGCTGGTACTCCCAGGGCTGGATGTCGCGGGCGGACCAGTCGTTGAGCAGCGTCAGGCCGAAGGCGTGCTCGTCGGCCTCGTCGATACCAAAGGGCTCGCCCAGCGCATTGCCGGGGCCGACGAAGAGGCCCAGCTCAAGCTCGCAGTCGACGCGGGCACTGGGCTTGAACACGGGCACGTCGGCGTCCGGCGGCTTGACCTGGCCCTTGGGCCGGCGCAGCGCTGTGCCGCTGATAACGATAGAGGAGCTGCGGCCGTGATAACCGATCGGCACCCACTGGTAGTTGGGCAATAACGGGTTGTCCGGCCGGAACAGCTTGCCGATGGCGCGGGCGTGGTGGATGCCGGTGTAGAAGTCGGTGTAGTCGCCGATGCGGCAGGGCACGGTGTATTCGGCGCCGGCCTGCGGCACCAGTTCGAGCTCGGGCGCGCCTTGCATGAGGGTGTCGAACAGGCGATGGCGCAGCGCCAGCCGCTCGCTGCTCGGCCGGGCCATCAACGCGTTGAGGTCGGTGATGCCCCAGCCCGTCAGGTCGAGGATCTGGTCCCCAATGCCGACGCCGATGCGCCAGGGCTCCAGCGTGGCGGCGCGGCGGAAGCTGCAGAACGGCAGGTTCTGCAGCGGGAAGTCGGTGGCGGGGTCGTTGGCCGAGGCGACCCAGGAGAGGGTGGCGGCGTCGTGGGTGTGATCAAGCATTTGATGCATTACGGCAGAAGAACACAGCCACAGAGACACAGAGACACAGAGACACTGAGGCACAGAGACAGTGGTGCTTTCTCTGTGTCTCTGTGTCTCTGTGTCTCTGTGTCTCTGTGTCTCTGTGGCTGTGTTGATTGGAATCAAGAGGCAGTGAAGTTGTCGCCCAGATCACGCCAGCAATCGGCGTAGTTCTTTTCCAGCGGCGCATCGTTCAATGCCCAGGCCGTAGGTTTCAACGGCCAGCGCGTCTCGAACATGAAGGCGAGCGTGGCGTCCAGCTTGTGGGGCCGCAAGTCCGCACTGCTGGCCTTGTCGAAGGCCTCGCTGTCGGGGCCGTGCGGCACGAAGCTGTTGTGCAGGCTGGCGCCGCCGGGCTTGAAGCCCTCGGGCTTGGCGTCGTACTGGCCCAGCACCAGACCCATGAACTCGCTCATCACGTTGCGGTGGTACCAGGGCGGGCGGAAGCTGTCCTCGGCCACCATCCAGCGCGGCGGGAAGATGACGAAGTCGACGTTGGCCCAACCGGGCGTGTCGCTGGGGCTGGTCAGCACCGTGAAGATGCTCGGGTCCGGGTGGTCGAAGCTGACGGTGTTGATCGTCATGAAGCGTGACGTGTCCCAGCGGTAGGGCACCAGGTTGCCGTGCCAGGCGACGACGTTGAAAGGGCTGTGGGCCTGCGTTGCGCGCCAGAGCTTGCCGCCGTAGCGTTTGACAATTTCGTAGGCGCCGTCGTCTGTTTCATGCCAGGCGGCGGGCGCCTCGAAGTCCCGCGCGTTGGCCAGGCCGTTGGAGCCGATGGGGCCGAGCTCCGGCAGGCGGAAGGCGGCACCGTGGTTCTCGCAGACATAGCCACGCGCGGGCAAGTCCAGCGGGTCGACCTTGAACGCCATGCCGCGCGGCAACAGGGCGATGAAGCCGGGGGCCACTTCAAGCCGGCCCAGCTCCGTCGTGACCAGCAGGCGGCCTTGCTGCGGCACGAGCAGCATTTCGGCGTCGGCATTCACCAGCGCGCGCCGGCCCATGGCGCGTGTGGCGACGTAGGCCAGCGCGGTCATGCCGCTGATGCCGGGCTCGCCGTTGACGGCATAGCTGCGCAGGCCGTCAATGAAGTCACCGTCGTCATGCATGGGCGTCGGGGCCCAGCGCAGCGGGTCGGGCGACGCGCACTCGCCTTCGGCGGCACCGCTCTTCCAGTGCGCATGCGGCAGCGCCTCGTAGCCGCCCACCACGACGGAAGGCCGACGGCGATAGAGCCAGGTGCGCTGGTTGTCGGCACGCGGCGCGGTAAAGGCGCTGCCGGACAGCAGCTCGGCGTACAGGCCGTGCGGCGCGCGCTGCGGGCTGTTGCGGCCGATGGGCAGAGCGCCGGGCAGGGCCTCGCTGCTGTGCTGGTTGCCGAAGCCGGTCAGGTACTTCAGTGGAGTCAGTTCAGTCATGGCGTTTGTGGGCAAGGGCGGCTATTTGGATTCGCGCGCAAGCGCAGTCATTTCGATCCGAGCGCGAGCACGAAGGCTTCCCGCAGCACCTCGCGGTCACCGATGTGGTTGCACAGGATCAGCGTCAGCCGCGCCAGCCAGTCGGCGCCCTCGTCGTCGCCCAAGCCCGCCTGCGCAGCAATCAACTCGGCATAGAAGACGTCGGCTTCGCACCCGAAATTTGGGGTCAGGTTCAATTTAGTCATCAGGCCTCCCATGGGCGCGGGCGAGCGCGGCGCGCAGCGCGTCGGCCTCGAAGCGATGCCAGCGCGCGGCGACGATGGCGTCCGGCCGGATGAGATGAACGCTGCCGGGCCGCGCGCCATAGCGCGTGGCCGCTACGCCCTCGGCTGGCAGCGTGATCACGCGCACACCGTCAGCAGGCGGCGACCAGCCAAAGGCCAGCAGCACAAACTCCGCGCCGAACTGCTCACTGAGCCAGCCGTCCTGCAGCGGCGCATCCGGCGCCGGGCAGCCCGGTTCGGGGCCGGCGCCCCAGGCCTCGGCGTCCAGGGTGCTCAGTGGCGAATCGACATGCTCGGTCGGCGTGGACAGGCGGCCACTGTTGACCAGCGGTTTGGCGAAGTCGCAGCGCGCCGCCAGGTCCAACGCCGCCTTTCGCAACCGCAGGCTCAGGCCGCTCTTGGGGCTGATGAAGTCGGTCGCCCGCGTGGAGTGGCCGATGTTGTCGTCCGCCGCCTCAATGCGCTCGAACTCATACGAATCCAGCAGCACATCGCCGCCCTCGCCTTTCAGCACGGCGGCCAGCTTCCAGCCGAGGTTGTCGGCGTCCTGCACACCGCTGTTGGCGCCGCGTGCGCCAAAGGGCGAGACCTGGTGGGCGGCATCACCGGCCAGCAGCACGCGGCCGACACGGAAGCGGTCGGCGCGGCGGCAGCAGAACTGGTAGACGGACGACCAGACCAGCTCGAACTGATCAGTCGCCAGCATCGCCGCCACGCGCGCTTTGATGCGGCCAGGGTCACGCTCCGCCTCGAAGTCGGCGTCGCGCCCAAGCTGGAAGTCGATGCGCCACAGGCCCTCGGCCTGCGCATGCAGCAGCACGGACTGGCGAGGGTGGAAGGGCGGGTCGAACCAGAACCAGCGCTCAGGCCTGGCGGGGTCGAGCCCGCGCGGCTGCACGCCCGGGGCCAGGCGCACGTCGGCAATCAGGAAGCGGTCCTCGAAGACTTGTCCGTTGAAACCCAGGCCGAGCAGCGCGCGTGTCGGGCTGCGCGCGCCGTCGCAGCCGATGACCCAATCCGCGCGCATGTCGAAGAGGCCATCCTGCGTGCGCACGTTCAGCGTCGCGCCAGCCTCGTCCTGCGCCAGCCCGATCAGCTCATGCCGGCCGCGCAGCTCGATGCGCCCGTCCAATTGCGCCGCACGCACGAGCCGCGCTTCGACCTGGTCCTGCTGAAGGTTGACCATGGCCGGCATCTTGTGATGAGCCTCGGGCAGCAGGTCGAAGGCATAGGCTTCGCGCTCGCCGTGGAAGACACGGCCGCGCTGCCAGCGCACGCCCTCGCGCGCGACGGCCTCGCCGACGCCCAGGCGGTCGAACACCTCCAGCGTCTTCTTGGCCCAGCACACGGCACGCGAGCCGTCGCCGATGCGGTCGCTGTCGTCAATGACGACGACGGGCACGTTGCGCTTGGCGAGGTCCAGCGCCAGCGTCAGCCCCACCGGCCCGGCGCCGACGATGACGACGGGGCGGCGCTGGGGCTGGCCGGAGCGCTGTTCCAGGCTCTGGTGATAGGGGTAAAGCAGCAGATGCATGTCAGCGCTTTCGCATTTCGGGCCGAGCGCCGGGCCGCTCCCAAGCCGGCCCGCCATGGCGATGTGCTTGCCGGTCAATCCGGCAAGCATCGCCGTCCCCCAGGGGGACCGGCCAAGGCACGCCTTGGACGAGGGGCTCCATTTCAGGCGCCTTCGAGGGCCTTCCACATGTCGACGTCGCGCTCGGCCGTCCAGATACGCGGGTGGCTGGCGCCGCCGGCCTCGTCAAAGGCGCGCGTCACGTCGAAGGGCATGCAGTGGTCAAAGATGACCCAGTGGCCGTACTTGGGCCGCAGCGCGGCCATGGCGCGTTGGTAGACGGCCTTCAGCTCCTCGCCGGCCGTCACGCCACCCTGCACCGCCGCGTAAAGCTCGCTGACAAAGGCGCGCGTGCCGCCGAGGCCTGCGGCGACCTGATCGGCGCCTTTCAATGCCGAGCCGCGGCCGGGCACCAGCACAGCGGCATCCAACGCCGCAATCGCATCCAGCGTGGCCGGCCAATCGGCAAAGTGGGCGTCGCCGCAGTACGGCGTCGCGTCGAACTCGACAAGATCGCCGCTGAACAACACCTTCTCTTGCGGCAGCCAAGCCACGGTGTCGCCCGCCGTGTGCCCGCGACCGGGGCAGAACATCTCGACCTTCACGCCGCCCAGATCCAGCGTCAGCCGGCCCGAAAACGTCAGCGTCGGCCAAGTCAGCCCTGCCGGCACGGACTCGACGTTGCGGAACAGGCGCGGGAAGCGGCCGATCTCGCTGGCCTTGTCCTGCTCGCCGCGCTCATGGATCAGCGCCAACGTCGCTTCGCTGGCGATGACCTGCTCCAGGCCCTCGGCCTTGAAGGCGGACGCGCCGAGCACCCGCACCGCGTGATAGTGGCTGAGCAGCACGTACTTGATGGGCGCGGCCGTCACATCGCGGATGCGGCGGATGACGTCGGCGGCCATGAACGGCGTGGCCTGGGTGTCGATCACCATCACCGCATCGCGGCCGATGACGATGCCGGTGTTGGGATCGCCCTCGGCGGTGTATGCCCAGGCGTGCTCCGAGAGACGCTCGAAGGTGACCTTCTTCTCTTCCAGGTCGGCTTGCGAGGCAAAGGCTTTGATCGTCATGCGGTCTCCAAGGTCGGCCCCGAAATTTAGCCCATAACAAATCAATTCGCCAATATAGAATTTTTGGCATGAACGATGTCAAGGGCAAGAAGAACGAGCCGAGGGGCATTCAGAGCATCGAGGTCGGCGGCCAGTTGCTGTTGGCGCTCGCCCACCACGGTCGACCGATGGCGTTGAAGGACCTGGCCCGAGGGGCGGGCATGACGCCGGCCAAGGCTCATCCCTATCTGGTGAGCTTCATCAAGCTGGGCCTGGTGGAACAGGACGGCGGCAGCGGCCGCGCCGGCTTCTATGGCCTGGGCCCGCTGGCGCTGCAACTGGGCCTCATCAGCCTTCAACAGTACGACCCGGTGCGGCTAGCCACGCCGGTCATCGAGGAGCTGGCCCTGCAGATCGGCCACACGGTGGCGATCGCCGTCTGGGGCACGCGCGGGCCCACCGTCGTGCGTGTGGCCGAGGGGCCGACGCCAGTGCACATCAGCATGCGGCACGGCACGGTGATGAGCGTGGCCGGCACGGCGTCGGGGCGCCTGTTCGCGACCTGGCGCGCCGACGACGCCATTGCGTTGGGCGAGCCCCTGCCCGATGCCGCCGCCATCGCCGCGGTTCGTGAGGCGGGGTTGGCGACGTCGCGCGACGGCGTGGTGCTGGGCGTCAGCGCAGCGGCGGCGCCGGTTTTCGATGCGGCGGGGCGGCTGGTGCTGGCGCTGACGGCCATCGGCTCAAGCGCGAGCTTCGACACCTCCCCGACGGGCGCGTTGACAACCGCCCTGCGAGACGCCGCCACACGGTTGTCGCACCAGCTCGGCCACTGAGTTAGCGCAACGCGTGCGAAAGGATTCTTCTAGAGATCTCTCACAAACTATTTTTTGCAATTTGAACGGCGTCTTTGCAAGTCACACGTTGCCAATCTTAGTCAATAATTACTTTATATGTCATTAATGATTACTTTAAGCTTTTTAAATATCATAAATGATCGATCTATTGCTTACAATCATTGCTACACTGTTAATTAACATTGCTATTTGGTGAAATGCATCGATCTCCACGGCTGAATTTTTGTAGATTTTTAAGAAAACCTTTTTAAATCAAAGCGTTGCCCTTCACTTGGCTGAACCACCGTGCCTAATAGCCCTCGAATAGGGCATGCCCTAGGCACCCTGGGTTTTTACCAGCCAGGAGAATTAGTTCACCAGCCAGCGCCCTGACCGGGCGCAGCGTTTTGGCCGAACCTTTTGGCAAACCACCCGTTTGCCAATCTTTCCAGGAGCACTGATGCACAAGCAAACCCGAATTACCGTTGCGGTCCTGATGGCCGTGAGCGGCTTCAGCGCATGGGCGCAAACCACGCCAGCCACCCCGGCAAGTCAACAGATGGAGCGGGTGACCGTCACCGGTTCGGCCATCAAGCGCATCGACGCCGAATCGTCTGTGCCGATCACGGTCATCAAGATGTCTGACCTGCGCAATTCAGGCGTGACGTCGGTCGAGCAGATCATGAGCAGCCTGACGGGCGTGCAGCAGTCGACCAATGCCGCCCAATCGATTGGCTCGGGCAGCGGCGGTGCCTCCTTCGCCGACTTGCGCGGCATTGGCGCCGACAAGACGCTGATCCTGCTGAACGGCGAACGCATCGCCAACAACGCGGTCGACGGCTCCGCGCCTGACCTCAACATGATCCCGTTTGCGGCCATCGAGCGCATCGAAGTGCTGCGTGACGGTGCCTCGGCGCTGTACGGCACCGACGCCATCGGCGGCGTCATCAATTTCATCACCCGTCGAAGCTACAACGGCGCCACGATCACGCTAGGCGTCGACTTGCCCCAGCACGCCGGCGGCGAAGCCAGGAGCGCCAATCTTGGCTTCGGCTTCGGTGATCTGGGCAAGCAGGGCTTCAACGTACTGGGCTTCTTCAGCGTGAAGAAGGAAGACGCCATCGCCGGCGACCAGCGCGCCTTCAACAAGCGCATCGTGGGTGGTCTGTCCAACAGCACCGACCCCGCCAACTACACCCAAGACTTCGGCACGCTGTACAACCCGGCCGCTCCGACCTGCGCGGGCACGGCGCTGATCCCCATCGCCGGCGGCACGCAGTGCAAGATCGTCACGCCGAACTTCGTAGACTTCGCACCCAAGTCGAACACGGTCTCCGGCATGCTGAAGGGCACGCTGCGCGTCAACGAGTCCTTGGAACTGGGCGCTGAGGGCTTCATGACCCGCAACCGCGTCACGACGCGCATCGCCCCCGTGCCCTACGGCGGCTACTACATGAACCCGACCATGCCCAATGGTCAGCCTAACCCCTATTTCCCGACGTCCCACATCGACCCGACCTTCGACGACGGCAGTGCCGGTGCTCCCGCCTTCAATCCTTCGGCCGCATTCGCCAACCCGGTGGACGTGCAAACGGGGTTTGCCTACGTTCTTTGGCGCGACTTCCCGAATGGCTCGCGCGCGCAGATGAACGAGAACAAGCAAAGCCGCCTCGTGCTGTCGGTCGACGGCAACGCCGCAAACTGGGACTACTCGATCAAGTTCTCGATGAACAAGAACACAGTCGACCAGAATCTGACCGGCGGTTACGGTGACGGGGACATGATCGGCGAAGGCCTGCTCGAAGGCGTCATCAACCCCTTCGGCGCGCAGAGCGCTGCAAGCACCGCGTTGCTGGAGAAGGCGGCCTTGAACGGCAAGTTGCAGACGGCGACCGGCAAGGTCCGCATCTTCAAGGCCACGGCCAGTCGCGAGCTGGGTGACTGGCTGGGCGCTGGCCGCCCGGCGCAGATCGCCGTCGGTGTTGAGCGCCGCACCGAGGACTTCGACTCCCACCCGATCCGCGAATTCGCTCAGCTCGTTTCGGCATCTACCGGTGTCGACCCGGATGCCACCGCCAAGGGCACGCGCAAGGTCTCGGCGCTGTACACCGAGGTCAACGTGCCGGTGACCAAGACCCTGGAGCTGACCGGTTCGCTGCGCCATGACAGGTACAGCGACTTCGGCAAGAGCACCAACCCCAAGCTGTCTTTCCGCTTCCAGCCCAGCAAGGAGATGTTGTTCCGCGGCTCGGCCTCGACGGGTTTCCGCGCGCCGACGCTGTTTGAGCTCTACAGCTCCACGGCCTACACCAACACGGCCGGCAACTTCAACAACCCGATTAACTGCCCGGGCGGCACCGCCATCCCTGGCGCATCGGCTGCCAACTGCAATGGACAGTTCCAGGTGCTCAACGGCGGCTTCATCGAACTGAAGCCTGAGAAGGCCAGGAACTACACGCTGGGCGCCGTGTTCGAGCCGATGGCCGACGTCAGCTTGGGCATCGACTTCTGGGCGATCAAGATCAAGAACGCGATCGCGGTGCTGCCGCAGTCCACATTGTTCGCGAACTACGATCAGTTCAAGCAGTACTTCCACTTCTCCCAGCCCGGCAATCTGCTGTCGATCACCAGCAACTGCCCCGGCCCGCGCTGCGGCTACGTGGAACAGCTCAACCAGAACCTCGGTGGCACGAACACCAACGGTATCGACCTGAGCGCCCAGTACCGCTTGCGTTCCAACGTCGGCCAGTTCGACTTCGCGCTGAACAGTACCTTCGTCAACGAGTACGAGTACCAGGACTTCCAGGGTGGCCCCTGGAACCAGAACGTCGGCCGCTACGTCGGTGCCGGCCCGGTCTTCAAGTGGCAGCACAACCTGACGGCGAACTGGGCCTACAGCGGCTTCGCCCTAGGCACGGCGGTGCACTACAAGTCGGGCTATCTGGACTTCACCCCGACCAACCACGTGTCAGCCTTCACGACGACCGACCTGTACGGCAGCTGGTCGCCGATCAAGGGCGCCTCGCTGGTGGTCGGTATCCGCAACCTGTTCGACCGCGATCCGCCGTTCACCAACCAGGGCGACCTGTTCCAATCCGGCGGCTGGGATTCCCGCTACGCCAACGCGGCCGGTCGCACTTACTACGCGCGCGCCACCTACTCGTTCTGATAGGCCGTTCCAGTTGAAAAGCCGCCCGGTTTGCGCCGGGCGGCTTTTTTATCGCCGTGATGTCGCCAGTAAGCGCGACAAAAAAAGGACTTTAACCAGCATCTGCAAAGCAGAAGGGGCCCATCTCGAGGCCCCTTCTTCTTGCAGCTGCAGCAAGGTGCAGCATGAGATGACCCCCTAGATCACGTGATCTTGGCGAGCATCGCGGCCTCGGTGGCCTCGTCCCAGAAAAGCGGGTACAAGCAGCGCGACGTCGAGAGCAACTCGGGGCGGCCACCCAGCAGCGCGATCTGTTCGCGTGCCGTCGCAAAGTCGAAGCTCATCAACACGGCGGGCGCGTCCACACGCGGGTTGTGGCGCGCCGTGGTGTAGGGCAGCAGGCCCAGCCAGCGGCGATAAAAGGCTACATGACGCGGGTTCACCTCGATGACGAGGCGCGCGACGCGTGCGCGGCGGTGGGCATGCAGATAGCCAAGGTGAAAGATCTGGGCCAGCACGCGCTTGGGTTCGTGGGAATGCTTGTCAACCGCCAGACCACCGAATTCGCAAAGCGTGATGCCGGCAGCTCGCCACTCGGCCATTTCTTCCTGGAATAGCTTGTCGGCGTGCAGGCCACCCGGCCCGTCGAATCGAACCGACAACGTGCCAACGATTTTGTCCCCGTCGTTAGCGGTGCACACGATGTCTCCCGCCTCGTTACGACTGCTGTAACGCTCACGCGAAACCGCCAGGCCGCGGTCGCCGTAACGGCGTTCCACAAGGCCCAACGCATCACCCTCCAACGCCCCGAAGTCGCTGTTCATTTCCAACGGTGGGCCACCGAAGGGATTGAGCGGCGCGCGGCGGCTTTCTTTGAAATTGGGGAACATCAACTGCGTCCTTGGCGCCCGATGCGCAGAGCAGGCAAGTCTAGAGATTGGCGTGTGACTTTTCCCAATGGCAAACAGACAGATACATCTGCTTTCCCTAGGACGTGGTCATAAGTCACCCGAACAGGGGACAACTTGGCGCGAAGGTTTCTGACTGCATCCGCGAAAGAAGGCCACGCATGGCGTGACCCTCTCGTGACGGGAAGCCGGTCAGGCCTCGCTCAACCGGCGTAACGAGCCGCCAGGCGGTTCATGTTGCCCATGGACAGGCGGTGCATCTCGATCAGCGCGACGAGGCCATTGCGATGCAGTTGCAGCACCTTGTCGTCGGCCAGCTCGGCGTACTTCTTTTCGTCCAGGGCCAGGAAGCCCTCGACGTCCAGCTTCTCGCCACCCGGCAGGGTGGCTTCGAAGCGCATGTCCTGCAACAGGTCCATCTCGACCAGCAGATTGCAGATCAGGCGGGTGCGCTCGGCTTCCTGCTCGAAGTTCTCGAGGAAGGCCCGGGCGTTCTGCAGGAACTCGGTCGGCTCGCCGTTGGCGAACAGCGCTTCGCCGGTCGTCTCGCCGAAACCGGTCCACTTGCTGTCATAGCAGACGGCCAGGTTGTTGGCATTGCCGTCCAGGCGGGCCATCGCGAACGGGTAGCGGCGCACATAAGCCGGCACGTAGGTGGCCGTCCACTTGTCACCGTCGACGAAGAGGTTGGAGCCCGGCTTCAGGCCGAGCACCGCCAGCGGCGCAACGGGCTGCTTGCCGTCGGCGCCGGCATCACCCGTGCGCACGAAGACGACGGGGAATTCCTTGCAGGCATCACCGAACTCCACGGCGGCCAGGAAGACCGAGTTCTGATCGGCCACGCGGCTCACGACGGGCGCGGCCGTGTCCAGCTTGAGGTTCTTGTGGACTTCGCGGTCCAGCGGCTGCAGTTCGCCGTACATCGGGGGGTTGCTCATGTTCTCTCTCCAGTTTCATCGGCCAGACGACTGACCAGCACTTTGTCCACACGCTTGCCATCGAGGTCCACGACCTCGAATCTCCACGCGTCCCACTCCACGACATCGGCCGTGCGCGGCAAGCGCCCCAGCAGCAGCATGATCATGCCGGCCAGGGTGTTGTAGCGCCCACGGTCCTCTTCGGGCAGTTCCTTCAGCACCAGGCGGTCCTTCAGCTCGGGCACGGGAATCAGGCCGTCGATCAGCCAGCTCCCGTCCTCTCGCTGCACTGCCCAGGCATCACCATCGCTCGGAGCGTTGAACTCCCCGGCAATGGCTTCAAGCACATCGCGCACGGCAATCACGCCCTGCACCTCGCCGTACTCATCGACGACGAAGACCAGGGGCGCGTCCGAGACGCGGAAATGGTCCAGCAACTCCATGCCCGACAGCGTCTCGGGCACGAAGAGCGGCGCCTCCAGGCCCGCCATCAGGTCCAGCGGCTGGCCTTCCAGCATGCCGGCCAGCAGCGCCGGCGCGTTGGCCACACCGAGCACCTCAGCCAAGCCGCCGCGGCAAACCGGGTAGCGGTTGAAGCCATGTTCGCGCAACACCGCCAGCACCTCGGCCGGCGTCGCATCGACCTCCAGCCAGGCAATCTCGGTGCGCGGGATCATCATCGAGCCAACCTGGCGCTCATCCAGGCGGAACACATTGCGCACCATCTGGTGCTCGTGCTCCTCGATGACGCCGGCGTCGCGGCCCTCCTCCAGGCTGGCGGCTATCTCTTCTTCCGTCACGCCGCGCTGGCCCCGGTTGCGCAGGCCCATCAGCCCCAGCGTCGCCTCGGTCGAGAGGCTAAGCGTGCGCACCAGCGGGCGCGCCACCAGGGAGATGATGTTCATCGGCGGCGCCACCAGTCGAGCCACCGTCTCGGGGTAGATCTGGCCGATGCGCTTGGGCACCAGTTCGCCGAAGACGATGGTGAGCAGGGTGATGATGACCACGACCAGCGCCGTCGCGGCGATCTGCGTCGCATGCGGCTGCAGGTTGAAGGTCTCGCTCAGCCACAGCGACAGCGGGCCGGAGAAGGCCGCGTCGCCGACGATGCCGTTGAGCACGCCGATGCCGGTGATGCCGATCTGCACCGTCGACAGGAACTTGGTCGGGTTGTCGTGCAGGTCCATCGCGGCCTGCGCGCCGCTCTCGCCGCTTTCCACCATCACCTGGAGCCGGGCCTTGCGGCTGGCGGTCAACGCCATCTCCGACATCGCGAACAGGCCGTTGAGAACAATCAGGAAGAGAACGAGGGCGGTGTCCATCTAAAGCGCCGAACGCGAGAAAACTCGGGGCAGCGCGGGGTCGAAAACGAAGCCCGGGAGACTAGCAGATGGCCATGACGGCGCCCACCGCGCATTCCCGGAGCGAGTCACGCCTTTCCCAGCAGGGCCTCGCAGCGATCGGCCACCGCGCGGATGGCGTGCTGCTGGTCGTAGCCACGGTACTTGTCGGCGAACTGCCGCGCCTTCTCCGCCAGCGAGGCGTCGGCGAGCGCACGTTTGACCAGGCGCGGGAACTGGGCCGCCGCCTCGGCGATGGAGACACCCACACCCAGGGTCTCCACCGAGCGGGCAAACATCGTCTGCTCCAGTTGCTGCGGGAACAGCAGCACCGGCTTGCCGGCCAACAGCATCGCGGCCACGGTGCTCAGGCCCGCGTGCAGCACGGCGACGTCACAGCTCTGGCGCACCTGCTCGATGTCCAGCGGCTGACGGGAGATCTGCAGCTGGTCGCTGCCGAACTTCTCGATGGTGCGCTTGGACACGCCGGGGATGTGCACCAGCACGCTGGCGTCGAGCTGGCTCAGCACGGTCAGCAACGCGTCCAGGCCGCCGTAGTCAGGCTTCAGGTAGGCGAACACCTTCAAAGCGCCCTTGGCCGGCCAGTGCACGGCCTCACCGCGACCCAGGGCGTAGATGGGGCCGACGAAGTCGCCGCCCGCGCGCTGGGGGTAGTGGTCCAGCTCGGGCAAGGTGGCGAAGACGTCGTCGCCGCCGGACAGGATCTGCAGCACGTTCTCGATGGGCGGCGCGCCCAGCTCGTAGAGCACCTGGTTGGTCACGTGCACGATCTGCTGCTCCGAGTCCAGCAGCCGCGCCGGCGGCGCCTTCTGCCACCAGCGCAGCGGCGGCAGCGGCCGTGCGGTGGGCGGCACCTGGAAGCCATTGGCCAGGTTGAGGCTGGGCAGCCCCAGCCCCCGGCTGGCGACCACGGCAGTCGGCGAACAGTCGAACAACAGCGCGTCCACTGCCAGCGCGGCCAGCAGGTTGCGCCAGGCGCGGCAGATGCTGAGCAGGGCCGGTGGGTCGAGGAAGCCAAAGCCCATCAGCAGCTCGGCGAGGCTGAGCGGGTCGGGCAGGTGCAGCACACGGCCTATCCACAAGGGCGCCTGGTACCACTTGAAACCGTGCGGCCCCAGCAGGCGCTCGGCCTCCACCAGCTCACGGATGATGAAGACGACCTCATGGCCGCGCTGCTGCAGTTCCCGGGCGACCGGGATCATGCGACCCAGGTGGCCATAGGCGCCGCCGAGTTCCCAGATGAATGCGTAGCGAGCCATGGCGCGCGAGTCTAGGGGTGAAAAAAGAGCGGCACCCGCAGGTGCCGCTCCATGAAGGGCCGAAAAAGAGGCCGAGGCCTGGGATCAGCCGGCCGCGCCGCCGCTGCGTCGGCGTCGGCTCAGCCACCAGCCACCGCCGGCCGCCGCGAGCAGCGCGAGGCTGCCGGGTTCAGGCAGGTCCACCGCCGTCGCGTTCAGCGAAAAGTCATCAACGAAGTTGAGCGTGCCCTGGCCAAACGGGTCGCCGGAACGGGCGATGCCGCTGAAGTCGCTGCATTGATAGGTAGGCTGGGGCTCGCCCTGGCCGTAGCCACCGTAGCCTTCATAGCCGCCATAACCGCCGTAGCCGCCGCCACAGGTGTGGACGATGCCTTGGCCACTGACCGTGGCGATGATGTCGTAGTCGATGGTGATGGTCTCGCCGGCAGCGACCAGACCCAGGCCCACCATGTAGGAACCACCGGCGCCGTAAGCGCCGCCGGCATCGGCCGCGCTGCAACTGGCCCAGTTGCCCAGAGCGCCAATGTCGCTCTCGGAGCAGGTGGTGATGCCCGCTGCCTGCATGATCAGCGTATCGCCCTGGCTGACGATGGAGCCGTTGCGGCGGATCTGCAAGCGCGTGTTGGCCGAGCCGTCGCCGACGCCAGAGAGCGCCGTTTCGCCGCCGTCCACGTAGAAGGAGAAGTCCAGCATCAGGGCGCTGCCCGACGTGTTGGTGTACGTGCCGCTGTAGAGCGCACTGGTGCTGGCGTAGAAGTCAGTCCCGCCACCCGAGGCGCGCGCGCCGAAGTAGGTCGTGCTGCCCGTGGAGCCGTAGGTGTGGAAGAAGACGTTGGAGCCAGCGTCCGACTTGTTGAAATAGAAGTCGGAGCCGGTGAAGCCCTGTTCGGCCACCGCATCGGTGTCGGCGCCGCCGTTCATCGCGTAGACCGCCGTCAGCGTGATGGTCGGGTCGGCAGCCGCCGTGACGGACACGCCGGCACAGGCCGCTGCCACGAGCAGGCTCAGCAGCCTGGCGCGGGGCGCGTTGTTTTCGTTGTACATGGTTATCTCCAAGGGTGAAGCAGCAGTCCACAGGCGGGCGCACCAGCCTGGGGCGTGCGTCATTTCGCAAAATTCGCGCCACTGCGAATTTATGTGCAGTGCCAACGACTTAGAAACCACCTTCAGAAATCCGCTGCACTGCTGTCAAGAAATCCGACAGCCGCCGCCCCTTAGCATGCGGGGGATGAACTACCTGATCGGCGATCTCCAGGGCTGCTGCAGCGCCTTCGAGCGGCTGTTGGCCCGCATCGACTTTTCGCCCTCGCGAGACCGGCTCTGGCTGCTGGGCGACCTCGTCAACCGCGGGCCCCAGTCGCTCGCCACGCTGCGCTGCCTGCACGCGCTGGGCGACACGGCCAGCTGCCTGCTCGGCAACCACGACCTGCACCTGCTCGCCGTCGCCCACGGCGTGACGCCGCAGCACCGCAGTGACACCCTTGCCCCCATCCTCCAGGCCGACGACCGCGACGCGCTGCTCGACTGGCTGCGCCACCAGCGCCTGGCCGCATTCGAAGCCGGCTGGCTGATGGTGCACGCGGGCGTCGTGCCCCAATGGAGCCGCGAAGACACGCTGGCCCTGGCCGGCGAGGTGGAAGCCGTGCTGCGCGGCCCCGCCCTGCCCGACTTCCTGCACGCCATGTACGGCAACCAGCCGGCGCGCTGGCACCCCGATCTGACTGGCAACGACCGCCTTCGGTTCACCGTCAACGCCCTCACCAGGTTGCGCTTCTGCAGCGCAGACGGCGAGATGGACTTCAAGACCAAGGACGGCGCCGGCGCCGCGCCGCAAGGCTTCATGCCCTGGTTCGACGTGCCCGGCCGGCGCACGGTCGACGTGCCCATCGCCTTCGGCCATTGGTCCACCCTCGGCCTGCTGGACCGGCCGACGCTGCTGGGGCTGGACACCGGCTGCATCTGGGGCGGCCAGTTGACGGCGGCGCGCATCGACGGCACACGCCGAGAAATCATCCAGGTGAATTGCGAGCAGGCACAGAAGCCGGGCTCGTAGAATCCGGTCCCTTCGGAAGCTTGGGGGAGTGGTTTAACCCAACGGTCTTGAAAACCGTCGGCCGGTAACGGCCCGTGAGTTCGAATCTCACAGCTTCCGCCACCCTCCTTCATGAAACTCGCAGTAGCCGTCCATCTCAACGGCGCGCAAGCGCAGGCAGCCGCCGTCGCTTTCGACGCCTGGGATTCGCCTGAAGCGACGAAGACCTACCTCTCGCACATCGCCCATGTCGAGAAGGCCACGCGCGCAGAGCTCGACCTCCGCGAACTGCCCTGCGTGATGCAACTGCTGCGCGAACACCAGCTGGAACCCGAGCTCATCCTGATCGACGGCTTCGTCCATCTGGATGCGGATGAAACGCCAGGGCTGGGCCAGCACCTGTTTCACGCCCTCGGCGGCGGCACGCCCATCGTCGGCGTCTCCAAGACAGGCCGGCCCGGCCTGCCGGCGCAATTCGAGGTGATGCGAGAAGAGGAAACGAAACCGCTGACCGTGACCTGCGCGGGCATCGACATCGGCGCGGCCAAGGCACGCCTGCGCGCGATGCACGGCAGGAAGCGCGTTCCCACGCTCATGAAGCTGGTGGCTCGCCTGGCGAAGAACACGGACTGAGTCCGCCAGGATGCGGTCCCCGGCACGGCACGGGGGACGCCGAAGCGCACGTTATCGGTTAACGCCGGCTCAGGGCTGGCCTGAGACGGCGACGGACAGCTTCTTGCCGTTGCCGAGGAGGTTCCACTTGTTGGTCGTCGTCGCGGCCTTGTTGTAGCTGACCACGTCGGTGAACTGATCGACGTCGGTGCTCGTCGAGTCGCTGCCGACGATGACCTTGCTGCAGTTGCCTGCAGCGGGGGTCGTCGGCGCAGCCCAGCAGCTGGAAGCGACCGAACCGGCGCTTGGCCGTCGTGTACTCGGACAGGATGGCCGCGAGGTCGGTCTTCACGCGGCCGGTGTGCTTGTCGTAGCCGGTGACGAGGGCGTGGGTCAGGTCAGGTTCTGGACTGGGCCAGCGTGCCGCGCCGCGCCCGCGCTCAGTGGGCCGTAAAGCGGCGGAAATCAGCGGCTGATCTGCACCCAGGCTAGCTCGACGAAGTTGTCCGGCCGGTGCACCGGCGTGACGTTCGCGCGCGCCGCCCAGGGGATGACCTGGCGGTGCAGCGGGATGATGTTGACCTGCTCGCGCAGCTCGGCCAGCGCGCCGCGGATGAGCTGCTCGCGCTTTTTCGCGTCCTGCTCGACGCTGCTCTGCGCGGCCAGCGCGTCGGCCTTGTCGTTGCGGAAGTTGCCGTAGTTGTAGTCGCCCACGGCCTTGGGCCCCCGGTTACGAAACACGGGCGTGAGGATGACTTCGGCATCGGTGATGCTGCCGCCCCAGCCGTACATGAAGAGGCTGGTGTCCAGCTTCTCCAGCTTGGGGAAGTAGAGCGCCCGCGGCATCGCGTTGAGCTTGACCTTGATCTTCAGCTGCGCCCACATCGACGCCAGCGCGGTACAGATTTCCTCGTCGTTGACGTAACGGTTGTTGGGGCAGTCCAGCGTCACCTCGAAGCCGTTGGCAAAGCCGGCGTCAGCCATCAGCTTGCGCGCAGCTGCGAGGTCAAACGGCAGGCGGGTCTGCAGCGCCGGGTCGTCGAAGGAGGCGTTTGCCGACGGCGTGAGCCCGCCGGTGGGCACGGACTGGCCCGCCATCAGCTTGGACTTGATCGCCTCGATGTCGATGGCCTGGTAGAGGGCGCGGCGCACGCGCTGGTCCTTGAAGGGGTTCTTGTCAGCAGGCACCTTGCCGTAGAGCAGCTTGTCGCGCGCCTGGTCCATGCCGATGAAGACGAGGCGGTTCTCCGGGCCGTCGATGACCTTGACGCCGGCCGTGTTGCGCAGCCGCGCCACGTCGCGCGGGGCGGGGTCGTTGACCAGGTCGATCTCGCCCGAGACCAGCGCCGCCAGGCGCGTCGCGTCGCTGGCAATGGGTGTGTAGACCACCTCCTGCACATTGCCGGTGAACTTGTTCCACCAGTTCGGGTTGCGCTTGAGCACGGTCTTGATGCCCGGCTGGCGGCTGACCAGCATGAAGGGCCCGGTGCCGTTGGCGTTGACGGCGGCGAAGCTCTCTTCCTTGTTCTTGAAGTCCAGCGGTTGGGTCACGTGGTGGGCCTCGCACCACTTGCGGCTGACGATCCAGAGCTGCTCGACGTGCTGCAGGAAGATGGGGTCGAAGGCCGCCAGTTGGAAGTCCACCGTCAGGTCGTCGACGCGCTTGGCCACCCCCACGGCGTTCGCGTAGACGGCGACCTGCGAGGTCGGCGCCTTGGCGCGCTGCATGGAGAAGACGACGTCGTCGGCAGTCAGCGGCGTGCCGTCGTGGAACCTGACGCCGGGGCGCAGCTTGAAACGCCACGTCAGCGGGCCGGTCTGGGCCCAGGACGTGGCCAGACCGGGCACGAGGGCCAGCCTGGCATCGCGGGTGATCAGGCGCTCGTAGATTTGCGAGTTGACGTTGTTCGTCAGCGTCTCGTTCTGGGAGTGCGGGTCCATGGTCTGCGGGTCACCCTGGCCGGCCCACCGCAGGGTTTGTGCAGATGCGCCGCAAGCCATGCCCACCACGCCCAACAGCGCCACCACCATCCATCGCCTCATCGCCATCTCCCAACTGCACGGAAACGGCAGTTTAGGAGCGGCGCAAAGGGCCTGCCGATACTGCGGCAACAGGACCGTGGCTATTCTCTTTTCGTGTTGTCCGGTGCGAGCTTGCGCCGCATAAAGGCTTCCATGCGCAGCCTCTGCGCGGCAGCAGTTAGTTCGGCCCGCCGCGCGAGATCCGGAATGTTTTCCGCCATGGTCTCGATGAAGACTGCCGACGCTTCCGCGCTGGAGATGAACTCCACGTTTTGCAGCACGTCCTTCTTGTCGATGGTCCACTCCTTGAACGGCGCGTCGGGCGCTGGGTTGCGGCGCATCTCCGCAAGGATGTCGCCGCGGGTGACGCCCGCTTCGAGGCGGC
>NZ_JBDSQX010000090.1:0-20049 GCF_039929605.1 Roseateles sp.
AGCGCAGAGGAAGAAAGCGACTGGGAGGGCTGCCTGTCGGTGCCCGGCCTGCGCGGCGTCGTCGAGCGTGACGAGCGCATCCGCTACACCGGTGTCGACGCCGACGGCCAACCCATCGATCGCATCGTCGACGGCTTCCACGCCCGCGTCGTGCAACATGAGTGCGACCATCTCGATGGCATCCTCTACCCGATGCGGGTGACGGACTTCACGCGCTTCGGCTTCACCGCCGTACTTTTCCCCGAACTGGACGCGAACGCCGATGACTGAACTTGAAAGACTTGTAAGCGCGGTGCACCGCCGTGAGGCGGGCGGCGTTGCGCAGGCGCAAAGGAGCATCGGCTCATGACCACGTCCCCCGAATCAAAGCTTGTCATCTCGCGCCGCAGCTGGCGCATGCTGGCGCTGGCCCTGTTGGTTGCCGTGGCGCCTGCCGCCAAGGCCCAGGACGCGGGGGCCGACGCCGACCGCGACCCGCCGTCGCGCGCCGCGCGCATCGTCAACGTCGTCGGTGACGCCTGGCTGTTCGACAACGACTCCCGGGAATGGACGCGCCTGACGCGCAACCAGACCGTGGGTGAAGGCGACCGCGTGCGCACCGACGACCGCGGCCGCGTGTCCCTGCGTGTCGGCTCGACCACCATCTGGGTCGACGAGCGCAGCGACCTGGAACTGAGCCAGCTCGACGAAGGCCGGACCCTATTGCAACTGGACCGCGGCGACGTCGCCGTGCGCCTGCGCAGCCCGGAGAACGCCGCCGAGACGAAGGTCCGCACCCGCGAGGGCACCGCCCAACCCGAGCGCGACGGCCTCTACCGCGTCGAGCAGCTCGACCGCGGCAGCAAGGTCTACGTCATGCAGGGCCGCATGCGCTTCGAGTGGGCGCGCAGTGCGACACCCGTGGTGCTGGGCACCGGCGAGCAGGTCGAACTCTGGTGGCCCGACGGCCCGCGTGCCGAGCGCGGCCCGCTGTACAGCGACGGCTTTGGCGACTGGGTGCTGGCCGAGAGCCGCGAGGAGGGCGACCGGCCCGTGGCTCGCTACGTGTCTGCCGAGATGACCGGCGCCGAGGACCTGGACCGTTATGGCCGTTGGGAAACCGCGCCGGAGTACGGCACGGTCTGGATCCCCACCGCCGTCGTCGGCGCCGACTGGGCGCCTTACCGCCAAGGCCGCTGGGCCTGGTCGCGCCAATGGGGCTGGGCCTGGGTGGACGACGCACCCTGGGGCTTCGCACCTTTCCATTACGGCCGCTGGGTCAGCTGGGGCGGCCGGTGGTGCTGGGCGCCAGGCGCCTACGTGCATCGCCCGGTCTACGCGCCGGCCCTGGTTGGCTGGGTGGGCGGTGGCTCCGTGAGCATCGGCATCGGCATTGGTGGCCGCCCGCAGCCGCCGCGCTACGGTTGGTATCCGCTGGCACCGCGCGAGATCTATCGCCCGGCCTACCGCCACACACCGCGCTACGAGCATCGCGTCAACGACCCGCGCGACCTGCGCGACCCCGTCACCGTGCAGCGCCCAAATCGCTATCGCGACGTGCCTGCCGCTGTCAGCATGCTGCCGGCGCCGGGCGCTGGCATCCGGCCGATGCCGGTGCGCGGCCCTGACCGCAAGGGTGAGCCTGGCTGGACGCGCCCTCTGCCCACCGCACCGGGCCGCGGCGACCTGGCTGCCGTGCTGCCCGCAGCGCCGACGCGGCCGGTTGAGGCCGACGCGCCGCGCCACCGTGACCACGAACCCGGCATGGGCTGGCGCAGCGACAACCAGCTGCCGCGCCGCGAGGCCAATCGGCCGGCTGAGGTGACGGCGCCCCGGCCTGCGATGCCGGCCATCGTCCAGCAACAGCAGCAACAACAACCGCAGCAGCCGCGTCCGTCTGTCGAGCAGCCGCAGCAGCCACAACTGCAACGTGGTGGCCCGGAGAACGTGCCTTGGCGTGTTCAACAGCCGCAGCGCGAAGAGCGTCGGGAGGAGCGCAGAGAGGAGCGCCGCGAGGAGCCGCGCCGCGTGCAGCAGCCGATGCCGCAGTTCGAGCAGCCGCGCCCCGTGCAGCAGCCCGAACGCCAGCCTGCCATGGAGCAGCCACGCCGCGCCGAGGTGCCGGTCCGCCAGGCCGCACAGGAGCCGTCGCGCATGCAGATGCCGCAGCCGCAACCTCAGCCGCAGGTCCAGGCGCCGCCGCGCAACGACGGCCCGCAGCGCAGCCGCCAGGACGGCGTGCCGGTGCGCGAAAAGCAGCCCTCGCGCGATCCGAAGCAGCAGGGTCAGCAGGAGCGCTAGGGACTCTTCTAGAGCAGAGGCCGCAGCGCCGGCCAGACGTTGTCCAGCATCAGCGGATGCGCCTTGGCCAGCGGGTGGATGCGGTCGGGCTGGAACCAGTCCAGCGCGTCCGCCCGGTCCGCCACGCCCTTGAGCAGGAAGGGCACGAGCGCGGCGCGCGCCTGCTTGGCCACGTCGGTGAACAGGCCCTCGAACTCGCGCCCGTAGGCAGCGCCGTAGTTCGGCGGCACCTGCATGCCGACGACGATGACCTTGGCGCCCGCCGCCTGGGCGGCATGGGTCATGGCCAGCAGGTTGTCGCGCGTGCTGGCCAGTGGCAGGCCGCGCAGCGCGTCGTTGCCACCCAGCTCGATGATGACGATGGCCGGCTTGTGCGTGCGCAGCGCCGCCGGCAGCCGGCTGCGCCCGCCGGACGTGGTGTCACCGCTGATGCTGGCGTTGACGACGCGTTGCGGCTTCTTCTGCTCGGCCAGCCGCGCCTGCAGCAGTGCCACCCAGCCGGCGCCCGCCTTCAGGCCGTATTCGGCCGACAGGCTGTCGCCGACGACGAGCACGACCGGCGCTTCGGCGGCAGCGACTGCTCCTGACGTCCAGCCGGCCATCACCCCCAGGCTAAAGTGCGCCAACACCCTACGACGCCGCAGTCCCGACATGCCAGAAGCCCTTGTCCAAGTTGATCAAATCACCAAGCGCGTGCGCGACGCGACCGGGGAGCTGACGATTCTGCATGACATCAGTTTCGAGCTGGCCGCGCGGGAATCCGTGGCAATAGTCGGCGCCTCGGGTTCGGGCAAGAGCACGCTGCTGGCCATCCTCGCGGGCCTGGACGTGCCCAGCAGCGGCACCGTCCAGTTGCGCGGTCAGGATCTCTTCACGCTGACCGAGGACGAGCGCGCCGCCGTGCGCGCCCGCGAGCTGGGTTTTGTCTTCCAGAGCTTCCAGCTGCTGCCCAATCTGACGGCGCTGGAGAACGTCATGCTGCCGCTGGAGCTCGCCGGCGCGCGCGACGCCCGCGAGCAGGCCGCCGCCATGCTGAGCCGTGTGGGCCTGACCGAGCGCCTGGGGCACTACCCGCGCGTGTTGTCGGGCGGCGAGCAGCAGCGCGTGGCGCTGGCCCGCGCCTTCGTGCAGCGCCCGGCGCTGCTGCTGGCCGACGAGCCGACCGGCAGCCTCGACTTTGCGACTGGTGCGGCGGTGATGGAGCTGATGTTCGAACTCAACCGCGAGGCCGGCACGACGCTGGTGCTCGTGACCCACGACCGCCAGATTGCCGAGCGCTGCGAGCGCCAGCTGCGCATCGAGGCCGGGCGACTGGTCGCATAGAAACGAAAAAGCCCGCTGGCGAGAACCAGCGGGCTCTTGATAGGCGCTGCCGTCAGGCAGCCACCGCCTCTCCAGCGGCAGCCGTGGAACTGGCTTTAGTTCCGGCATCACATCGCTGCGCGATATGAGCCTTCACTGAAACGCAAAGCGTTTTGCCAGGCCACTGGCTGCGCCCCCTTGAGGGGGAGGCGCGAAGCGCCTTCGGGGGTGGGCTTATTTCGTGAACTTGTAGTCCGTCTTGGCCTTCTCGATCAGGCTCTGCTGGAACTCGGCGACCTTCTTTTGCTCGAGGCGCTGCTTGATCTGCGCCTTGACGTCGTCGAAGGCCGGGAACGTTGCGGGGCGGGTGTCTTCGAGCTTGATGATGTGATAGCCGAACTGGCTCTTCACCGGCTCCTGCGTCATCTCGCCCTTTTGCAGCGCCGTCAGGGCCTTGCTGAACTCGGGCACGAAGTTGTTCGGGTTGGCAAAGTCCAGGTCGCCGCCCTTTTCCGCAGAGCCGGTGTCCTTCGAGTTCTTCTTGGCCAGTTCCTCGAAGTTGCCGCCGGCCTTGATCTGCGCGATCAGGGCCTTGGCGTCTTCTTCCTTCTCGACCAGGATGTGGCGTGCGCGGTATTCATTGCCGCTGTTCTGGGCCTTGAACTTGTCGTACTCGGCCTGCGCCTCGGCATCGCTGACGAGGTTCTTGGCGCGGTAGTCGTCCATCAGATTGCGTTCGAGCAGCATCTGGCGGGCTTGCTCCATCTGCGACTTGAACTCGGCGGACTGCGGGATGCCGCGGGCTTCGGCGGCCTGCGTGACGATCTCACGGCGGACGACTTCGTCCTTGACCTGGGCTTCCAGTTCGGGCGAGCGCTGCTGCTGCCCGCTCTTGGTGACCTGCTGGATCAGCGACTCCACACGGGCCTTGGGCACGGGCTTGCCGTTGACCGTGGTGACGTTTTGTGCAGTTGCGGCAGCCGGCAGCAGGGCCGAAATGGAGGCAGCAACGATGGCGGCGAGCGCAAACTTCTTCATGGGGGTGGGGGAGTGATTCAAGCTAAAAAAATCGCGCCCGGAACGGGGCGCGCGGTTCGATCACGTTCGACCTTCAGGCTTCAGGCTTCAGGCTTCAGGCTTCACCCGGTGCGCGGGCATCAATGGCCAGCGCGTGGATGCCGCACTGCATCAGGTCGGACAAAGAATGATAAACGAGGCGATGCCGGGCCAATCTTTGCAGGCCGGTAAAGCGATCCGACACGACAGCCACGTGAAAGTGAGCGCCCTCGCGGGCCCCGGCATGGCCGGCGTGCTGGGCGCTGTCGTCGCGGATGGTCAGCGCCGTGGGCGCCAGTTCGGCGCGCAGCCGGGCTTCGATTTCGTCAGCGATCACGACTTGCTGTCCTCTTCCTGCGGCGGCAGGTGCTTGCCCAGATACAGGCTCTGCGCGACCGTGAACAGCACGATGAGGCCGGTGACGCCGAAGACCTTGAAGTTGGCCCAGGCCGACGTCGAGAAGTTGTAGGCCACGTAGAGGTTGAGGACGCCCATCGCCGCGAAGAACAGCACCCAGGCGCGGTTGAGCTTGGCCCAGATGGCGTCCGGCAGCGGCAGCTGCTCGCCCAGCATGGCCTTGATCAGGTTTTTGCCGAAGGCGGCCAGAGAGATCCACAGCGTCAGCGCCATGGCCCAGTACAGGCCGGTGGGCTTCCACTTGATGAAGGTCTCGTTGTGGAACCAGACCGTGGCGCCGCCGAGCACGACGACCAGGGTCAGGCTGATCCACAGCATCAGGTCGATCTTCTTGCCGCGCAGCTTGAGGATGGCGGCCTGGGCCAGCGTCGCCAGCATGACGACGACGGTGGCCAGCAGCACCGGCGCTTCTTTGGCGCCGACGATGCCGCCCTGCACGAGGAAACCGAAATGCTGGGTCGCGAAGGCGGCTGCCGCGTCGGGGTTGCCTTCGGCGCCCTTGAAGGCGACAAAGAACAGGATCAGCGGGAGAAAGTCGAGTAGGAGTTTCATCTTCAATGGACCGTCGCGGCGGAGTGCCTTCCCCAGCGACTGCCGCGGAGCCGGCTTTGCCGGGCCGCTGGCAGCGCCCCCTTTGAGGGGGCCGGCGAAGCCGGTAGGGGGTGGGCTAATTCTCCTCGACGAAATCGATGGAGGCGGAGTTGATGCAGAAGCGCTCACCCGATGGCTCGGGGCCATCGGGGAAGACGTGGCCCAGGTGGGTGCCGCATTTGTTGCAGCGCACCTCCACGCGCACCATGCCGTGGCTGCGGTCGACGATGCGCTCGACGACTTCGCTGTTGATCGGCGCCCAGTAGCTGGGCCAGCCGCAGCCGGCGTCGAACTTGGTGTCGGCCTCGAACAGCGGCGTGCCGCAGCCGATGCAGTTGTAGTGGCCGTCCTTGAAGTGATCCCAGTACTTGCCGCTGAAGGCGCGCTCGGTGCCGGCCTGGCGGGCGACCTGGTATTGCGTGGCGTCGAGCTGCTCGCGCCATTCGGCATCGGTCTTCTGGACAGGGTAGGTCTTGCTTGAATCGTGGCTCATGGTGGCAGGGTCCTTCGTGGCTTTGCGCCCAGTCAAGCGGCAGGCCGCAGCGCTGAGGAGAGCGGGTTGGTCGAACAGGCGGCTCAGACCTTTCAGCAACCGAGAGGCGTTAGTTTAGTGAGCCTGTTTTTGCCCCGCTTGCCTGGGTGTTTCCCCGGGGTCCGAGGGTCGCGGTTGTGACGTTCTTAGCTTGAAAGCGCGGGCTAGACTGGGTCGATAAGACCGGCAGGAGACAGCCATGACAGTGATGGGCCGGATGATGTCGGACCCGTTGTTGATCTCGTCGTTGCTGAAGCACGCCGAGCGGCATGCGGGCGATACCGAGATCGTCAGCAAGCGGGTCGAAGGCGACCTGCACCGCAGCAATTGGCGCGAGCTTGCGCGCCGTTCCCGCCAGGCCGCGCAGGCCTTGGCGCGGCTGGGCTGCGAGCCCGGCGACCGCATCGGCACGCTGGCCTGGAACGGCCATCGCCACCTCGAGATCTACTACGGCACCTCGGGCTCGGGCCTGATCTGCCACACGGTCAACCCGCGCCTGTTTCCCGAGCAGATCGTCTGGATCGTGGGCGACGCCGAGGACCGCGTGCTGTGTTTCGACGCGACCTTCCTGCCGCTGGTCGAGAAGATCGCGCCGCTGCTGAAGACGGTGAAGCACTTCGTGCTGATGACGTCGCCGGCCCACATGCCCGCCAGCACGGGCATCCCGAATCTGCTGTGCTTCGACGACCTGCTGGCCGCTGAGACCGGCGACTACACCTGGCCCACGTTCGACGAGAACACGGCCTCCAGCATCTGCTACACGTCGGGCACCACCGGCAACCCCAAGGGCGCCATCTACAGCCACCGCTCGACGGTGCTGCACGCCTACGCGGCCGCGCTGCCCGACGCGATGGACTGCTCCAGCCGCGACGTGGTGCTGCCCGTGGTGCCGATGTTCCACGTCAATGCCTGGGGCCTGCCCTACAGCGCGGCGCTGGTGGGTTGCAAGCTGGTGCTGCCCGGCCCGCACCTTGACGGCAAGAGCCTGTATGAGCTGTTCGAGAACGAGAAGGTGTCTTTTAGCGCCGGTGTGCCGACCGTGTGGCTCGGCCTGCTCAATTACGTGAAGGCCAGCAACCTCAAGTTCTCGACCTTCAAGCGCACCGTCATTGGCGGCTCGGCCTGCCCGCCGGCCATGATGAAGTCGCTGCAGCAGGACTTCGGCCTGGAGGTCATCCACGCCTGGGGCATGACGGAGATGTCGCCGCTGGGCACGCTGTCCAAGCTGACGACGCGCCAGCTTGACCTGCCCGCTGAAGCCCAGCAGCGCCTGCTGGAGAAGCAGGGCCGCGTGGTCTACGGCGTCGACATGGCCATCGTCGACGACGAGGGCCGCTCGCTGCCGTGGGACGGGCAGGCGGCGGGCAATCTCGTCGTGCGCGGCCACTGGGTCATCAGCCAATACTTCAAGCACGAAGAGTCGCCGCTGGTCAGTGTGGACGGCGAGCCGGGCTGGTTCCCGACCGGCGACGTGGCCACCATCGACGTCGACGGCTTCATGCAGATCACCGACCGCAGCAAGGACGTCATCAAGTCCGGCGGCGAATGGATCAGCTCCATCGACCTTGAGAACATCGCCATGGCCCACCCGGCCGTGCATGAGGCGGCAGTCATCGCGGCCAAGCATGCGAAGTGGGACGAGCGCCCGCTGCTCGTCATCGTCAAGAAACCCGACTCGACGCTCACGCGCGAGGAACTGCTGGCCTTCTACGAGGGCCGCATCGCCAAGTGGCAGATTCCGGACGACGTTGCCTTCGTCACCGAGATCCCGCACACGGCCACCGGCAAGGTACAGAAGCTCAAGCTGCGCGAGCAGTTCGTAAGCCACAAGCTGCCCGCCGCGTGAGCCTTCAGTTCGTCCATTAGAGCCATAACCACCAGGAGACAAGCATGTTCGACATCACTTCGACCCGATTTGCCGTGCGTACGCTGACCGCCGCCGCAGCCCTAGCGCTGGCGGCCGGCGCCGCTCACGCCCAGAAGGGCGAGACGGTCAAGCTGGCCTACATCGACGCACTCTCCGGCCTGATGGGCCCGGTGGGGCAGAACCAGGTCAAGACCTTCCAGTTCCTGGGCGAGAAGTTCAACAAGAGCAACCCGGCCGGCGTGAAGTTCGAGATCGTCACCTTCGACAACAAGCTCAGCCCCGCCGAGTCGCTGAACCTGCTGAAGGCTGCGGCCGACCAGGGCATCCGCTACATCATGCAGGGCAACGGCTCCAGCGTGGCACTGGCGCTGAGCGATGCAGTTACCAAGCACAACGAGCGCAACCCAGGCAAGGAAATCCTCTACCTGAACTACTCGGCGGTGGACCCCGACCTGACCAACAGCAAGTGCAGCTACTGGCATTTCCGCTTCGACGCCGACACTTCCATGAAGATGGAAGCGCTGACGACCTTCATGAAGGACCAGCCGGACGTCAAGAAGGTCTTCCTGCTGAACCAGAACTACGCGCACGGACACCAGGTCGCCAAGTTCGCCAAGGAGATGCTGGCCCGCAAGCGCCCCGACGTGCAGATCGTCGGTGAAGACCTGCACCCGCTGGCCCAGGTGCGCGACTTCGCGCCCTACGTCGCCAAGATCAAGGCCAGCGGTGCCGACACCGTCATCACCGGCAACTGGGGCTCTGATCTGGCCCTGCTCGTCAAGGCCGCCAACGAGGCCGGCTACAACGGCAAGTTCTTCACCTACTACACCGGCGTGACCGGCACACCCACGGCGCTCGGCACCGGCGGCGCGGGCCGCGTGTTCCAGGTGGCTTACAGCCACTACAACCTGGGCGGCGAGGCGCAGAAGAACGCCGAGGAGTACAACAAGAAGTTCAACGACGACATGTACACGCTGAGCATCCAGAACATCTACACGATGCTGAGCCAGGCCATGGCCAACGCCAAGTCCACCGATCCGGTCAAGGTGGCCGCGGCAATGGAAGGCCTGACGGTCAAGGGCTTCAACGGCGACGTGACGATGCGCAAGAGCGACCACCAACTGCAGCAGCCGCTGTTCATCTCGGTCTGGCAGAAGGCCGACGCCAAGTACCCCTACAGCCCAGAGAAGACGGGCATGACGCTGGCGCCGGTGAAGCAGTACGACTCGTATGTGTCGTCGACACCGACGTCCTGCCAAATGAAAAGGCCGGGTTGATTTGCAGCCGTGGGCCGCATGACGCGGTTCACGGTGAACCAGAGAGACACGCAGACACAGAGAGCGCCAACGCCTCTGTATTCCTCTGTGTCTCTGTGCCTCTGTGGTTGCATTTGAGAGCTGCCTCTTGGATCAAGTCTTCATCAACCTGCTGAACGGCCTGTCGTCCGGCCTGCTGCTGTTCATGCTCAGCTCGGGCCTCACGCTGATCTTCAGCATGATGGGCGTGCTGAACTTCGCGCACGCCAGCTTCTACATGGTGGGCGCCTACGTCGCCTACTCGCTGGTGGGCGTGCTGGGTTTCTGGCCGGCGCTGTTGCTGGCGCCGCTGCTGGTGGGCGGGATGGGCGCGGGCTTCGAGCGCTTTGCGCTGCGGCGCGTGCACAAGTTCGGCCATGTGCCGGAGCTGCTCATCACCTTCGGCATGTCCTACGTCATCCTGGAGTTGGTGCAGCTGATCTGGGGCCGCACGGCAGTGGCCTTCACGCCGCCGCCTGAGCTGCAGGGCTCGGCCTTCACGATCATCTCGTCGCCTTTGCAGGGCATGTCCTTCGCGCTCGGCAAGGCGGCGCCGGAGCTGTGTGCGGCAGCGATGTGCTCGACCTTCCCCATCACGCGCGCCTTCATGATGTTCGTCGCGCTGCTGATGCTGCTCGCCCTGTGGCTGCTACTGACGCGCACCCGCGTCGGCCTCGTCATCCAGGCCTCGCTGAGCCACCCCGCGATGGTCGAGGCGCTTGGGCACAACGTGCCGCGCGTGCTGATGCTGGTGTTTGGCAGCGGCTGCGCGCTGGCCGCGCTGGCCGGTGTCATCGGCGGCATCACCTTCGTGACCGAACCCAACATGGCGGCCATCGTCGGCTCCATCATCTTTGTCGTCGTCGTGGTGGGCGGCATCGGCTCGCTGGCGGGCGCCTTCGTCGGCTCCATCGTCATCGGCCTGCTGCAGACGCTGCCGCTCACGGTGGACGCTTCGCTCGGCTCCGCACTCACGGCCATGGGCTTCACCGTCACGCCGGAAACACCCGGCTACCCGGTGCTGCGCCTGGCGCTGAAGGACGTCGCCCAGATCCTGCCCTACCTGCTGATGGTGCTGATCCTGATCTTCCGGCCCAAGGGCCTCCTCGGCACGCGGGAGGACTGATGGCCGCGACCAAGGAATTCCATTTCAAACCCCACAACGTCGGGCGCTGGATCGTCTGGGGCTGCTTCGCCCTGATCCTGCTCGTTGCCCCGCGCGTCTGGACCAGCGGCCTGGCGCAGACCATGCTCACGCAGATGGGCATCGGCATCATTGCCTGCCTGGCCTACAACATCCTGCTCGGCCAGGGCGGCATGCTGAGCTTCGGCCACGCCGTCTACAGCGGCATGGGCGCCTTCCTGGCCATCCATGCGCTGAACAAGGTGGGTGCGGGCACGCTGGGCATCCCGGTCAGCCTGATCCCGCTGGTGGGCGGCCTGGCCGGCCTGGTGACCGCATCGCTGCTGGGCTATGTGTCGACCAAGAAGGCCGGCACGCCCTTCGCGATGATCACGCTGGGCATCGGCGAGCTGGTGTTCGCGCTGGCGCTGATGCTGCCGGAGTTCTCGGGCGGCGAGGGCGGCGTGTCCAGCAACCGCGTCATCGGCCAGCCGGTCATGGGCATCACGTTCGGGCCGCAGATCCAGGTCTACTACCTCGCGGCGGCCTATTGCTTCGTCTGCACGGCGGCGATGTTCGCGCTGACGCGCACGCCGCTCGGCCGCATGCTCAACGCGGTGCGCGACAACCCCGAGCGCGTCGAGTTCATCGGCTACGACACGCACTGGGTGCGCTTCATGGCCTTCGCCATCTCGGGCTTCTTCGCCGGCATCGCCGGCGGCCTGGGCGCCATCAACACCGAGATCGTCAACGGCGAGGTGCTGCACGCCTCGCGCTCGGGCGCCTACCTGCTCTTCACCTTTCTCGGCGGCGCCACCTTCTTCTTCGGCCCCATCATCGGCGCCGTGCTGATGGTCATCGCGCTGGTGTTGCTGTCCGAGCTGACGAGCGCCTGGCTGCTCTACCTCGGCCTGGTGTTCCTGTTCATGGTCATGTACGCGCCGGGCGGCGTGGCCAGCCTCATCTTGATGAACCTGCGCGTGGCGGCCTTCGGCAAGCTGGGGCGCATCTGGACGTCCTATCTGGCCCTGACCGGCACGGCGCTCGCGGCGCTGACGGGCGCGGCGGCCATGATCGAGATGGTCTACCACCGCCAGCTCAACGAAGCGTTAGGCCCCGAGATGAAGTTCATGGGCGCGACGCTGAACAGCGCCGGCGTGGATGCCTGGTTCGGTGCCTGCCTGCTGCTCGTCGTCGGCATCGCCCTGTTCGAACTGGTGCGGCGCCACTACGCCCACCAGTGGGGCGAGATCCAGGAAGAGATCGAGAAGGAAATCAAACGCAGGGAGGCGCTATGACGACATCGACGTGTGCCCTCGAACTGCGCGATTTGCGCAAGAGCTTCGGCAAGAGCGAGATCATCCGCGGCGCACAACTGGCCGTGCAGGCCGGTGAGCGTGTGGCCATCATCGGCCCCAACGGCGCGGGCAAGAGCACGCTGTTCAACCTCATCAGCGGCCGCTTTGCGCCCACCTCTGGCGAGATCCTTCTGCACGGCCAGCGCATAGCCGGCAAGAAGCCCTACGAGATCAACCGCCTGGGCCTGTCGCGCAGCTTCCAGGTCTCCAATCTGTTCACTCGTTTGAGCGTGTTCGAGAACATCCGCTGCGCCGTGCTGTGGAGCCTGGGCCACCGCTACGCCTTCTGGAAGTTCCTAGCCGACCTGGAGGACGCCAACGACCGCGCCGAGCAGATCCTGGAGATGATCAAGCTCGACAAGAAGCGCGATGTGCTGGCCATGAACCTGACGTATGCGGAGGCGCGCGCGCTGGAGATCGGCATCACCATCGCCGGCGGCTCCAGCGTCATCCTGCTGGATGAACCCACCGCCGGCATGAGCAAGAGCGAAACCAAGCGCTTCATCCAGCTCATCCGTGACGTGACGGTGGGCAAGACGCTGTTGACCGTGGAGCACGACATGGGCGTGGTCTTCGGCCTGGCGGACAAGATCGCCGTGCTCGTCTACGGCGAGGTCATCGCCTTCGACACGCCGGAAGCGGTGCGCGCCAACGCCAAGGTTCAGGAGGCCTACCTCGGCTCGGTGCTGGCGGAGGCTCATGCATGACTCAAGGACGAATCCTCACGCTGGACAACGTCCATGCCTTCTACGGCAAGAGCCACGTGCTGCACGGCGTCAGCCTGCAGGTGAACCCGGGCGAGATCGTCAGCCTGCTGGGCCGCAACGGCGCCGGCCGCTCGACGATGGTCAAGACCATCATGGGGCAGGTCGATGCTAAGGGCTCCGTCAGGTTCGGCGATGTCGAACTGGTGGGCCGCAAGGCCTATGAGATCGCCCACATGGGTATCGGTTATGTGCCCGAGAACCGCGACATCTTTCCCAAGCTGACCGTGCACCAGAACCTGATGCTGGGCGAGAAGGGGGGGAAGCGGCGAGCGACGGGCCGCTCCCGAGCCGCCGACACCCCCTCGGGGGGCGACTCGGCGCGCAGCGTCGAGGCTGGGGGTCAACAGTCCCGGCCGAGGTGGAGCTTCGACGACATGTACAAGATGTTCCCGCGCCTGAAGGAGCGCCAGCACACCGAGGCCGGCGTGCTCTCGGGCGGCGAGCAGCAGATGCTGACGCTGTGCCGCACGCTGATGGGTGACCCCGACCTCATCATGATCGACGAGCCCACCGAGGGCCTGGCGCCCAAGATCGTCGAGCTGGTGGCCGAGTACCTGAAGGAGCTGAAGAACCGTGGCATCGCGGTGCTGCTGGTCGAGCAGAAGCTCGCCATCGCGCTGGAGATCTCCGAGCGCTGCTACGTGATGGGCCACGGCCGCATCGTCTTCGAGGGCACGCCGGCCGAGCTGCGCGGCAATGCCTACGTCCGCAAGGAGTGGCTGGAGGTATAGCCCAGGAGGCTCAGCGCAGGTTGGCGCGCGCAGCCTCCGCCAGCTCCGCACCATTGCGCCCGTCCTCGGGGAACACCGCCGTCCCCATGCGCACGCCCACCTGCATCAGCCGGTCATCCACGCCGTAGTTGCCGCGCACGGTCTGCAGCAGTCGCCGCTCGGCGATGTCCGCCTCGCCCGCGCCGGCGGCCATCAGCAGCACGGCAAAGCAATGCGGGCCTATGCGCAGCACTTCGTCCGCCCCTCGCACCCGGTTGCGCAGGCGCTGGCTCACGGCCTGGATGATGCCGTCGCATGCGTCATCGCTCAACGCGCTGCCGGGTGCTTCCAGCACCTCCACCTCGACCCACAGCAGCGCGATCTGTTCGCCATCGCGGCGGCACTGGGCGAACTGCCGCGACACACGCAGGCCCAGGGCGGCGAGAGATTCCATCCAGGGCAGCGGCGCGGTGAAGCCGCTGCGGGCGGAGGCGGGCGGGTCGTTGGCGATCATCTGGAGGTGGGCCATGGCGTCTGGGTTGGGTTGGCGAAGGTGAGGGCCTTTGCTCGGCGGCGCGGCTATTGCCTGCCTCCCTGATCCCGCTTTCGCGCGGCCCTCATTTGTGAGAACGCAAGCTGCAGCCGGAACCCGACATCACGGCCTGAAAATTTCTTCGCGTCGCCGGCTCCCTGCACACGGCACCCGCGCTCCACCACGGCCAGCCGTTAGAGTGCGCCGGTGCAAGACATCACCCAACTGCTGCACGCCGCCCAGCAGGGCGACCGAGCCGCCGCCAGCCAGGTGGTGGCGCAGCTCTACGCCGACTTGCAGCGCCTGGCGCGCCGGCAGGTGCGCCAGGCGGGTCACCTCACGCTGCTGGACACCACGGCGCTGGTGCACGAAGCGTGGATGCGCCTGCCCGGCGCGCACGGCGCCAGCTTCCCCGACCGGCGCCATTTCCTGGCCTACGCCGCCCAGGCCATGCGCTCCGTCGTCATCGACCTGGTGCGCGCCCGCCAGGCCGAGCGCCGTGGCGGCGGCCTGGCCCACGTCACGCTGGACACGGCCGTGGCTGAGCAACTGCCCCAGGGCGACGCCGACATCCTGCGCGTGCACGAGGCGCTGGACGAGCTGGCCCAGGTGGAGCCGCGCCTGGCCCAGGTCGTCGAGATGCGCTACTTCGGCGGTTTGCGCGAACAGGAGATCGCCGAGGCGCTAGGCGTGACCGAGCGCACCGTGCAGCGCGACTGGCAGAAGGCGCGCTTGTTCCTTTCCATCAGTTTGGGCGCCTGACATGGACGCCCTCGACAAGCAACGCTGGCTTGCGCTGAGCCCCTTGCTGGACGAGATGCTGGATCTGGACCGGTCGGCGCGGGGCGAGCGCCTGGCCCAGCTGGCGGCGCAAGAGCCAGACACGGCCGCGCAACTGAAGCAGTTGCTGGCCCGCGCCGAAGGCCTGGAGGAGGCGGGTTTCCTCAGCGAGCCCGTCGTCGCCCAGTGGCACGAGGCGCTGGCCGCCGTGCCCGGCGACGAACCTGCACCGCCACCCGATCTGACCGGCCAGGCCATCGGCCCCTACCTGCTGGAAAGCCAGCTCGGGCAGGGCGGCATGGGCACCGTCTGGCTGGCGCGCCGGGCCGACGGGCGCTTCGAAGGCCAAGTGGCCGTCAAGTTCCTGACCGCCGGCCTGGTTGGGCGCGGCGACGCGGGTCGTTTCGCGCGCGAGGGCGAGATCCTGGCGCGGCTGTCCCACCCCCACATCGCCCGCCTGCTCGATGCCGGCGTGCACCAGGGCAACCAGCCCTACCTCGTGCTGGAGTACGTGGACGGCCGACCCATAGACGCCTACTGCCGCCTGCACCAGCTCGACGTGCAGGCCCGCGTTCGCCTCTTTCTGGACGTGCTTGCCGCCGTGGCCCACGCCCATGCGCGGCTCATCCTGCACCGCGACCTCAAGCCCAGCAACATCCTCGTCACCGAGCAGGGCGACGTGAAGCTGCTGGACTTCGGCATCGCCAAGCTGCTGGACGACGCCAGCCAGGCCGAGCACGGCGCCGCCGCCACCGAGCTCACCCAGCGCGCCGGCAGCGCGTTCACGCCCCAGTTCGCCGCGCCCGAGCAGGTGCAGCAGGCCGACGTCACCACCGCTACCGATGTCTACGCTCTGGGTGTGCTGCTCTACCTGCTGCTGGGCGGCAGCCACCCGACAGCGGACGACACGCAGACCCAGCTCGACCGCCTGAAGGCCGTCGTCGAGCACGTGCCACGCCGCTTGTCGGACGTGGCCGCTGGCCAGCTCGACGAGGCCATTGCCCGCCAGTCCCGTGAGCTGCGCGGCGACCTCGACACCATCGTCGCCAAGGCGCTGAAGAAGTCCCCCGCCGAGCGCTACACCAACGCCCAAGCCCTGGCCGACGACCTTCAGCGCTGGCTGGCCCATGAGCCGATCAGCGCGCGGCCGGACAGCCGGCTGTACGTGCTCAACCGCTTCGTGCGCCGGCACCGGCTGGCGGTCGCTGCGGGCTCGTTGGCGGTGCTGGCGCTGCTGGGCCTCACGACGACCAGCCTGCTGCAGGCCCGCCGCGCCACATCCGCCGAGCAGCAGGCCCAGGCCCGCCGCCACCAGGCCGAGGACCTGCTCAGCTACATGCTGGGCGAGTTTGCCGACAAGCTGCGCCCCATCGGCCGGCTGGAGCTGCTGGACAGCGTGGGCGCCAAGTCACTGAGCTTCCTGGCTGAAGATTCGCAGGCCAGCCCCATGGAGCGGCTGCAGCGCGCCAAGGCACTGACGGTGATCGGTGAGGTGCGCGTCTCAAAGCGCGATCTGGACGCGGCTATCGAGCCGTTGATGGCAGCCAATGCGTTGCTGCAAGGCGACCCGCCGACGCCAGAGATGCTGGCGGACTGGCGCAAGGCGCAGGGGCAGGCGGCGTTCTGGCTGGGGCACATCCGCTACACGCAGCGCCAGTTTGCCCAGGCCCAAACAGCCTGGGAGCGATACCTCGCTGTCAGCCAGCAATGGCTCAGGGCCCTGCCGCAAGATCCGGTCGCCAAAGCCGAGGTGGGCTACGCGGAAAACAACCTTGGCTCCCTGGCGCTTGACCAAGGGCTGCTCGAGGCGGCTGAGCTGTCCTTCCGCCGCTCCGTGGCATTGAAGCTGGATGTACTCCAGAGCAAACCAGGAGATGCTGCCTTGACGGCTGAGTGGTCGGACAGCCTGAGCTGGCTGGGGTCCACGTTGCTCCAGCGCGGCCGTTACGCCCAAGCGGAAGCGGCGTTCCGTAAAGCCCTGGCCAGTGCTGAGACGCTCTGCCGTAAATATCCCGCTGACCAAGGTTGGCTGGAGAAATTGGGCAACAGCGCGTACGCCCTGGCCGACGTGCTGCTCAAGGCCGGCCGCAAGGGTGAAGCGGCGACGATGTTTGGCCGGGCAGCCCAAGCCTTTCGCGCCCTGCGCGACCTCGATCCCAACAATCGCAAGGCGAATTTCCGCCTCATTCGGGCCGAGGCAGGGCAACTGCGCAGCCGGCCCATGCCGCCGCCCGAGACAGCCGTGGCCGCGTTGCAGCAACGACTCGTCGATCTGGAGGCCGGGAAACCGTCGCCGCGTCTTCACCCGCTGCGTGCCGAACTGAGCCAGTTGCGCGTGCTTGTTCTGCTGGCAAACCAGGGCGTCGCGGCAGCGAAAAACAGCTTGCATCCAGTCCTGCAACTGCTGCAGGCCGACCACGAAGCCGCACCCTTCGACCTGAATCTGCATCAATCGCTGCTGGAGCTTCAGGTCCTAGAGGCCACCGAGCTGACGCCCGACGCAGCCCAGCGCAGCCAGCGCTGCCAAGCCATGGCGACCGAGCTGCAGAGCGCACTACTGGCGCCATTGCAGCGTGTTCATGCCGGGCTGACACAGGTTGCCGCCCAAGTGGCACGCTGCTTGGGCCGCACCAACGAGATGCAGCTTCATGAGCAATGGCTTCAAGCGCAAAGCGCCTTGGCTTCGAACCCACTCAGTCCGACCACCCCTTGAACCACAACTTGAAAAGAGAAAGCTAACGCCATGCCCAACGTTTCCGCCATCTACGTCACCGCCGTCACCGCCCACAACCCGGTGACCTACTACGTGCAGACGGGCGTCGATCCGCTAGACCCCAAGCGAGCAGCCTGCGTGTTTTTCTTTGACAAGGCTTGCAAGCAGCCGGCCACGCAGCCGCTGAAGATCAAGCAATCGTCCGGGGGCATCACCTTTGCAATGGCGTCCCCTCAGCACAGTGGTTGCGGCTGGGCTCTGGTGGGTGCGGTGGCGGACCGAACTGACACCGTAGCCATCGACCCCAGCTTCATTCCCTCGCCAGATCATGCGCAGGTCACCGTGCCAGTGACCACCCAACAGCAGGTGACCGTAGGCGTGTTGCTGATCTTTTCCAGCACCCAATCGCCGACGCAGCTCTACGCCAGTGCTGACCCGCAGGTTCAGAACGACGGCGTCTGAACGCTGCCGCTGGCCTTAGCCCAGCCCCAGCCCCGTCACCCGCTGATACCGCTTCCTCAAAAAATCCGCCGCCAGCCTCGCATCGCCGCCCACGCGTTCGCCGATGTAGAGCTCCTGGCGGCGCTCGGCGATCTGCGAGCGCAGCCGCGCGGCCATGATGTCCAGCGGCTTCATGCCGCCAGCCTCGGCGCGCTCGATGGCGACGCGCAGCTGGTGCATCTGCAGGTTCTGCAACACCAGCGTCTGCGCCTGCACGACGCGGATGCGGCCTTGCACCATGTGCTCGCACAGGCCCAGCCAGGCGCGCACCGCGTCGGCCGGGCCGCCGATGACTTTCTCGGGCAGCTCACCGGCCGCCAGCAGCAGGGTTTCGAGCTTGTAGCGGTCGGCGCGCTCGTAGGCGTCGTTGACGGCCATCATGCGTTGCTCGCAGACCGCGCGCTCCGGGCCTTCGGGCGCCAGGTCGGGGTGAAAGCGCATGGCCGCACGGCGGTACAGCGTCTTCAGGCTGGGCGGCGGCAGGTCGGTCAGCAGGCCGGTGGGCTCGGGTGGCAGCGGCGTCGCGTCGGGCAGGGCTGCAACATCGGGCCAGGCCTTGGCGCGCGGCGCGGCGGGCAGGGGCGCTTCGACGTCCTGGCGCTTCAGCGCCTCGGACAGCAGCGAGGTGGCCTGCTGCAGCTGGGCTTCGAGGTCGTCGAGGTCGCGCATCAGCGGGCCTAACGCCTCCAGATAGCGCAGCCGAAAGCCCAGCAGCTTGACGCGGGCGCCGTCGTGGTCGGCCTCCAGCACGGCGAGGTAGCGCTGCAGGTCCAGCAACTGCTCGCGTCGCCGCGTCAGTTCATGCCTAGTGATCGCTGTGCTCGCCATGGCCGCGATTTTGCCGTGGGCCGGACGTGGAAACGGCCCGCGAACTGTGAATTCGCGGGCCGCCGGTGCGTGATTTACAGGATTTACTGCGATGCCGCTGAAGCAGGCAGTTCGGCCATGCTGGCCGCCGCGTCAGCCAGAGGGGCGGGGGCCGTCACCGCCGCCGGGGCAGGCGACGGCGCGTGGCTGTTCACGGGGATCGGCAGCAGCGGCACGATGAGCAGCGCGACGATGTTGATGATCTTGATCAGCGGGTTCACGGCCGGGCCGGCGGTGTCCTTGTAGGGGTCGCCCACGGTGTCGCCGGTGACGGCGGCCTTGTGCGCCTCGCCGCCCTTCTTGTGCAGCACGCCCGAGGCATCGGTGAAGCCTTCCTCGATCAGCTTCTTGGCGTTGTCCCAGGCACCGCCGCCGGTGCACATCGAAATGCCGACGAAGAGGCCGGTGACGATGGTGCCCATCAGCAGGCCGCCCAGTGCCGCGGGGCCGAGCACCAGGCCGACGATGATCGGCGCGGCCACGGGCAGCAGCGACGGCACGATCATTTCCTTGATCGCGGCGGTGGTCAGCATGTCGACCGCGGCGCTGTAGTCCGGCTTGCGCAGCCCGGCCATGATGGCGCCATCGGCGAACTGCTTGCGCACCTCGACGACGACCGCCCCGGCCGCGCGGCCCACCGCTTCCATCGCCATGGCGGCGAACAGGAAGGGGATCAGGCCGCCGAGGAAGAGGCCCAGGATGACCTTGTGGTCGGACAGCGAGAACACCTCGTGCATGCCGCGCGCTTCGAGCGCGTGCGTGTAGTCGGCAAACAGCACCAGTGCTGCCAGGCCGGCGGAGCCGATGGCATAGCCCTTGGTGACGGCCTTGGTGGTGTTGCCCACGGCGTCCAGCGGGTCGGTGACGTCACGCACGCTGGCGGGCAACTCGGCCATCTCGGCAATGCCACCGGCGTTGTCGGTGATGGGGCCGTAGGCGTCCAGCGCCACGACGATGCCGGCCATGCTGAGCATGGAGGTCGCTGCGACGGCGATGCCATAGAGGCCGGCCAGTGCGAAGGCCGCGTAGATGGCCGCGCAGACGAAGAGTACCGGGAAGGCGGTGGACTTCATCGACACACCCAGGCCGGCGATGACGTTGGTGCCGTGGCCAGTGGTGGAGGCCTGCGCGACGTGCTGCACCGGGTGGTACTGCGTGCCGGTGTAGTACTCCGTGATCCAGACCATGGCTGCCGTCAGCACGAGGCCGACCGCGCAGGCGCCGAACAGGGCCATCGCGTTCGTCGTGCCGCCGCCGGTCAGCTCGATGGGGCCGGGGAACATCGCCTTGGTGACGAAGAAGAAGGCGATGAGGCTCAGCACGCCGGCCACGATCAGGCCCTTGTACAGCGCCGGCAT
>NZ_JBDSQX010000091.1:0-44201 GCF_039929605.1 Roseateles sp.
CCCACCTGCTGCGCATCCGCCACCAGTTCAAAGGCGCCATCCGTGCGCGCGGCGAAGTGCTGGTCGACATGATGCAGTTGCTGGCCCGCACCGGCTTCGACGAGGTCGTCATGCGCGGCGACCAGTCGCAGGCTGCGGCCCAGAAGGCACTGGATCTTTTCGCGCCGGTGGGCTTCTACCAAGGCGACGTGGACGAGACGCGCCCGTGGTTCCTCAGGAGCGCAGCGTGAGCGACGGCGTTTCAAGCCTGCCCTGGGCCGCCGCGCCCGCTGACCCGCTGCAGGCAACGCCATCGGCCTCTACGCGAAGTGGACACCGGCGCTCGACGCCAAGATCGACGCCGCGCTGCAGCGCCTGCGTGAGGCCAACATCGAGCATGGCGACGGCCTCGTGCAGAGCAGCAGCCTGGGCGTGGAAGACATGGTCATCACCGACCTGATCGCCCGCACGCAACTGCCCATCGCCATCTCGACGCTGGACACCGGCAAGCTGCACGCCGAGACACTGGCCTTGCTGCCGCGCATCCACGAGCGTTATGGCCGCGATGTCGAGGTCTTCAAGCCCGTGGCCGACGCCGTCATCCAGTTCGTCGCCCGCGAGGGTGAGGAGCCGATGTACAAGAGCATCGAGCTGCGCAAGGCCTGCTGCGGCATCCGCAAGATGGAGCCGCTGGGCCGCATGCTGAAGGGCCGCAGTGCCTGGATCACCGGCCTGCGCCGTGAGCAATCAGGCGCCCGCGGCGACGTGGCTTTTGATGAAGACGACGGCAACAACCGCCGCAAGATCAGCCCCATCGCCGACTGGACCTGGGCCGAGGTCTGGGCCTATGTCGAGAAGTACGACGTGCCCTACAACCCGCTGCATGACCAATTCATGCCCTCGATCGGCTGCGCGCCCTGCACGCGCGCCATCGCCGTCGGTGAGGACTTCAGAGCCGGCCGCTGGTGGTGGGAAGACTCGACCAAGGAATGCGGACTGCACGCCAAATCATGAATGCTGCTGTGAAACCCGAACAACTCATCGCCGACGTCGACCACGCTCATTTGGATGCGCTGGAAGAAGAAGCCATCTTCATCCTGCGCGAGGTGGCCGCGAGCTTCGAGCGCCCCGCCCTGCTCTTCTCCGGCGGCAAGGACAGCTGCGTCGTGCTGCGCCTGGCCGAGAAGGCCTTCAAGATGAAGAACGCGGCGCATCCGAGTGGCTACTCGGGCCAGCTGCCCTTCCCGATGGTGCACATCGACACCGGCCACAACTTCCCCGAGGTCATCACCTTCCGTGATCGCCGCGTCGAAGAGATGGGCGAACGCCTGATCGTCGGCCATCTGGAAGACAGCATGGCCAAGGGCACCATCCGCCTGAGTCACCCGCTGGAAAGCCGCAATGGCCACCAGACGGTGACGCTGCTGGAGACCATCGAGGAGCACAAGTTCGACTGCCTCATCGGCGGCGCCCGCCGCGACGAGGAGAAGGCGCGCGCCAAGGAGCGCATCTTCAGCCACCGTGACAGCTTCGGCCAATGGCAGCCCAAGGAGCAGCGCCCCGAGCTGTGGACGCTGTTCAACACGCGCATCCGCCCGGGCGAGCATTTCCGCTGCTTCCCCATCAGCAACTGGACCGAGCTGGACGTGTGGCTCTACATCGCCCGCGAGAACATTCCGCTGCCGCAGATGTACTTCGCGCACGAGCGCCAGGTGATCCGCCGCAAGGGCCTGCTGGTGCCGTTGACCGACGTGACGCCGCCGGAAGCAGGCGAGACGGTCGAGACAGCGCTCGTGCGCTTTCGCACCGTGGGCGACATGACCTGCACCTGCCCGGTCGAGAGCCCCGCCGCGAATGCGAGCGAGGTCGTGGCCGAGACGCTGACGGTGACGGTGAGCGAACGCGGCGCCACGCGCATGGACGACCGCACATCGGAAGCCTCGATGGAAAAACGCAAGAAAGAAGGCTACTTCTGATGAAAGCCCTGAGATTCCTAACGGCCGGTTCCGTTGACGACGGCAAGAGCACGCTGATCGGCCGTCTGCTGTTCGACGGCCAGGCCATCCTGGCCGACCAGCTCGACACGCTCGAGCGCCGCGCCGCCGGCCGGCCCATCGACCTCTCGCTGCTGACAGACGGCCTGGAAGCCGAGCGCGAGCAAGGCATCACCATCGACGTGGCCTACCGCTACTTCGCGACCAAGACGCGCAAGTTCATCATTGCCGACGCCCCCGGCCATGAGCAGTACACGCGCAACATGGTCACGGCCGCTGCTGGCTCTGACGCCGCCGTCGTGCTGGTCGACATCACCAAGCTCGACCTGAACGAAGCCGAAGTCACGCTGCTGCCGCAGACCCGCCGCCACTCGCTGCTGGCCCAGCTGCTGCGCGTGCCGAGCATCGTCTTCGCCATCAACAAGATCGACGCGCTGGACGACGCCGGTGCTGGCTTCGCCAAGGTCAAGACGGCGCTCGACAAGTTCGCTGCCGCTGCCGGCCTGAACGTCGCGGCCACCGTGCCCGTCAGCGCGCTGCGTGGCGACAACGTCACCCAGCCGCTGGACGCGCCCTGGTGGAACGGCGAGTCGCTGCTGCAGGTGCTGGAGCGCCTGCCCACGCTGAGTGAGCGCACCGACGCGCCGCTGTCCCTGCCCGTGCAATATGTGCAGAAGGACGCCTACCAATCCAACGGCACCGGCGT
Source organism: Roseateles sp. (assembly GCF_039929605.1). Taxonomy (GTDB): domain Bacteria; phylum Pseudomonadota; class Gammaproteobacteria; order Burkholderiales; family Burkholderiaceae_C; genus Pelomonas. Next base: position 2,680 of record NZ_JBDSQX010000091.1, read on the forward strand.
GCAGCCGCGCGTGCTGTGGGGCCGCATCGCCCACGGCGCCGTGAAGGCAGGCGACACCATCGAGGTGCTGCCGTCCAAGCAGACCGCCGTCGTGTCCGAAGTCCGCCTGGCCGGCGAGACCGTGCCCAGCGCGGAAGCGGGCGACTCGGCCGGCCTGGTGCTGGACCGCCAGCTCGACGTCAGCCGTGGCGACTGGATCGTCACGCCCGGCAGCGCGGCGGCCACCAAGAACTTCTCGGCGACGCTGGCCTGGCTGGACACCGAAGCCGCCAAGCCCGGCCGCAAGTACTGGGTGCGCCACGGCAACCGCTGGGTGCAGGCGCGCATCTCGGCCATTGACTCGGTGCTGGACATCAACACGCTGACGCCGCAGGACGCGCACGAGCTGCCGGTCAACACCATCGGCCGCGTGCAGATGGAAGTGCAGCACGCGCTGCCCGTCGAGCCGTTCGCGGACAACCGCATCAGCGGCGCGCTGATCGTCGTCGACCCGGCCAGCCACCGCACCAGCGGCGCGCTGTTGGTGGACGTGCAGCCCGCTGCCGTCGAAGAGGCCTGGTAATGGGCGCTGGCCGTGTGATCTTCGTCAGCGCCGGCCCCGGTGCGGCGGACCTCATCACGGTTCGCGGTGCCCGTGCGCTCGGCACGGCCGACATCGTGCTGGCCGACGCCCTCGCCGACCCCGCCCTGCGCGACCTCGCGCCCCAGGCGCAGTGGGTGCTCGTCGGCAAGCGTGGCTATGAGCATTCGGCCAAGCAGACAGAGATCAACGCCCTGCTGCTGAAGGCCACCCAGGAGCACGCCGTCGTCGTTCGCCTCAAGGGCGGCGACGCGAGCATCTTCGGCCGGCTGGAGGAAGAGCTGGTGGCCCTGGCCGAGGCCGGCGTCGCCAGCGAAGTGATCCCCGGCGTCACCGCCGCGTTCGCAGCGGCTGCCCATGCCCAACGCCCGCTGACCCGCCGTGGCCGTGGCCGCAATGTGTCGCTGACCACCGCAATGACCGAGACCGGCGAGCTGCGCGCCGCGCTCAGCGCCGACACCGAAGTTTTCTACATGGCCGGCCGCCAGCTTGCGACGCTGGGAGCCAAGCTCATCGTCGCCGGCTGGCCCGCCGACACGCTCGCTCTCGTCGTTTCACGCGCGGGCTGCGCGGACGCCATCACCAGTGAGCACAGCATCGCCACCCTGGCCGATGCCGCCCCCCTGCACGGCAACTGCCCCACGGTCGTGACTGTGGGCACGGGCGCCGCGCCGGTGCAGGGCCAGCCCCACCTGACGCCCGCCTCTAAAATCGTCGTTTCGCCTGAACAGGCGCCCCTTACTACTCAGAGCCGCTCATGACCCACGTCGTCACCGAAGCCTGCATCCGCTGCAAATACACCGACTGCGTCGACGTCTGCCCGGTCGACTGTTTCCGCGAAGGCCCGAACTTCCTGACCATCGACCCGGATGAATGCATCGACTGCGCCGTCTGCATCCCCGAGTGCCCGGTCAACGCCATCCTGCCGGAGGAAGACGTGCCGGGCGATCAGATCCACATGATCAAGATCAACGCCGACCTGGCCAAAGGCTGGCCCAGCATCACCAAGCGCAAGGCCCCGCTGCCCGATGCCGATGACTGGAAAGACAAGACGGGCAAGTTGCCCGAGCTGATCCGCTGAACGCGCTCTCCATGCAGGCAGTAGAGATCAGGCCCGACGCCATCGAGACGGATGCCGTCATCGTCGGCGCCGGCCCGGTCGGACTGTTCCAGGTCTTCGAGCTGGGCCTGCTGGAGATCAAGGCCCACATCATCGACAGCCTGGCCTACCCCGGTGGCCAGTGCATCGAGCTGTATCCCGACAAGCCGATCTACGACATCCCGGCCGTGCCCGTGTGCACCGGCAAGGAGCTGACGGACAACCTGCTCAAGCAGATCCAGCCGTTCGGCGCGACCTTCCACCTGGGGCAGGAGGTCACCGTCGTAGAGAAGCAGGCCGATGGCCGCTTTGCCGTCGAGACGAACAAGGGCGTGCGCCTGCTCACCAAGACGGTTTTCATCGCCGGCGGCGTGGGCAGCTTCCAGCCGCGCACGTTGAAGGTGGAGGGCGTCGAGCCCTACGAGGGCGAGCAGGTCCACTACCGCGTCAAGAATCCGGCCCAGTTCGCCGGCAAGCAGCTCGTCATCATCGGTGGCGGCGACTCGGCGCTGGACTGGGCGCTGAACTTCTGCGCCGGCCATGCCGATGGCAACCCGCACAAGGCAGAGAGCGTCATCCTCATCCACCGCCGCGACGACTTCCGCGCCGCGCCCGCCAGCATCGCCAAGATGCGCGCCCTCTGCGACGCGCAGGAGATGCAGTTCATCGTCGGCCAGGCCACCGGCATCGACGAACGTGATGGGCAACTCACCGGCCTGAAGATCACCGGCAACGACGGCATCACGCGCATCGTGCCCTGCGACCAGGTGCTGGCCTTCTTCGGCCTCAGCCCCAAGCTCGGCCCCATCGCCGACTGGGGCCTGGCGCTGGAACGCAAGCAGATCGTCGTCGACACCGAGAAGTTCGAGACCAGCGTGCCCGGCATCTTTGCCGTGGGCGACGTGAACACCTACCCGGGCAAGAAAAAGCTCATCTTGAGCGGCTTCCACGAGACGGCGCTGGCCGCGTTTGGCGCGGCGCCCTACGTCTTCCCGGACAAGCGCATTCACCTGCAGTACACGACGACCAGCCCCAAGCTGCACAGGGTTCTAGGCGTCGATTCCCCCGTCTTCGACTGAGGGTTGGGGCTTGCGAAATGACGCCACAGCGGCGTTGCAACGGCTTGCCGTGGCAGTGCCACTGTCAGCGCCCGTGCGCCTTGCTGTGACGCCATTGCGCAAGCCTGGGGGGTTAGGGGAATGCAGCACATAGAATTCCGTCCAACGCATCACCAACGGTGATGCGTTTTCGCTAGGGGTGTTGATGGCCAGCCATCGACTGAGACAGTCCCTTTGAACCTGATTGAGGTAATCCTCGCGCAGGGAAGCAGCTGACCAGCTGGGCCTTTTTTCACTCCCGTCTCCCGGGGCCCGCCGCGTTTTCGTTTGCCGACCTGCCATCGCTTTTCCATCCGATGGCAAACCACCGTATTTCCCGCTCCACCCTCGCAACGGCTGCAACGTTGATGCTTGCGGGCGTCGCTGCCGCCCAGACCCTCCCCCAGGTCAGCGTGACCGGCAAGGCCACCGAGGCCGTGCCCAGCCTGTCCGGCTTCACCGACCCACCCGCCAAGCTGCCAATGCAGGCGCTCAGCCTGTCTGCCGAACGGCTTGACGACCTCGGCATCAGCCAGCTCTCGGGCATCACCAAGCTCGACGCCTCCATCTCCGACGCCTACAACGCCGTCGGCTACTGGTCGCAGCTCAAGATCCGCGGCTTCGACCTCGACAACCGCTTCAACCTGCGCCGCGACGGCCTGCCTATCAGTGGCGAGACGGCGCTGTCGCTGGTCAACAAGTCGGGCATCGAGGTGCTGAAGGGCAGCTCCGGCATGCAGGCCGGCACCAGCTCGCCGGCCGGCATCGTCAACTTCGTCGTCAAGCGTCCGCTGGCCGAAGACGGCACGGCGCTGATGCTGGAAGCCATCCAGGGCGGTTCGGTGCAAGCCAGCCTCGACCACTCGCAGCGCTTCGGCGCCAACCGTGAGTTCGGCGTGCGCGTCAACCTCGCGGCGGCCCACCTGGACCCGCAGCTGCGCAACGGCAAGGGCCGCTCCCATACCGCCGCGCTGGCCACCGACTGGCGCGTTAGCCCCGACACCCTCGTCGAGGCCGAGATCGAGTTCAACCGCCAGAGCCAGCCCAGCCAGCAGGGCTTCAGCCTGCTGGGCAACCGCCTGCCCGACGCCCACAGCGTCGACCCCAAGCTCAACCTCAACAACCAGCCCTGGAGCCTGCCCGTCGTCTTCGACAACACCCACGCCTCGCTGCGCGTGCAGCACAAGCTCAGTGGCGACTGGCGCGTGCAGGCAGCCCTCGGCATCCAGCGCCTGCGCACCGATGACCGTCTGGCCTACGCCTACGGCTGCAGCGCCGCTGACGGCATAACCTACTACGCTGACCGCTTCTGCCCCGACGGCAGCTACGACCTCTACGACTTCCGCAGCGAGAACGAGCACCGCGACACGACGGCGCTCGACGTCTCCGCCAGCGGCCCCGTGCAACTCGCCGGCCTGCGCCATGACGTCACCGTCGGCGGCCTGACGACTCAGTTCAAGAGCCGTTTCCAGCGCCAGGCCTACAACTGGGCCGGCACCGGCAATGTCGATGGCAGCGCGGTGACTAACGCTCAACCTGACCTGACCGACGAGAACACCAACCGCGACGAACGCAGCAACGAGCTCTACCTGCGCGACCGCGTGGCGCTGAGCGCCGACACCAGCGCCTGGCTGGGCCTGCGCCACACCCGCCTGCACCGCGAGAGCGTGCGCACCGATGGCTCGCGGCCGACCGACTACGCGCAGAGCGTCACCACGCCGTGGATCGCGCTGAGCCACGCCATCGCGAGCGACTGGCTGGTCTACGCCAGCTGGGGCCAGGGCATCGAGAGCGAGGTCGTCCCCAATCGCAGCCGCTACATCAAGCCAGGCGAAGCCCTGCCCGCGCTGAAGAGCCGCCAGACCGAGATCGGCCTGAAGACCGGCACCCAGCGCGTCGAAGGCTCGCTGACCATGTTCGACATCCGTCGCCCGGCGTGGCGCGACATCGGCAGCTGCGATACCGCCGGCACCTGCGAGCGCCGCGCCGATGGCTACGCCCGCCATCGCGGCATCGAAGCCAGCGCCGACCTGAAGTGGAGCGGCGGCGGCCTGTTCGGCAGCGTCATGCGGCTACAGGCACGCCGCGAGGACAGCGCCGACGCCAGCCTCAATGGCCTACGCCCGCCCAACGTGCCCGAGACGACGATCAAACTGCACGCGCGTCAGGACCTGCTGCCCGGCCTGCAAGCCCAGCTCGGCCTGCGCTACGAGGGCCGACGCTTCGCTACGCCGGACAACAGCATCGCCGTGCCCGCCTGGACGGTGGCCGACGCCGGCCTGCGCTACACGCAGCAGCAAGGCAACCAGACCTGGATATGGCGCGCGGCCATCGACAACCTCGCCAACCACCGCGCCTGGCGCGAGTCGCCCTGGCAGTTCGAGCACAGCTACCTCTACCCGATGGCGCCCCGCACTTTGCGCGCGAGCCTTGAAGTGCGCTTGTGAGCCTCCCGAAAACTTGTCTACAATAGCGGGCTCTGTTCCTCGATAGCTCAGTTGGTAGAGCGCCGGACTGTTAATCCGTAGGTCCCTGGTTCGAGCCCAGGTCGGGGAGCCACTCAAGAAGCCTCACATGCGAAAGCGTGTGGGGCTTTTTCTTGCCAACGTCAGCGCAGCCAACGGCTGCTCATCAGCGGCAATGACGCGACCCGAAACTCTAGGGGCTTGATCAGTTCGGGATGCACGACGAGACGATACATCTCGTCCGCGTCGGGCTCAGTTGCACTGGATCCAGGTTCTTGATGAACGGCCTTGTCGTCAGACCGGCACCGAGCAGCACACATCCATGTGCATCGCCCTTCTGGTTGTCGAGCCAGTTCTCGTGGAACTCGACGCTCAAGTAGGCGAATCCACGCCCCTTCACCGCCTCGACGCCGACCGGCGTCCACTCCCAACAGGGCTCGCAGCTTCGCGCCCTCCACGGCCAGGCGCAGCACCTTCGCCGCGGCACCATCGCCCGGCGTGTGGTTGACGTCGATGAACACGTCCCAGAGCGGCGTGAGGCACTTCAGATCGCTTGGCGGCATCCCAGCCCGTCGTGGCCATGATTGCCGCGCCGACGTCCAGGCCTGCATCGGTGGCCGTGGTGTTAGCCGCCGGCATGTCCATCAGGAAGAAGAACTCGCCCTGCCCGCTCGTGCCGGCCTCGCTCCGGTAGAACCTGCGCGTCCTGATGCCGTAGTTGCCGGCCAGCGCCGCCGACAGCGAGGCGATTTCGATGACGGTGCCAGGCTTGGACGTGATCGAGCTGATGATCCGAGGCTTGCTCTCCTCGCCCTTTTCCGTGATGAACACGTCGGTGTAGAAGGTCAGTCGGTCGGTTCCCGTGCCTGGCGTCGTCTCCGTGATCGTCGAGACGCCCTCCAGCGCCGGCACTCCCAGCTCGCGCGCGGCGGTCGGGTATGGCGCACCGGCCAGGCCGATGATGTTGTCAGTCACATTCGGCGCGCCGGATCCGGTGAAGTAAGTCCGCTCCGTCGAGTCGTTGGCCAGGAAGCCGCGTATCGCGTGCACGATGGTCGTCCAGCTGAGCCAGTAGCTCGAATCGGACAGCGTGTCGCGGCCCATTCGGTAGATCGTCTTGCGGCCGGCCGGCACGGTCGCCACCGTCGTCGGCTGCCGCCACGGAGTCAGCTCGCCGACACGCGGGCGCTGGTTGACCGAGTCGGAACCGATCGAGGCGTCGAGCGAGTGCGAATCCAGCGCCTTGATGGCGCCAGCGAAGCCGGCGAGGAGAAAACGCATTGCGTGAGCGTCGGCCAGGACCCGCGAAAGTCAACCCGTTCAGGCGGTCGCAACCGTCTTCCACTCCGCGTCGGTCAGGCTGCGGGCGTTGAAATAGATTGCCGTCATTTCCGCGTCAGCGGTGGCCACCGATCAGTCCAAGAATTCGGGACACCTAGATTGGCTGGCTTCGGCCGTTGCTCTTAACCACGCAGCGCAGCAAGATCTGGCTTTGCCGCGCGCACTACGCACTGACGCTGGAGAAGCCAATGAGCATGAACTTCGCTGGGATCGCACTGACCACCGCATTGATGACAGGATGGGCCCCGGTACAGGCGGCGCCGTCGATCACTTCAGACGTCCGAGTGGATTGGGCTTCGCTTAAGGTACTGCCGATTGCGGACGATGGGGGCGTAGCACCGTCTTTGACGTGGTTCAACCGCACTTCACAGCTGACCGCCTACAACCCCAATTCATCAGTGACCGTCGGCGATTGGACATCGCAACTCGAGAAATCGGTGGGCGATTCCCGGGCGTCGGCGACCGCAAGCATGGGCGCGTCCGAGATGCACGCCTACAGCATCGACACCGACAGCGGCGGCAATACCTCGGGCAGCATTTGGGCTCTGCGAGAGGGCGAGTTCTCCGTCATCGGCAGCGGTAGCGTTCAGCTCTCCGTTGACTACTCGTGGGCTGCCGCTTTGCACCCGACGGCCGACGCTCGAACGTGGGATAGCTTTGCCTATGCATACGTCGCGCTGCGCGCCGAGACGCGCTACGACCCCCGCAGCGGCGGCAACCGCAGCGACGAGCAGCAAGCCAACATTCAGCTGCTCGCACCACCTCAGATTGGCGAGTTCAAGGGCTCCGGCACCTTGACAATCAACGTGCCTGTGGTCAGCGGCGACTATTTCTATTTCACTGCATCAGCCAGTCCCACCACGAACCTATACGTCAGCGCGGTCCCTAATCCGCCGTCTATCTGGCTTATGCCTGTGGGGTTGCTTGCTCTGATGATCATGAGATCGCAAGCCGCCCGGATGCCCTACCGCATGAACTGGATGCCGAAGATCAAGAAGCCTCACATGCGAAAGCGTGTGGGGCTTTTTCTTTGGCCGCGATTGATTGCTGGAGCGACGAACTGCCAGCTCGCAAGCTTCCGAGCGAACCGCCCCAAGCCGGCCTTTCTTGCGTCACAGCTTGATCGCCCTCACCGAAAAGCCGTCAGCACCGGGTGTCCCCCCGCCTGTTGCATCACAGGCCGCACCCAGCGCATGGCGTGGGCAGGCCGATTTACGTGATGCGCCGAGAGCCCGAGTTACGTAGGTCGAGCAGGAGGGCAAGCGCACGGCACAGCAGCCAACCGCAGCCGTAAGCCACCAAGTCCCACACGTCAAAAGTAGCGCCCAGCGCGATGCGCAAAATGCGGTGCAGTGCGGTCTGCCCGCGCAGGCCCAGTGTGTCAACCATGCCCAGGCCTTGCAGGCATTCGATCGCACACGCAAACAGCAGCGACCACAGCGCCAGCCGCGCGGCCGGCTGCGCCACACAGGTCTGCAGCAGCGCGTAGACCAGCACGACGACCAGCACGTCGCCGCCGAAGCCGCGTAGAACGCCCGGCGGCGCATAGCGGGCAATGGCTACTTCGACGGCCAACAGCGCCAGGGCGGCGATCAGCCAGAGGGGGCGGAAGCGGAACGTGTTCACAGCGTTTCAGGCTGCGCGATTGGCGTGGCAGGCGCGGCGGGAGCGGCCTGCAGCCGGCCATACCAGTCCACCTTGCGCGTCAGCATCATCACGGCGGCCAGCACGGCGAACAAGGCCAGCGCACCGACGACCAGGGCCGTCTGCTCCAGCTGCAGCAGCATGTACAGCAGGCCGTACAACGCGGCGATGCCCACGCCGAAGGGCAGGCCGCGCTTCCAGCTGTGCAGCATGTAGCTGGCGTAGTAACTGAGCAGCAGCACGCAGGCGCTGGCGGCAATCGCGTAGGCCAGAGGGAAGGCCAGGTGTTCTGAGAGGCTCACCAGCAGCAGAAAGAAGATGCTGATGGCAGCGCCCACCAATAAATACTGAACCGGGTGCACGCGCAAGCCCCGCATGAATTCAAACAGGCCCACCGTCACAAAGGTCAGTGTGATGAACAACAGGCCGTATTTGGTTGCCCGGTCGGACAGCGAATAGGTGTTGATCGGGTCGATGAAACCCAGGCCCAGCGTTTCCACGCAGTTGGTGCTGCCAGCCACCCCGGCGGATGCCGTGGCCGCAGCGCTGGGGCCGTCATTGCTGGAGCCACCCATGCTGGTGCCGTTGCACAGCGCACTCTGGCTGAGCACGGACTGTTCCGCGTTGCTGCCCAAGGCGGAAATGCGCCAGTTCGCCTCAAAGCCTTCTTCGCTGATCTTGCGCTCGGAGGGCAAGAACTGGCCGGTGAAGCTGGGATGCGGCCAGTTGGACGACAGATTGACCTGCGTCGCACTGCCCAAGGGTACGAAGTTCAGGCTTTCGGTGCCGAGCAACTCCAGTTCCACCTCCGCCACCATGGGTGCGTTGGCTTGCATGTTGCTGGGCAGGATGGCGTGGATGCCGCGCGGGTAGGCAGCGTGCTGCGTGCCGGCCTGCACCACTTGCACTGCGCCATTGATCTTCATCTGGGCCTGGCGGATGCCACGCGCATCGGATACCGCCAGCATCAGCACGGCGGGGTCGCATTGCACCTTGGAGCCGGTGTTTTGGTTTCCCATGGCCAAAGCTTTCAATTGCGGCCATTGCGCGGTGATATGTGATTTGTAGGTGTAGACCTGGGTCGCGTGCAAGCCGCGTGCACGTGCTTCCACCTGGCTGGTGCCGCTGATCGCGAGGCTGCTCGGGGTCAGGTCCACGGTGAAGTCGCGGCGCTGGCGCACTAGGCGCTTTTCCTCGGTCGTGCTCCATTCTTCGGTGCAGCGCATGTGCAGCAGCGGCCCAAGCAGCGTTTGGCTGCCAGCCAGGCTGCTGGCCACGCTATCCACCGCGCTTTGATGTCTCCCTTGGCGCTCGTGGACCAGACGGGTGATCTGGTCCAGCCCCAGCAATAGCAGGATCGCCACCAGCAGCAGCCCAGCAAACTTGCCAAAAATAGTCGATTTCATTGCTCACTCTTTTTCTTGTTGAGGCTCGCGGCGCTCGGAACCCGACGCGGCGACGCAGACGACGAAAGACGCGAATGAAGCGGCGACGGGCGTCTTCATGGCATCTGGAATGCACGAACCAGGGTGAGTTCACCGGGCTTGCGCAGCGGCACGCGGAAGACCTGCTGCTTTTCCTGCGGCGTGCCTTCGTCCTGGATGATGGCGACCTGGGCCGTCGTGATCACGCCGCGCTGCTCGCCGGCGCCGTAGTAGTTGACGAACACGTGGTACGCGCCGCGCAAGGGTGCGGGCGTCGCGAAGATTTCCGGGCCGAAGCCGGTCGTCACGTCCACGTCCAGCGCACCGCCGTTGGCGGCCACGCGCGCGCCGTAGAACACGTGTTGGCCGTCGGGCGAGACGACGTGCAGGTCGAGGTCGGTGCTGTCGCTGTCCCAGCTCAGCACGACACGCAGGCGTGTGCGCACACGATCGGGTTGCGCCTCGTAGAACTGCCGCCGCTTCACCTGGCCGTCGGGCGAGCGCACCTCGATGCCGTGGCTGCCGGTGCCGAAGGACCACGGCCGCGCGAAGTTGCCGTCCTCGTCCACCAGCAGCGGCATGGCGATGCCGTCCACCACCAGCCGCGCAGGTTGGCGGGCACCGCCGGCGCTGTCTGCCTTTCTCATCTTGGCGATGCGCCCGCGGATCAGCGCGCTGGCGGACTTGGCGTTCACGTTGACGCTGGCCGCAGGGTAGTGGACCTCTTGCAGAAAATCCTGCTGCTGCGGCGAGGCGGAGCGCCAGCCGGAGCGCGGGTCGTCGAGGCTGACTTGCGCGTGGGCCAGAGGCGCCACGGCGGCGAGCGCGAGAGCACCGAGCCGGACCAGCCTGCCGAGGCGGTCGATGAAGGAGCGATGGATGAAAAGGCGGTGGGCTGTCATGAGTCTGCGAGTCGCTGGGCGAGCCGTTCGATGGCGGCCTCGTCGCGGCCCACCGGGTGGTGGCGGAAGGCGAGGTGGAGGTATTCGTGGATGAGCGTGACGCGGCCTTCGCGGCTTGCCCACTCGCGCACGCGGATGACGAGTCGGCGCTGGTCGGAATGCGGCGTGCCGCTGTCGAGCCGGCACACGCGCAGCGCGGCGCCCACCGGTTCGTAGCCGGGCTGTGAGCGCAGCGTGTCGCGCCAGCGCTGCTGGCGCTGCGCGAGCCAGAGCGCGGCTTGCGGCATCTCGTCGCAATCCCCGTTGGCTTGCCGGCCGGCCAGCGTGGCTGCGGGGTAGGCCTTGGCGAGGATGGCGTCGAAGCGCATGCCGGCGCGGCCCTGCGCCACGGCCTCCTGCCAAGACATGACGCCGTCGGCCGCCGTGTCGGCGTGGTAGCGCACGTTGGCGCCGGCCAGCACCAGGCCATCGGTGAAGGCGGCGGCGGCGCGGGCGGCGGCGCTTGGAGGGTTGGGGCTCACGCGCTGCAGGCGGCTGTCGTCGGCGATGGCGCGGCAGCCTTCGACGGGGATGCCGTTCTGCATCACATAGCTGCGCGAGGCCACGGCGAGCGCGCGTGCGGCCTGCGTCTCGCGGGCCTTGCCTTCGCGGTCGACGACGCGGGCGACGTAGTCTTCGAGCGGCAGGCGGGCGCTGATGTGGGGGCCGTCCACGTCGCGCCGCAGCAGCAGTGCGGGCACGGCGTCGACCAGCAACTGCGAGCCGTTTTCGAAGGCGATGCGATGGCGCCCGCTGAGCGGGCCGTCGGGCGAATCGCCGCCGCCAGCGCGCGTCACCGAGCGGATCGGATAGCGCTGGAAGAAGCTCACCTCGACGCAGTCCTGCGCGGCGACGGCGGCGGCATCCGGCGGGGTCGCCGGCAGCTGCTCGCCGATCCAGCGGGCATTCGCCTGCAACGCCGTCTTGCTGGTGCCCGGCGCGCCGAACCAGAACGGCGAGCCATCGAGCAGCCAGCCTGCGGCGCCGCCCGCGCGTTCGCCATTGATGCGCCACGACCAGGTCTTGTAGCGCGGGCCCAGGCCGACGGCGGCGGCCACCGACGGGTCGCGCACAGCCAGCGGCATCAAGGCCTGGCGAGCTGCGGTCTTCTCGGCATCGGGAATGCGCGCGACCGCTTGCAGCAAGTCATCGACGCGCAACTCGGTAGCCGGCTGAAGCTGCGACAGCCTGAGCAGCCAGGCGGGTGCGTCCTGCGCCTTCCAGTAGTGCTGCCAGTCTTGCTCGCTCACACCCAAGCGCTTCGGGTCGAAGTAGGGGCCGCAGGACCTCGCCAGCGCTTCGTCCCGGCCAATGCTTTCGCCGGGCTCGCAGCAGTATTCCTCCTCCGGCTGGCGCTGGCCCGCCACGCAACGGTAGGCCGGCTCCTGCACGGCGTTGGCGTGCAGGTAGGCGTGCATGAAGAGCTTCCAGCTGCTGCCCAGCGGCGTGCGCCAGGCGCTGGCATCGGCAGGTGAAGACGCATCCCGCTGCACCCCATGCAACTGCCCGTCTCGGCGCCAGGCCAGGCGCGTGTCGGGCGGGGCCGCATGCGCTGCGGCGGCGGCCAACAGGGCAGCGCAGGCGAGCAGGCGAAGGGCGGGTGTCTTCATCGCTTGAAGCCTCAGCGCACTTCCATGCCGGCCCAGCGGCCGCTGGTGTCGAAGGCCTTGGCGTCGGGCTCGTACATGCGGTGCAGGCGCGTGGCCGGCAGCTTGAATTGGCCACGCTGCGAGAAGCGCACCAGGTGGCGTACGGTGACCGGGTTGTTCGCGGCCAGCGTCTCCAGCGGCACGGCATAGCCTTGCGCCGTGGGCTGGTGCTGCGCACGCTCCAGCGGCTGCGCCTTGCCCGTCTCGCCGATGTCGATGCCCCAGGTGCCGCTTTCCACCGCCGCGCCCGGCGGCAGCGCCGCTTCCACGAGCGCCCAGCGCATGACACGCTGCGGCGTGACGGTGATCTGGTCGAGGTAGAGGCTGTTGGTGTCCAGCGGCGTGCCCGGCTGCACCAGCTCGAGCTTTACGTTCAAGCGGCCGTCGCTTGCGGGTGCGGCGATCTGCGTGCGCTGGCCCTGCGGTGCCGATGCCGGCTTCTTGGCCTCCGCGCGTGCCAGCGGCACCACGCGGTAGAGCGTGCGCTCGATGCCAGCGGGCAGGGTGGCGGCTTGCGCCTCGCTGCTCTCGTAGCTCACGAAAGCCCATGCGGCCTTGGCCCCCGCTGGCAGGGCGATGGCCGTGGGCAGGGCCGCACCCGCAGGCAATTGCCAGGCCACTTCGCCATTGGCGCTCGCCACACGCTGCCAGGGCGCCGGCAGGGCCGTCACCTCGGCGCGTGCCTGCGGTCGGCCGCCCAGCGCACGCTGCAGCCACAAGAGCGTCTGCGCGCGGTCGAAGGTGGGCACATCGGCACGCACCTGGCCGAGCACCGCAGCCGCCTTCTCGGGGCCGACACGCTTGCTCATCATCAGCAGCGACTGCACCAGCGGCGATTCCACCGGCATCAGGCGCGCGGCGGCAGCATCCGCCGCGCCGCGTTGGTCGCCGCTGACGTTCACCTTGGCGAGGCTCGCGGTATGCACCGCCAGCAAGAGCGCCATGTCGCGCGTGTTCACCGCCTCGCCTTCGACCATCACATAGCTGCCGCGGTGCTTGGCCATCTGCTCGGTATCCGACGCCGTTTGCGATTGCAGCTGGTCGAGCAGCGCCGACAGCATCGGGCTCACCGGCAGCCCCATCTCCTGCATCCACGACAGCAGCAGCGCGCGCTGCAGCGGCGCCAGATCCGCACCGCCCTTGGCGTAGACAGCCAGCAATTGCGCCCAGTGCTCGTCGGGCAGGCTGGTCTTCAGGGCCTGCGTCGCACGCCAATCAGCGTAGTAGGCGTAGCCGGTGAGGAAGGCATCGTTGGGCATGCTGCGGCCCCACCAGCCGAACTGCGCCTTCGGGCCGGCCATTTGCGCGAGCGAGAGCCGGGCGGTGGACAGGCGCTGGGTGAGCGCGGGTGCCAGCGGCAACTGCGCGGGCGACAGCGATTGCAGCGCGATCGACAGCGGCAACATGCGGCTGGCGGTCTGTTCCACACAGCCGTAGGGGAACTCGATCAGGTCGTCCATCCAGCGGTTGAACTCGCCGGCGGCGGCGTCTTGCGAGAAGGCCACGCGAACGCGCGTCGCATCGGCTGGGAGCTTGATGGCGGCACTGCCGGACGAGATGTCCAGCGCCGTCTCACGCGGTGCGCGCCAAGCCACCGGCAGGCGAGACAGCGTGGTCTCCAGCCGGTCCACCACCCGGCCGTCCTGCTTCAGGCTCAGCGCCAAATTGGCTGCGCCCACCGCCGTGGCCGCCAGCGGCAGCTGCACGAAGTTCACGCCCGGTGACACGCTCACCGTCTCCTTCGCATCGACGCCCGCGCCCTTGGTTTCCCATTCGACCTTCGCGTCCTTGCCGGTCTGGTTGAAGAGGGCGATGGCGGCTTGCGCACGGTCACCCTCGCGCTGCCAGTCCGGGCTCGTCCACTTGGCGTAGAAAGGCTTGTCCGAGCGCACCCAGCTGACTTGCTGGCCGACGCTGCCGTTGGCATCCATCGCACGGCCGGTGATGCGCCAGCGCGTCAGCGAATCCGGCATCACGAAGCTGAAGCGGGCATGGCCGCTTGCATCGGTGCTCAGGTGCGGCAGCCACAGCGCCGTGTCGATGTTGTCGCGGCGCGGGCGCTCCAGCACCTTCACCGCGCGCTCGTTCACCTGCCGGCTCGACGGCGCATCGCCCAGCTTGCTCGTGGCGAGGTCGTAGCCGATGAAGCTCAGGCTCGCACTGGTGCGCACATTGTTGCGGCGCGGGTGGAAGAAGAAGTCGTCAATGCTGGGCGCGATCTCTGGCTGCAGCACGTAGATCATTTCGTCGACCACGCCCACCGTCACTTCGGCGGGCACCGCCTTGCCGGCGAGCACGGTGCTCACGTCCACGTTGACCGTCTCGCCGGGCAGGTACACCGCCTTGTCGGCCTTGAAGCTCACACCGATTCGCGGCTGCTCCACCATCACGCCCTGGTTCTGAAAGACGTAGTCGCCGTTCTTCACGTAGGCCACCGACAGCGTCATGTTCGGGCTCATCTCCTCGCGCACGGCAAGCGTGAGCTTCCATTGCGTCGGCGCGACGCGCTCGCTGCGGATCCAGTCGGCGCTCTGGCCCATCACGGCGGTGGCCTCGACGCGGTCGCGCTCCAGGCTCACCAGCGCGTTGTCGACCGGCTCGGGAAAACTCACCAGCACCTCGGCGGTGTCGCCGGCGCGGTAGCTCGCGCGGTTGAACACCATGCCGATGCTGCCCACCGGCGCCTTGAGCCCATCGCCGCTCACCCAATGGCTGGTGGCGGCCACGATGCGGTCCTTCTCGTCACGCAGCGTGAGCGTGTAGGAGCCGGGCTGCGCAAAGCTCACGCTCAAGGCATCGCCGGCGGGCATCTTGCCGGACTCTTTCGCACGGTTCTCCAGCCGCACCCAGTCCCACTTGACGGGCTTGGACAGCTCGGCCGCGAGCGCGTTCGAGCGCTGGCTCGCCGCGATGCGAAAGCTCACCGCCTCGCCCGGCTTGGAGAACTGCTTGTCGGGCGTGAGCTTGTAGGCGCCGCTGCCGCGCTCCACCAGGATTTCCTTCGAGGTGCGCACGCGGTAGGCGGCGCCATCGGTGGCAAGCGCCGTCAGCACATAGCGGCTGGGCTCGGCCGCTGCGGGCAGCGAGAACTTCGCCACACCGCTGCCATCGGTCTGCAATTCGTCTTGCGTCAGCTTGAGCGGGAACTGGCCGGTGTAATCCAGCTCGCCGTCCACCATCGTCAGCTTCTGCGCCCGCGCCGTGAGGCTCACGCGGGCATTTGCCACCGGCTTGCCGTCGGGGTAGTTCAGCTGCAGCTTGCCGCTGATGGCATCGCCGGTCGTAAAGTCGCTCTTGTCGGGCACCAGGCCGATCTCGAAATGCGGCTTCTGGTAATCAGCCACGCGGAAGGCGGCGCTGTAGGTGTCGTCGCCCATCGTCATGCGCAGCTCGTAGCCGCCGGCGGCGGCGTTGTCCGGCAGCGCAAAGCGCGCATCGGCGCCCTGGCTACCGCTGAAGCGGGTGCTCAGCGTGCTGACCACCTGGCCGGCCGGGTCGAGCACGGCGATGGCCATGTCAGCGTCCGTCAAGGGCACAGACTGGCGCGCGTTCTTGAACTCGCGAGCGGCGACCTTCAACTGCACCCAGTCGCCGGGGCGGTACAGCGGCCGGTCGGTCACGGTGTAGACCTTGGCCGCGTAGATCTCGCTGTCGTAGTAGAAGTTTTCAGAGATGAAGACGCCGCCGGCCGGGTCCTGGCCCATCACATAGGTCTGCTCCGGGCTCTTGCGGTCGAGCTTGACGATGCCCTGCGCGTCGGCCGTGCCGCTCTTGAGCACGCCCACGCCGTCGGTCCAAACCACGCGGGTCTGCGGCACCGGCGCGCCGTTCACGCGGTTGGCGGACCACACCAGCATCTGCTCGCCCGACACCTTGGTCAGCGCCACCGTGTCCGACACGAAGACGAGCGTGGTTGCGCGGTGCTGGCCGGCGATGGCTTCGACGAGGTACAGCCCAGGCTGACGCTTGCCGATGGGCACGAAGACATTGCCCTGCGACGGGTTGATGAACTCGCTGCTGGAGCCCGCGAGCTTCAGGTCCTTCGGCGGCTCGATGGGCCGGGCTGCTTGCACCGGGTAGCGAAAGCGCTCCACCACCGGCAGGCCGGCGATGGGCTTGAACTGCGGCGGCTCCTCGAAGGTCGAGGGCTTGGTCAGCGCCTTGGGCGTCTTGAGATCGGGCGCCTGCTTCACCACGGCCTGGCGAGCGTTGGCCGAGAAGAGCTTCTGCCAGGCGAGCCGCGATTTGACGACCCAGTTGTCCCAGACGTGCGTGAGCGTGTTGCCCAGGCCTTCATCGCTGGGGCGCGCATCGACCTGCACGCGGTGAAGGTCCTTCTGCCGCTGCAAGAAGGCCAGCGGCTCGGGGATGCGGTAGACCAGCACGTCGATGCCGCCGACCTGCTCGAGCATTTGCGGCGAATTGACCTCGAGGCGAACCTTGGCGAGCTCGTCGCTGCCGAAGGTGGCGTCCGACAACAGGAAGAAGGGCTCGCCCACGAAGAGCGAGCGCGAGTTCGCCAGCGGCAGCGGCAGCGGCGCGGACGAGGCGGCCTGCGCCGTGTTGACCGGCTGGGCCGAGACGACAGCGGCCAGCAGCACCGCGACGAGTGTGCGGCGCAGCGCGGGGCGGTCAAAAAATGTCGAGATCGGGAAGGTCGGAAAGGTCGGAAAGGTCAGAGAGGGCGTGCGCATGGTCATCCTGCGTGTCATCGTGCGAGGAAGGAGAGTCGGTACAGACCCGAGAAGTTCGGGTTGTCGGCGGCAGGTCGCCATCGCGTGTCCGTCCATTCGAGAAGCTGGCTCGCGCGCAGGGCGCGCAGGCCGTTGTCGGTCGGCGTGCTGCGGCCGGTGTGATAGGCGATGTAGCGGCCCATCCAGACCATCAGGTGCTGCTCGTCGCCGAGGTCGAAGAAGAGCAGGTCGCCGGCCTGCGCCTGCGTGAGCTCCTTGCCGGTGAAGCGGGTGTTCTCCTGCACCAGCTCCAGCGCGCCGACATAGGCGTCGCGCGAGCCATCCACGCGGCGCCATCCGTTGCGCAGTGCCAGGGCTTGCGGCTTGGCGATGTCCGGTGGCACGCGCGTGCCCAGCATGCTGTTGGCGCGCTTCCAGTCGAGGTCGTGCTCGCGCAGCGTCTCGGCCACGGCGAATCGCACGAGCCCGGCGCAATCGCGGTGCGTCCACCGGGGTGTCGGGCCACGCTCGATCTGCGTGTGGATCAGCAGCGTGAACCAGTCGCGAAAGGCTTGCGACTGCGCGCGGTCGAGCATCGGCGCCGTTGGCGTCGCCACCGCGAACGCAGCGCGACTCGCCACCGGACCTGCGATCAGGCCCGCCAGAAGATTGCGGCGTTTCACGGCCTGCCTGTGGTGGCGATTGGTTGCCAATCCACGGCCACCCAACCCAGCGAGTCCGGTTTGCCGGCGGCCACCGCGCGGGCGGCGGGCAGCTTGCGCAGGGCGTCCAGGCGCGGCACGAGGTGCGTCTTCGCCGCCTGCAAGAAGAGCTCCTGGTTTGGCGGCAGCACCTGGAAGGCTTCGCGCTGCGCGAGGTCGGCGATCTGCCTGGGTGCGAGCACCGCGAGCGTTGCGGTCTGCGCGGGCAGCGCGTCGGCCACGCTCGGATAGCGCCGCGCCTGCGCATCGAGCGCAAGGCCCACCAGCGTGTCGTCCGGCGAGAAGACGATCCAGCGACCCTGGCGGGCGAGCGTGGGCCTGTAGCTCGTTTGCTCGCCGTCGCCATGCGGCCCCCAGGGCGCGCTCACTTCACGCTGCCAGCGGCTGACACCCTTGTGATCGGGCTGGCGGGGTGCCTCGGCGGCCTCGGAGGGATCGGCCTTGAGCAACCAGGAGGACAGGCTGTCGAGCGCCGCCGTCGGATCGGGGGCGTTCGCCTTGGTCAAGGCGACGAAGACCGGCGTGTGCAATTGCGATTTCGCATACCAGCAGACGGCGGCCGGGCCCTCGAGCTGGTCGGTCAGCGCGGTCCAGGCGGCGGTCTGGTCCTTCGTCGCCTGCTGGCCCGCCGCATCGCCGAAGACGAGCTTGAGCTTGCTCCAGTCAGCGGGCAGCAGGGTGCAGGCGGCGGGGTTCATCGGCAAGGCCTGCCAGACGGCGCGATCGGCCGGTGCGGTGGGCAGGGCCGAGGCGTTCTCCACGCGCAGCTGCGTGCGCAGCGTCGCGCCGCCGGCCGCGAGGTCCAGGCGCATCGCCTTGAACCCCGGGAAGAAGTGCTGGTAGCCGAAGGACAGCATGCGCGTGTCGGCAACGATGGTGTGGCCGGTGCCGGGCTCGCCCAGGCCCAGGCCGCGGCGGTACACCGACTGCGCCTTCGCATCACCCGACAGCAGCTCGCCAATCACATCGCGCGACGCACTGTCGGCTTGGCGTTCGGTGTCGAAGAGCAGGCCTGGGTCGCTGAGCACCACCACGCGGTTGCCCTGCGAGACGATGGCCAGCGTGCGCCGCGGCGAAAGCGTGAGGGCGTAGACGGTGGCGGCGCTGCCGTTGAAGCGGACGTCGCCGATCACGCTCAGCTGCTTGTCCTTGGCAGCGATGGTCGCGATGCCCTGCAGCGATTTGGCGAGCACGCCGCGCGTCATCGCAATCAGCCAGTAGCGCGGCGCGCCCTTGGCGTCGGTCCACATCGCGATTTCCGCCGGCTCGTCGAGCGCCAGTTCGAGCAGCTTGTCCGCGAGCGTGGTGTCGTGCTCATAGGCGATGCGCTTGAGTGCGCCCTTCAGGCCGAGGCGGTCTTCATGCTCTTCGTAGTAGAAGGCAAAGTCCTCGGTGAGCACATCGCGCGCGATCGGCGCCTTGATGAGGTCGCGCGGCAGCTTCGACAAGGCGGTAGTGGCGATGTAAGCATCGGGCCGAGCGAGGTTCACCTCCAAGGCATTGATGTTCCCCGAGAAGCGGGTCCACCCCATGGTGAACGCACCGACGACGGCCGCCGTGACGGCAACGCCGCCGACGATCCAAATCTTCTTTCGACTGAGCACGAGATCCCTTCCTCCGCGAAGCCCGCCACCGGCCCGCACCACGCGATTCATGCCGTCGCGGCGTCGGGTCCGCATGAAGCGGGCGTGAAATCGGGGCGAAGTATCGCCGTGGGCCTTGCACCTGCGATGGGCGATGCGCCGGCTGGCTTGTGCGTTTTTGCACATGACCTACCGGGGTTGGCTGCAGCTTCTTCGGCGGTGCTGACGGGTCGTAGACACCGATGGGTTCTCGGCTCGTCTTGCCGCCAAGTGAGTAGCGCCAGTAGAGCTGCACAGCACCATTGGCGAGCTTCCGGCGCTCAGCTGATCTGCCCCGAGTGCGGCCAGCCGCGTCAGGAGAAATCGCGTGCCTCGTCCACCGGCGTCCACGCGATGACCTTGTCGTCGCGCAGCCGCTGCGTGTCGGTCAGGCCGATGGCCTCGGCCACGCCGTGCGGGAAGGTGTCGAACAGCGCGGTGCCCTCGATGTCGAGTTCATGCGCGCGCGCGCTCCAGCAGGACAGGTACAGCAGGCTGGCAAGCGTCTGGTCCTCGCTGTCCTGCGGGTCGCACTGAAAACGGATGGCTTCAACAATGGCTTCCGGGAACAGCCATCGCGACGCGAACGCGGCGCCGACTTCCGGGTAGGCATAGCCCAGGTCGGCGATCTGGGCCTCGTAGCGGTTGTCGTCGGTCGCAAAGCCTGGCTGCAGGCTGGCGCGGCCGGGCATCGCCATCTTGAGCACCAAGTCGCCCGTGCCGTGCAGCAGCCCGGCGGTGAAGGCGATGCCCTTGTCCAGCCTGAATTCCTCGGCAAGAGACTGCGCGATCTTGGCGACGTCCAGGCTGTGGCGCCAGAACTCGGTCATGTCCACGCCAGGCACGCCCTTGAAAGCGCCGCCCACGGCCGCCGCCTGCACGAGTTGGCGCGTAGCCCGCAAACCCAACAACGCCGTGGCGGCCTCGACGGTGCCAACGCGCGAACCGCCCGGGCTGTAACGGGCGGAATTGACCAGCCGCAGGATGCGCACCGTCAGCCCGACCTCACCCGACAGCAATTGGTTGACCCGCCGCAGATCGGGCTCGTCCTTCTGCAGCTCGCCAAGAATTCGGTTGACGCCCTCTGGCAATGACGGGATCAAGGCATCTTTGGCGAGCAGGTCTTGGAGTTTCACGGGGCACCTCGCGAGGAATGTCGCAATGCTAATGGTCTTCAGTTTGAAGCAGTCATCGGCACGTTTCGAATGCCGCGCGTCACGACAACAATATCGGCCCACTTCCTGCCACCTGCGCAACCGCCGTTTGAACCCCCTGAACCCACTACGCAGCGGCGCCCTTCAAGGCGCGCAACGCCTCACCCTGCGCGCCGGCCTGCGCGAGCTGCCGCAAGAGATTTACACGCTGGCCGACACGCTGGAAGAGCTGGACCTTTCCGGCAATGAGCTGCACGACCTGCCCGGCGACCTGGCTCGGTTGCACCGGCTGCGCGTCATCTTCTGCTCCAACAACCGCTTCACGCGGCTGCCGGAGGTGCTGGGGCGTTGCCCAGCGCTGGAGATGGTCGGCTTCAAGGCCAACCAGATCGCCGACGTGCCGGCCGCCGCGCTGCCGCCGCAGCTGCGCTGGCTGATCCTGACCGACAACCGCATCACCGCCCTGCCCGATGAACTGGGCCGCAGGCCGCGCCTGCAGAAGATGGCGCTGGCCGGCAACCGCTTGACCGCCCTACCCGCCGGCCTCGCGGCCTGCGAGCGGCTGGAGCTGCTGCGCATCTCGGCCAACCAGCTCGACGGCCTGCCCGACTGGCTGCTGGCGCTGCCACGGTTGACCTGGCTCGCGCACGGTGGCAATCCGTTCAGTGCAGCGCACGAAGCGCAGGCGCTCGAGCACACGCCCATGCCGCACGTGCCGTGGAGCCAGCTCGACGTGCAGGCGCTGCTGGGCGAAGGCGCGTCCGGCCACATCTACCGGGCGGCGCGCGCTGGCGGCGAGACTGCCGCGCTGAAGGTCTTCAAGGGTGAAGTCACCAGCGACGGCCTGCCGCTCACGGAGCTGGCGGCCAGCCTGCAGGCGGGGCTGCATCCGCAGCTGATCCCGGCTATCGGCCGCTTGAGCGAGCACCCGGCCGGTGCCGACGGCCTGCTGATGCCGCTGGTCGGCCCCGAGTTCCGCACGCTCGCCGGGCCGCCCAGCCTGGCGTCCTGCACGCGCGATGTCTACGACCCCGCCCTGCGCCTCACGCCCAGGGCCGCGTTGACGCTCGCCGCCGGCATCGCCAGCGCACTGGCGCATCTGCATGCACGCGGCCTCTCGCACGGCGACCTGTACGCGCACAACATCCTGCACGACGGCCTCGGTCAGGCACGGCTGGGCGACTTCGGAGCGGCGTCCTTCCTGGCCAGCGTGCCGGCGCATCAGGCCATCAGGCTGCAGGCGCTGGACGTGCGTGCCCTCGGTTGCCTGATGGAAGAGCTGGTGGCCTGCTGCGACGAGGTCTCACCGCCGTTGCAGGCCATGTCAGCGCTGGCACAAGCTTGCTTGTTGGCCGACGCCGATCGGCGACCGAGCGCCGGGGACGTGGCTCAGCAGCTGCGGGCGAAATCCGGCGAGGCCTGAAGCACGAAGACGGCGAAGCATCTCGGTTTTCCATGGCGCGTTCGTGGCACATGTAGCGCACGGAACCTGCGGCGACATGCGGCAAGGAACACAGCCACAGAGACACAGAGGGACCTTCATCCCGCTGCCTCTGTGCCTTGTTTGGTTTTCGCTTCAGCCCTTCAACCACGGCGCCAACGCTTTCGCCAGTTGCCCCAGCAAGGCCGCGTCGGGCATGGGCACACGCAGGCTGGGCTTGCCGGTCGTCGGGTCGATCTCCATGCGGATGGGCGGCGGCGCGCCCGGTTGACGCTGCGCAGCCAGGCCTTGCAGCATCGCCGCACCGGCCTGAAGCAGTTTGGCCCAGGCATCGACGTCGGCGTCGGCCGCCGGGCCATCGCCGCCACCAGCAGCGACAGTTGCTGGCTCCGGCGCAGACGCGACGACGTCATCGGACAGCGCCAGTCCGTCCTGGCCCGACGCGCCTCCCGCGTTCGCCGACACCGGCACTTCTCGCTGCGCAACAGGCTCCCCAACGCTCTCGTCCACCCCCATCGCCCCAGCCACCTGCTCCACGCTCTTCATGAAGCTGGCCAGCCGCGTGCCCTGCAGGAAGACCTCGCTGGCGCCGCCGTCCAGCACGCCGGCGAACAGGCTCTTCTTGAAGGCCAGCACGCCCAGCATGCCCTCTTCGATGCTGCCCTGGCCGATGAGGTTGACGACCTGCACGCCGCGCGATTGCCCCATGCGGTGCACGCGGCCGATGCGCTGCTCCAGCACGGCCGGGTTCCACGGCAGGTCCATGTTGACCACCAGCGCAGCGGCATGCTGCAGGTTCAGGCCAACGCCGCCGGCATCGGTGCTCAGGAAGATGCGGCAGCCGGGGTCGGTGTTGAAACGCTCGACCAGCGCGCCGCGCTGTTCACCCGGCACGCCGCCATGGAACAGCACATGACCCCAGGGCCGGCCCGCCAGCCGGCGGCGGATGAGCTCGTGCGTGCCCAGCCACTGGCTGAACACCACCACCTTGGCGGCCGGGTCCTCCAGCCACTCGTCCAGCAAGGTGAGCAGCTCGTCGGCCTTGCTGCCGTGGTCGGTCTCATGGTCGAGCAGGAAGGTGCTGTTGCAGGCCATGCGCATGTTCTGCAGCGCGCACTGCAGGCGGCGCTGGTCCACGTCCGACAGGTAGCCGGTCTTGCGCCAGCGCGACACGATGCGCGTGACGATGGCGCCGTTCTCGTCGTGGTGCACGCGCTGTTGTGGCGTTAGCGGCACGAAGAGGCGGTTGTCCACGCGCTCGGGCAGCTGGGCCAGGACCTCGGCCTTGCGCCGTCGCAACATCACGGGCGCAAGCGTCTGCTGGATGCGGTCGAGCGCGCGGTAGCCGATGACGCGGCCTGCGTCGTCGCGCAACTGGTGCTCGTCCAGCAGCTGCCAGGTGGGGCCCAGGCGGTGCTGGTCGACGAACTGCACGATGGAGATCAGCTCCTCCAGGCGGTTCTCCAGCGGCGTGCCGGTCAGCACCAGCGCATAGGGGCTGGCGATGCGCTTGAGCGCGCGAGCCGCCACCGTGTTCCAGTTCTTGATGCGCTGCGCCTCATCGGCGATGACCAATTCGGGCGCCCAGGCGGCGATGAGGTCGGCGTCGCGCGCCAGCATCTCGTAATTGACGATGCGGCAAAAGGCGTCCTCGGCGTACTGCGCCTGCCGATGCGGCCGCAGGCCATGGATGACCTGTGCGGGCCGGCCGGCAAAGCGCGCGAACTCCGCCTTCCACTGGTGCTTCAGCGAGGTCGGGCACACCACCAGCACCCGCTGCACGCCGAAGTGGCGCGCCATCAACTCGGCCGCCGCGATGGCCTGCACCGTCTTGCCCAGGCCCATCTCGTCGCCCAGCAAGGCCCGCCCCGCACGCGCCGCGAACAGCGCGCCTTCGACCTGGTACGGGTACAGGCGGGCCTTCAGCAGCTTGTGCAGCGCCTTGTCTTGTGCGCCCTTGGGGTAGGCCTGGGCCAGCGTGAGCTGGCGCTGCTCAGCGTCGCGCACCTGGGCGATGAAGGCCCAGACATCGTCGCCCACGCGCAGCTCATGCCCGGCGGCCTGCGCCGCCCGGGCCAGCGTGCTCACCTCGTCGAGCCGGCTCCACGGCAGCGCCCAGCCGGCGGCGGGGTCGAAGCACTGGCGCGCCTGTTTCAGCAGACGGGGCGGGCAGTCGGTGCCGGGATGCAGGCGCAGCTGGCGGGCGCCGAGATAGTCCAGCCGGGCCTCGCTGTGCGTCGCCGCTTGGCCGCGTGCGAGGGCCGCCTTGCCGCCGCGGCGTGCCTGCAGTCGCGCCAGCGTGAACTCGATGTGCTTGCAGGTGCCCAGGTGGTTGGTGGCGTAGTCCCAGCAACTGCATTCATTGCCGCCAGGCTCCAGGCCACGAATGGTGACCCGGTAGTGCGTGCCGCTGTCGGGGTTGTCGACGCGGAAGGTCGAGAACACCGGCTCGGCGCCCAGATTCTGCAAGCCGAAGCGCTGCTCGCGACCGAACTGGCGACGCAGCGCCGCCTGCCAGTCGGCCACGGGCAGGGCCTCGGGCCGACGGGTGCGCGACAGGCGGGGTTCAGCGCCCGCCTTGGACCGGGTTCCGGGCTTGGCTTTGCGCAGTGGGGCGGCGGTCATGGCTTCAGCTTGCAGTGGCAGTGGGGCAGCATTGTTGCCGCTGCTTCGACGAGTTGAAGAACCACGCCACCAGGATCTCAACGTGACATCGCGGTCGGATTGACGATTGAAAACCAAATCGCGTTGAACCATCGGTCGACGCGGCGGAACCCACGCCCCCAAGGCTGCTCTCCAAATGTCCCGCATGGCGCAACTCAAAACCAACTTGTCATCACCTCGCGACGCTCCTGCTGACGCGACGGCCCGCTTCTACGACGGTGCGGCGGCCGACTACGACGCCCAAGTGGACGACCAAGGCGACAACGCGGCGGTGCGACTGTCTTTCTGTGAGCGCGTGGCGTCCCTCGCCGGGCCTGGCGGGGCAATCCTTGATTTCGGTTGCGGCACAGGCACGGACGCGGCCTGGTACGCCGCGCGTGGGCACCGGGTCATTGCCTACGACGTCTCACCTGGCATGGTGAATTTACTGAGAGCACGCTGCAGGAACGAGATTGCGGCCGGGCGCATCACGCCTGCGGTGGGCCCGCTCGACGCCATGGAGACCGCGCTTGAGACAAGCTCTCCGGTTGCAACCATCTCTGCCAACTTTGCCGTGCTGAGCCACGTGCCTGAGCTTAAGCCGCTGCTGCAGTTGCTCGCTTCGCATGTGAAACCGGGAGGAGCGTTGGTGGCGAGCGTCCTCAACCCTTTCTACCGCCAAGAAATGCGCCAGAGATGGTGGTGGCGGAGCGCATTGCGTTCGATCCGGACGGGGTCGATCAAGTTGCAAGGCCAAGTCACGTCCTACCGGCATTTCGTGAGCACCATACGCAAGGCGGCCGAGCCTCATTTCACTTTGACGGAGCTTCATGCGGCCAGTGAAAACACGCTTCTGGGGGCGCTCGATTCACACTTCCTGTTTGTCGTTCTCCGCAGGCGGCCATGAGGCATTTGCTGTCCTTGTTGCGCAGCGGCAAGGGTCTGCGCCACGTACCGGTGGTGAACGCCGACTCGGCGGAGTTTTCGCTCCGCGTGGTGCTGCGAGGGCTGCTCGGCGGACCGGTTGACGTCAGTGGTGATCACTGCCCCGTGTCTCTGCGCCCGTTCGTTCTGGGCGTCCGCCTGGCAGCGGAGAACGCTGATCAAGGCGCCCTGGCGCGGCGCGTATGGCTGGAGATCTACCCGCCCGGTTCAGAAACCATGCCGTTGGCGCGACTGGCATTGAAGTCGGTCGGACTGCTGCCGTTGAAGCAGGGCGCCCTCCACCTTTTCGAAGTGGCGCGCACGTTGAACCGCTGCCTGCCGCGACCCACCTTGTGGCTCCGGTACCTGCTGGCCTGGCAAAACGCCCGGACCGCTGCTCGGCGAGGGGATGCGCTTCGCATGTCTGCGCGAGACCTGCGCGCGCTGAACGCCTACTACATCGTGGCAAGGCCGGTTTTTCTCGTGGGCGCGAGGCACGACGAGCGGGTGGATCTATTCCCCATGGACCTCGTGAGCGCGCTGTCGTCGGGAGAGTACCTGCTGGCTCTGCGCGCCACGAATCCAGACGTGGCCCTCATGGAGTCCTCCGGGCGCATTGCCATGAGCAGCGCGCCCGCCGAGCTGCTCGATACCGTCTATGCACTCGGAAACCGGCATCGCCATCCCATACCTGATCTGCGTGATTTGGCCCTGCCGATCTCGACGTCGCCTCTGTTTGGCCTTCCCGTGCTGAACCAGGCGGGCCTCGTTCGTGAACTCACCGTGGAGAGGGTCGAGCGAATCGGTTCACACGTCTTGTTCATCACTCGCATCGAGCACGAAGCCGGGCTCGCGGGCCGGCAGCTCGCCCACTTGAGCGGCACCTACATAGAGTGGCTGCGGCACAGGCAGCGGGGCTGCGAAGTGCTGGCGCCCTTGTAGATCGTGCAGGCGATCTGCGCAGCCCCAGCCTCTCAGGCGTCCCCTGCCTCGTCGGCGCGGCGCCGGGTGGCAAAACAGCAGGTCCATTGAACCTCCCCGCCCTGAGCCGGCACACACGGCCTGATTCCAATTCGAGGGGAAGGCGTGCTCTCCATCCTGGTCGGCCACAGTTTCTTTCTGCGCTTCGACGCCAAACAGTTCGACCGCGCCAAGCCTTATCCCCCGCTCGCGACCCTGCAGGTCGCCGAGCTGCTGCGCCGCCAGGGCCATCAGGTCGCCCTCTTTGACGCCATGCTGGCCACCGGCACGCAGGACTTCGAACGCCAGCTCGCTGACGTGCAGCCGCGCGTCGTGCTGCTCTACGAGGACAACTACAACTACCTCAGCAAGATGTGCCTGGCAAAGATGCGTGAGGCCGCCTGCACCATGGTGGCCAGCGCCCGCCAGGCCGGGGCGCGCGTCATCGTTGCCGGCTCGGATGCGAGCGACGCGCCCGAGATTTATCTGAGCGCCGGCGCCGACGTGGCCCTGCGCGGCGAAGGCCTGGACGTGCTGCCCGCGCTACTGCGCCGACTGGAGGCCGAGCCGCAGTTGCCCGGAGCCGATCTCGTTGCCGGCTTGGGGCAGCCCATCACCCTGCAACGCGACGAAGCCGCCGAACTGGAAGCCCCCGCCGCCTGGGACCTCGTCGACATGGAGCGCTACCGCGCCATCTGGGCCGCCGCCCATGGTCACTTCAGCCTCAACATGGCCGCGTCCAAGGGCTGTTCCTTCCGCTGCACCTGGTGCGCCAAGCCCATCTGGGGCCAGCGCTACCAGCAACGCGGGGCCGCCGCCGTGGCGGCAGAGATGGCTGAGCTGAAGGCCCGCTTCGCGCCCGACCACATCTGGTTCGCCGACGACATCTTCGGCTTCCGCGCCGACTGGGTGCAGCGCTTCGCGGCCGAACTGGACCGGCTGGGTGGCGGCATCCCCTTCTCCATCCAGACCCGGGCCGATCTGATGACCGAAGCCATGGCCCGCGCCCTGGCCGACGCCGGCTGCCGCGAGGCCTGGATCGGCGCCGAGAGCGGCAGCCAGCAGGTGCTGGACGCTATGGACAAGGGCACGACGGTGGCCGAGATCCACCAGGCCCGCGAGCGCCTGCGGGCAGTCGGCGTGCGGGTGGGCTTCTTCATCCAGCTCGGCTACCTCGGCGAGGGCCTGCCCGAGCTGCTGCAGACTCGCCGCCTGATCGAGGAGGCACGGCCCGACGACATCGGCGTCAGCGTCTCCTACCCGCTGCCGGGCACACGCTTTCACGAGCAGGTCAAGGCCCAGCTCGGCGCCAAGACGCATTGGGATGACAGCGCCGACCTGGCAATGATGTTCTCCGGCAGCTTCGGCACCGAGGTCTACCGCACCGTGCGCGACCTGCTGCATGCCCAGGTCGACCTCGGCCGGCTGGACGGCGATGCGCGCCAACGCATCGGCCACGAGTTGCAGCAGCGTTGGGCGGCGCTCGTCGCCAGCGTCCGCCCGGCCCTTGCCCTCGCGCCATGAAAACCCGCGCAATGCAAGGGCGCCGTCTCGCGGCTGAGCGCCCGCTCGTCCGCATCGGCTACTGACCGGGGCCGCGCAAAGAGGTTCGCTTCATGATTGGAAGGCCAGAAGCCATGGAAAGATTTGATTTGCCGCTGCTGCCTGCAGCGACGGTGCGGGCCGCGCTACGGCTGACCACCGAACGCTTCGCTGCCGAACTGGCGAGTCCGACAGACCGCGCGCCCGATTGGACAGACCGCGCGCCCGATTGGAACGATTTCGAATGGCGGACGGCGATTGCCGTGTCGGTGATGCACGGGATCTCCGCGTTGCTGGCTGATCGGCTGCGCTGGGCCGGGCCACCACACTGGCAGGCCTTTCTGGAGGAACAGGCGGAGCAAGGCAAGCTGCGCGAGCGCAAGGTGCGCGCGCTGCTCACGCGCCTGGACGAAGCCTCTCGGCGAGCGAATCTGCCGCTGTTGGCCATGAAAGGTTCGGCCCTGCTCGCGCTTGGCCTCTACGAACCCGGGCAGCGGCCACAAAGTGACGTGGACCTGCTGGCCCGTCCGGGCGACTTCGACGCTACTCACCAACTCGTACTGAAAGCAGGCTATGCCGAAGGTGTGACGATGTGGAAGCATCGGGACTACCTCCCGCTCGATGCGCTCGCCGTCCCCGCCTTCGGCGAACACGAGGCCAACCCGATCAAGATCGAACTGCACACGGCGGTGCATGAAAGGCTGCCGGTGCGCGAGGTGGCTATCACCGCTCAGGTCTTCCCGGCAGACGCCCAACCCGGGTTGAACGCCTACCCCAGCCTGGCCGCCTTGATGCGGCATCTGCTTCTTCATGCGGCGGGCAATCTCTGCGGTTGCGGCATCCGCCTCATCCAGCTGCATGACATCGCGGCCCTGGCCGAGCGCCTGAGCCAGGCTGACTGGGACGAGGCGCTGACCACCGCCTCGGATGGCCTGCCGGCATGGTGGGCGGTGCCGCCGCTCGAGCTTGCACAGCGTCTTTTTCCGAGCCACTGGCCGCATGAGAGGCTGGCACGCGCGCGCGCTGCGGCCCTGGCGGCCTGTCCCGCCCGCCTGCGTCGCGCCGCCCTGCACTACCCGCTCGACCAAGTGTCCATGTCCAGATACAGCGTTCCGATGCTGCCTGGCATCGAATGGTCCCACGGCGTCATCGAAGCCTTGCAATGCGCCCGCCTGCGCCTGCACCCGGGGCGTAAGGCTGTGGCTCAGAGCCGCCGCGCGGCGGCGAACGTGCACGCCTTTGCCAGCTCCCCCTGGGTTGACCAATCACGCTGGCAGAAGGCTTTGCGCTTTCTGCTCGGAGCGCCACCGCGAGTGACGACGATGTATTCGCTGCGCAGAGCCATGGCCTACGAACCGGCGCATGCCAACTTCGCGTGAGCCAGGCTCCTTGCGGGCTGCGGCAACGCCGCCTTATGCAAAACCGCGAACGTCAACCGTCCACCTCCCCGTGCCCATGACCAGCCAGCCTGCGCAGACTCAACTGGACGACACCCGCGACGCCTTCGACAGCGTCGCCGCCGACTACGACGGCCCACGCGGCAACAACGCCGCCATCCAGGACATGCGTGCGGAAATGTGGCGGTGGCTCGACGCCAGCTTCGCACCCGGCAGCCGCCTCATCGACCTGGGTTGCGGCACGGGGCTGGACGCCGTGCACCTGGCGTCCCAAGGACACCAGGTGACAGCGACGGACTGGTCCGAGCGCATGGTCGAGCGCACGCGGGACCGGGCCACCGAGGCCGGCGTGTCTGACCGCATCGAAGCCCTGGCCATCGGCGCGCACGAGTTGCAACGCCTCGCAGGCGACGCCAGTTTCGACGGGGCCTATTCCAACCTCGGTCCGCTGAATTGCGTACCCGACCTCGACACGGTCGCGCGCGAATGCGCCCGGTTGCTGAAGCCCGGCGGCCGCCTCGTCTTCACCGTCATTGGCCGCTACTGCCCCTGGGAGATGGCTCACTACACGCGCCGCCGCCGCTGGGGCCGCATTGGCGTTCGCTTCGCTCGCGGCACCGTCGCTGTCGGCATGAACGGCCGCACGATCTGGACGCGCTACTACACGCCCGCCGAATTCTTCGCCGCCTTTGAACCGCATTTCGAACTGGAGCAGCAACGCGGCCTGTGCATCT
Organism: Roseateles sp.; assembly: GCF_039929605.1. Lineage (GTDB taxonomy): Bacteria > Pseudomonadota > Gammaproteobacteria > Burkholderiales > Burkholderiaceae_C > Pelomonas. The sequence continues at coordinate 32,732 of NZ_JBDSQX010000091.1, forward strand.
TCGTGCCGCCCCCGTATCTGACCTGGCTGGCAGAACGCCATCCTCGCATGCACAGGTTCCTGTGGCGCCTGGATCGCCGCGTAGCCGGTTGGCCACTGCTGCGTGGGCTTGGCGATCATTTCCTGCTCGTCATGCAACGGCGCGCCAGCTGAAGCGTTTCGTCAGCAGGAGGTGGGCCGGTGGCGCTGGACGAGCGGATCAACACAGCCTCGGCCCGACGAGCACCGCCGTCATGCCCTGAACAAGCCCTTCAAGGCAAGCGCCCCTGCCCGTGGATGGCTGCCGCGCCGCAGTTCCCAGCCAGAAAGCCGCGCACAGCCCTCGACAAAAGACGCCCAGCCCGGCTGGCCGGCGGCATAGGGCTGGCTGAGGTGCAGGCGCTGCAGCATCTCGTCGACATCCAGCGGCCTCAGCAACTCGCTGCCAACCGCCGGCTCGGGTGATGCGAACACGACATGCTCGAGTTGCAGCGGCTCGGCCGCCAGCGGCGCCCAGCCGCCACGCAGGTTCAGCTCGTACTTTTCAACTCCGCTGCGCCGCCGGATCACCGGCGCGGCCTCGACGCGCGCGCGCAGCGCCTTGTCGTCGATCCAGCGCAGCGCATCGAAGCGCAGGTGCAGGAAGTTGGCAATGCCTCTGGCCTGCAACGCGTGTGGGTCGACGAAGCTGGCGTCCTCGGTCAGGAAATCCAGCCCCAGGGCCATGGCCTGCAAGGCAAGCGTCGACTTGCCCGCGCCGCTCGCGCCGATCAGCAACGCGCCCGCGCGCCCCAGACCGACGCAGCCCGCATGCAGGCCGAGCAGGCCGCGTGCGCGCGCAGCCAGGATGAAGACGGCGAACTCGATGAGCTCATAGCGGAGGTGGTAGGGGAAAGCCAGCAGCGCGCGCGTGACTTGCACCAAGGCACGTCCGGCGTCCACATTCACCAGCGCGAGGTTGTGCGCATCCATTGCCACGCCAAGCAGGCCGGCACCGCCCAGCATGCCGGGCTCGGGCGGCTCGGCGCCTAAGCCCGCATCGCCTTCCGTCAGACGCAGCTCGACCTGCAGCGCCACGCCTCCCGGGCCGTGCGCCGGAAGGCCGGCATAGGCCGCGTCCACCAGGGCCAGAAGCTCGGCGCTGTCGCTGTGGAACTCGACGTCGGCGCCGAGCAGGCGATGCCTGCGTCGCAACACCAGCGGAGCGCGTTCGCCAAAGGGGTCGGCGATCTGCCGGGTATCGGGCTGCCAAGTCATGGATGTCATCGGTGATGCGACGTTTGGAGGATGAACGCGAGGGCCTTCGGCGGCAGCGCTTCCTGTCTCAGGCCGTTGAACTGCATGCCGGACCTCGGCGCCGTCACCACGCAATGCGCCCGCCCGATCAAACTCGGCGGCCGCGGCGGCGCGCCAGCAGCTGAAGCGCCTCGTCCAGCAGCGGGTGGCGGGCCCAGCGGAGCGCCGCCAGCCAGGCCAGCGGCGCCAACATCCACGGCACCGCGACGGCGGCGAGGGTTGCCAGCGCGCTGCCACCCACAGCCGCCAGCAGCGCGCGCGGCGGCTGGCCAAGATGCCGCGCGGCCAGCCAGAGCTGCAGCGGCAACGCCGCACAGGCCGCAGCACACAAGGCCCAGGCGAACGACGCAAGGCCCCCGTCGACGAGCGCCAGACCCAGGCCGATGCGCGCAGCCAGCGTCACACCCGTCGGCCAGGCGGCCAGCGCCGGCCGACCGACGGCGGCCAAGGCGTAGCCCAGTTGGGCAAAGACCTGCCCGAGTGCCGCCGCCAGCGCCAGTGGCAGCACAGCCGGCGTGCAATCCATCCAGGCTGGGCCGTAGAGCAGATGCACCAGCGGCTCGCGATAGATCACCGTCAAGGCGAGCAGCGGCCAGCCCAGGCCGGTCAGCAGCGCCGTCGCGCGGCGCAACACCGGCTCCAGTGGCTGGCCGCGCGCATGCTGCGAGGCCAGTACCGGCAGCGCCCCGAAACCCAGCGCATGCCCAACCACAGCCTGCAGCAGCCCGACGGCGGCACTTGCCCGCCCGAGCAGCCCCACCTGGCGCGCCGAGCCGAACTGGCTCAGGAGCAGGTCCGGCAACACGCCATTGAAGCCGTTCACCAGGCCGACGAGGGTGGTGCCGAGTCCGAAGCGCAGCACCCCGCCCCAGCCCCGCCAGGACGGCCACCAGTTCCGGCCTTCGGTTTGCACGAGCACATAGACCACACTCCAGACGAGCACAGTGGTCACCTGCGCCCAGGCCAGGCCCAGCGCGCCCCAGCCATTGGCCGACAGCAGCAGCGCAACGCCGGCTTGGCTGAGCATCCCGATTCGCGCCGCGAAGGCAATCGGGGCCGCCGCCAGCGAGCGCAACTGAAGCCCGGTCATCGCGGCGGTAAACGGGGACAGCAGCAGACCGAGCGACAGCACATGCAGCAGCTGCGCGAGCCCAGGCTGGTCAAACTGCCCTGCCAAGGGCTCGGCCAGCAACCACAACGCCAGCGTGCCGGCCAGCGTGGTGCTGGCCAGCAACCCCAGGCAGGCCGAGAAGCGCGCGGGCGTCAGATCGGGTTCGCGCTGCATATAGGCCGACACGCCGGCATCGCGCAAAAGCTGGGCCACACTGAAGACCGCCAAGCCCAGGGCGTATAGCCCCAGCTCGGCGGGCTGCAGCAACCGCGCGAGCAGCAGACTCAGTGCGAAGCGCATCACGATGCCGCTGGTCGACGCAGCCAGGTTGACCAGGAAGGCGCGCCGGAAATTGGCGACCCCTGACAGGACGACCGTGTTCATGCCGCGACCAAGTCCTCGCCGGCCGCGACGCGGCGCAGGCCCAGCGCATCGGCCGAGCTACAAGACTGGGCGAGGGACAGTTTCATTTCAGAGCGAATGCAATTGCGGGTCCCAGAGCTTCACCGCGCGCTCCAGCCAACGCAGCTCGCGCGGGCTGTCGTAGTGCGCCATCCGATAGCGCCAGGCAGAGGCGGCACGCAGGGCGGCCTTCTGCCAGCGCGGCGCGCGGATGTCGGTCAGCGTCGGGAAGCGGCAGCCCAGCACGGTGCGGAAGTCGCTGATCCGCCGCCGCAGCGCAGGGCTGAGCCAGGGCGCATCGAGATGGCACCAGTAGTCAACCCATTGCGGCTGCGCCCAGCCGTCGGCACTGTCGGGAAAGGCCAGGTCGCGCGGCAGCGCCGGATCACGCAGCGTCCAGCGGCCTTCGCCCAGGCGCTGCGGCGGCAGTGGCGTGTACACGTAGAGCATCACCTCGGTGCCAGGGTGCAGGCGCTTGATCTGGCGTATGAAGGCGAAGGTCCGCTCGGTCTCGCCTTCAGGATCCTGCGGCGGCGCGAGCATGAAGGACAGCTCGGGCACCACGCCGTGACGGCGGCAGGCCTCGACGACGGCCAGCGTCTGGTCCGACCGCGTGCCCTTGCGCATGTCGCGCAGCAAGGCGTCATTGGGGGACTCGGCGCCGATGTAGGCCATGCGCAGCCTGCTGCGCTTGACCAGGGCCCACGAGGTGTCGGACAGCCCCAGCAGCGCATCGGCGCGGGCGAAACACCACCAGGGCATCTGCAAGCGCGCCAGCACTTCGAGCAGCGGTTGCATGTCGATCTGGCGGTCGAAGAAGTTGTTGTCGTAGAAGTTGACCGAGTCCGCACCGAAGCGGCTCTGCAGCAGGCGCAAGTCCCGCTCCAGCCGGTCTGCTTCCGGCAGCGCCGTCTTGCCACGAAACATCGCCGCGACGCCGCAAAAACTGCAGCGGTAGCGGCAGCCCAAGGCAGCCTGGTAGCCCGTCGTGCGGCGGCCGAGATAGGTCGGGCCGAGGTAGCGCTGCGGGTCGTCGACCTCGTTGTAGCTGACTTCCAATTGCAGCGGCGCCGTCGAGAAGGCACGGTCGGCGTTGTGCACGATCTCGCCATCACGGCGCCAGGACAGGCCGCCGACGTCTGCCAGGGCCCCCCCCTGGGTGAGCGCATCCAGCAGTTCCATGAAGCCCTGCTCGCCCTGGCCGCGCAGCGCGTAGTCGACGCAGTCGCTGTTCAGCGCCGCGTCCGAGCACAGCGTCGGGAAATAGCCGCCCCAGACGATGGGCAGCTCGGGCGCCACGGCGCGGATGGCTCGCGACACGGCGAGCGCTGCGGGCAACTGCGGGCCACCCATGACGGAGAGGCCCACCGCTGCGTAGCCGCCCTCCTTCACGGCGGCCGCCGCCGTCTCGGGCAGATGGCGATCCAGATTGCCGTCCAGGATGCGTGTCTCGTAGCGGCTCTTGAGCGCCGCAGCCAGATGCATGACGGCCAGCGGGAAGCGCGCGTTGGACGTGATGCGCGGGTTGATCAGCAGCACGCGCTTCATGCCGGTACCTCCTCGGCCAACAGCTCAAGCCCCGGCTCCGCGATGAGGAGATGCGGCGCGATGGCCTTCGGGCGGCCGTCGACGCGCACCGGCGTCAAGCCCAGGGTCTCGCCCAGGTCGGCGTCGGCGTACAGCGGCCGCCCGCCCACGACGACGAGGCGCAGATCGGCCCGCGTCGCATGCGACAGCGGCAGGCCGGGCGGCAGCGCGATCAGGTCGGCGCGCAGGCCCGGCTCGAGCCGGCCGCGGTCGGTCAGGCCCAGCAGGCGGGCGGCGCCCTCCGTGACCCAGGCTTCAAGACGCTCCTCGCTCCAGCGGGTCAGCTCGCGCACCAGCGCCAGTTCGGCCAGCAGGTCGCGCCCGCCGCTGATGCGCGAATCGCTGCCGAGGGCCAGCCGGCCCTGGGCGAACAACCACTCCGGGTCCAGCGTGCGGCCGAAGAGGTGCAGGTTGGAGCCGGGGCACCAGACGACGGCGGCGCCAGCCTCAACCAATCGGCGCTGCTGCGCGGCACTCAGGCCCAGGCCGTGCACGAGCAGCGTGCCAGGCGCGATGCAGCCCAGGGCTTCGAGTCGGTCGAATTCGAGCGCCGCTGCGGTGTCTATGCCTTCGGCGGCGTGGACGATCCAGGGCCGGCCAGCCGGTGTGGCCTGGTGCGAGGCGCGCACCGCTTCGTCACCATCCAGCGCAAGGGAATGGGACCAGCCGCCGGGCGCGGGCACGTCAACCGGGAAACCCGGCTCGTCCAGCACGGCGTCACGCGGGTCGTGGTGGAGCACCGTCGTCACGCCGCTCAGCAGGTTCTTCAGGCCACCGGCGAGAAAGCGCAGAGCGCGCGGCTGCCGCCGGTGTGCCAGCAGACCCGGGTCGGTTGACAGCTGCGGCGTGATGTCGGCAATCCACTCGCTGGCATTGCGATAGCCGCTGCGGAACTTCAGCCGCGGCAGCGCGCCGTTGAGATGCAGATGGTCATGGGCATTGATGAGGCCAGGCAGCAGCCGAGCGCCGCCGAGGTCGATCCGCTGACCAGCAAGCTCCGCGCGGATGCAACCTTCGGCCAGGCTCAGGCTCATTGCCTGGCCACGGCTGTCGACCGCATTGACAAGCTGGCATCTCATGGCTTGAACAGCCGCAGGACGAGGACGACGGCCAGGCCGTGCCAGCGGGCGTAAAAGGACTCCGAGCCCGTGAAGGTTTCGCACAGCTCCTGGCCGACGCGCACCTCACGCCGCGCCTCCAGCACGAGGCCGGCGCGCCAGGCGGCGGCGAGATGAGCCTTGGGGTCGTGCAGGGCATGCAGCAGCTCGTGGCGCTGCCCGTCGGCATCGGTGAAGCTGCGCGTCATGCCGGCCCGCGTGGCATCGGGGTGGAAGTCGGAATAGACCAGGCTTGCGCCCCCCGCGAGCACGCGCGCGGCCTCGGCCATCCAGGCATCGAGACTGGGCGCATGGCCGACGGCCAGGCCGCTGACGACGAGGTCGAAGCTGGCCGCCGCAAAGGGCAGCCTGGACATGTCGGCCCGCACGCGATGGGCCAGCGGCGCGCGGGCCAGCATGCCGGCCGAGAGATCGCATCCGACGACGAAGCGCGCGCCTCGCTCCTGCAGCAGCAGGCCGTAGCGCCCGCTGCCGCAAGCCAGGTCCAGCGCGCGGCGGCCGGTGACGTCGGGCATGAGCGCCAGCATCGCGGCCTGCTCGGCACGCATCAGCGCGTTGTGCGGCAACGGTGGATAGTCCTCGGCCCAGAGGTCGTAAGCCGCTTCGTTGGCGAGGCTGCTCACTGGTGCACCCTTCGGCCTGCGGCCTGTCCCGCCAAGCGGGAGCGAGCTTGCTCGGGGCGGCCCGTCGCGGCGCTCATGCGGAAAACCATTTGGAGCAGACGCAATGCGCGCACTCGGGTCGGTCGCCGGCACGGATGGCGGCGCGCAGCCGGCGCTGGGCGGGCGAGTTCAGGTTCTCCGCCAGGCCGGCCTCGCCCACCCGGCCGGTGCCGGCGATGAAGAAGCAGGGCCGCACCCCGCCGTCGGCCTCGATGACGGCGGAATGCTCGGGCGCATTGCAACGCACCGGCGGTGGCGCGCCCAGGCCGAGTCGCGCCCGATAGTGGGCCTCGATGCGGCGCAGCTTGGCGGGCGGCTCCGCGATGAAGCCGCTGGCGAAGTCGGCGGCGTGCTCGCACTCCAGCGCGTCGAGACTGGCGGCCAGGACCGGCAGGTCCTCGGCGCCCAGCGCGACGCCGTCCACCCTCGCGCCGTGGCGGCCGAAGGCCTCGGCATGGCTCACATCGGCCGCAAGGAAGGAGATGCCGGCCACACCCAGCTTATGGGCAAGCACGACGAGGCCTGCCACCTCGCCGACGTTGCCGCGCTGCACCGTCACGCGCAGGCCCACCGTCACGCCCTCGCGCACGGCAGCGCGGATGCCGGTGCAAACGGCCTCGAAGGCATCCAGGCCGCGAATGGCCGCATAGCTGGCGGCCGTGCTGCCGTCCAGGGACACGGTGACCTGCTCGAACAGCCGCGCAACCTCGGCGGCATGCTTGGCCAGCGCGAGGCCAGCAGTCAGCAGCCACAGCTTCAAACCACTCGCACGCAACCGCGCCGCGATCTCGGCCCATTGCGGGTGCAACAGGGGTTCGCCACCGGAGACGAGGACCGTCTCCGTCCCCAGCGCGGCCAGGCCCGGCAGCAGGCGCTCGACGGTGCCGAGGTCGACGTCCCGCCGCCCATGCCGCCAGTAGTCGCAGCTCACGCAGCGCGAGTTGCAGCGCTCGGTCAAGTAGAGCGTCGCCAGCGGCAGCCGCGTCAGCGGCTCGGCCAACTGGCTGCGCCGCTCGACGAAGACGCTAGAAGAGTCCATGCAGCTCAACAAAGCTCTGCCGCCGGTTGTCGACCGCGTTCTGCGGAATGCCGCCGAACTTTCGGTAGCCCGCGCGCAGTTGCACGAAGGCAATCGGCGTGTACTCGTAGATCAGGCTGTAGCGCACCTTGTTGTCGTGGGCCACACGACGGTCGGGGTCGAGGTACTCGCTGGTGAGCTTCAGGTTGTGACCTTGCTGCACCAGCCAGTTGGCCTCCAGCAGCGTGGCGAGCTGGCGCCGCTTGCCTTCTGGATAGCCACCGTCGCTGACCAGGTCGATCTCGGCCAGCCAGCTCACCGGCCCGGTCGTCGTGCCGGCGAAGAGGCCATAAGCCTGGCGATTGCCGGCCGCCGCCTTGACCTGTGCCGCCGCAGCGCCGACGCGACCCCAGGGCTGCATCCAGATGGCCTGCGCCGTCGTCTGGTGACCGTTGCCGCCGCTGTTGCCGGGGCCGTTGCTGCGCACGAGCTGGATGGACCAGTCATCGCTTTCATGGCCCAGCTCCAGACCCTTGTCGGGCACCGTCATGCTCACGCCGCTGAGCTGCCGGACAAAGGCCAGGCTGTCCTGCAGCCGCCAGCCGAAGGGCAGGTAGAACTGGCCGGCCTTGGCATACCAGCCCAGGCCCGGCGTCGACAGGCGCACGTAGGCCTCCTGGCGCTCGGCCTTGCCCGGTGCGACCTGCTGGTCCAGATAGACGCCCAGGTACTCCTTGATGAGCTGCACGTCGGCGTACAGGCGTATCTGCTCCGTGCCGCCCACACTCGTGGCCGGCCGACCGGACACCGAGGTGCGCGTCGTCGCGGTGCGCAGGTCGCCACCCAGGCGCAGGCGGTCGTCAAACAACGAGCCGTTCCAGCCCTGCAGTGCATCCGGCAGCGCATTGGCCGGGATGCCGCCTTGGGCGAAGGCATTGCCAACCGCGTTGCGCAGGCCACCACCGGTGGGGTTCACGTGGCAGGCCACGCATTTGATGCCACTGCGGATGGCGAGATAGGGCTCGGCGCGCGCTGCGCCCGAGACGAGCAGCGCAAGGGCCAGGCCCAGCAGCAGACGTGCGGCCCTCACTGCTGCGCTCCATTGCTGATCCACTGCCGAATCAGGGCAATCGTCTGGGCGTCCAGATACGGCCCGCCCAGGGGCATGCGCGCACCGACAGCCTGGTGGCCTTCCAGCTTGTGGATGAGGTAGCTGTTGTCCGCGTCGCCCGGCGCAACGCGCTTGAGCGCGGGCACGCCGCCGCTGGCCACGCCCACCAGCATCGCGTAGCTGTTGGCCGCGTCCAGCCGCAAGCCTCGCGGCGCCGAAGCGCCCGCATGGCAAGCCGTGCAGACGGGCGTGAAGACATGCGACTGGATGGAGCTGAAGCTCGCTGTCATCGGCCCGCTCGGGTCGGTACCTTCTCCTATCGGTCGGCCATTCGCATCCAGCCCCTCACCGCCGCCGCCACCGCAGCCCGCGATCAGCGCGGCGACTGCAAGCGAACCGCACACCCATGTTTTGAACTTCATCGCTGCCCTTTCGTGGCTGTCATTGCGGCATGAGTGCCGGCACGCAGCGCCGTGGTTCAAGCGAAAGGAAAAAAGTTGATCAGAAGGCCGTGGTCAGGCTGAGCACCGCCGTGCTTCGGCGCGTCGCATTGATCCAGATGTAGGGCCCGCCACGACTGGCGGCGACCCAGACAAGCTGCATCTCGCTGCCTGCCCCCCACTGAAGAGACGCACCGGCACGCACGTCCACCCGCGCGGTGTCTTGCGGCCCGCCGTAAACGACGCTTGACCGGCCCCACCCGTGCAGCAGCCCGATGTGGCCAATGGCCGCGATGCCCTGAGCCAGCGGCCAGTGCAGATTGAACTCGCCGTAGAGGCTGCGCTGGCCGTTGCCGTAGTAATCAGGCGAGGCATAAAGACGCAGGTTCCAGCGCTCGCCCAGCAGGGCCGCGTAGGTCTCGACGAAGTCATAGCTCGACACGTTCTCGAAGCGGTGCGCGAGCAAGCCCAACTCGGCATTCAAGCCGGGCCGCAGTTCGACAACGCGGCCGCCGTAGGCCCGCAGCGACGCGCCGCCGCGCCGCTCGAAGCGAGCATGGGTCAATGAGGCGCCGGCATACCAGCCGCCCTCCCCGTCCCAGGCCAGGCCGAGCTGAGCGCCTGGCCGGTTGCCGCTGTAGGAGAGGCCACGTTCGCGCGCGTCGCTCTGCAGGGACAGCGTCGCGCCCACGTCGGCCCGCGCCGCGCCGGGGCCGGCGAGCAACAGAACGGTGAGCAGGGCGAGTCGGGCCGGGCGCGCGGGGGGCATCAGTCGCCAGTTTGCCCCAGCCGTGTGCAGATCGAGCCAGCGCTGCCGGCCTGTCGGGCCAGCGTCGCGCAGCTGTCGATGCGGTCCTGGCCCACGGTGACGAAGGCTGCCTTCAACAACGCGCCGCCAGCGCGCGAGCCACCCAGTTCACGCATCAGCGCCAGCAGCCCCGCCGCATGGGCGGCCGAGAAGGAAGAGCCCGTTACCAGCCCCCAGCCACCGCCGGGCAGCGTGCTCGGCACGTCGCGCCCGGGCGCAATGAGAGCCCCCGAGGGCAGCGGCGGCGCGCTGCCGACGACCAGCACGCCGGGGTGGTTGGCAGGGAACGGCCCGCCCGAACTGGGCAGCGCCGCGACGATGCTGGCGCCGCGCGCCTGGGCCTGGTCGAGCAGCAGGCCCAGCAGCCGGTCATCTGGCCCGCCCAGGCTCATGTTGATGATGTCGGCCCGCTGCTCCAGGGCCGCGTACAAGGCCTTGGCCAGACCGAGGCCGGTGCACAGCGTCTGAGCGGAGCTGGTTTGCCAGCAGGCCCGCAGCGCCAGCAGCCTGGCGTGGGGCGCTATGCCGGCGATGCCCACGCCGTTGTCGGCCCGCGCTGCGATGATGCCGGCCACTGCTGTGCCGTGCCCTTCAGCGGGCGGCGGGCGGTCGTCGACGAAGTTTTGGTTGAACGCGATCTGACCGACCAGATCGGGGTGGCCGACCTCGACGCCGCTGTCCACCACCGCCACGCGCACGCCACGGCCGGTGGCCAGCTTGTGCAGCTCGGCCAGCCGCCATTGCTGCGCAGCCGGCTGGGCGGCGTAGAGCGGTTCCTGCGCGCTGCTCGGCGTTTCAGCTTGTGCTTGGTAGAGGCCGACGGGCTGCGCCCAGGCCACGCGGCTGTCCTCGGCAACGGCGCGGGCGGCGTCGGCGGACGTGCGCCGATCGTCCTCAGGCAGCCGCATGACGAAACAGTCCACGCCGGCCAGCGGCATGGGCCATTCGCTGCGCATCTCCAGGCCGTGGCGCCGGGCCAGGTCTTGCGCCACTTGCTGACGCGACTGCCGGCCCACGCCCGCGCCGTAGTTGCCGGCATAGCTGCCGTCGGGCCGGTAGTGGGCCTTGGGCAACTGCAGCATGACGAGCACCTGGCGCTGCGCCTCCTCGGCCTGGGCCGCCGCCGGCCGCCCCGCGATGCAGCAGACCAGCAGCACCAGCAGGTGCAGCCAGAAGCTCTTTCGCTTCATCGTGACTGTCCCGGTTGCTGCGGCTGCAGCGGCTCGGCCAGCGTGACGATGGGCGCCGCGCGCAGCACCGCCAGGCCGCGGGCATCCACGCGCAGCAGCCAGGCGCCGGTCTCGGTCGGGCCGGCGACGACGCTCGCGCCCTGCGCCCGCAGCAGCTCGCGCAGAGCCTGCTCGCTGGTGCCTGGCTTGAACATGACGAGGGCGTCGGCCACCACGGGCGCACTGCCCGAGGCGGACAGGCCTTGGTAGTCCGGCCCATCCTGGCGCGCCTGCAGCCACAGGCCCAGCAGCAGCGCGCACGCCGCGCCCTGGGCACCCAGGGCCCAGGGCATCCAACGCCGCCCGGCCGGCCTGGACGCAGGTTGCATGCGGGCATGCAGCCTGGCCAGCCCCGCTTGGGCATTGCCGCCTTCGACAGGTGAACCGGCCGCGTTCAACAGCGTCTGCATCGGCCGCTCCGCAGCCAGCTCGTTGCGGCACGCCTGGCAATGCAGCAGATGCCGTTGCACGTCGCCCATCTCGGCATCGTCCAGCTGACCGCGCGCATACCAGGGCAGCAGGGCCTGCACGGCCACATGCTCATCGTGTTCCATAGCGATCACCACACTCATCACAGTTCTCCACGATGACCGGCCAGGTCATCCAGCAGCAGGCGCAGGCGCCGCCGCGCATAAAACATCCGTGTCTTCACGGTCTCGGGCGGGCAACTCACCACCTCGGCGATCTCGCCGTAGGCCATGTCGTGGAAG
>NZ_JBDSQX010000092.1:0-48245 GCF_039929605.1 Roseateles sp.
GGGCAACCTGGCGCAGATCGACACGCCCTACCTGACCGAAGGCAGCTCGGGCCTGACGTTTGCAGTCGACCGCTTCAAGGGCTGGGCCCACAGCGGCCACGTAACGCTGGCTCGCGGCGAACGTTCGCGGCTCGCCGATTTCGCATCGGAAGTGCTTTGAAGCGAGGGCCGGCAGCGGACCATTGATCGCGCTACCATTTCGCAATCGCGCGCCCTACCGGCGCGCGTTTTTCGTTTGGAAACCACATGATCTACCGTCCTCTGGGCCGCACCGGCCTGAACGTCTCTGCAATCGGCTTCGGCGCCTGGGCCATAGGCGGCACCTGGGGCGACACCGACGACACGGCCGCGATGGCCGCGCTGCACCACGCCCTGGACCGTGGCGTGAACTTCTTTGACACCGCGGACGTCTACGGCGATGGTCACAGCGAGCGCCTGCTCGCTCGGCTGCGCAAGGAGCGCCCGAGCGACCCCTTCCATGTCGCCACCAAGGCCGGCCGGCGCCTGAACCCGCATGTGGCCGACGGCTACCTCAACCTACGCCCCTTCATCGAGCGCAGCCTGCAGAACCTCGACACCGACGGCATCGAGCTGCTGCAGCTGCACTGCCCGCCCAGCGCCGTCTACAGCATGCCCGAAGTCTTCGGCGCGCTGGACGACCTGGTGAAGGAAGGCAAGCTGCGCCATTACGGCGTCAGCGTCGAGCGCATCGACGAGGCTTTGGCCGCGCTGAAGTTCCCCGGCGTGCAGTCTGTGCAGATCATCTTCAACCTGTTCCGCCAGCGGCCCGCCGAGGTCTTCCTGCCCGCGGCGCAGGCAGCGCAGGTCGGCGTGCTGGCGCGCCTGCCGCTGTCCAGCGGCATGCTCAGCGGCAAGTTCACGCGCGACAGCAAATTCAGCGCCGACGACCATCGCGGCTTCAACCGCCAGGGCGAGGCCTTCGACAAGGGCGAGACCTTCTCGGGCGTCGACTTCGAGCAGGGCCTGGCTGCTGTGGAGGAACTGCGCGCGCTGCTGCCGCCTGGCGTGAGCATGGCCAAGCTCGCGCTGCGCTGGATCCTGATGAACGAAGCCATCACGACCGCCATCCCCGGCGGCCGCACGCCTGCTCAGGTGGACGAAAACGTCAGCGCCGCCGACCTCGCCGCCCTACCCGCCCCGCTGATGCAGGCGCTGGCCGACCTCTACCAGCGCCGCATCGCACCGCAGGTGCACGGCCTCTGGTAAGGCCTGCTGCCGTGGCCTGACAGTCCGGGGCGGGACAATCCCGCCCCATGCCGCAGCCCCCTCGCTGGATCGCCCACCTCGACATGGACGCCTTCTACGCGTCCGTCGAGTTGCTGCGCTATCCGCAGCTCAAGAGCGAAGCCGTCGTCATCGGCGGGCGGCGGGCGGATGCCCCGCAGCAGTTGGAAGACGGCTCCTGGCGCTACGCCACGCTGCGCAACTACACCGGCCGCGGCGTGGTGACGACCTCCACTTACGCCGCGCGCGACCTCGGCGTGTTCTCGGCCATGGGCCTGATGAAGGCCGCCCTGCGTGCGCCCGACGCCATCCTGCTGCCGGCCGACTTCGATTCCTACCGCAAGTACTCGCGCCTCTTTAAGGCCGCTGTGGCCGAGGCCGCGCCCGTCATCGAGGACCGCGGCATCGACGAGATCTACATCGACCTGAGCGACGTGCCCGGCGTGCGCGACGCCGTGGGCCATGACCCGCTGGGCGGCGTGAAGGCTGTGGCGCGCGAGATCAAGAACTCGGTCGGCCGCGCGACCGGCCTGACCTGCTCCATCGGCGTCACGCCCAACAAGTTGCTCAGCAAGATCGCCAGCGAGCTGGACAAGCCCGACGGCATCACCGTGCTGACGCTGGACGACATTCCTCGTCTGATCTGGCCGCTGGGCGTGCGCAAGATCAACGGCATCGGGCCGAAGGCGGGCGACAAGTTGCGCAAACTCGGGCTGGAGACCGTGGGCGACATTGCCGCCGCCGACCCTGCCTGGCTCGTCGAGCAGTTCGGCGAGAGCTACGGCCAGTGGCTGCACGCGGCCTCGCACGGGCGTGACTCGCGCGCCGTCGTCACGCATAGCGAGCCGGTGTCGATCAGCCGCGAGACCACCTTCGAGCGCGACCTGCACGCGGTGCACGACCGGGCCCTGCTCGGCGGCATCATGGACGAGCTCTGCGAGAGCCTGTCGCGCGACCTGGAACGCAAGCGCTACGCGGGCAAGACGGTGGGCATCAAGCTGCGCTTCGAGGGCTTCGTGACTGTCACGCGCGACCAGACACTCAAGTCAGCGATCACCAGCGCCGCCGACATCCGCCACGCCGTGGGCCTGTGCCTCAAGCGCGTCAAGTTCGACAAACGGCTGCGGCTGATGGGCGTGCGCATCGGCAACCTGGTGCACGCCAGCGAGGCGCTTGCTGCGCCGGCCTCCGTGCGCATCGACACAATGCCTGCTCCCGACAACCTGAGTCTGTTTTGAGCGCCTGGACTTACACCGTCTCGGTCCGCAGCCTGTGCGAGTTCACTGCCAAGCGCGGCAGCCTGGACCGCCGCTTCACGCCCTCGGCCACGGCGCTGGAGGGCCAGGCGGGCCAGCTGGCCGTGCTGGCGCGGCGCTCACCCGGCTACGAGAACGAACTGCCGCTGGAAGGCCAGTGCGGCAACCTGCGCGTGCGTGGCCGGGCTGATGGCTACGAGGCCGACGTGAACCGGCTGGAGGAGATCAAGACCATTCGCGGCCCGGTCGAATTGATCCCGGAAAACCGCCGCGCGCTGCACTGGGCACAGCTAGAAACCTACGGCGCCCTCATCGCCGCCGACCGCGGCCTGGCCGAGCTGGAGCTGGCTCTGGTCTACGTGGATGCCGACACGCAGAACGAGACCGTGCTGCGCGAAAAGGCCACCGCCGCCGCGCTGCAAGCCGCCTTCGAGGCACGCTGCGCCCAGTTCGAAGCCTGGGCCGCGCAGGAGGCGGCTCATCGCGCCGCGCGCGATGCCGATTTGAGCTTGCTGCCCTTCCCCTTGCGCGAGCTGCGCCCGGGCCAGCGCCTGCTCGCCGAAGCCGTCTACCGCGTCGCCGCCAACGGCCGCCACCTGCTGGCCCAGGCGCCCACCGGCATCGGCAAGACACTGGGCACGCTCTACCCGCTGCTGCGCGCCATGCCCGGCCAGCAGATCGACAAGATCGGCTACATGACCTGCAAGGGCACCGGCCGCCTCACCGCGCTGGAGGCCTTGCACGCACTGCGCGAGGCCGCGCCGACGAAGGCACTGCGCGTGCTGACGCTGGTGGCCAAGGAGCAGGCCTGCGAGCACCCCACCAAGGCCTGCCACGGCGACGCCTGCCCGCTGGCCCACGGCTTTTACGACAAGCTGCCCGCCGCCCGCGCCGAGGCCGTGCAGGCGGGCTGGCTGGACGCGCCGACCCAGCGCCGCATTGCGCTCAAGCACGACGTCTGCCCCTACTTCCTGGGCCAGGAGCTGTTGCGCTGGGCCGACGTGGTGGTGGGCGACGTGCACCACGCCTTCGACCCGCACGGCCAGCTCTATGGCCTGGCGCAGGCGCAGGGCTGGAAGCTCGCGCTACTGGTGGACGAGGCGCACAACCTCATCGACCGCACGCGCGACATGTACAGCACCAGCCTGAGCCTGGAGCGTGTGCGCGAGGCGCTGGCCAACGCGCCGGTCAGCCTGCGCGCGCCGCTGCGCGGCCTGGCCAAGGAACTGGCCACGCTGGGCCACGCGCAGGCCGCCGACTACCAGCCGCTGCCCACGGTGCCCGAGGCGCTGGGCGAGGCGCTGCAGCGCGTCAACGTCGCCCTGGGCGAGTACGTGCAGAACCACCCGCTCGAAGTGGGGCCCATGCTGGAGTTCTATTTCGAATGCCTGAGCCTGCAGCGCCTGCTGGACCGCCTGGACACGCACTCGCTGTGCGACCTGCAGCGCAGCGCTGCCACGCGGCCCGCGCCAGGCGTGCCCGGCAACCTCTCGCTGCTGCAGGACGAAGCCGAGGACGACGGCCGCGACGTACTGCTCTCCGTGCGCTGCATCGTGCCCGGCCACTTCCTGAAGGAGCGTTTCGAGGGCTGTCATAGCGTCACGCTGTTCTCAGCCACCCTCGGCCCGCCCGACTACCCGCGCCACTTGCTCGGCCTGCCCGACGACACGGCGTGGATCGACGTGCCCGCGCCCTTCCCGCCCGAGCACCTGACGGTGCAGGTGGCCAACCTCTCCACGCGCTGGGAGCACCGCGACGCCTCGCTCAACGCGCTGGTGGAGGTGCTCGCCACGCAGTACGGGCAGCATCCCGGCAACTACCTCGCCTTCTTCAGCAGCTTCGACTACCTCGACAAAGCCGCCGCGCGGCTGGCGCTGCGCCACCCGCAAGTGCCGCAGTGGAGCCAGGCGCGTGCGATGGGCGACGCGGCGCGCCGCGGCTTCCTGGAGCGCTTCGTGCAGGATGGGCGCGGCATCGGTTTTGCCGTGCTGGGCGGCGCGTTCGCCGAGGGCGTGGACCTGCCCGGCACCCGCCTCATCGGCGCCTTCATCGCCACGCTGGGCCTGCCGCCCGTGTCGCCGCTGCAGGAGCAGGTGCGCGAACGGCTCGACACGATGTTCGGCGCTGACCACGGCTATGCCGACCTCGTACCCGGCCTGCAGAAAGTTGTGCAGGCCGCCGGCCGCGTGCTGCGCTCGGTAGACGACCGCGGCTGGGTCTGGCTGCTGGACCAACGCTTTCGCCGGACCGAGGTGCGCGCGCTGCTGCCGGCCTGGTGGCAGCTGTGACGCACAGTTCGTTCAGCCGCGGACGATGCGCAGCGCGCTGACGTGGCGGCCAGGCAGGCGCTCGGGCATGTCGACCTCCAGCGCCTGCGCGGTCTGCCGGAACGTCAGCGGCCCGGCACCGAGCAACTCGACCCGGCGCACCGCGCGCGCCTCGTGCGGGCTGCCACGCCGCAGCGAGGCGATCTTCAGCATGCCCTTGGGCTCGCCCAGCGTCAGCGCGTACAAGGCGTCGCCCTTGGTGGTGAAGCGGATGTCCTGCGGCGTGTAGGCGGCGTTTTCCTGGAAGGCGCCGCTGGCTGCGGCGGTCGGGCCTTCGCCGTACACCTTCCAGGGCCGCGTGCCATGGATGGCCTCGGCATTGACCTTCATCCATGCTGCCATCTCGGTCACCAGCGTCTCGGACTCGGCCGTCAGCGTGCCGTCGGCGCGTTGCACCACGTTGAGCAGCATGCTGCCGTTCTTGCTGACGATGTCGCACAGCATCGTGAGCACCTGTGCCGGCGTCTTGTAGCGGTCGTGTTCGGAGTGGAACCAGTCGCCGTTGGAGGTGCAGGTCTGCCACGGCAGTGGGTTGATGCCGGGCAGCACGCCGCGCTCGATGTCCTGCACGCCCACCTCGGCGATGAAATCACCGGACCCGAGCGCCTTGTGGTTGTACACGGCCTGCATCTGGCCGGTGCGGCGCACCGAGCTGTTGAACAGGTGCGCGATCACGGCCCGGCCCACCTCGCCGAACGGGATGCCGCCGTCGGAATACAGCAGGTCCGGCTGGTGGCTGTCGATCAGGTCGACGACGCGGCGGTACCAGATCTCGTGGAACTTCGGGTTGGTCGTGTACCAGTCGCCACCGCGGTTCAGGTACGGCGTGTCGTGCGGCTCGTGGTAGAGGTCGAAGTTCTCCGGCTTGGCGCCGTCGTAGGCCACGCCCAGCTTGGGCCAGAACTGGTCGCACTGGTGGCTGGTCCACCACCAGTTGTGGCTGGCGCCCAGGTGCTCCGACACGCCGAAGTGCAGCCCGCGCTTGCGCGCGGCATTCGCCCAGTCGCCGACGATGTCGCGCATGGGGCCGAGCTTGGTGGCGTTCCAGCGGTGGTGCTTGGAGTTCCACAGGTCGAAGTTGTCATGGTGCACGCCCATCGACACGAAGTACTTGGCTCCGGCGGCGACGTAGCGGTCCATCAGCGCCTCGGGCTCGAAACGCTCGGCCTTCCAGCGATTGACGATGTCCTTGTAGCCAACCTCCGACGGATGGCCGTAGGTCTTCACATGGTGGGCGTAGTGCGGGTGGCCAGGCACATACATAAGGCGGGCATACCAGTCGCCCTGGGCAGGCACGGCCTGCGGGCCCCAGTGGGACCAGATGCCCAGCTTGGCGTCGCGGAACCAGGTCGGGACTGCCGACGTGCGCAGCGAATCGGCGGCGGCTGTGAAGGGGCCGGTGGATGCCGGCGGCTTGTACGCCGCCGGCGCGGCGGGCTCGCAGCCCTGAGCCTGCGCCAGGCGCGCGGCGCCCAACCCGGTGGCGGCCAGCAGCGGGCCGGCCAGGAAACTGCGTTTACTCAGTGAAGACATGCGGATCGAACCTAGTTTTTGTCGGGGAAAGGGGTGCGGGGCCTGAACCGTTCGGCGCGCCAAATTGGTAATACCAGAATGCCCAACGCAATTTGACACGCTCCAGACGGGCCGCATATACCGGGTAACTACCGGGGCATGCAATCTCATTTGGCCTGACCAAATTGCATGCAGAGGGTGGCTTGGCCCGACATGAGTTGTGTGGGGATGTTGCCGGCCGTCCTCGTGCGGCTGCACCCAGTAACCGGGCGAGAGGCCTTGCGTGCCAAGCTCGAGGCCTATGAGCTCCTGCCCTACCGCAAATTTCGCTTCCCGCGCGACCGCGCCGCACCTGACCACAGTTGCCGCGCTGGCCCTGCTGCTCTCACTCGCCGGATGTGGCGGCGGTGGGAGTTCTGCCACGACAGGCGATGCGCCTACGCTCGTCCCGGCACCGCCCACGGCGCCACCACCCTCGACCGCAGGCACCCGCATCACCTGCAACCTGCCCAACTTCGAAGCCGAGATGCTGGCGGCCGTCAACGTGCACCGGCGCGCCGGCGCCACCTGCGGCGCGCGGGGCAGCTTCCCGGCGGCACGCGAGCTCGCCTGGAACGCCGCACTCACGCAGGCCGCCGCCGCGCACAGCGACGACATGGTCGCGAACAACTTCTTCGACCACACCGGCAGCAACGGCAGCACCCTCGGCACCCGCGTGACCGCCGCCGGCTACCAGTGGAGCAGCGTGGGCGAGAACATCGCCGCCGGCCAAGCCGGCGTGGCCGAAGTGGTGGACGGCTGGATGAAGAGCGACGGCCATTGCGCCAACCTCATGAACTCGGCGTTCCGCGACATCGGCGTGGCCTGCGTGGCGGGCAACGCCAACACGACGTATCGGACGTACTGGACGCAGGACTTCGGCACCCCGCGCTAGCGATCCGTGCCTGCCCCGACGCGCGGGCGCCGTGCCGACGTGAAGGCAGCCTAGGGTTCACCACCACGGGCGGCGTGGTTGAACCGAGCACTTTGCCCTTGCCGCCCCTGCGCGTATCGCAAGAATCCGGCTTCCCCCATTCAAGGACGCCGCGATGCCAAGCCCTCTTCTCCACCGCGCGCTGGGCGCTGCCTTTCTGATGGCAGGCGCCTCGGTCTTCGCCCAGACACAGGAAATCACGCTGCCGCTGAGGGAGGCGTGGTTCGAGGGGCAGATCGTTCACTACGTCAGCACCGACATTTCCGACCCCGGCATTGCCAAGAAGCAGGGCATCAACTACGTGCCGGCGCTGGCCAATACCTTGAAGCCCGGCATGCCCGTTGAGCGGGCCTACAAGTTCCCCAACGACGAGCAGGCCACCGTGCTGCCGTCCATTCCACGCCCCGTGGGCGGCGCCAACGCCGACGCCACCTACAGCCCGCTGTGGGTGCTGGTGATGGTGCGCTGGAAGGCAGGCGTGACGCCGCACACGCTGACCTCCGAAGAAGCCGTGCTGGCCGCCGAGGAAAAGGGCGAAGTGGAATTCACCCGCACCAAGATCGTCGCCAACTGGCCGGTGGTGCGCGCACGCGGCGCGGCGTTGCAGGGCGTTCGGTAAAGAACTGCGCCGCCTTTCAGCCAACCCCGGCATGCCGATTGCGGCGCCCCGTCTGCCGCGGCCGAGAACACTGCCGCTGCCAAGCCGAAAACCGGACCGGCCGGCAGGCGCCTGAGCAGAGGGGAGGCCCCGGGTTGAGCCAAGACAGCGCGCAGGCTACGCTGCCCAAATGCCAACCTTTGGGAGCTTTCCATGAAACGCGTCACCGGCCTCGGCGGCATCTTCTTCAAAGCGAAAGATCCCAAGGCGTTGAACGCCTGGTATCAGCGCCACCTCGGCCTGAACGTCAGCGAATGGGGCGGCACCACCTTCCAGTGGGCCGACGACAACCCACCCGGCGCCGGGATGACGCTCTGGACGCCGTTCAAGGCGGACACCGACTACTTCGCGCCCAGCACCGCGCCCTTCATGGTCAATTTCCGTGTCGCGGACCTGCACGCGCTGCTGGCAGCGCTGCGGGCCGAGGGGTGCGACGTGCAGGACAAGGTGGACGAGTCCGAGTACGGGAAGTTCGGCTGGGTCATCGACCCCGAGGGCAACAAGGTGGAACTCTGGGAGCCGCCGGCCGGCAGCTGAGCCACAGCCAGTTCTTCAAGCGCAAAAGGCGGGTCGGGAGACCCGCCTTTTTGCTTTCGGCTGCTTCGGCTGCTTCGGCTGTTGGCTGTTCGTTCGTGCCGCCTGTTTGAACGGAGCGTAGCGAAGTGAGTTCGGCGCGGCCCTGGGCTTTGAGCATTGCAGGGCACCCGGCTCCGCCGGGCATGCAGCAAGCCGGTGCATCGCCACCCCATCCTGATGCACGCAGGGCCGCACGGAAGACCAGCGAAACGCCGCCGATCAGGCCATGCCGAACGTGACGCCCAGACAACCGCCAAGTCAACGAAGCGCATCGCCCACTGGCACGCTCAATGCTTGAGTACCAATCGGTATACCAGATTGCACCCGCCGCGAGCAGCAGGCCAGCCCCATTCAAACCAGGAGCCGAACATGACCCATTCGCCGTCGATCAAATCCCAGCGCCGCACCCTGCTTGGCGCGGCCGCCGCCGTAGCCACGCTGGGCGCGCCCGCGCTGGTGCGCGCCCAGACGCCCAAGATCCGCATCGGCTACTGGCCGGTGGCGGCGGGGCTGCCGTTCTATGCGGCTGTGGAGAAGGGTTACTTCAAGGAGGCCGGGCTGGACGTCGAGGCGATCAAGTTCGCCGGCGCGCAGCAGGTGATGGAGGCCATGCTCGCCGGCCGCTGCGACGGCAGCTCCAACGGCACGGGCTCGGGCAACCTCGGCGTGGGCGAAATCGCATCGCCCGGCCTCTTCAAGATCATCGCCACCAACCCGAGCAACGCCAAGTACGTGCTCGACCAGTTCCTCGTGCCCAAGGACAGCCCCGTCAAGACGCTGGCCGAGCTGAAGGGCAAGCGCGTGGCCAGCGGCCCCGGCATCCAGAACAAGACGCTGGCGCTGGCTGTCCTGGAGCGCGCGGGCGCGGCGGGCACGACGGTGACCGAGCTGCCCATCGGCCAGCATGTCGCCGCGCTCGCGGCCGGCCAGGTGGACGCCGTCTACACGCTGGAGCCCACCGGCACCGTGGGCCGGCTCAACGGCACCACGCGCGTGCTGGAGGCCGGTGTCATCGCCAAGTACATCCTCGGCGACCCGCTCGCACCCTGGCACGGCGGTTCGGCCACGCTGACGACCGAGTTCATCAAGAAGCACCCGGCGGAGACGAAGAAGTACATCTCGGCTTATGCCCGCGGCATCGACCTCGTCCGCAAGGACCCGGCGCAGGCGCGCGCCTTCCTGAAGGGCTACACCGCCATCGAAGGCCCGCTCACCGGCGAGGTGCCGCTGGCCTCCTACATGCTCTACAACGAGTTCACGCCCAGCGACGTGGCGGCCTTCCAGAAGTTCTTCGACCTGTTCACCGAGAAGGGCGTGTTCGAGAAAAAGCTGGACGTGGCCTCCCTGCTCTACAAGGCATGAGGCCATGACCACCGTGGACCCAACCCCCGTCGCAGCGCAGCCCTGGCGCGCACCCGCCGCCGAAGGCCAGCCTCCCGTGCGCCTGCCACGCTTCAACGCCGCCAAGCTGCTGCCCTTCATCGGGCCCTTGCTGCTGTTCATTGCCTGGGACCTGGTGGTGCGCTTCGGCTTGATCCGCCCCATCCTGCTGCCGCCGCCGCTGGCCACGCTGCAGACGCTGGTGGTGGGCCTGGCCGGCGGGCCGCTGCTGCTGGACTTTGCGACAACCGTGTGGCGCACGGTGCAGGCCTTCCTGATTGCCGCAGTCATCGGCGTGCCGCTGGGCGTGCTGCTGGGCAGCAATGAGCGCGCCTACCGCAGCGTCGAGTTCCTGATCGACTTCTTCCGCTCGACGCCGTCGTCAGCACTCATCCCGCTGTTCCTGCTGATCTTCGGTGTGTCAGACATCAACAAGATCGCCATCGCCGCCTTCGGCGCGCTGCTGATCGTCGTGTTCAACAGCGCCTATGGCGTCATCAATGCGCGCAAGCAAAGAGTTATGGCCGCCAAGGTGATGGGCGCGTCGCGCTGGCAGATCTTCAAGGACGTGCTGGTGTGGGAGAGCCTGCAGCCCAGCTTCGTCGGCCTGCGCTCGGCGGTGTCGATGGCGCTGGTGATCGTCGTCGTGGCCGAGATGTTCATCGGCTCGGACAACGGCCTGGGCCACCGCATCATCGACGCGCAGCAGGTGCTGAACGTGAAGACCATGTACGCCGCCATCCTGGCCGCAGGCATCCTGGGCTATGTGCTCAACATCCTGTTCCTGGTGCTCGAACGCAGGATCGTCCATTGGAGTGGGAGGTGAATGCGATGACTGCCGTCTTGAATGCACCCGTCGTGGCCGACGTGCCGCAACGCCCCTTCCAGCCCGGCCCGGCCGGCACCCACATCACCATCCGCGGGCTGACGAAATACTTCGCCGGCTGGCCGCTGTACGAGGACTTCAACCTCGACATCCCCAAGCACAAGATCGTGTCCGTGTTCGGCCCCAACGGCTGCGGCAAGAGCACGCTGATCAACATGATCGCGGGGCTCATTCCCATCGATTCGGGCCAGATCCTGTTCGACGGCAAGACGCTGAAGGACACCAAGATCGGCTACGTTTTCCAGAACTACCGCGAGGCGATGTTCCCGTGGATGCGCACCATCGACAACATCGCCTACCCGCTGAAGATGGAAGGCCGCAGCAAGGCCGAGGTGGACCGGCGCATGGCCGAACTGGTGGAGAGCTTCGACGTCAAGTTCGACCTGAAGCGCTACCCGTACGAGCTGTCGGGCGGGCAGCAGCAGACGGCGTCCATCATGCGGGCGCTAGCGCCCGAGCCCGAGGTGCTGTTCCTGGATGAGCCCTTCTCGGCGCTGGACTTCGAGATGACGCTCTTCATCCGCGAGAAGCTGCAGGAGGTCTTCATGCAGACAGGCACGACCATGATGCTGGTCTCGCACGACCTGGAAGAGGCCGTCTACCTCGCCGACGAGGTGCTGCTGCTGACCAAGCGCCCGACCAAGGTGGCCGAGATCCTGAAGTACGACGACCCGCGGCCGCGCACGGTCGCGACCTTGTCGGAGCCCAGCTTCATTGCCGCCAAGAAGCAGAGCCTGGAGATCTTCCAGCGCGAGGTGCGGCGTTGACGATGGGCGTGGGCGCGCGGCGGCCTCGCTAACATCGGTGCCATGCGGCATCCCATCGACCCTTCCGCCAACGGCCGCGCCAACCTGGGCGAACAGGTCTACGCCCAACTCAAGGCCGAGCTCAACGATTTCCAGCTGGTGCCGGGCGACCGCTTCTCCGAGGCCGAACTCAGCCAGCGCCTGGGCGTCAGCCGCACGCCGGTGCGCGAGGCCTTGTTCAAGCTGCGCAACGAGGGCTTTCTCGACGTGGAGGCGAAGTCGGGCTGGTCCGTGCGGCCCATCGATTTCGGCCGGCTGGAGCAGCTCTACGACCTGCGCGTGATCCTGGAGCTGGCAGCGGTGTCACGGCTGTGCGCCCACACCGGCACGCCGCCACCGGAGCTGGAGTCGCTGAAGGCCATCTGGCTGGTGCCGGCCACGGAGCGCCTGAGCGACGCCCGCGAGGTGGGCCGGCTGGACGAAGCCTTCCACGCCACGCTGGTGCGCGCCGCCGGCAATGCCGAGATGGCGCGTGTGCACTGGGACGTGACCGAGCAGATCCGCATCATTCGCCACCTCGACTTCACGCGCGGCCACCGCATCGAGGCCACCTACGCCGAGCACGCCAAGATCCTGCGCGCGGTGATGCAGCGCAAGGTCGAGCAGGCCCAGCTGCTGCTGCGCAGCCATGTCGAGCAGAGCAAGGCCGAGGTGCGCAAGATCACGCTGGCCACGCTGCACGAGGCGCGCGAGAAGACGGCGACCAAGGTAGCGGCCAAGCTCGCCCTCAAAACTGCAGGAAGCTGAAGCCGGCGCCCACGCTGGTCTGGCGGAAGTTGTAGTCGGTCAGCGTTTCGCCGTAGCCGCGGAACACCTGGACATACCAGCGCAGGCCATTCGGTTGGTCGCCGAAGACGGGATAGGTCCACTCGAATTGCAGGGCGCCGTACTTGGCATCCTTCAGCGTCGTGCGGTAGAGCAGTTGCGCGGTGTGCTTCTGGTGCGCCCAGTTCAGCTGGAACTCGCCGCGACCGCGAAAGCCGACGAGGTCGGGGTTGTTGTCGGTGTCCGCGCCCTCCTTCTGGCGTTTCAGGAAGCGCGTGATCAGCGACCAGTCGCCGCGCTCGAAACCCGCCACGAGGTTGACGCGGTTCCAGCTGCGCGACAGCGGGTCAGACTGCCCGTTGGACTGGTGCGCCAGCCCGAGTTGCGTGTAGCGCCATTGCCAGCCGAAGGGCAGCTGGCGCACGCTCTCGGGCGTGGGCACCACATAGATCAGCTCGGGCTCGTAGTCGGCATTGCGGAAGGGCTTGGAGTCCTTGCCGTTCCAGATCTGCCACATGGCCTGTTGCGTGAAGGCGGCCCACAGGTCGGCACCGGGCAGCAGCACGTCCTGGGCGAGCTTGGTGCGCAGCGAGAGCTGGAACTTGGCCTCCTCGCGCTTGTAGTTCGGCGACTCGACCACCGCCTGGCTGGGCGACTGCGGCGAGCGGTTGATGCGGCTGGTCAGGTGTATCGGCAGCACGTAGTTGGCGCGATAGCCGACGAAGTTGAAGACACCGCGCTTGTCCTGCGGCTCCAGCTCCCAGTACTTGGACAGAAGGCTGCTGGGCTCGGTCTTTTCAGCGGCCACGGCCACCGCTGCGTTCTTGGGTGCGAGCAGCGAGGTCGACGGGGCAGGCGCGCCGCCCGCAGGGTTCTCGGCGTAGGCGGGTGGCGCAGCCGGCGCGGGCGCTCGGCCCATGGCCTTGTCGTAGCAGGCCAGGCGGTCAGCCGGCGCGCCGATGTCAACGCAGGGCTCCAGCGCGGGGTTGGCAGGCGTCTGCGCGGCCAGCGGCGGCGCCAGGGTCGCAAGCAGCGCCAGGGCGCCACAGGCATGAAAGGGGTGTCGGGTTGGCGGGGCACGCATCAAAAACTCCGGGAGGTCATCGCCTTCGCCGGTTGCGGCCAAAGCACCGCGCCGAAGTCTATGGGCACAGGCGCGTAGCCGCTGGCGGCACAAAGGCCCTGCGCTTGTAGGACGCGATGACGCCCCGCCTAACCTGCTATCCCCAGGCTCAGCCGCAGCTTGCGCGACAGCTTGCCGGCCACCAACTCGTGCGAGCGCTTCACCAGCGCCTTGAGTTCCGCCAAAGGCAGCGCCTTCGCATCCGACACCGCGACCCAGTGATAGCGCGCCGCATAAGGCGCTGGTTTGAAGCCTGGCAGGCCGGTCAGCTCCAAGAAGCGATGCTCGTCCACCTTGAAGCTGCAATGCGTCCACTTCTCAGGGTGCGGCCCGCCGACGAAGAACATTTTGCCGCCGACGCTGGCGACCCAGTCGGCGCCCCACTTCACGTCCTGCGTGGCACCGGGCAGGGTCATGGCGAATTTGGCGAGGGCTGAAAAACTCATGGTGGTGTGAGCCGGCAGGGTGATGACGCATTCTGCCCACGCCGGCCCTAACCCGAGGTCGTGAATTCCTCCCGCAGTCTGCTCACTTGCTGGAAGGCGCCAGGCCGCACACCCGAAGCCGGGTGGCGGCCGTGACCACAATCCGGCGATGCCTCCTTGTGACCTCCCCGCGCCGGCCATCAACCCCTTGCAGCAGGGCCTGGCGCTGTTCCACGCCACGTCGCCGGACTATCGGCGCGCCGTCGGCTGGTTTCGCGCCGCTGCGGAAAGCAACGACCGCGATGGACTGGCCATGCTCGGGCTGTGTCAGCTCGAAGGGCTGGGCATGCCTGCCGACGCGGTGCAGGCCCGGGCACTGCTTGAGCAGGCGGCGGCGCGCGGCAGCGTCATCGGGCGCTACCAGCTCGGGCGGGTGCTGATGACCGGCCGGGGCGGGCCCACCGACGAATCGCGCGGCCTGTCGGCCTATATCGCGGCAGCAGCCAAGAACCATGCCGAGGCCAGCTTCAACCTCGCCAACTGCCTGCACGCCGGCGTGGGTTGCCTGCCCGACCGACTGGCGGCCAAGGCGCTCTACCTGCGCAGCCGCACGCTGGGCTGCACGCTGCGGCCCCAGGGCGTGCGGGTGCAGCAGCGTGAGTTGAAAGCGGTTCGGGCGCTGGCGCTGCGCTTTGCCGACCCGCACCGGATGATCTTCCTGCTGCAGGAGCGCCAGCAGGAACTGTCGCTGGCGCTCGCCATTGCTGAGCAGCATCAACCGGGACGCAGCGCCCAGGCCACGAGATCCCAACCGTGGAGGCTCGCCGCCGGCGTCATGGTGGCGATGGCCGGCACGCTCGGCCACTACTTGCGACCGGCCTCACGCGATGCCGGCCCCACGACGCTCACCTTCTGAAGCCTGCCTCGCCGCACCGGCTGGCTACGATGACCGTATGCCCCCGCGCCCCATCCGCCTGCCCTCGCTCGACGCCCTGCTCGCCTTCGACGCCGTGGCCCGCGCCGGCAGCTTCGAGGCCGCAGCCGCCGAGCTGGCACTGACCGCCAGCGCCGTGGCCAAGCGCGTGGCCGGGCTGGAGGAGCGGCTGGACCAACCCCTCTTGCTGCGCCAGCCGTCCAGGGGCCTGAGCCTGACCGCTGCCGGCCACGAATACCTGCCCCAGGTGCGCCAGGCCCTGGCGCTGCTGCAGGCAATGCCGCTGCACCAGCGCGCCAGCCCGCAGCGGGAGCGGCTGCGCGTCAGCTCCACGCCCACCTTCGCCCGCCAGCTGATCGTGCCCGCCCTGCCCGGCTTCACGGCCGCGCATCCGCACGTCGAGCTGGAGCTCACACTCTCCATCCCGCTGCTGGCCGAAGGCGACGCAGGTGCGGACGTGGAGATTCGCCACGGCGCCGTGCCGGGCGACCTCGCGGCCGAGCAGGTGCTGCTGCGCGACCAACTCACGCCGTTGGCCTCGCCCGCCTTGTTGGCCGGTCACCCGCCTTTGCGCGGGCCAGCTGACCTGCTCTCCCTGCCGCTGCTGCGCACGCCACTGCAGCCGTGGGCGCCCTGGCTGCGCGCTGCCGGCCTGGGCGACACGCCCGAGCCCGACGAAGGCCCGCGCCTGGTGGACCTGGGCTTGGTTCTGGCCGCCGCGCTGGCCGGCCAGGGCGTTGCGCTGGCGCGGCTGAGCCTCGCGCGCCACGAGCTGGCCGAGGGCCGTCTCGTGCAGCCCTTTGCGCTGACGGTGCCGGCTGAGCGGCACTACGGGTTGGTCATCCACCGCCCCAGTCCGGCGGCCGAAGCCTTCGCGGGCTGGCTGCGGGCGCATTGCCAGGCGCTGGGTACGGAAAACTCTTCCGCCGCAGCCTGAGGTTTTTTCCGACCTCCGCCGGGCCATGCGGGCCTAGCATCGCGGCCACTCCGGACCCTCAGCCACCATGCCCGTCATCACCTGCATCGAAGACCTGCGCCAGCTCGCCGAAAAGCGCGTGCCGCGCATGTTCTACGACTACGCCGATTCCGGCTCCTGGACGGAGACGACCTACCGCGCCAACCAGAGCGACTTCCAGGCCATCAAGCTGCGCCAGCGCGTGGCCGTCAACATGGAAGGCCGCAGCACCGCGGTGACTATGGTGGGCCAGGCCGCCAAGATGCCCGTGGCCATCGCGCCGGTGGGCCTGACCGGCATGCAGCACGCCGACGGCGAGATCCACGCGGCGCGCGCGGCCGAGAAGTTCGGCATCCCGTTCACGCTGTCGACGATGAGCATCTGTTCCATCGAGGACATCGCCGAGAACACCACGGCGCCGTTCTGGTTCCAGCTCTACATGATGCGCGACCGCGAGGCCATGGCCCGCATGATCGACCGCTGCAAGGCCGCGAAGTGCTCGGCCCTTGTGTTGACGCTGGACCTGCAGGTCATCGGCCAGCGCCACAAGGACCTGAAGAACGGCCTCACTGCGCCGCCACGCCCCACCCTCGCCAACATCCTCAACCTGATGACCAAGCCGCGCTGGTGCCTGGGCATGGCGGGCACGAAGCGCCACACCTTCCGCAACCTCGTCGGCCATGTGAAGGGCGTCAGCGACATGCGCTCCCTCTCCGCCTGGACGAACGAGCAGTTCGACCCGCGTCTGTCCTGGGCGGACATCGCCTGGGTGAAGGAGAAGTGGGGCGGCAAGCTCATCCTCAAGGGCATCATGGAAGCGGAAGACGCCAGGCTGGCCGTGCAGGCGGGGGCCGACGCCATCGTCGTCAGCAACCACGGCGGCCGGCAGCTGGACGGCGCGCCGAGCAGCATCCATGCGCTGCCAGCCATCGTGGCCGAGGTGGGCTCGCAGACGGAGGTCTGGATGGACGGCGGCATCCGCTCCGGTCAGGACGTGCTGAAAGCCTGGGCCCTGGGCGCCCGCGGCACCATGATCGGCCGCGCGATGGCCTACGGCCTGGGCGCGATGGGCGAGGAAGGCGTCACCAAGGCGCTGCAGATCCTGCACAAGGAGCTGGACGTGACCATGGCCTTCTGCGGCCACACGCAGCTGCAGAACGTGACGCGCGAGATCCTCGTGCCTGGGACCTACCCGACGGCCTGACCTGTCCGGCGTCGCCCAACAGCACGGGTGGCGTCACATTTCACATTGCGGCGCACTTCCCCATGCGGGCAACGTTCTTCGGCGAGTTTTCACTAAAATAGTGCATTGCGCCCGGAGCGGTGCCCCGGCCACTTTGTAGCTCTCGCGAGGTCAATATGCGTCAACCCATGACTGTGGCCCAACGCCTGACTCTGGGGTTTGGCCTGCTGCTGGTGCTGCTGCTGATCACCGCGTCGCTGGCTTGGCGCTCGCTGAGCCAGTCCGACGAGGCCCTGCAATCGATCTACGAAGACCGAACCGTTCCCATGCATCAGCTGGGGGACATCCGCTACCTCGCGGCCCGCGACCGCATCATCCTTAACGATGCTGCGGACAGCGCCGATGCCGCCAAGACCCAGAAGCGCTTGACCGAGTTCGACAAGAACCGCGCCAAGGCGCAGGTCGAATGGACGGCCTACCTCGCCACCACCCTGACGCCCAAGGAGGCGGCGCTCGCAAAGCTCCAGCAGGCCGCCATGCAGACCTATGTCAGCGACGGCTTGATGCCCGCTGCCGAGGCCTTGCGCCGCAGCGATTACACCGCTGCGCATCGGGTGCTCGACACCCAGGTCAGCGCCTTGTCACCCGCCGCACAGGAGAGCCTTGACGCGCTGCTGGACCTGCAGATCGACGTGGCCAGGCAGACCTATGAAGACGCGGCGGCGCAAAACCGTCTGCGCCTGCTGTTCATCCTCGGCCTCGGCCTGGCCAGCGGCGTGATCGCCACGGCGGCGACGCTGCTCATCACGCGGCGAATCACCCGCCAGCTGGGTGGCGAGCCGCATGAGCTTGCAGCCGTGGCCAACCGGGTCGCCTCCGGTGACCTGACCCTGCAGCCAGTGCAGCGCGCGGTCGTGGCGGGCAGCGTGATGGCGGCGATGCACGCCATGCGCCAGACCCTCAACGACCTGGTCCAGACCGTGCGCCAAGGTGTCGACGGGGTGTCGACCGCCAGCGGGCAGATCGCGCAAGGCAACCAGGACCTGAGCGCACGCACCGAGGCGCAGGCGTCCAGCCTCCAGGAAACGGCGGCGTCCATGGAGGAATTGACCACCACCCTGCAGAGCACGGCCGGCAATGCGCAGAACGCCCAGCGCCTGGCTCACGATGCCGTCCAAGTGGCGCAACACACCGGCGCTGCGATGCGCAACGTCGTCGACACCTTCGCCGGTATCCAGCAGGCCAGCCGCCGCATTGCCGACATCATCAGCGTCATCGACGGCATTGCCTTCCAAACCAACATCCTGGCGCTCAACGCCGCCGTCGAAGCGGCTCGGGCCGGTGAGCAGGGCCGCGGCTTTGCCGTCGTGGCCGGTGAGGTGCGCGTGCTGGCCCAGCGCAGCGCCGAGGCCGCCAAGCAGATCAAGACGCTGATCAACGAATCGGTGGAACGTATCGACGGTGGCTCCACGCTGATCTCGGGCGTCGGCGAGACCATTGGCGAGGTGGTGGCGCATGTCGAAGGCGTCAGCGCGCTGATCGCACAGATCGCCGCCGAGGCGTCGGAGCAGACGGCCGGCATCTCGCAGATCGACGGCGCGATGCAACAGCTCGACCACACCACGCAGCAGAACGCCGCCCTCGTTGAGGAAGCCGCCGCAGCCGCAGCCAGCCTGAGGCAGCAGGCCTTGGTGCTCGCAGATGCCGTGGCTGCGTTCAAGGCACAGCCGACCCTCGGCTGATACCCCACGGCCGCTGCCCTGGCGCCGCTTGGCCTAGCACTCATCGTGCAGTTAAGCTGACGCAATGCGCCGCTACCTGCTCGCCTGCCTCATCACCGCCTGGCCGCTGCTGGCTGCGGCCCTGCCCTCCACTGCCGCCATCGACGCCGAGGCCGCGCGGCTGATGGCGTCGTCGCATGCCCAGGGCCTGGCCGTGGCCGTCGTCGAGGAAGGCCGCATCGTCCATGTCGGGGCCTATGGTCGGCGCAATGCGCAAGGTGACCCGCTGCTGCCCGAAACCGTCATGTACGGCGCCTCGCTGACCAAGGCCGTGTTCGGCCACTTCGTCATGCAGCTGGTGGATGAAGGCAGGCTCGACCTGGACCGCCCGCTGGCCGCCTACCTCGACCGGCCGCTGCCCGACTATCCCGCCGACCCCAAGTCCGGCCCCTGGCGAGACCTGTCGGGCGACGAACGCTGGCGCCAGCTGACCGCTCGCATGCTGCTGACGCACAGCAGCGGCTTCGCCAACTTCGCCTTCCTGGAGCCCGACCGCAAGCCGCGCATGCACTTCGAGCCCGGCACGCGCTACGCCTACTCCGGCGAGGGCTTGATCCTGCTGCAATTCGTGCTGGAGCGCGGCCTGGGGCTGGACGTGGGCGCGGAGGTGCAACGCCGCGTGTTCACGCCGTTAGGCATGACACGCACCAGCCTGATGTGGCGCGCCGACTTCCGCCCCAACCTGGCCGACGGCTGGAAGGAGGACGGCAGCGTCGAGCCGCACGACGAGCGCAGCAAGGTGCGCGTGGCGGGCTCGATGGACACGACCATCGCCGACATGGCCAAGATGGCTGCGGGCTATATCAACGGCACCAACCTGGCCACGCTCACCGCGCCGCACCTGCCCATCACGACGGCCACGCAGTTCCCCACGCTGCAACCCGAACTGCCGCCCGAAAAACGCCGCCCCGACCTCGCCGCCGGCCTCGGCGTCATCGCCTTCACCGGGCCGCAGGGCCCGGGCTTCTACAAGGGCGGGCACAACGACAGCACGGGCAACACCTGGGTCTGCTTGAAGGCGGGCAAGCGCTGCGTCGTCATCCTCGCCAACGACGTGCGGGCTGAAGCGGCCTTCCCCCGCCTCGTCGAGTTCATCCTCGGCGACACCGGCACGCCGTGGCGCTGGGAGTACGGCGAGATGCGCTTTGTCGACTGAGCGTCAGAGGCTGCGGCGCAGGAAGTCCGCGACGTCGGCGAACAGCCTCGGTTGATAGGCCGCTCGGTCGAAACCAGGCGGATCCTGCGAGGGTGGAAAGTCCGGCCGCGTCATCGCCGGCGGGAACACGCCGAGGAAGGAGAAGTGCCCGGCGCCCTCCACCACCTCGTGCTCGACGCGCAACGGGTCGGGCACGCCGCCAAGCACGCGCCCGGCATGCAGGGCCGGCGTGATCGCGTCGCGGCTGCCGCTGCGCAGAAGGATGGGCTGCGCCACGTCGCCCAGCGCGCCGTCAGCCGCGAACCAGAACGTGGCCGGCGCCAGAAGCACCAGCGCGCCGATACGGGCATCGGGCGTCGCGTCGACCGGTTGCGGCTGGCCGTCGCGCGACTCGTGCGGCCCGCACCATGCGTGCCCGCCGGCCGCAGCCAGCGCCGTGTATCCGCCGATGGAAATGCCACCAGCAGCCACCGGGCCGCGGCGAACACACGCGCCAACCACGTCGTCCGCCAACGCCGCGTCAATCGCCAACGACAGATGCCGCGGGCGGTTGCGCAAATTGGCCAGCGTGCCGGCCAGGCTGCTGTCGCTGCGACTGTTGCCAACGTGTTCCGGCAGCGCGACGACGAAGCCAGCGCGCGCCAAGTCGGCGGCCAGGTCGCCCAGCGTCCACGGCGAGCCGTTGTTACCGTGTGAGAGCACGACGAGGGGCAGATGCGCACCGGCCGGCGGCGCATCCCAGGCCGCGTGGACTTCGTAAGGTCCGAGGCGGCGCGTCGTGGCGGCGGCCTGGACCGGGTACATCAGCGCGAGCGGCAGGTCCACGCCTTGCACCGCGTCATGCACGCGCGCAAGCCGGCAGCCAGCCTCCATCACCAGGCCACCTCGGCCGGCGTGCCCTGGTGATAGAACAGCTGCCAGCTCTCGGCCTCACGCAGCCAGACCGAGGAGCGCAGCGTGTGCCGCGTCAGCGTGCCGTCGGGCAGGCGATGCGCCGAGCGGTAGGTCAGCAACGCCGACGCCGGGCCCAACGCGCGCACGGTAAAGCGATCATGCACGACGTCCGGCGGACCCTCAGCGCTGGCGCCCTGCTCGGCCAGGAAGCGCAACACGGTCGCAAGGTCGTATGCGCGACCCGAACGGCCCACCTCGCGGAAGTCGGCATGCAGCAGGGCCCGTAGCCGGGCCTCGTCCAGCCTTACGCCGGGGTGATGCAGCCCGATCTCCAGTCGCCGCAGTTCGCTCAACAGTCCGATCATGACGCCGCCCGCGCCCCGAACATGATGACGCCCATGCCCGCCAGGCACAGCGCCACGCCGATGCAGTCGGTCAGCGTCGGCCTGACCTTGTCCACCACCATCAACCAGACGATGGCCACGCCGATGTAGACGCCGCCGTAGGCCGCGTAGACGCGACCGGCGGCCGTCGGGTGCAGGGACAGCAGCCAGGCGAACAGCGCGAGGCTGGCAGCGCCCGGCAGCAGCAGCCAGGCCGAGCCGCCCTGCTTGAGCCACAGCCAGGGCAGATAGCAGCCGACGATCTCGGCCACGGCGGTGACGACAAGGAGGGCGAAGGTCTTCAACACGTCCACGCGCGGGCCTGCCGGTAGATGCTCAGAGCTTCAGACTGCGCACCAACCGCAGTGGCAGGCGCTGGCGCTTGGGCATGTCGCCGCGCACGTCGCCGCTGCGCGCGTCCACCGCCCAGCCGACCTGCACCGCGAGCCGGTTGACCTGGGTCTCGGTCGCACCGCGCTGCACGTTGCGGTAGGCGTAGGGGTTCACCGCCTCGCTCTCGATGCGCACGGTGCTCGTCCAGTACCAGCCCGCAGGCGCGGCAGGCGCCAGTGTGGCCGGCTGCGGTGTGTGTGCCAGCCGGCCTCCGAACTGCTTGATCTCGGGCACGCGCGGCACACGCCAGGCGCGGCCCTCGGCCTCGCTGCGGGCCCGTGCCATCGCCAGTGCCTCGGCATGCGTGAACAGCGCCGCCTCGCCCTGGCAGGTGCGGCCGTCCCAGTGCATGCCTTCGACACAGCGTGACCAGGCCTGCCCACTCGCGGCGTCCACGAGTTCCATGCCATCGGCAGCGGGCACGAGGCCGGGCGAGGCGGATGCTGGTTCAGCGGCCCGGACCGGAAGTACGACCGCCAGCAAGGTGGCGAGCAGAGTGAGGCGCATCACCGCATCCTGCCTCAGCGGCCCGCCGCATTCACCAACGCCAGCGCCTCGGCCGGCGTGACGGGCCCCTCGCCCGGCAACTCGACGACGATCAGATAGCCGGCAAGGTCAGCGCGCGTGCTTGCGGCTGCGTAGATCTGGGCGAGCGCCAGCTGCCCGCTGGCGAGCAGGCGGCCGGTGGCCGGGTCCCAGCTCTCCGCAGAGATCATGCAGCCCTGCTGCGGCGTGCCTGGGAAATAGGGCGTGCCGACGTAGTAGGCCGGGTTGATGGTTGTGCCGTGCACCAGCAGTTCGTCGCGCCCGGCGCGGCCAGCCAGCCAAGCTTCTTTCAACGGTGACACGCCGCGCCAGCTTTCGGGCAGGAAGCTGTCGTACACAGCCTCGCTCCAATCCGGCGTGTCGGCGATCGCGACGTGCTCGAACTCGGCCACGCTCGCCTCCACCGGCAGCTTGCTGTGCAGGTAGGGCGTGGGGCCGATGTTGGGATTGGTGGCCGTGCCGGCGCCCACCAGCGTGAACAGGCCCTGCGGCGTGTTGCCATTGGTGATGGTGCCCGGCAGGCCGCTGCGCGAAAGCGCGAGCTGCGGCGAGGTGAACAGCTGGCCGGCGGCATCGCGCACGAAGCGGCCGTCGGCGCCGCGCACGAGGGTCAGGCCCATCTGCTGGCGGCCGGGGCGTTGCAGGCTGACGATGACGGGGAAGCCTGCGCGCAGCGGCGCGGCCAGCAGGTCGGCTAGCGGCGGCGGCACGGCGGCCGAAGGATTGAGGCGGCGCATCAACGCGGTCAGGCGCGGGTCGTCGGCCCAGGCGGGGAACTGCCGCGGCACCAGCGTGCGCAGGGTGTCTGCCGCAGCGCCGTCGGCCAGCAGCAGCGTGTAGGCCGCAATGGCGAAGGGCTTGCTGGCGGTGAGCTGGGGCAGCAGCGGCCAGATCAGCGGCGCGGCCTCACCGGAGTAGAGCGTGTGTGCGGCGGTCAACAGCGCGCGCTGGAACTCGGGGTCGCGCTGGGCGAGCGTCGGCAGGGCTTCGAGCAGCAGCGGCCGCGCGGCGGGGATCTCGGCGTTGTACTGGGCGACGAGGTCGAACAGCTGGGGCAACGCCACATCGCGCTCGGGGCCGGGTGGCAGCGCGATGCGGGCGCGGATGTCGGCCAGCGCGGCCTCGCGCAGCGCGCGTTCGCCGTCGGTGGACATGCCCGGCCAAGCGAAGTCGGCGGGCTTGAGAGCCAGCAGCTCAGCGGCGCTGTAGCGCTTCTCCGCGGGCTTCTGTTGGGGTTGCAGCGGTGCGCAGGCGGCGAGGGCCAGCGTCATTAGCGAGAGCAGTAAACGATGTTTCATGGCGGCGATGATGGGCGCCCGTCGAAATCAGGGCGCCTGCTTCGTCGTAGTGTCAGGCATCCCCAACCCCAAGGAACCCCATGAAGCGCCTGCCTTTGATCGCCCTGCTCATCACCACCCTCGGCCAAGCCGCGCCGGTCACTTACAACATCGACCCGGCCCACACCTACCCCAGCTTCGAGGCCGACCACATGGGCGGCCTGTCGGTCTGGCGCGGCAAGCTGAACAAGAACAGCGGCAGCATCGTCTACGACAAGGCCACGGGCGTCGGCAGCGTGGACGTGCAGATGGAGCTGGCCAGCATCGACTTCGGCCTGGACGCGATGAACGCGTGGGCCAAGGGCGACAAGTTCTTCAACGTCGAGAAGAACCCGAGCGCCAGCTTCAAGGGCCGCTTTGAAGGCGCATTGCCGGCCAAACTGGTGGGCGATCTGACGCTGAACGGCATGACCAAACCCGTGACGCTGACCGTCCACCAGCTCAAGTGCATCCCGCACCCGATGCTCAAGCGCGAGCTGTGCGGCGCGGACGCGTCGGGCAGCTTCAACCGCGACGACTTCGGCCTGGCCGCAGGCAAGGACTGGGGCTTCAAGATGGACGTGAACCTGCGCATCCAGGTAGAGGCACTAGCCAAGGAATAGTGAGCCCCTCGCCCAGTCTCGCCGCGCTGAACGCGGGCGAGCCTGGTCGGTCCCCCGAGGGGACGGCGATGCACGCGGCGTTGAGCCGCAGGCACATCGCCCAAGGCGGGCCGGCTTGGGAGCGGCCCGGCGCTCGGCCCGCATGAAATGAAAAACCGGTCTCTCGGAGCCGGTTGTGCTGTGCGCCAGACGACGCTTACTTGACATCCATCTCTTGCAAGATGCGCGTCGTCTTGTCCACCGTGCTCATCTGCCACAGCATGTAGCGCGAGTCCAGGCAGATGCTGCGGACCATCTTGGGGTTGAAGTCCCAGTCGGAGATGACGGCGTCCAGCGTGCCGTCGAACAGCAGGCCGACGAGTTCGCTCTTTTTGTTCAGCACCGGGCTGCCGGAGTTGCCGCCGGTGGTGTCCAGCGTGGACAGGAAGTTCACCGGCACCGAGTTCAGCGACTTGACGCGGTAGATGCCGAAGTTGCGCGCCTTGATGGCGGCCAGCTGCTCGGCGGGCGCGTTGAACTCGCCACCCGCTTCGTCCGGGCCCTTGTGCTTGGCGACGATGCCGTCCACGGTGGTGAAGGGCGTCCAGTTGCTGCCGTCGGCGCCCGGCGTGCGGCCCTGCACCTTGCCGAAGCTGATGCGTAGCGTGTTGTTGGCGTCGGGGTAGGCCGTCTCGCCACGGCTGGCGTGGTAGTCGATGAGCGCCTGCTGCACGCCGGCATAGGCCTTCTGCAGTTTGCCGGCGAGTTCCTTGTCGCGGTTCTCCAGGCGGCGGTCGTCGTCGTAGAGCGCCACGGCGGCCTTGATGAGGGCGTCATCGCTGGCCTTGAAGGCAGCCACGTCCTTGTCCAGCCAGCTCATGCGGGTGGCGGTGTCCGACAGCTTGCTGGCAGCGTAGACCTTGTCGATCTGGGCGCGGATGCTGGCTTCGTCCTGGCCGGCCTTGAGGCTGAACACATCCACCCAAGCGGGGTTCAACGTGTTGGCGGGCTGGGCCAGGTATTGCGCCAGGAAATGGGCGGCCAGGCGCTTGTCGGTGGGCTCGTCGTAGCGGCGATCCAGCGACTGCTGGCTGGCGCGGATGCGCGGCAGGTCGCGGTCCTGGTAGCCGCTCTTGCGTTCGGCATCGGGCTTGGCGCGCTCCTGCGCGAGCAGGTAGAGCTGGCGCGCGGCGGTCAGCAGCGACGGCGTCATGAAGTTGGCCAGCAGCTCCGCGCGCTGGATGCCCTGGCGCTCGGCCAGCAGGCTCTCGGTGGCGGCGAGGTCGGCACCGTAACGCGCCTGGCGCTTCGCGTCGCCGTTGACCCAAGCCTTGAGCTTGGCGAAGTCGGCCTGCTTGCGGGCCAGGATGTCGCTGCCGTCCCAGCTCTGCTGCTGGCCTTCCAGGTTCTTGTAATAGTTCTGCAGGCCTTGCATGCGCGAGGCCATCTTGATCTCGCCGTCGCGGCGGCCGGCCGTTTCCGCCTTGACGAGGGCGATGGACTCGCCCAGGGCTTTGGCCAGCGCCGGCTGCTGCCAGCCGAAGGCGAAGTCGACCTCGGTGGGCAGGCGGTGGCGGTTGGTGCGGCCCGGGTAGCCGGCCACCATGACAAAGTCGCCGTCGTTCAGCGGGCTAGTCACGGGCGAGGCCACCTGCAGGTGGTGCTTGGGCACGTAGGGCTTGTTGTCCTTGCTGAAGTCAGCCGGCTTGCCGTCCGGGCCCACATAGGCGCGGTAGAAGCTGTAGTCGCCGGTGTGGCGCGGCCACATCCAGTTGTCGGCATCGCCGCCGAACAGGCCCACGCCGGTGGCAGGTGCGTGCACCAGGCGCACGTCCCGAATCTCCAGTTGCTTGATGAGCTGGTATTGCAGGCCGCCGAAGAAGGGGTAGACGTTGCAGCGGTGGCCGGCGTCGGCCTCGCAGGCGGCGACGAGCTGCTTCTCGGTCGCCTCGACGGCGTCGGTGCGGGCCTTGCCGGTCAACGCGGCCGTCTTGGCGTTCAGGATGTCGGCCGTCACCTCCTTCATGGCGACGGTGACGAGGATGCGGCTACCGGGCGCGGCGGGCAGTTCATCGGCCAGCGTGGCGGCGTAGAAACCGGTCTTCAACAGGTCGCGGTCGGGCTTGGAGTTGTACTGGATGCTGCCGTAGGCGCAGTGGTGATTGGTGACCACCAGGCCTTGAGGCGACACGAAGCTGGCCGTGCAGCCGCCCAAGCTGACGACCGCGCCCATCGGGAAAGCGGTCAGGTCATTGAGCTTGGCCGGGTCCAATGCCAGGCCGCCGTCCTTCAGGGCCTTGGCGATCTGGGGCAGTTGCTTGGGCATCCACATGCCTTCGTCGGCATGAGCGGAGGTGGCTGCCAGCGCAGCGGCGGCGAGCAGCGAGAGGGAGAAACGGGTCATGGGCGGTCGGCTTGAAAGGCGAAACCGCGAGGTTACCCCGCAGGGCTCAGAACCCCCGAGTGAGGAAAGACAGGCTTCGGTCCAGGGAAAGCCCGGAGCTGGCTCAGTTCGGGCCGAGTGCCGGCCGCTCCCAAGCCGGCCCGTCATGGCGATGTTGCTTGCGGCTCAACGCTGCAAGCATCGCCGCCCCCTTGGGGGACCGGCCAAGGCAAGGCCTTGGACGGGGGGCTTCAATGCGCCAAACCGATCCATTCACCGGCCGCCTGGTAGGCCTCAAACAGCTCCAGCGCCAGATCGCGCAGACCCGGGTGGTCGCAGGCGTGGCCATCGGCCAGGCGCTCGTAGGCGTAGTGGCGGTCGTAGAGCATGCGGGTGGGGTTGATGGCCAGGCCCGCGTCGTTCATCAGCTGGCCGAAGCGCAGCAGGCTGCTGGTGCTGACCGGGCCGTTCGCCGCGCCCACCCCCGTCAGGCCCAGTGCGCGAATGTCGCCCAGATGCACGCCCGGCGCGATCTTGAGACCGGCCCACGCATGGCCCGGGTCGCCCAGGCCGCGAGGTTCGTCGGCGGGGACGGGGATCAGGTGCAGGGGAATCAGCATGGCGGCCTCCAGGCTCGGACGGAATGGCTCCCATCGTGCCGAGGCCTCGGCCAAGCGAAGGCCGGATAAAGCCCGAAATGACCCGGCTAACTGCCGTTGATGCCGCTCAAGTTCCGCTCAACTGAACTGCAGGTCCAGGTCGCCGTGGGCGTAGATGATGACGCCCGTGTCCGTCTCGGTGACCACATGACCCGACCCCGCCGGCGCAAGCTGGTAGTCGCCCGCCTGCAGCAGCACGTCATCCAGGAAGATCTCGCCCTGCACCGTCAGGCATTCCTCGTCGTGGCCGTGGCCGTGGCCGGGCACCTGGGCGCCGGGGTCGGCGCGGTAGAGCAGCGCGGCCTCGCCACCGGCCGTCCACAGCACGCGGCGGGCGATGCCGGGCGCGAACTCGGGCCAGCCGGCCTCGCGGTCACGCACCAGCGTGCGCTCACCGCCCTCGCCTTCCGCCTCGCGAACAAAGACGTGGCCCCCGTCCTCGCTGCTCAGATGTAAAGCCATGCCGGCCGGCAGCCGCAGGAAATCGTGCAAGCCCAAGGTCTCGCCGTCGGCCCCGACGCTGCCGCGCAGCACCAGGAATTCGCGCGCGCCGCCGACCGGCAGCGTCAACTGCGCGCCAGCCTGCAGCTCAATGATGCTGGCGGCGCGCGGCTCGCCCGGGCGTGCCGCGCGGCTGGACGGCGCCTGGTAGAGCACGCGCTGTTGAACACCTTCGCCCAAGGTCTCCGCCTCGGACTTGCGGCGGCGCACCGTCACCATGCCCTCCTCGGCCTTCAAGGATTCAGCCAGGCGTTGGCCCAGCCGCTCGGCCAGCCGGCCCGACACGCCGGGCGCAGGCGCGGCCCAGGCGCGGGCGAAGGGCTCGCTGAGCAAGGGGCTCAGGTCGTCGTTGTTGGATTCGGGAGGGGTGGAGATCATCGTCATGGCGTCACCTTCAGGCCGGCAGTGCGTGCGCGCCGGCGTCGCCCAACGTCTCGCGCAGCGTGATGAGCGCGCGGCGTATCTGCGACTTGACCGTGCCCAGGGGCAGCAGGGTCTGGCTGGCGATCTCCTCGTGGGAGAGGCCGTTGAAGAAGGCCAGCGCCACCAATTGGCGCGGCTGGGGTTTGAGCAGCAGCAAGGCCCGGTGCAGCTCGGCATGACCCTGGGCCACGGCGAGCAGTTCGTCACCAGACTGCGTGGCCGGCGCCGACATCGCTGCGGCTTCTTCGTCCAGCTCTTCATGCTGGAAGCGGGCCTCA
Source organism: Roseateles sp. (assembly GCF_039929605.1). Classification (GTDB taxonomy): domain Bacteria; phylum Pseudomonadota; class Gammaproteobacteria; order Burkholderiales; family Burkholderiaceae_C; genus Pelomonas. The sequence goes on from NZ_JBDSQX010000092.1 coordinate 28,320, forward strand.
CGGCGGATGGCGTCGATGGCGCGTGAGCGGGCCATGCCCAGCAGCCAGGTCAGCGGCCGGCCACGTTCGGCGTCAAAGCGCGGCGCCTGGCGCCAAACCTGGAAATAGACCTCTTCCGCCACCTCCTCGGCCAGTTGGCTGCGCCGCACCAGGCGCAGTACGAGGCCGTAGACGCGCGACAGCGTCGCTTCGTACAGGGCCAGCAAGGCACGTTCGTCGTGCTCGACGATGCCGCCTATCCAGGCTTGCAGCTGGGTGTCGTCCGGCGCCGGGCAACCCGCGCGGACGGCGGCTGCGATGTCGGCCACGGCTTCAGCGCAGTCCTGCTCGGTCTCGTCCGGTTGCACATCGAACAACGACGCCGCGTCAGGGGGCGATTCGTCGGGCGCCATGGAGTGTGGAATGGCCATGTCAAACCTCTAGCCAACGATTGATGCAGATGCGGTTCACGACCCGCGCCCTGTCCGCCGGATGCTCAGGCAAGGCTGGGGTCGGGTGGCGGAGAACGGGGAGAAGGGGGAAGCGAAGGTCACGACAATAGCTACGCAGCAAACTTGTTTCTGGATGCAGGGTACTCGCATCAAGGCCTCTGGCATCCACCCTGCCCCGCGGGTCGTATTGCTTTCACATGTCCCAGATCGCCTATTTCGACCTCGTCAGCCACTGGCGCCTGGATGCGCCGGTCGCCAGCGTGTGGCGAGCCATCACCGAAACCGAGCACTGGCCGCGCTGGTGGCCGGGCGTGGTGGGCGTGAAGAAACTGCGCAGCGGCGACGGCACCGGCGTGGGCCTGCTGCAAGAGATCAGCTTCCGCACCGGCCTGGGCTACCGGCTCCATCTCCAGCTGGAAGTGACCGAGGTGCTGAAGGAGGAACGCCTGCGCGCCCGCGCGGCCGGCACGCTGGCGGGAGAAGGCATCTGGCTGATGCAGCAAGCGCTGCCGGCGCTGGGCGGGCACACGGACGTCACCTTCGTCTGGCGCGTCACGCTGCCGCCAGGCATCCTGCGCTGGCTGGCGCCGTTGCTGGGGCCGGTGTTCCGCTGGAACCACAAGCGGGTGATGCGGGCGGGGCGGATCGGCTTGATCCAGTACTTGGCTTTGATGGGTGACTGAAGCCCCGCGAAAACGGGCTTCAACAGCTCAAGCTTTAGGCAAGGTCACGCCCACCTGCCCCTGGTACTTGCCGCCGCGGTCCTTGTAGCTGGTCTCGCAGACCTCGTCGCTCTCGAAGAACAGCACCTGCGCGCAGCCTTCGCCCGCGTAGATCTTGGCCGGCAGCGGCGTGGTGTTGCTGAACTCCAGCGTCACATAGCCTTCCCACTCGGGCTCAAAGGGCGTCACGTTGACGATGATGCCGCAGCGGGCGTAAGTGCTTTTGCCGAGGCAGATGGTGAGCACGTTACGAGGGATGCGGAAGTACTCCAGCGTGCGCGCCAGCGCGAAGCTGTTGGGCGGGATGATGCAGACGTCCTTGTTGATGTCGACGAAGCTGTTCTCATCGAAGTTCTTCGGGTCCACCACCGTGCTGTGGATGTTGGTGAAGACCTTGAACTCGGGCGCGCAGCGGATGTCATAGCCGTAGCTGCTGGTGCCGTAGCTGACGATCTTCTGGCCGTTCTGCTCGCGCACCTGGCCGGGCTCGAACGGCTCGATCATGCCGTGCTGCTCGCACATGCGGCGGATCCACTTGTCGCTCTTGATGCTCATCTCTGTTCCTCTTATCGGGGGAGAACCCCATCGAAATACATGCCGCCGTCCAGGTCCAGCACAAAGCCCTTGACCGCCGCGCGCTCGGGCACGGCCAGGCGGCCGTGCGCGATGGGGGTCCAGGGCAGTTCCTGCATCGCGATGCGCTGGGCCTTGGCGTAGATGACCTTGCGGTCCTCCTGCTTGAGGGCCTGGCGGGCTTCGGCCAGCAGCTTGTCATAGGCCGGGCTGCACCAGGACGTGCCGCTGTTGGCGCCACAGCTGAGTTGGCCGAAGGTGTTGGCGGGCTCGGGGTCACTGTTCCAACCGCTCAGGGCCGTGTCGTGCTCGCCAGCATCGATGCGCCGCAGGTACTCGCCCCACTCGTAGGTGACGATGCGAGCTGTGACACCGACCTTGGCCCAATCCGCCTGGATCATTTGCGCCATGCGCTGGCCGTTGGGGTTGTAGTTGCGAACCACGGGCATCGCCCACAGCGTGATGTTCAGCGGCAGCACACCAGCCCTATGCAGCAAGGCCTTGGCCTTCGCCGGGTCGTAAGGGGCTGGCTTGAGTGAGGCGTCATGCGCCCAATTGGCTGGCGCAATGATGCTGCTGGCCAGCGCGCCAGCCTCGCCGTAGACCGTGCGAACGATGGTGGCCTTGTCGATGGCCATATCCAGGGCCTGGCGCACTTCGACCTTGGACAGGGCCGCACGCTTGGTGTTGTAGGCCAGGATGCCCACGTTCATGCCCGGCGCGGTGGCGAGCTTGATGGCGGGGTCTTTCTTCAGCTCGTCCAGTTCGGCCGGGCCAACCGGGGCAGCGATGTCGCATTCGTCGCGCTTGAGGCGCTGGGCGCGCACGCTGGCGTCGCTCGTGACCGCGAAGACGAGCTGGTCAGCGCGGGGCCGCTCGTCCTTGCGCCACCAGGTCGGGTGCTTCACGTAGCGGATGACGCTGTCAGCTCGAAAGCTCTTGAATTGGAAGGGCCCGGTGCCGACCGGCATCTGCGCGATGCGCTGCGGCGTGCCGGCCTTGAGCAACTGGGCGCCCAGCTCGGCCGACTGGATCATCGTGAACGTGAAGCTCAGCGCTGACAGGAAGGACGCATCGCGTTCGGCCAGTGTGATGCGGATCTGGTGGTCGCCCAGCTTCTCGACCTTCTGGACAAGCTTCTCCCAGCCGAAGGACATGACGTAGGGCGACACGCTTGGGAATGCCTTGGCGAATTCGCTGTCGCGGCTGAGCAGGCGGCCGAAGGTGAAGACGACGTCGTCGGCAGTGAACTCGCGCGTGGGCTTGAAGCCTTCCGCGGTGTGCCAGCTCACGCCGCGGCGCAGCTCGAAGGTGTAGGCCAGGCCATCGGGGCTGAGGCTCCAGCTCTCGGCCAGGCCGGGGATGAGCTGGTCGGTGCCGCGCTTGAGCTCGATGAGGGTGCTGAATACGGGCATGTGGGCGACATGGTCGACGTAGCTGTCGGTCATCGCCGGGTCGAAGGTCTTGGGGCTGCCGGCGGTGCAGAAACGCAGCGTCGTGTCGGCGCCGGCCATCAAAGGTAGGGCTAGCAACAGGGCAGCGAGGCGCTTCATTTCGTGATCTCCGCCGACGGCACGAAGGGCAGGATGCCCATCGATTGATAGAGCGCGGCGGGCGACAGGGCCTTGTCACCCTGAATCACCAGCGCCACGCGCCGGATGGCGCGGATGTCGGCCACCGGGTCGCCGTCCACCAGCAACAGGTCGGCGCGCTTGCCGCGCTCGATGCTGCCGATCTCGTTCAGCCGGTCGCTGTACTTCGCGCCGTTCCAGGTCGCGATCTTCAGCGCCTGCGCGGCCGGGATGCCGGCTTGTACATACAACTCCAGCTCGCGCTGGAAGGCAAAGCCCGCCGTCGCGTCGGTGCCGGCCACCAGCGGGATGCCGGCGGCGTGCATGCGGCGCAGCAGGTCCATCATGACCTTCCAGCTCGCACCCCAGCGCTTGGCCTTGGCGTCGTCCATGTCGACTTCCGCCGACAGGAAGCTGCGCTGCACGACGGCCGGCAGGTTGGCCGCCACCATCGCATAGCTCGCGCTGGGCTGCCCCTGGCGCTGCGTGTAGGTGCCCTCGAAGGCAGTCATCGTCGCGTCGACGACGGTGCCTTTCTTCTTCAGCAGCGCGATGAAATCCTGCGTGCGGCGGTCGTTGAGCTTGAGGTCGGCCGCCTTGTCGCCGACGAGGTTGAAGCGCAGCAGCGTGCGCGTGTCGTCGCCCTTGCCGACGAGGAAGTTCAGCGTCACCTGGTTGATGTGGTGCAGCTCGTCGTAACCGGCCTCGACGGCCTGTGCCGCCGTCATGAAGGCCGGCACATGGCCGCCGGTGCGCAGGCCCAGCTCGCGCGCACGGGCCACCATGGGCTTCACCCATTCGGGGCGGATGGAGTTGTAGAGCTTGAGCTGGCGGTAGCCGTGGGCGGCATACCAGTCGATGGCGGCGAGCGCGTCGGGCAGGTTGTCGGGCACGAAGTCAGCCTGCGACGAGAACGGGCTCTTGCCTTCGATGAAGCCGTTGGCCGAGATGCGCGTGCCCAGCACCTCGCCGCGGTCGATGCGGCCACGCAGCTGCGCCAGCTCGGCGTTGTCGTTGCCCACATCGCGCACCGCCGTCACGCCGGCGGCCAGGTTCAGCAGCAAGTCGCCTGGCGTGACGTGGGCGTGCATGTCGACGAAGCCGGGCAGCAGCGTGCGGCCCTTGCCACTGATGCGCTGGGCCGGCGCGGCGGTTTTCAGCGTGCCCGGTTTGGCGATGAAGGCGATATGGCCGTCCTGGAGGTAGACGTCGGACGGGCCGCGCAGGACGGCCGCCTGCGAGTCGAACCAGCGCACACCTTCGATGACCGTCAGCCCCGGCAGCGGCTGCGGCAACTCCTTGGCCAGGCGCTGCAGATGGGCGAACTGCGCAGCCTTCTGCGCATCGCTGAGGCGGTCGATCTCGGCCTCGAAGCCCTGCAGCACCGTGCCGCCCCAGCCCGGGTAGACCTGGGCGAAGAGGGCGCGGTTGTCCTCGCGCAGCCACAGGTAGCTAGGCTCCAGCTCGATGCCGGTGATGGCGTAGAGGCCAATCTCGTAGGCCTGCCCTGGCACGGACAGACGCTGCACGCGCTCGATGGACAACCGGCCTGCGGGCAGCGCCTCGATGCGCGGTGTCTTGGCCGCAAGCAGGCTCTGCGCCAGCCGCGCGGCCCAGGCGGGGCTGGCCTGCACGGGCAGGTAGACGGCGTCGCGAGCCAGGCCGGCGCGCTCGCCGCTGTCCACTGGCGAACGCCACACCGCCTTGCCATCGGCCTTGCGCTCGAAGCTCTCGGCGATGCGCGCGCCGTAGGTGGCTACGCCCTCGGTGCGGTAGGCCATCCAGGCGCCATCGGGTGCGAACTCCAGTGTCTCTTTCTGGTCCGGCCCGCGGCCGTTGTTGCGGTAGCTGTAATCCGTCTCCAGCTTGCCAGCGCTCTCATTCACCAACAGGCGCCCGCAGGAGGTCTTCACGCAGACGACGGTGTAGGTCTGCGTCTGGGCTTGGGCCGCGCCGGCCGCCATCAGCAGCACGGCGAGCAAGGGGGGCAACAGCTTCATGGGCGATCCCCTGGGATTGATCTAAGTGGCGCGCACTGTACTCAGCGCGGCACGCCCTTGTTGGCCAGCATGTCGGCGCGCTCGTTGCCCGGGTCGCCCGCGTGGCCCTTCACCCAGCGCCACTCCACCGCGTGCAGCTTGCGCAGCGCGTCCAGCCGCTGCCACAGGTCGGCGTTCTTCACCGGCTTGCCGTCGGCCGTCTTCCAGCCGCGGCGCTGCCAGTTGATGATCCATTCGGTGATGCCCTTGCGCACGTATTCGCTGTCCAGGTAGACGACGATGTCGCAGCTGCGCTTGAGCGAGGCCAGCGCCTCGATGGGCGCCATCAGCTCCATGCGGTTGTTGGTCGTCTCGCGCTCGCCGCCGAAGAGTTCCTTGTCGTGGCCGGCGCTGTGCAGCCACGCGCCCCAGCCGCCGGGGCCCGGGTTGCCCTTGCAGGCGCCGTCGGTGTAAATGGTGACCTGCGGGCGCTTGATGGTGGGTGCAGGTGGGGTGGGTTCGGTCATTCTTTTTTGTGATGGTTGTTCAACGCGACGGCCGCTGCCTTCTTGGCCGTCGCGCGGGAGTTCTTGGCCAGGCCGATCATGCGCATGCCGTGCACGCGCTTGACCGCCTGGATGAAATACACGGCGCCCAGCACCGGCCACCAGCGCGAACCCACGGCCTCGGTCCACTGCCAGCGGTCCAGCCAGGCCTCGGTGCGCAGCGGCGGGCGATAGACGCCGAAGCGTGCCGCCTCGACCTCGAAGCTCAGCAGCTTGAGCCAGTCTCGCAGCCGCCAGTAGCCGATAAAGTCGCCATCGCGCGGCAGATAGGGATCGCCGCCGCGCTTGAGCCGCCCGAGGTTCTGGCGCAGGCCCCACAGGCTGGCGGGGTTCAGGCCGAAGACGATCAGCCGCCCCTCCGGCCGCAGCACGCGCTCCACCTCGCGCAGCAGCGCATGGGCGTCGCAGGCCAGTTCCAGCGCGTGCGGCAGCAGCACGAGGTCGAGGCTGGCGCTGTCGAACGGCAGGGCTTCGAAGTCGCACTGAACATGACAAATGGGGTCCACGCCCGCCAGCCAGCGGTGCGGCATGCGGTTGGTCTGCAGACCGTTCAGTTCGGGCATGCCGAGCTGCAGCGCGTGGAAGCCGAACAGGTCGGCCACGGCCACATCCACCTGCGCCTGCTCCCACGCCAGCAGGTAACGGCCCGGCGCGGTTTGCAGCCAGGCTGCCAAATCTATACTCGCCCCTTTACTGGTGACGCTCACGTTGACGCTCACGCCTCTCCCCGCTTTCGACGACAACTACCTCTGGCTGCTGGACAACGGCCGTGAGGGCCTGGTCGTCGATCCCGGCGACGCGCTTACGGTGGCCGCGGTGCTCGATGCCCGGGGCCTCACGCTCGCCGGCATTCTATTGACCCACCACCATGCCGATCACGTCGGCGGCGTCGACGCGCTGCGCCCGCGCCTGCAAGGCCCCATCTACGCACCGGCCCGCGAGAGGATGCCCGAGCCGGTGAGCCCTGTACGCGGTGGCGACACCGTCGAACTGCTGGGCCTGCGCTTCGTGGTGATGGACGTGCCCGGCCACACCGCCGGGCACATCGCCTACTTCGCGGCCGACGTGCCCAACGGTGATCCGCTGCTCTTCTGCGGCGACACCCTCTTCAGCGCCGGCTGCGGCCGCTTGTTCGAAGGCACGCCGGCGCAGATGCACGCCTCGCTGCAGTCCCTGGCCGCGCTGCCGCCTGAAACGCGCGTCTGCTGCGCCCACGAATACACGCTGTCCAACCTGCACTTTGCGCGCGAGGTGGACCCCGCCAACCCCGCCCTCGCGGCCTACACCGCCTGGTGCGAAACCGAGCGCGCCGCTGGCCGACCGACGCTGCCCGGTCGCGTCGGCATCGAGCGGCAGATCAACCCCTTCCTGCGCTGCACCGAACCCGCCCTGCGTGACGCCGCGCGGCGCCGCGCCCCTCTCAAACTGCCGACCGCGCCCAGCCCGGTCGACGTCTTCGCCACCTTGCGCGAATGGAAGAACGGATTCCGATGACGCTTACCCGCTTGTCCCCCTTGGTTCTGGCCACGTTGCTCGCCGCCTGCGCCACCACCACCCCGCCGCCCGCCGATCTGGCGACCCCGGCTCCCCTCCCCGCCACCACCACCGCCGTCGAAGCCGCCGCCGCGCCCGAAGCACCGGCGCCCGTGGCCGTGCGCGCGATGGCCGCCGAGCTGCTGGAAGACAACCTGCGCCCCGGCGAGAAGATCGACCTCGACGCAGCCGACGCCAGCACCGACCTCTGGGGCCGCCTCCGCCAGGGCTTCCAGTTGCCGGACCTTGATGACGAATGGGTGCGCAAGGCCGAGGCCTGGTACAGCGCACGGCCCGAGTACGTCGAGCGCATGACGGCGCGCGGCAGTCGCTACCTCTTCCACATCGTCGACGAGGTCGAGAAGCGCGGCATGCCCACCGAACTGGCGCTGCTGCCCTTCATCGAAAGCGCCTTCGTCACACACGCCGTGTCCCGCACCAAGGCCACCGGCATGTGGCAGTTCATGCCCGCCACCGGGCGCGACTTCGACCTCAAGCAAAACATCTTTCGCGACGACCGCCGCGACGTGCTGGCCTCCACCCGCGCCGCGCTCGATTACCTTGAGCGCCTGCACAAGCAGTTCGGCGACTGGCACCTCGCGCTGGCCGCCTACAACTGGGGCCAGGGCAATGTGAGCAAGGCCATCGCGCGCAACCAGAAGCTGGGCCTGCCGACCGATTACGCCAGCCTGAAGATGCCCGACGAGACGCGCTACTACGTGCCCAAGCTGCAGGCGGTCAAGAACATCGTCTTCAACCCGGACCGCTACGCGCTGGCCCTGCCCCAGGTAGCCAATCACCCATATTTCCTCAGCGTCAAGGTCGAGCGCGACATCGACGTGGCGCTCGCTGCCGAGCTGGCCGGCATCACGCTGGAGACCTTCCAGCAGTTCAACCCGCAGATGAACAAGCCGGTCATCCTGGCCGCTGCCACCTCGCAGGTGCTGCTGCCCTACGAACAGGCCAGCGCCTTCGCCGAGAACCTGGCCCGCCACGATGGCCCGCTGGCCACCTGGACGGCCTGGGTGGTGCCCAAGACCATGAGCCCGGCGGAAGCGGCCAAGCGCACCGGCATGGCCGAGTCGGCGCTGCGCGAGATCAACCGCATCCCGCCCAAGATGCTCGTCAAGGCCGGCTCCACGCTGCTGGTGCCGCGCGGCGAGCACGTGCACGACGACGTCTCGGAGCGCCTGGCGGACACCGCCAGCCTCAACCTCGCGCCCGACGCGCCGCCGCAGGGCAATCTCAGGCGCATGAGTGTCAAGGCCGGCAAGGCGGACACCGTCAGCACCGTCGCGGCCCGCTACAAGGTTCGCACCGAACAAGTGGCGCAGTGGAACAAGGTCGGCAACAAGGCACGCTTCAAGCCGGGCCAGGCGATCGTCGTCTATACGGCCTTCCAGCCTGCCACATCCAAGGCCAAGGCCAAGGTGGCCGCCCGTTCCGTTGCGAAAGGCAAGGCGACGAAGACGGCCCGCGCCGCCAAGCCGGCCGCGCCGCGCACCTTCGCCAAGGACCGCGGCGGCAAGGGCCGCAACAACGCCGTCGCTTCGGCGGCGCCTTGACGCTTAAGCCTCAACCAACGAAGAAAAGCGCGGCGCAGGCCGCCATGCCCGCGACCCAGAGCACCGAGCGCAGCGAGGCCTGGTCGGCCAGATACAGCGCGATGTAGGCCAGCCGCGCGGCGATGAAGCCCAGCGCCAGCGCGTCCACCGTGGCCTGGGCAGCCTGGTGCTGATGGGCGACGAACAGCCCGGCCAGGAATAGCGGCAGGGCCTCCCAGCCGTTGGACTGGGCTGCGTTCGCGCGCGCCTGCCAGCCGTCGAGCTTGGCCAGCCATTCGCGCGGCGAGTTGTTGTCGAAGCCGCCCTCGCGACGCCGCTTGCCCACGCCCTTGGACTTGGCGAGCGCAGCGCACACCGGGGGTAGCGCACAGGCCACGAGCAGGCAGAGTTGGGCGATGGTCATGGCGGCTACTTTCAGCGTCTATCAGTGAGGGCATGGGCGATGGTGCCCAGGTCCACGTATTCGAGCTCACTGCCCACCGGCACGCCGCGCGCCAGTCGCGTCGACTTGATGCCGCGCGCCTTCAGCGCCTCGGCCAGCACATGCGCGGTGGCCTCGCCCTCGGCGGTGAAGCTGGTGGCCAGGATGACTTCCTCGACGCCCGCTTCCGCTGCGCGCGCCAGCAGCTCGGCCGCGCCGATCTGGCGCGTGCCGATGCCGTCCAGCGGCGAGAGCCGGCCGAGCAGCACGAAGTAGTAGCCGCGGTAGGAGGCGGTGCGTTCCAGCGCGGCCTGGTCGGCCGGCGTCTCGACGACGCAGAGCAGCGCCGCATCGCGCTCAACGTCCGCGCAGACGCTACAGATGGGTGTCTCGCTGAAGGTGTGGCAACGGTCGCAATGCTTGATGTGCTCGCCGGCCGCCGTCAGCGCGTCAGCCAGGCGCGGCATGGCCAACCGGTCGTGCTGCAGCAGGTGGTAGGCCATGCGCTGGGCCGACTTCTGGCCCACGCCGGGCAGGCGCTTGAGCGCCTCGATCAAAGACTCTAGAGCGTTCAAACCGAAGCGGCGCCGTCAAAAAATGATCGCCGCCACAGGCGCGATCTCATCAAGCAGCAGCCGTGGAACTGGCTGCGCCCCCTTGAGGGGGAGGCGCGAAGCGCCTCGGGGGTGGGCCATCAGAACGGAAACTTCATGCCGGGAGGCATCGGCATGCCCTGCGTCAGCTTGCCCATCTTCTCGGAGCTGGTCGCTTCGGCGCGGCGGGCCGCGTCGTTGAAGGCAGCGGCGACGAGGTCTTCCAGCATGTCCTTGTCATCGGCCAGCAGGCTGGGGTCGATGGTGACGCGGCGGACTTCGTTCTTGCAGGTCATCAGCACCTTCACGAGGCCGGCGCCGCTCTGGCCCTCGACCTCGATGTTGGCGAGCTCGTCTTGCGCCTTCTTCAGGTTGTCCTGCATCGCCTGGGCCTGCTTCATCAGACCGGCGAGTTGGCCTTTCATCATGGTGTGTTCCTTAAGTGGTGATCAGGGGTTGGACCGAGCCGGGCAGGATGCGTGCCGAGGGGAACTGGGCCAGCAAGGTGCGCGTCATCGGGTGTTGCGCGGCGAGATCTTCGGCCGCGCGCTGCTGCGCATCGGCAAGGGCGGTCGCGCGCAGCGCAATGGAATCTTCGGCCACGCCGGCTTCGACATCGAGCCGCGCGTCCAGCGCCGCTTCGAGCTTGCCGACGAGGGCGGGCTGGCGCAGCGATTCGCGCTCGACGCGCAGCGTCCAGACCTCGCGGCCGTCGACCGTCGCGCAGCCCAGCGCCTGGGCCTGACGGGCCAGTTCGCCGGTCATGCCCGTCAGGTTGAGGGCAGCGATGCGCCCGGCCCAGAGGGCGCCTTCGGGCGTTTCACGCAGCACGGCGCGGCGTGGGGCGTCCGGCTCGCGAGCGGCGGGCGCTGCCATGGCGGGCACGTCATCGGCCTCCATCCACGGCGGCGGTGCGTCGTCGGGCGGCGAGCCATCGAGGTCCGCCGACTCGTCGGCCTGGGCCGCCGCTTCGACTGGGCGGGGGCGCAAGCGGTCGCTCGGCTTCATTGCCACCGAGGGTTCGGCCACCTGGGGAGTTGCGACCACAGGCGCCGGTGCGAAAGCCGTGGGCACGGGGGCGGGGGCTGGAGCCACGGCCACGGGCGCCAACCTCGGCAGCGGCACCGCCACCACCGCCTTGGCCACCGACGGCGGCCGCACCAGCGCAGCCGCCTTCACCGGCCTGGCGCTCGTGCCGGCCGGGCGGAACGCCAGCATGCGCAGCAGCACCATCAGCAGGCCGGCGTATTCGTCCGGCGCCAGATGCAGCTCAGCGCGGCCATGCAGGGCCATGCTGTACATCAGCTGGATCTCATCGGCCGGCAGCAGCGCGGCCAGGCGCCTGATCTCGGCGGTCTCGTTGTCGGCATCGTCCAGCGCCGTCGGCGCGGCCTGCGCCAGCGCCATCTGCTGGAACAGCGTGGCCAGGTCCTCCAGCGTGCCAGCAGCCGACAGGCCCGCGCCGCGCAGCGCATCGGCCTGGGCGACGACCGCCTCGCCACTCGCCGCCGCCAGCGCGTCGACGATGGCCACGACATGGCCGCGGTCCACGCTGCCCAGCATCTGGCGCACGCCGGCTTCGGTCAGCGCGCCGGCACCGAAGGCAATCGCCTGATCGGTCAGCGACAGGCCGTCGCGCATGGAACCCCGCGCCGCGCGCGATAGCAGCCGCAGCGCGCCCGCTTCGGCCGGTACGTTCTCGGCGCCCAGCACATTGCCGAGGTGGCTCTGCACGTCCACCGCCGCCATCGGCCGCAGGTTGAACTGCAGGCAGCGCGACAGCACGGTGACCGGCACCTTCTGCGGGTCGGTCGTGGCCAGCACGAACTTGAGATAGTCCGGCGGCTCCTCCAGCGTCTTCAGCATCGCGTTGAACGCGGTGTTCGACAGCATGTGCACTTCGTCGATCATGTAGACCTTGAAGCGCCCGACGACCGGCTTGTAGACGGCCTGGTCCAGCAGCTGCGAGATCTCCTCGACACCGCGGTTGGACGCTGCGTCCAGCTCCACGTAGTCGACGAAGCGGCCCGAGTCGATGTCCCGGCAGGCGTGGCAGACGCCGCAGGGCTTGGCCGTGATGCCGCCCGTGCCGTCCACGCCGACGCAATTGAGGCTCTTGGCCAGGATGCGCGACACCGTCGTCTTGCCAACGCCGCGCGTGCCGGTGAACAGGTAGGCGTGGTGCAGGCGGCCCTGCGTCAACGCGTTGGCAAGGGCCTGCACGACATGCTCCTGGCCGACGAGCTGCTCGAAACTCTGCGGACGGTATTTGCGGGCCAGGACCTGGTAACTCATCCTCAGGATTCTAGGCGTCGATAATCCCGCCCCATGACCTCGCAAGCCCCCCTCACCTACGACCAAGCCGGCGTCAATTACGACCTGATCGACCCGCTGAAGATCACCGCCCAGCGCGCCGCCGCCGCCACCGCCACACACCTCGCCGGCCACGGCTTCACCGAAGTGAAAGCCTCGCGCGGCGAGTCGGCCTATGTCGTGGACGTGGGGCCGTTCTACCTGGCCTCCATCGTCGAATGCCTGGGCACCAAGACCCTGGTGGCCGACGAGATGGCCAAGCTGACGGGCAAGAGCTTCTTCGCCGGCATCGCCCAGGACACCATCGCGATGGCGGTCAACGACCTGATCACCGTCGGCGCCACGCCCCTCGTTGTGCAGGCCTACTGGGCCGCCGGCGGCAGCGACTGGTTCGGCGACGCGCAGCGCTCGCAAGCGCTGGTGGCCGGCTGGAAGGCCGCCTGCGACACCTGCCAGGTCGCCTGGGGTGGCGGCGAAACGCCCGCGCTGGCCGGCATCGTCGAAGACGGCCGCATCGACCTGGCCGCGTCCTGCACCGGCCTCATCAACCCCAAGGAGCGCCTGTCGGTCGGCGACAAGCTGGGCGCGGGCGACGCCATCGTGCTGCTGGCCTCCAGCGGCATCCATGCCAACGGCCTGAGCCTCGCGCGCAAGCTGGCCGAGCGTTTGCCCAACGGCTACCTGACCGAGATCGAGCCAGGCCTCAGCTACGGCGAAGCGCTGCTGGCACCGACCGCGCTCTACTCGCCCGTGACGGAAGCGCTATGGAAGGCCGGCATCGCGCCGCACTACTGCGCCAACATCACCGGCCACGGCTGGCGCAAGCTGCTGCGCCACCCGAACCAGCTGACCTACCGCATCCACACCGTGCCGCCCAAGACGGCGGTGCTGGAGTTCATCCAGAAGCAGGCCGGTCAGGACGACCGCGAGGCCTACTCGACGCTGAACATGGGCGCCGGCTTCGCCATCTTCGTCAAGGCGGAAGACGCCGAGCGCACTGCCCAGGTGGCACGCGACTGCGGCGTCGAGGCCTGGGTGGCTGGCACGGTCGAAGCGGGCGAGAAGCAGTTGCTGATCGAGCCGTTGGGCATCCGTTTCAGCGAAGACGACCTGGCCTTGCGCTGAGCCATGCCCGCGCGTGAAGCCTCGCGGGCCGAGCGCCGGGCCGCTCCCAAGCCGGCCCGTCTGGCGATGTGCGAGTGGGGCACGCCCCGCGAGCATCGCCGTCCCCTCGGGGGACCGGCCAAGGTACGCCTTGGACGAGGGGCCGCATGACGTGGTACTACACGCAGATGGTCCAGTGGCATGTGCTGCTGGCCTGGTGCAGTGTGGGCCTGTTCTTCATCCGAGGAGCCCTCTTCCAGTTCGGCTCACCGCGCGCGCAGGAGTTCGCCAAGGACGCCCGCCTGCTGGTGCTCGTCTTCGGCGTCAACGCCTGCCTCGTCGTCACGGGGCTGAGCCTCTGGGGTTCCATCGGCTACGGCTTCACGCGTGACTGGTGGCTGGGCGCCAAGCTCGTCGCCCTCATCGGCTACGTGATCTGCGGCCACTGGGCCATGAGCCGTGCGCGCCTGCATCTGCTGGGCTATCTCACGGCGCTGGCTTTGTTGGCGCTGGCAATGGACCTTTCGATCAATCGCCAGTTTCTCCCCGGTTAGAATCTCGCTCGACGGGCCTCCCCGCATGGAAGCGCGCCCAACCGGGTCAGATGGGGAACCAAGCAGCCCTAAGCGTTGCAACCAGTGCCGGGGTCAGGCTCGTCACCCTCCCCTCCCAAGTTCATCAGCGGCGGCCGAAAAAGAAATCGGCCGGAGCCCGCATGAATGCCGGGTCCGGCCGATCTGGGCGAGGGATCAACTCCCTCTTTCACTTCACGTTCAGTTGCCCGGCGCCTTCGGAATGTCCGTTGTGCGGATGGTCAGCGACTTGACCTGGCCGCCGGCTTCGACGCTGCCCACCACATCACCTTCACGCACGCGGCGCTCGCACAGCGTGCGGTCTTCGCCACGCTGGGCTTCGCAACGCTTGAGGGCGTTGGCGGCCCATTGATCAGCCCGGTCGCTTTGCGAGACCAGCTTGCCCTGGCGAGCCTGCGCATACGCCGCACTGGCTTCACGCAGGCAGACGCTGCGCGGCTGGTTGGTCTTGCCGGTCAGGCAGTCGGCCTTCTCATGCTCGTACTGAAGGCGCAGGGGGTCGACGTTCTTCGCGGCAGGCGCCGCCTGGGCCACGTTGCTCAGCGCGAGCAGTGCAACGCCAAGCCAGACGGCGTGATGGCTTCGGTGGGTGTTCATCGCAATCTCCTTGAGGGAATGCGGCCGCAGCCGCTTGGACCGCGTTCAGCCGCGGGCGCGAACCGGCTGGTTGTCGTTCGAGATGTAGACCTCGACGCGACGGTTCATCGCGCGGTCGGACGTGCTCGAGTTGCTGGCCACGGGGTATTGCTCACCGTAGCCGCGCGTGGCGACGCGGGCCGGGTCGACGCCCTGGGCACGCAGCGCGTCGGCCACGGCCTGGGAGCGGCGCTGCGACAGCGTCAGGTTGGTTGCGTCGCTGCCGGTGCTGTCGGTGAACCCTTCGATCAGCACACGGCGATCCGCGTGCTCCTTCAGGTAGTTGGCCAGCTTGCCGATGGAGGCCTGCGCAGCCGGACGGATTTCGGCGCGGCCGGTTTCGAACAACACGTCGCCCAGCGTCACCAGCATGCCGCGGTCGGTCTGCTTGGCTTGCAGGTCGGCCAATTCATGGGCCAGCGCGGCAGCCTGGGCCTGAGCCTGAGCAGCCTGGCTCTGCGACTGGGCGGCATCGGCCTGGGCGCTGGCGGCTTGCTGACGGGCGACATTGGCATCGGCATTCGCGTTCGCAGCTGCGGCCTGGGCCGTGGCGGCCTGGCCCTGCGCCACGTTGGCGCGATTGGCGTTCGCATCGGCGCGGGCGCGTTCGCGGTCGGCTTCGGCGGCCTTGATGTTGTCTTCTTCCGTCTGGGCCTTGGCCAGGGCCATCGCAGTTTTCGCCTGCGTGGCGGCAACGTAGGCGGCGGAGTCGATATCAGCCGGCGCCTCACGGTTGGCGGCCAACTGCTCGGCGCGCTTCAGCGACTCGGTGGCCTTCTTCGCTTCCAGCGCGGCGTACTTCATCACGGCGGGGTCGGACTCGGCGCTGCGCACGGTGGAGCGCGCCTGCTGCAGGCCGGGCGTCACGGTGGGGGCGCTGGCGCAACCGGCAAAGAGGGCGGCAGCAGCAGCCAGGGTGGTCAGGGTGGCAATGGTTTTCATGTCGGTCCTCTCGGATCAGGAACGGTTGAGCTGCACTTGCAGCTGCTTGATGCTTTCGCGCACTTCGCTCAGCGCGCGCGTCGAGCGGGCGCTGCGCGCCGTGGCTTGCGCAAGGGCGGCGTCGGCGGCGGCCTCGTCGGCAAGCTGGCGGGCCAGCACAAAGTCCTTCTTGGCGATCGCCACGTTGGCGCGGGCCAGCTTGTCGCGAGCGGTAGACAGCTCGGCAGGCGCTTCGGCAGCGTTGCCAGAGGCTTGCTCGACGGACGAATTGGCGACGGCCATCTGTTCCTTGGGCTCGGGCGTGGAAGCGCAGGCCGCAAGTGCGAGGGCGGCGCAGGTCACGAGGACGGCGCGACTCCTGCTTTTTATCGAATGCGGATTCATCTTGGACTCCTATTTGTGATTTGACCGGCCGGTGAGCTTGTTCACCGTGCGGGCTTGGCATTGCAGCCTGCAGAAGGAGTATTCGCGCAGCAGACGGCGCGCCCGGTCGGAGACCGCCGCGTGCAAAGACGGCCTGTCGCCCCACACGCTGTGGGACAGGCCCTACAGCGACAGCGCTGGCTGGTCAACCAGCAGGTTGGCGGAAGGCCATCACGGCCTGGTTGCGCAGCGTGCGCAGCAAGGAGAGTTCCTTGTCGCCAAGTTGCACGGCGCCGGCCTGGGCATGGTCGGCATAGATCAGCCCAAGGGGCGCTCCCTTGAGCACCAGCGGCAGCAGCAGGAAGCTCTGCGCCTGCATCTCGCCCTTGAACCAACTCGGCAGCCGCGCCGCGATGTTGGCGGCGCGGGCGTCCTGGATGAGCGTGTCGGCGCCCTTCAGGCAGACGGCGGCGAGCAGGTCGGGCGGCTGGCGGGTCAGCTCCACGCGCAGCAGCGGCGCGAGGCGCTCGACGTCGAGGCCCACGCCCAGGCGGCCGGTCAGCGTCTGGCCACGCGCATCGCGCAGGCAGAAGATGACGCGGCGCACGCCGAGGGCGCGATAGATGGTCTCCAGGATCATGCGCAGCACGGCATTGAGCTGAAAGCTGTTGACCATCGCGTCGGTGATCTCCTGGATGCCGGCCGCCAGCAGCTCGCTGGCCTGGGCCGCAGTTGGCGGTGAGCCGATGGCCTCGGTGCGGTCCAGCACCAGGGTGCGTGTCAGCTCATGGGCCGTCAGTGAGTCGTGCACGGAAGGCGTCAGCGGCGCCATCAGGCGATGGGCCTTGGAGTTCTGCGGCAGGCGCATGTCCAGCGCCTCGGTCATCTGCGTGAGGCGCTGGCGGGCCGTGTCGGCGGCTTGCTCGAAGGCTTCGGCGTTG
Source organism: Roseateles sp. (assembly GCF_039929605.1). Classification (GTDB taxonomy): domain Bacteria; phylum Pseudomonadota; class Gammaproteobacteria; order Burkholderiales; family Burkholderiaceae_C; genus Pelomonas. Next base: position 45,166 of record NZ_JBDSQX010000092.1, read on the forward strand.
ATGCCCAGCGCCCGCGCATGCCGCTGCGCCAGCGCCTTGACCTTGGCATGCGCCTGCTCGGGCGGCGTGTGCAGGATGAGATCGGCCATGTCGTTGGACGCGCGGGCCAGCCAGCGCTGGCGCTCGGCGGCGTCCTCGATGAGCTTGGTCGGCGCCTCGCCGCCCGGCCGGCGCATGGCGCGCTGCAGGCTGTCGGGCAGGCCCCATTGGCGGGCCACGCCCAGGCCCAGCGCCTCGTAGCTCATGCCCAGCACCTGGGCGGACGCGGCTGCCTCCGTGATTGCCACGCCGTCGTCCGCCGGGCTGACGAGGCGGCGCACGGTCTCGGCCTCTTCAGGGAAATAGAACTCGGTCAGCGTGCGGCCGAGGTGGTGCAGCATGGCGCCGAGAAAGGCCTCCTCGGCCTCGCGCTCGCTCAGGCAGAGCTCACGTGCGACGGACGCGGCCATCAGCGAGCGCAGGAAGTCTTCTCGCAACCGCTGGGCGTGGCCCTTGTTCTCCATGCGCTCCAGCAGCACGAGGCTGAGCGCCAGGTTGCGGATGCCGGCAAAGCCGATCAGCGCGACGGCGCGCGAGATGGTGCTGATGCCGCCGCCGCCGTTGTGCCGATAGGCCGCCGTGTTGACCAGGCGCAGCAGCTTTTGCGTCAGCGCCACGTCCTTCAGGATCTCGTTGGAGAGGCTGGCCAGGCTCTCGTTCTCGGACTGCGTCAGGCGCTGGATGCGGCTGATGGCGTCCGACAGCGCCGGGAAGTCGCTCTTGTGGCGCATGCGGCGCAGCAGGAAGTCCAGCACCGGCGCGTCCTGCGCCTCGGCATCGGGCTCGGCCACGGGGCGCAGCCAGGCGGCCAGCGCGGCGTGCATCTGGCCGGCACTGGGCCAGCGGGCCTGCGGGTCACGCGCTAGACCGCGCTGCACGATGGCGCGTAGCGCGTCGTCCACGTCATTGGCCAGGCCCGAAGGCAGCACCAGGTCGGTCGTCTGCACGCGCTGCACGGCGCGCCAGGGGTCGGGGTCGTGGTTGAGGCGCTGGCCGCTCAGCATCTCGGCCAGCATGACGGCAGCCGCGAACACATCCATCTGCGGATGCGGCGGCGCGCCGGCAGCGGCCTCGGGTGAGATGTAGCCGGGCGTGCCGACGATGCGCGTCGGCGCGCTCGTGGCAGGCGACACGCGCGCCGCGATGCCGAAGTCCATGACCCGCGCACGGCCCCGGGCGTCGATGAGGATGTTGCTGGGCTTGAGGTCGCGGTGCACCAGGCCGGCAGCGTGAGCGGCAGTCAGGCCATCGAGCACGCCCAGCAGCAGCGTGACGGCCTCGGCCGCGGTCAGCTTGGGGCCGGCGCGCAGGCGCTGGCTCAGCGTGCCGCCGCTGACGTATTCGAAAACGAGGTAGGAGCGGCCGCCCTGTGCGTCGGCCTCGAACACGGGCACGATGTTCGGGTGGGTCAGGCGACTGACGGCTCGGGCTTCGTGCAGCCATTCGTCCACGCTGCCGGGCTCGTTCGCATCCACGCCCTGAGGCTTGAGCAGCTTGACGGCGACCTCACGGTCCAGCAGCGGGTCATGCGCCAGCCAGACGGTGGCCTGCGCGCCTTCGCCCAGGCGGCTCAGCAGCCGGAAGCGGCCGAGCTGGGGAGGTAGGTCATCGGCCATGGATCAGTCGTCTCAGGAACGGCCCGCCAGGCGGTTGCGCAGGGAGCCCGGCTCGGTGGCCGGCGCTGCGGCCGGTGGCGGCGCAGGCTGACCCGGCTTGTGCGCACCGGGGTTGAGCGCCTCCATCACCTCGCGCAGGCCCAGGCTCAGTGGCTTGGCATAGCGCCGCGTCGCGGCGTCCACGGCGGGGCGGCGCTTGGCCTCGGGCAGGGCAAGCGCGTCGATCAGTTCGTTGCCCAAGCTGCAGGTCAGGCGCAGCGTGTCGGCGTCGTTGCGCGGCGGGTGAACGGGCGCGCTCAGCGGTTGGCGGCGGATCATCTGCAGCAGCTCGTCGCCCAGGCCCCAGTGGCGGGCCACGGCAACACCCATCGCGTCCAGGTCGCAGCCCAGCACCGCGTAGGCGGCGGCCTGCTCGCTCAAGGCGGGCGGGTTGGGTTGGTCCTCCGTCGGCTCGGGCGGCACCATCAACTGGCGAATCTGCTGGGCATCGTCCGGGAAGTGGTACTGCAGCAGCAGCCGACCGAGGTTCTGCATGACGGTGATGAGGTAGACAACCTCGGCGTCATAGCCAGCCGGGCGCAGCGTCTGGGCCACCTGGGCGGCACGGGTGACGCGGGCCATCACCTGGCGCAGCATCTCCGCCGCCACTGGCGCCAGCGGCCCGGGCCATGGTTTGAGCGCGTTAGCGGCCAGTTGCACGCCGTCCAGGCCGAGCATCTGGATGGCGCGCTGCATGTTCAGCACCGTTTCGCCCGCATGGCCACTCTGCTTGAGCGCGTTGTTGACGCGGCGCACCAGCTCCAGGCTGAGGGCCATGTCCTTGAGCACGAGATCGGACAGCGCGCTGACGTGCTGCGCCTCCATGCCGGCGCCCCCGGTGAAGCGATGCATACCGGTGGTCGTCGTCGGCAAGTGGCCCTGGCGCTGCAGCTTGTCCAGCAGCAGCACGACGGGGCCGCCGTCGTCATAGGCGGCGGCCTGGCGCCAGCCGTCCAGCGCGCGCCAGAAGCTGCGCGCGAGGTGGTAGCGCTGGCGCAGTTGCCGGTCGGTCGCGCGGTTGCAGATGGCGCGCAGTGGATCGGGGATGGGGTGGGGTGTCTCCCAGCCCAGGCGCACCATCTCGCGGCCGACGGGTTGCATCTGCTGCACGACGGCCTGCAGGTCGTTCTCCTCCAGCACCGGCTTGCCGCTGAGGATGCGGTTCAGGATGAGGCCGGCGCAGAGCACATCCTCCTGGGCGGACTCGCGCACCGCGCGGCGCGTCACCGCGTCGAAATCGACCGTGGCGGGGAAGACCTCCTGCGCCACTTCGATACCGATGAGGCGCACCTTGTCGTTGGCGTCGATGACGAGGCTGGCGGTCTGCAGATCACGGTGGGCGTGGCCGGCGTCGTGCGCAAAGGCCAGGCCTTCGAGCAACTGGGC
>NZ_JBDSQX010000093.1:0-5738 GCF_039929605.1 Roseateles sp.
GTCATGTCGCTCTACACCTCGCTGATGCAGCAGGCGGGCACGGCCAGCGTCGTGTTCTCCGTCTCGGCAGCTGCGAGCTCGCTGACCTACCCCGGCTCGCTCACGACGCACGCCTGAACGCACAGGCCAGGCCTACTTCTCGCCCGGCAGCAGCCACTGCCTGCGCGACGCGAACACCGCGTTCGGATACTCCGCCCGCCCGCGGCTGCCGTTGTAGCGGCCCAGGGCCAGGTACAAGTCGCCCTTCTCGACGTCGAGGTAGTGGCGCAGGATCACGCAGCCGAAGCGCAGATTGGTCTGCATGTGGAAGAGACCCGACGCATTGCCATCGCCGATGGCGCGCGTCCAAAACGGCATGACCTGCATATAGCCCCGCGCGCCGGCCGTGCTGATCGCGTACTTGCGAAAGCCACTCTCGACCTGGATCAACCCCAGCACCAGGCTGGGCTCCAGGCCCGCGCGCCGGGCTTCGTACCAGACGGTCTCCAGGAACTCGATGCGGATCTGCGTCTCGGTCTTGCGCTTCTTCAGCCGCTCGCTCATAGCGCCCAGCCAGCGCAGGTAGGCCATGCGCGCTTCGGTGTCGTCGAACTTCGGCCGGGGCGGCGCGGCCTGCGCGATGGAGGCGCTCAGGGCCGAGCGCATCGAGTCCATCAACGGCTCCTCGCGCTGCGCACCGGCACGAGCGCCGAGCGGCGCGGCGAGCAGGCCCACGAGAGCCAGGCGCCGATTCACGCGCGTCAAAGCTTCAGCAGGCCTTTCAGATGGCCGACGACATCGCCGACGGCCAGCTTGGTCGCCGCCTCGTCACGGCGACCCTGGTACTCGACCTGGCCTTCCTTCAGGCCGCGGTCGCCGAGCACCACGCGGTGCGGCACGCCGATCAGCTCCCAATCCGCGAACATCGCGCCCGGACGCTCGCCGCGGTCGTCCAGCAGCACGTCCACGCCCAGCGCCCTCAGCTCGTCGTAGAGCTTTTGCGCGGCGGCCTTCACGTCCTCGCTGCGGTCCATGCCGATGGGGCAGATGACCACGGTGAAAGGCGCAATGGCGTCCGGCCAAATGATGCCGCGCGCGTCGTGGTTCTGCTCGATGGCCGCACCCAGGATGCGCGTGACGCCGATGCCGTAGCAGCCCATCTCCATCAGGCGGGGCTTGCCGTTCTCGTCCAGGAAGGTCGCGTTCATCGCGGCCGAATATTTGGTGCCGAGATAGAACACATGGCCCACCTCGATGCCGCGCTGGATGGCCAGCACTCCCTTGCCGTCCGGCGACGGGTCGCCAGCGACGACGTTGCGCAAGTCGGCGACGACATCGGGCTCGGGCAGGTCGCGGCCCCAGTTCGCGCCGGTGAAGTGAAAGTCCACCTCGTTGGCGCCGCAGACGAAGTCGGCCATGTTGGCCACGGTGCGGTCGGCAACGATCTTCAGCGGAGCCTTCAGACCGATGGGGCCGAGATAGCCGGGCTTGCAACCGAAGTGCGTGTCGATCTCGCCGGCCGTCGCAAAGCGGAAGCCGCTCTTCAAGCCTTCGACCTTGCCGGCCTTGACCTCGTTCAGCTCATGGTCGCCGCGCACGAGCAGCAGCCAGACCTGGGTCTTGGCAATGCTGCCGTCTTTGTCGAGTTCGTCGGTGGCCAGCACCAGCGACTTGACGGTCTGCGCCAGCGGCAGGCTCAGCAGCTCGGCGACGTCCGCGCAGGTGCTCTTGCCCGGCGTGGGCGTCTTCGTCAGCGCCTGCGTCGCCGCACCGCGCGAGGCCGTCAGCGCAACGCCTTCGGCCAGCTCCATGTTGGCAGCGTAGTCACTGGTCGGGCAGTAGACGATGGCGTCCTCGCCCGTCTCGGCGATGACCTGGAACTCATGCGAGCGGTCGCCGCCGATGGCGCCGGTATCGGCGGCGACGGCGCGGTACTGCAGGCCGAAGCGGTCGAAGATCTTGCCGTAGGCCGCGAACATGTTGTCGTAGCTGCGGCCTGCGGCGTCGACGTCACGGTCGAAGGAGTAGGCGTCCTTCATCGTGAATTCGCGGCCGCGCATCAGGCCGAAGCGGGGCCGGCGCTCGTCGCGGAACTTGGTCTGGATGTGATAGAAATTTTTCGGCAGCTGGCGGTAAGAGCGCAGCTCCTGGCGGGCGATGTCGGTGATGACTTCCTCGCTCGTCGGCTGCACGATGTAGTCGCGGCCATGGCGGTCTTTCACGCGCAGCAGCTCGGGGCCCATCTTGTCGAAGCGGCCGGTCTCCTGCCACAGCTCGGCGGGCTGGATGACGGGCATCAGGCACTCGACGGCACCGGCCGCATCCATCTCCTCGCGGATGATCTTCTCGACCTTGCGGATGACACGAAGCCCCATCGGCATGTAGTTGTAAATGCCCGCACCCAGGCGCTTGATCATGCCGGCGCGCATCATCAGCCTGTGGCTGACAACCTCGGCATCTGCAGGAGCTTCTTTGAGCGTAGAGACGAAAAACTGGGAGGCTTTCATGGGCAGACCAAATGCAAAGGCCGGGTGCAAACCCGGCCGAAGTCACAACGAAATAGAGGCAAATCTTCGGGTTAGCGAGGGCCGCACCGCAATCGCGGCCCGATGCAATAATCGAACCAACTAGAGATTTGAGGTTGATTATGCTCGACCGTGAAGGCTTCCGCCCCAACGTCGGCATCATCCTGCTCAACCACCGCAACGAGGTCTTCTGGGGCAAACGCATCCGGACGCACTCGTGGCAGTTCCCGCAAGGGGGCATCAAACACGGCGAGACGCCTGAGCAGGCGATGTTGCGAGAGCTCCACGAAGAGGTGGGGCTCATTCCAGAGCATGTGCGCATCCTCGCGAGAACGCGAGACTGGCTGCGCTATGAGGTGCCCGATCACTTCATCCGGAGAGATGCGCGCGGCCACTACAAGGGCCAGAAACAGATCTGGTTCCTGCTGCAGATGGTCGGCCGCGACTGCGACATGAATCTACGCGCTACCGATCACCCGGAGTTCGACGCCTGGCGTTGGAACGACTACTGGGTGCCGCTGGAGGCCGTCATCGAGTTCAAGCGCGGCGTTTACGAGATGGCGCTGACGGAACTCGCGCGCTTCCTGCCGCGCATCAACCACCACAACCGCTATCTGCGCGCTGGCATGCGGCCGGTGCACCGAGGTGAGGGGCGCATCAGCGGGCCGATGCCGCTGGACGCGACATCAACACCGCCCGACGGCGAATCGCCGGACGACTCAGCGCAGGACCAGATCGTGTCTGCGCCGCAATTCGGTCGCCCCTAGCGAAGCACCGTTGCGGCTGTGCCGCAATGTCGCTGCCGGCGGCGGCGCCAACTTGTGACTGCGCCGCAATTTGGCTACTCCTACCGGAGTACCAAATTGTCTCGATGGATCAGCTCGGGCTCGGCCGCATAGCCAAGCACGCTCTCGAACTCGGATGACGGCTTGCGCGCAATCAGCCGCGACTCCGTGCCCGAGTAGTTGGCCAGCCCGCGGGCCAGTTCCGTGCCGTCCGGCGCCAGCACAGCGATGACGTCGCCGCGGTGGAAATCGCCCTGCACCTCGGTGACGCCGATAGGCAACAGGCTCTTGCCCTCGCCACGCAGCTTCGTCACGGCACCCGCATCGATGCGCACGGCGCCGCGCATCTGCAGGTGGTCGACCATCCACTGCTTGCGCGCCGCCAGCTTGGGCGTGGCGGCATGCAACGCCGTGCCGATGGCCTCGCCGCGCGCCAGACGCAGCAGCACATCGGGCTCGCGCCCCCAGGCAATGACGGTGCCTGCACCACTGCCCGCCGCGCGCTTGGCCGCAAGGATCTTGGTGATCATGCCGCCCCGGCCGATGCTGGACCCAGCGCCGCCAGCCATGCGCTCCAGCTCGGGGTCGCCCGCCTCGGCGGTGTCGATGAAGCGCGCGTTCGGGTCCTTGCGCGGGTCGGCAGAGTACAGGCCGCGCTGGTCGGTCAGGATGACCAGCGCGTCGGCCTCAACGAGGTTGGCAACCAGGGCGCCCAATGTGTCGTTGTCGCCGAACTTGATCTCGTCGTTGACGACCGTGTCGTTCTCGTTGATGACCGGCAGCACGCGATGTGCCATCAGCGTCAGCAGCGTGGAGCGGGCATTCAGATAACGCTCGCGGTCCGCCAGGTCGGCGTGCGTCAGCAGCACCTGGGCGCTGTGCATGCCGTGCGCACTGAGCTGGCTCTCGTACATCTGCGCCAGGCCCATCTGGCCCACGGCCGCAGCGGCCTGCAGTTCGTGTAGCTCCTTGGGCCGCGTCGTCCAGCCCAGGCGCTTCATGCCCTCGGCGATGGCACCACTGGACACCATGATCAGCTCGCGCCCTTCGCCCGCTAACGCCGCAAGCTGGCGGCTCCAATTCGCGATCGCCTCGGCATCAATGCCCCGGCCTTCGTTGGTGACGAGGCTGGAGCCGACTTTGACGACGATTCGGCGTGCGCTGGACAGCAGGCTCATTCAGCGGGATCTTTGGACTCGAAACGGATGTCGGGCTCTTCGAGCACGCGCTGTTCGGCGGCAACGTGGTCGTAGATGGCGTGAATCAAAGCCTGACAGCCCGCGCGGGTCAGCGCCGAGATCTCGAAGACCGGCCCCTTCCAGCGGTAGCGCTTGACGAACTCCTTCACGCGAGCAGCACGCTCGTCCTCGGGAACCATGTCGAGCTTGTTCAGCACCAGCCAGCGCGGCTTGGCATGCAGCGCGGGGTCGTACTTCTTCAGCTCAGCAACGATCGCCTTCGCTTCCTTGACAGGATCGACCTCGGGGTCGAAGGGCGCCAGATCGACGACGTGCAGCAGCAGCCGCGTGCGCTGCAGATGGCGCAGGAACTGGTGGCCCAGGCCGGCACCTTCGGCGGCGCCCTCAATGAGGCCGGGGATGTCGGCGACGACGAAACTCTTCTCCGGCCCCACGCGCACGACACCCAGGTTGGGGTGCAACGTCGTGAACGGGTAATCGGCGATCTTGGGTTTGGCGTTGGACACCGCCGTGATCAGCGTCGACTTGCCCGCATTCGGCTGGCCCAGCAGGCCGACGTCGGCCAGCACGCGCAGCTCCATGCGCAGCTTCTTGACCTCACCCGGCCAGCCGGGTGTCTTCTGGCGCGGCGCGCGGTTCGTCGAGGTCTTGAAATGCAGGTTGCCGAAGCCCCCGTCGCCGCCCTTGGCGAGCAGGATGCGATGGCCCGGCTCAAGCAGTTCGCCGATGACGGACTCGGTTTCGAGGTCCGTGATGATGGTGCCGACCGGCACGCGCAGGACGACGTCGTCTGATGCCGCGCCGAAGCAGTCGGAGCCCCGGCCGGCCTCGCCGTTGCGCGCCTCGTGGCGGCGCGCGTAGCGGTAGTCGATGAGCGTGTTGAGGTTTTGGTCGGCAACTGCGTAGATGCTGCCACCGCGACCCCCATCGCCGCCGTTGGGCCCACCGAAGGGGATGAACTTCTCGCGCCTGAAACTGGCGCAGCCCGCGCCACCGTTGCCTGCGGCAACGTCGATCGTGGCTTCGTCGACGAATTTCATGGCTGGATGGTAGAAGCAAAAAAGCCCCGGCACGCCGGGGCTTCTGGGGCCGCAACGCGGCGGATCAGAGCGGGCAGATGTTGACTGTCTGGCGGTTCAGCGCGCCCTTAATCGTGAACTTGACCTGGCCGTCGACGAGTGCGAAGAGCGTGTGATCCTTGCCCATGCCGACATTGGTGCCGGCATGAAAACGCGTACCGCGTTGGCGAA
>NZ_JBDSQX010000094.1:0-30562 GCF_039929605.1 Roseateles sp.
GCATCGTGCTTCTCGGGCAGCGGCAGCATGGCGCGGCTGGCGATGAGGATGGCGACGGCGCACAGGCCCGTGGCCAGCAGCAGGTGCGCTTGCGGCGTGAGGCCCAGGGCCGGCACGGCGCTGCCCAGGCCGGCGCCGGCCATGCCGCCGAGGCTGAACATGCCGTGGAAGCCGCTCATCAACGGCTTGGCAACCAGCCGTTCGATCTCGCTGGCCTCGGCGCTGAGCGAGACGTCGAACAGGCTGCCGAAACTGCCGAACACCAACATCACGGCGAGCAGCCCGGCGTAGTGCGCCGACGACTCCAGGCTGGCGATGGCCACGCAGCTCACGCAGCCCATGACGGTGGCGACGGCGCGCGGCCCGTAGCGGCCGACGATGCGCCCGGCATAGGCCAGCGCCGCCAGCGCACCGACGCCGCTGGCCAGCATGGCCAGCGCCAGCGCCTGCTCGCCCAGGCCGTAGTGCGCCTTGACGATGGGCACGTGCACGCCCCAGGTGGCGAACAGCATGCCCATGACGAAGAATTGCGTGCGCAGCGCCACGCTGGCGCTGGCAATGGACGCAACGATCACCTGGCGGTGGCGGCCACGCGGGTGAAGAAGTCGTAGACGCCCTGGTCGCCCATCTTGCGGGCGTCGGCCAGCTCGCCGCCTTCGGTCGCGTACAGCAGCTTGCCCTGCGGCGACAGCACGGCGACGGCGGGTATGCCCTTCTTCAACGGCACCCGGTAGGCCTCGGCGATGTCGACGTTGTGGTCGAAGCGGCCCACGTCGACCTTGACGACCTTGAAGTGCTTGGCGATCAGTGGCGCGCTCGGGCCGGTCTTGAAGGTCGCGTCCAGCATGCGGCAGTCGCCGCACCAGTTGGCGCCGAAGACGACGAGCACGGGCAGCTTGGCCTTCTCGGCCTCGGCCAGCGTCGCGCGGATGGCGGCCTTGGCGTCGGGGCCTTCGTCATAGATGGCGGGCGGGGCGGCCTGCGCGGCCAGGGGTGCGACGAGGCTGGTGGCGAGCAACAGGGAGGCGGTCAGGAAACGCATGGTGTGGGCCTTGCATCAAAAGCGACGGGGATGGGCGGAGTTGAAAGCGCTTTCATGCCATGTTGCCAGGCGAGTGACAACGTTGTCAAGCGGTGGCTCGAATCCAGCGCGCGCGAGGTGGCGGGCTTGCTGCGGCGCACGCTTTTCTTGCGGCCCTGCAACTGCAACTCCTGCAGGCCCGCGCGCGCCTCGCCGCTCTTCTCGGCCCGGCGCGGCCCATGGTCAGCCTCCGCCGCCCAGCACGCGGTAAACAGCCACCAGGTTCTGCGCGCGCAGGCTCTGCACCTGCACCAGCGCCTGCTGGGCCGTGAAGAGGGAGCGCTGCGCATCCAGCACGTCCAGCGAGCTGGCGATGCCAGCGCGGTAGCGCTCTTCGGACAACGCCAGGCGGCGCGCCTCGGCGTCCACCAGCGCGGACTGCGCGGCGCGCTGCTCGGCCAATGTCGCGCGGCCGGCCAGTGCGTCGGCGACATCACGGAACGCGCTCTGGACCGCCTTCTCGTACTGGGCCGTCGCCGCGTCCCGGGACGCGCGCGCCTGATTGAGGTTGGCGCGGTTGCGGCCGGCGTCGAACAGCGGCTGCAGCAGCGACGGCGCAAAGCTCCAGGCCGTGTTCTTGAACAAGCCATCGAGCTGGCTGCTGGTCGTGCCGAAACTGCCGGTCAGCGTGATGCGCGGGAAGAACGCCGCGCGGGCGGCGCCGATGTTCGCGTCGGCGGCGGCGAGTTGCGCTTCGGCCTGGCGGATGTCGGGGCGGCGTGTCAGCACGTCGCTGGGCACGCCGGCCGGCAGCTCGGCCAGGGGTTCGAAGTCGGCCAGCGCGCCGGTGGGCGCGGGCAGGCCGGCGGGCAAGGCGGAGCCGAGCAGCAGCACGAGCGCGTTCTCGTCGAGGGCGCGTTGGCGCCGCGTTTGCGCCAGCGCCACGCGCGCCGACTGCAGCGCGGACTCCCCCGCGCGCAGGTCCAGCTCGCCGGTGATGCCGCCCTCGAAACGTTGGCGGATCAGCGACAGCGATTGCTCGCGGCTGACCAGCGTGTCGCGCGTGATCTTCAGCAGCGCCTCGTCGGCCTGCAGCGCGACCTCGGTCGTCGCGATGGCCGCGATCAGCGCGTTGCGCACGGCTTGGCTGTTGGCCTCGGCGCCCAGCAACTGCGCTTGCGCGGCGGCGTCCAGGCTGCGCAGGCGGCCGAACAGGTCCAGCTCATAGGCGGTGACCTGCAGGCCCGCTTGGTAGTTGCTGGTGATGCCGCCGCTGGCGTTGGGCACGCGCGAGCCGGTGAGGCCGGCGTTGACGGTGGGCCAGAGGTCGGCGTCGCGCGCAGCGGCGGTGGCGCGGACGCTGTCGATGTTGGCGGCGGCGATGCGCAGATCGCGGTTGTTGGCCAGGGCCAGCGGGATCAGTTGCTGCAAGCGCGCGCCCTGGAAAGCCTGGGCCCAGGGCAGCTCGGCCGCCACAGTGCCGGTGCCGCCGGCGCTGGGGAAGGCTGCGGCCGGCAACGCGGCTTGCGCCGCTTCGGGCGCGGTGGGGCGCTTGGGCTCGGGGCCGGCGCAGGCGGCCAGCAGGGCGGCCGCAGCCACAGCGATGGCGGTCAGCGCGGGGTTCATACCAGGTCCTCCCGCGTCTCTTCGTTCTCGTGGGCGTCGCGGCGGCGTTGGCGTTCGCTGGCCGGGAAGAACCGGCGTACCAGCACGAAGAACACCGGCACGAAGAACACGGCGAACCCCGTCGCGGTGATCATGCCGCCCATGACGCCGGTGCCGATGGCACGCTGGCTGGCCGAGCCGGCGCCGCTGGCCAGCACCAGGGGCATGACGCCCAGGATGAAGGCGAGCGACGTCATCAGGATGGGCCGAAAGCGCAGATGCGCCGCCTCGATGACGGCGTCTGCGGCGCTGCGGCCGTGCGACTGCAGGTCCTTGGCGAACTCGATGATGAGCACCGCGTTCTTGGCCGCCAGGCCGATGATGGTGATCATGCCGACCTTGAAATAAACGTCGTTCTCCAACCCGCGGAAGGTGGCGGCAAGCACGACGCCGAGCACCCCCAGCGGCACGACGAGCAGCACGGCCGCCGGGATGGACCAGCTCTCGTACAGCGCCGCCAGGCACAGGAACACCGCCAGCAGCGAGAACGCGAACAGGATCATCGCGGTGGAGCCGGACAGCTTCTCCTCGCGCGTCTGGCCGGTCCATTCGTAGCCGAAGCCGGCCGGCAGCTCGGCCGCCAGGCGCTCCATCTCGACAATGGCCGCACCCGTGGACACGCCCTTGGCCGGCTCACCGGCAATGCGCATCGTCGGGTAGCCGTTGTAGCGCACGGTCTGCATCGCGCCGCTGATCCACTTGCTGCTGGCAAAGGCCGCCAGCGGCACGGGCTGGCCGCTGCCGTTCATCACGTTCAGCTTGAGCAGGTCCTCCGGTGTCATGCGCGCCTGCGCCTCGGCCTGCACGACGACACGCTGCAGCCGGCCGGCGTTGGGGAAGTCGTTCACATAGCTGGAGCCCAGCGAGGTGCCCAGCACCGCGTTGATGGCGGCGATGGGCACGCCCAGCGCCAGCGCGCGTTCGCGGTCGATGCTGAGTTCGAGCTGTGCGGCGTCTTCCAGGCCGTCGGGCCGCACGGCCGCCAGCAGCGGGCTCTTGGCGGTGGCCGCGAGCAGCTGGTTGCGCGCTGCTAGCAACTCGGCGCGGCTGTGGCCGCTGCGGTCCTGCAGGCGCAGCGCAAAGCCGTTGGCGCGCCCCAGGTCGCGGATGGGCGGCGGGCTGACCGGGAAGATGACCGCATCGCGGATCTTGCTCAACGCGCCGAACGAGCGCGCCACCAGCGCTTGCGCGGAGTGGTCGGCGCCGTGGCGTTCGCCCCAAGGCTTGAGCGTGATGAAGCCCAGGCCCGCGTTCTGGCCCGCGCCCGCGAAACTGAAGCCGAGGATGCTGACCATGCTCTCCACCTCGGGCTGCGCGAGCATGTAGGCCTCGGCCTGCTTCATGACGGCCAGCGTGCGCTCCTGCGTGGCGCCGGGCGGCAACTGCACGTTGACGAGGATGCTGCCCTGGTCTTCATTCGGCACGAAGGAGGTGGGCAGCTTCTGGAACATCAGCACCGCCACCGCGATGACGGCGGCGTACAGGATGAGCCAGCGCGGGGCCTTCTTCAGCATGCGCGTCACGCCGTTCTCGTAGCGCTTGTTGACCGTCGAGAAGCTGCGGTTGAACCAGCCGAAGAAGCCTTTCTTCTCCAGGTAGTGGCCGGCCTCGACGGGCTTGAGCAGCGTGGCGCACAGCGCCGGCGTCAGCGACAGCGCCATGAAGGCCGAGAACGCAATGGAGCTGACCATCACGGCGGCGAACTGGCGATAGATGTTGCCGATGGCGCCGCTGAAGAAGGCCAGCGGCACGAACACCGACAGCAGCACGACCGTGACGCCGATGATGGCGCCGGAGATCTGGCTCATCGCCTTGCGCGTGGCCTTGAGCGGCGACAGCCCCTCCTGGCTCATGATGCGCTCGACGTTCTCGACGACGACGATGGCATCGTCCACCACGATGCCGATCACCAGCACCATGCCGAACATCGTCAGCACGTTGATGGAGAAGCCCAGCGCGAGCAACGCGGCGAAGCTGCCGAGCAACGCGATGGGCACCACCAGCGTCGGGATGATGGTGTAGCGGATGTTCTGCAGGAACAGGAACATCACCAGGAACACCAGCACCACGGCCTCGATCAGCGTCTCGACGACCTGCCGGATCGAGATGTCGATGAACAGCGAGCTGTCGAACGGAATGGTGGCCTTCACGCCGGCTGGGAAGTAGGGCTGCAATTCCTTCAGGCGCTTCTTGACGAGGTCGGCCGTCTGCAGCGCATTGGCCGTCGGCGACAGTTGCACGCCGATGCCCACCGAGGGCTGGCCGTTCAGCCGCGTGGAGCGGCCGCCGTAGCTCTGCGCACCCAGCTCGACGCGGGCGACATCCTTGAGCCGCACGGTGGCGCCATCGGGGCTGGCGCGCAACACGATGTTGCCGAACTGCTCGGCGGTGGTGAGCTGGCCGCGCACGACGACGGTGGCGAACAGCGTCTGGCCGGGCAGGCTCGGCTGGTCGCCGATGGTGCCGGAGTCGACCTGCGCGTTCTGCGCGCGGATGGCGTCATTCACGTCAGCCGGCGAGAGGCGGTAGCCGAGCAGCTTGGTCGGGTCCAGCCAGATGCGCATGCCGCGCTCGGTGCCGAACAGGCTGGCCTGGCCCACGCCGGGCACGCGCTGTAGTTCGGGCAGCACGGTGCGCGAGGCGTAATCACCCAACGCCACGGGGTCGAACGCCGGGTTGTCGCTGGACAGGATGGTGAAGAGCAGGAAGTTGGGGTTGGCCTTGTCGACCCGCACACCCTGCTGGATGACGCTGGCCGGCAGCCGCGGCGTGGCGCGGGCCAGGCGGTTTTGCACGTCCACCTGGGCCAGGTCGGGGTTGGTGCCGGGCTCGAAGTTCAGCGTCAGCGAGCCGCTGCCGTCGGCTTGGGCCACGGCCTCCATGTAGATGAGGCCGGGCGAGCCATTCATCTCGCGCTCGATGATGCTGATGACGGCGTCTTCCAGCGTCTGCGCCGAGGCGCCCGGATAGGTGACCGACAGCGCGATGGCGGGCGGCGCCACCGGCGGGTATTGCGCGATCGGCAGCTGTGTGACCGCGACACCGCCGATGACGAGGATGAACAAGGCGATGACCCACGCGAAGATGGGCCGGTTGATGAAGAACTGCGCCATGTGGGGTCAGGCCTTCGATGCCGCTGACGCTGACGCGGGTGCGGGTGCCGAAGGAGCAGCACCGGGCGGCGTCCACGGCACCGGCCTGGCCTTGCCGCCGGCACGCGCCTTCTGCAGGCCGTCGACGATGACCTTCTCACCGGCCTTCAAGCCCGACAGCACCAGCGACTGGCCGGTGCGCGGCGGGCCGAGCTTGACCGGCCGCGCGGTGACGCTGCCGTCCTCACCCACGACGAGCACCGTGTCGCCCTGCGCGCCACGGCTCACCGCCTGCTGCGGCAGCCAGATGCCGTCGGTCACCTCGGCCTGGGCCAGGCGCACGCGCACGTACAGGCCGGGCAGCAGCGTGCCCTGCGGGTTGGGCAACTCGGCGCGCAGCGTGATCTGGCCGGTGCTGGCGTCCACGCTGAGGTCGGAGAACAGCAGCTTGCCCGGCTGCGGATAGACGCTGCCGTCCTCCAGCATCACCTGCACCTGCGCGGCCTCCTTGCCCGCCGCACGTTGCAGCTGGCCGCCCGCCAGCGCCGCGCGCAGCTTCATGACTTCGTTGGCGGGCTGCGTGAAGTTCACGAACAGCTTGTCGATCTGCTGTACGACGGCCAGCGGCGTGGCTTCGCCCTGGCCCACCAGCGCACCTTCGGTGACCAACGCGCGACCGATGCGGCCCGAGATGGGCGACGTGACCGTGGCATAGCCGAAGTTGATCTGCGCCGTCTGCACGGCCGCCTTGCCGGCGGCTACGTCAGCTGCGGCCTGCTTGGCCGAGGCCTGGGCGGCCAGGGCTTCCTGCTGGCTGACGGCCTGGCTCTTGGCCAGCGGGGCGTAGCGGTCGGCCAGCGATTGGGCCTGCATCAGGTTGGCTTCGGCGCGCGCCAGCTGGGCCTGGGCGCTGGCGAGCGTGGCGCGGTAGGGCGCGGCGTCGATCTCGAACAGCGGCTGGCCGGCCTTCACGTCCGAGCCCTCGGTGAAGAGGCGCTTCTGCAGGATGCCGGCGGCGCGTGCGCGCACCTGGGCCACGCGGAAGGCTTCCAGCCGACCGGGCAGTTCGGTCGTCAGGTCGGCGCGGCCAGGCGTGGCGGTGATAACGCCCACTTCGGGCGGCGGCGGGGCGGCTGGTGCGGGGGCGCTGCTGCCTTGGCCGCAGCCCACCAGACCAATCAGCCCCATCAGAGCGCTCAACGACAGCACCCATGCCGCCTGCCCATTCATCACAAACCTCATGCCGGCCTCGATCGCTTAGCTTGCTGCCGGCTGTCTGCCGGCAAAGCTGCCGACTGTAGCGACTTGCATCAGGCCTGGTCGGTGAAGCTAAGCAAAGCCCGCAGCCGCGCCGCCTTGACGGCCGCGCCGATGGCCGGCCCCTTGGCGCCGCGCGCCACGGCCTCTGCGGACGCAGCGGCCAGGTCCACCCGCTGTGTCGCGGCCAGGTCGGCGGCCAGGCGTTCGCGCTGCGGGTAGTCGCGGTCCTCCAGCCCCAGGCGGCCGCGCGCGTCGCATTCGCAGGCCCACAGCAGTTCGGCAAAGCGGTCGGGCCGGCGCCAGGCGTCGCAGCGCTCCAGCAGGCGCAGCCGCGCCTCGGCACTGAAGCCGCTGCTCTGGTGCACATGGGTGTGCTCGCGCGCAACGAGCTCGGCCAGCTCGCGGCAGTCGGTAGGTACCTTCCAGCGCTCGCTCACACCGCGCGCCAGCTTCTCGCTGCGCACCTCGTGGGCGATGTGGCGCGGCAGCTCTTCCTTGCGCGTCGTGCCCTTGCCTAGGTCGTGGCAGAGGCAGGCGTAGCGCACGGTCAACGGCGCGCCCTGCAGGGCGCACTGGTCCAGCACCATCAACAGGTGGATGCCGGTGTCGATCTCGGGGTGGTGAGCCTCGGGCTGGGGCACGCCGAAGAGGGCCTCGACTTCTGGCAAGAGCTTCTGCAGCGCGCCGGCTTCGCGCAGCACCTGCAGCATGCGTGAGGGCTTCTTCTCCATCAGCCCGCGCGCCAGTTCCTGCCAGACGCGCTCGGCCACGAGCGCGTCCACCTCGCCGGCGGCCACCATGCTGCGCATCAGCTCGACGGTTTCGGGCGCGACGGTGAAGTCCGCAAAGCGCGCGGCGAAGCGGGCCAGGCGCAGGATGCGCACCGGGTCTTCGGCGAAGGCGGGGGAGACGTGGCGCAGTGTTTTCTGCTGGATGTCGTGCTGGCCGTTGTAGGGGTCGATGACCTTGCCTTGGTCGTCCTGGGCCATCGCGTTGATGGTCAGGTCGCGGCGGGCCAGGTCTTGCTCCAGCGTCACGTCGGGCGCCGCGTGGACGGCAAAGCCGTGATAGCCGGCGGCCGTCTTGCGTTCGGTGCGGGCGAGGGCCACTTCTTCATGCGTCTTGGGGTGCAGGAAGACGGGGAAGTCCTTGCCGACGGGCAGGTAGCTGGCGTTCAGCAGGTCTTGCGGGGATGCGCCAACGACGACCCAGTCGCGGTCCTGCACGGGCAGGCCGAGCAGGCGGTCGCGGACGGCGCCGCCGACGAGGTAGGTTTGGAAGGAAGAAGACATGGTGCGATGCCGACTCGCGTCTCAGGAAATGCCTGTCAGAAAAAGGAGAAACCAGCGGCCACCCGGGATGCCATAGAAGCGGGAGGAGGTGCCGCCGAGGCTGGTCGAACAGCCCATGGACCGTTCGCGGACCGCGACGACGTTGACGGGAGCATCCGCGCCGGTGGGATGGACGACGGCATGGCCTTCGTCGATCTGCAGCGCGACGTAGGACTCCCAATCGCCCCGTCGACCCCGGCCATCCACGGTGGCACACGAATCCAGTGTTCCGCGCGGCGTCACCATCTGAAGCAGATCGCGGGCTTGTTTGATCGTCCACCTCGAGTGGTGGTCGTCGCCCGGATGAGACGCCACGAGGCCTTTGGCATGGGCGTCCGCCAGCGCCTTGTCCAGCACGACGGTGGCGTGCTGCAGTTGCACGGCGATGCAGGATTCCGGGCGCCTGGTCGGCACTTGAATGGACTTGATGGTCACTTCGCCGCAATCCCCCGGCGCGGCCGGTGCGGCAAAGGTCAGCGCCAGCAGTGCCGTGCAGGCCACCGGGGCCAGCCAGTCAGGGCGTGCGGTCAGTGCGAAGGAGGGCATGGCGCGAGTATCGGCCGCCATGCCGGCTCAGATTCACCAGCGCGGCGCCACCTGCTCCCCCGGCAGCAACTCGTAGGGCGGCTTCCAGCCGGGCAGTGCGGTTTTCAGCCGATCACGCCATGCGGCGATGGCCGGGTACTGCGCGGCGACGGCTATGCCGCTTTCCTCGACCGGGAAGAACTGGTAGCCCGCCAGCGAGATGTCGGCGATGGTGGGCGCATCGCCGACGATGAACTGCCGGCCGGTGAGATGCTTCTCGACGATGCCGAAGGCGTTGTCGATGCGGCCCTTGAACCAGGCCATCAGCGTGGGGTCGGGTGGCGTGCCCGCGAACGACTTCATGAAGCGGTAGGTCGCGAAGTAGCTGGTGAACTTGTGGTTGTCGAAGAACAGCCAGCGCAGCACATCCTGGCGCTCGTCGTCATCCGCACCGCCGTACTGGCCATGGCGCTGGGCCAGGTGCAACAGGATGGCGGCCGACTGTGTGAGGCGCTTGCCGTCCAACTCCAGGATGGGCACCTCGCCCATCTCGTTCTCGGCCTGCCGCCAGGGATCGGAGCGCGTCAGGCCGGTCGCGAACTCGGCCAGCGGCACGTGCCGGGCGGTCCAGGGCAGCTGCAACGCCTGCAGCATCAGCGCGACCTTGTAGGTGTTGCCGGATTGGGAGAAGCCGTGAAGAGTGGTCATGGGGATCAGCGCAGTTGGGGCGGCAGGTCGTTCAGGGCCTGGACGAGGCGTGCGTGTGCGGCCAGGTCCACGGGCCGGTGCTTGGGTTCGGTGCGCGCCGGGTAGGTGCCCAGGTGGTTGTCGCCTTGCCAGTTCTTCGCCGGCCTCACCGGCCGCGGCACAAACCCGCCGCCGCAATTGGGACAGACGTTCGCCAGCACACCGTCCACGCAGCCCGCACAGAACGTGCACTCAAAGCTGCAGATGCGAGCCTCTACCGACTCCGGCGGCAGCACCACCGCACAGTGCTCACAACTCTGCCGCAACTCCAACACGCTCAGCGCTCCGTCCGATACGGCTCATCCTCCGGCACGAAGTCCCGCTCCCGCAGCGCCTCGGCAATCCAGTCCTCCACCGCCGGGTGCGCCAGCAGCGCATCGCGATACGCCGCAGCAGCATCTGACACCGGCAAACCGAAGCGACTCAGCCGCACCGCCACGGGCGAGAAATAGGCATCGGCCGCGCTGAACTCGCCAAACAGGAAAGGTCCGCCGCTGGCTGCAAGCGACTCGCTCCAGGCCGCCTCCAGCCGCGCCACGTCGGCGCGCAAGGCCTCGTCCTCGGCCCAAAACTTGGCGCCGATCTCGGGGAAGAAGGCCTCGATGTTCATCGGGCAGACATTGCGCAGCCGCCCAAAGCCGGCGTGCATCTCGGCGCACAGGCTGCGCGCCCGCGCCCGGGCCTTCGCGGCGCGCGGCCAGATGGCGTGGTCGGGGTGGCGGTCGGCCACGTACTCGGTGATGGCCAGCGTGTCCCACACGGTGAAGCCATCGGCCTCGACGATCACGGGCACGCGCTTGGTCGGCGTGATGCCGGCGATGACGCGGGTCCACTCCGAGCCCGCGCTGAAGTCGAAGCGCAGCTTGACCTCTTCAAAGGGAATGCCGAAGGCCGCCAGCAGCACGCCGCTGCGCATGGACCAGGATGAGTAGTTCTTGTTGCCGATGTAGAGCTTCATGGGACCGTCCGAAGGGGCCGGCCAGCTTAGGCGCGCCGAGTCATCTCGGCGATGAGCAATCCGCAACGGATTAATGTCTGGCGCGCCAGGCGTCCAGCCGCGCAATGCCGTTGCCGGGCGACAGATAGCCCGGCAGCACCGCCTCCAGCGAGGCTGCCGCGATGCCCAGTTCGGCCAAGCCGGGCAGGCCGCCGGTCGGTACGTTGGGCACGCTCAGCGAGGCGAGGTTGTCGCGCGACAGCAGCGGCTCACCCGGCAAACACTCCATGGCCAGGGCCTGCAGCGTCGCCAGCGGGCCGGGCAGCGGCAGCACAGCCCGCTCGTGCTCCGACATGCGGCCCGCCAGCCGCACCAGCTCGCCCAACGTCAGCTCGCGCGGGCCGGCAATCTCGTAGGTCTGGGCTATGGCCTCGCGGCGCAGCAGCACCTCCACCAGTGCCTGTGCCAGGTCTTGCACCCAGACGGGTTGCAGGCGCGCGTCAGCGCCACCCAAGGGCATCAGCGGGAACAGCCGCTGCAGCCGCGCAAACAGGTTGACGCTCCTGTCACCCTCGCCAAACACCAGCGACGGTCGCAGCAGCGTCAGGTCCAGCGCGCCGGTCTGCGTGGCGACCTGCAGCACCGCCTCGCCGGCCGCCTTGCTGCGCAGATAACGCGACGGTGCATGCTCAGCAACGCCCAGCGCGCTGACGTGCACGAGGCGGCGCACGCCGGCTGCATTCATCGCCGCCGCGATACGCCGGGGCAGCTCCACATGCGCATGCTCAAAGGCTGCCGCGCTGCCCTGCAGGATGGCGACGAGGTTGACGACAGCATCGTGGCCTTGTACCAGCGCCGGCAGGTCGCGAAAGACATCGGCCTGCAGCACGGTGACGCCGGGCAAGCTCTGCACGGCCTGCGCATGCGGTAGCCGCCGCGTCGGCACAGTGATGCGCGCGCCGGCGCCCAGGCGGCGCGTCAGCTGCTCGCACAGCGCGCGGCCGACAAAGCCGCTGCCGCCGAGGATGAGTACCGACAAGGCCATGATCAGGACCCTCCCACGGCGGCCGGCGGCACGTCGCTGACATCCGCCGCGCGCGCACCTGCCGGGCCGACGCTGGTGCCCAGGCGCTCGCGCAGCCGGGTGGCGGGCAGGCCCAGCACCTGCGCGTAGACGGCGCCGCCGAGCAGCACCTTGCGGACGTAGTCGCGCGTCTCGTGGAAGGGGATGTTCTCGGCCCAGATGGCCGCGTCAATGACCGGGCCGTCACGCCAGCGCGCGGGCCGCCCGGGGCCGGCGTTGTAGGCGGCGGCGGCCAGCGCTTGGGCACCGTCGAAACGCTCCAGCACCAGCTTCAGGTAATGGGTGCCGATGCGCAGATTGAAGTCGCGGTCGTGCATCAGGTCGGGGCTGTAGTTCAGCCCGGCCTTCTTGGCCGTCCACTTGGCCGTGGCCGGCATCACCTGCATCAGCCCGGCCGCGCCGACATTGGAGCGCGCGTCCAGCACGAAGCGCGATTCCTGGCGGATCAGGCCGTAGACATAGGCCGCGTCCAGCCCAGCGGCCCGCGCCTCGCGCACCAGCTCGGCACGGTGCGGCAGGGGGTAGCGCTGGGCGATGTCGATCTCGGCCTTGGTGCGCTCGCTGGTGTTGATGCAGCGGTCCCACACCTCGCGGTCGCAGGCCTCCTGCGCGGCGGCGAGCAGCGCGCGGTCGCCCATGCCGCGCAGCGAGAAGTTCCACTCGCGAACGCCTTCGCTGCGCATGCCGAGGTCGATGAGCTGAAGCGCCCGCGTCAGGCCGGCGTGGCTGCGCGCGGCGCGGCGTTCGTCGGCCGTCAGCGGCGCGGGCACCTGCGGCAGTGGCGTCGGCAAAGCCAGGTCCTCGGCGGCCAGGCGGCCGAAGTAGTTCAGCGGCGTCGTCGCCAGTGCGGCGAGTTGGGCGCGCGCCGCTGCGGCATCGCCCTGCATGCGCGTGGCGCGCGCCCGCCAGTAGACCCAGGCCGGGTCGCGTTGCTCGGCCGTGCTCATTTGCTCGATGGCGCGCAGGGCCACGGCCGGCACCTTGGCGCGCAGTGCGGCGCGCGCGGCCCAGGCGAGCGTGTCGTCGCTCAGCGGGGCATCGGGCGCGAGCTTGTAGCCGCGCTCGAAGGCGCGCAGCGCGTCGTCCTGCAGCCGCAGCGCGGACTGGCGGCCGATCTGCGCCCACAACCAGGCCTGTAGGTCCTTGGGCAGCTTGCTCCACTTGTCCTGCAGCACGTCGCCGGCCTGGTCCGGGTCGGAGGCGGCAACGCGGGCCAGGGCCAGGGCCGTCAGCTCCGCCTCGGCACGCGGCGCGGTGCGGGCCTTGCGCGTCAGGTAGCGACCGGCGTTGTCCTGCAGCTCGGCGAGCTTCTGGTCCAGCGGCTTGGCTGCAAGCAGCGCCACGGCTTGCTTCGCGGCGCGCGGCTTGCTCTGTTCGATGGCCTGGCGGGCCTTGGCCCACAGCGTGTCGGGCTTGAAGAGGCCGGCATCGACGAAGGTGCTGGCCAGCAGGTTGCAGCCGTCGTCGCCGTCCTTCTGCGCCATCCACGCGGCGAGGGCCGCATCCGCATTGATCTTGCTGCCGGCCAGATGGTCGGCCAGCAGCGCGTAGCAGGCGACCTCGCGGTCGTCGCGCATCAGGTAGCTGGCGTGGTCACGGCGGAAGTTGGCCCAGTCGCGGCGGCGGCCCAGCTCCAGCAGCCAGTCGTTGCGCAGCCGGTCTTCCACGTAGCTGCCGGGGAAGCGCGCATAGAAGGCGTCCATCTCCGGCTGCCGCACCTCGGCCAGGCGGGCGTTCAGGTCGAAATACTCGACCCAGCCGGCTAGCGGGTGGCTTTGCGCGCGGGCCGCGTCGACAAGGCTGGACAGGCGCTTGCGGTCGCGCTTGACCCAGGCCTCGCGGGCCTGCACGGCGAGGTCGTTGTCCATCGCTGTCGCTGCCGCCGCGATCACGGGAGCCCCCAACGCGATGGCCATCAGCAGCCCCAGGACCGCTCTAAAAAACCGCTCACCCATTTGATTCATGACCACGCCCGCCCAAGCGAGGCAATTTAACCCAGTGCCGGCCCACTCCACCTGTTTGGGGTGTTCGCCTTGTCTTAGGGCTGGTGATAGCGCTATCCATTCTCTATCCTGGCCTTTCAACCCGAAGAGGAGACAAGCCGTGAAGAAGATTGTTCAACACACCATGCTGGCTGCGGCCGCCGCGCTGCTCAGCCTGAGCGCCTGGGCCGTCCCGGCAACTTACGGTGATTCGGGCGGGTCGGGCCAGGCGCCGATCACGGTGAGCTTCGTAGCCATCGCCGACGGCCCGGTAACGGGCTACTACACCGGCTGGTCCGGCGGCTTCACCGCGCTGGTGGGCCTGAGCATCAACGGCGTCGACGGCCCGATCGGCCTGAGCAATCACGGCAGCGCCTATGGCGAAAGCCTGGTGCTCGGCAATGCGCTGGCGGGCGACAAGCTGGTGTTCTTCCTCGACGTGGCCGCAGCCCCGGCGCGCTACTACAGCGACGCGAGCCTGAACCACGACGGAGTCAACGGCGCCAACGTCAACCACGTCTGGGTGTCTTCCTACGCGGGCGACGCCACGCTGCCGGGCGGCCTGCTCATCGCCTTCGAGGACCTGCCCGGCACCGGCGCCGATTTCAACTATCAGGATCACGGTCTCGTTCTCGCCAACGTCACCGCCGTACCGGTGCCCGAGCCCGCGAGTTGGGCGCTGATGCTGGGCGGCTTTGCCGGGTTGGCTGGCCTGTCCGCGCTGCGGCGTCGCCGCTGAAGCGCACCGCCCCGAACGCCCCCGATGGCCTTGCGCTGTCGGGGGCGTCGTCTTTTTGGGATTTCTCTCATGGTTCCAATGGGCGCCGACTCCACCGACGCACGCCCATGACCGCTGCTGCTCCCCACGACCGCTCCGACCTGCGCCGCAGCCTGCTGGCCGAGCGCCGCACCTTTGCCGCGACGCCGGCCTTCCAGGCGGCCGGGCACGCGGTGCGCCAGTCGCTGAGCAGCCTGCTGGAACAGCTGGAGCCTGAGCTGCTGGGCGTCTACTGGCCGCTGGCCGGCGAGTTCGACCCCGGCGACTGGCCCTTCCCACGCGCGCTGCCCTTCGCCCGTCGCGAGCCGGCCGAGATGGTGTTTCGCCGCTGGGACGGCGCCGAGCCCACGGCCCAGGACGAATGCGGCATCGCCACCAGCACCGGCGCCGTCGTGGTGCCCGATGTCGTCCTCGTGCCCTGCGTCGGCTTCACCCGCGAGGGCTTTCGGCTGGGCTACGGCGGCGGCTACTTCGATCGCTGGCTGGCCGCGCACCCCGGCGTCACGGCCATCGGCCTGGCGTGGTCGGCGGCCGAGACCCATTTCGCCGTCGAGGCCCATGACCGCGCGCTGACGCTGATCCTGACCGAGCGCGAACTCATTGCGCCCGACTGAGAAATCCCGACCCGCGCTGGCGGAGGGGCTGGCGCAGGTGATGGCAAGTCAGACGCTGGCGAGCTGATCCCGCGTGATCGCCGCCTGCTCGCGCACCCAGTCCGCAAACTGCTGCACCTCGGGCCGCGAGGTGGCAGCCGGGGCGGGCATGAGCCAGTAGGCGTAGGGGCTGGTCAGCCGGCCGGCGGCGCCGAAGGGTTCCACCAGTTCGGCGCGCTTCAGGTGTTCGTGCACCAGCGGCAAGCGCGCCAGCGCCACGCCCTGGCCGGCCAATGCAGCCTGGATCTGCTGGTAGGTGAAGTTGAAATACATCCAGCGCAGCGGCTGCAGGTCGTGCTCGTGCTGGCGGGTCAGCCAGTGCCGCCAGGACAGGAACTCGGCGCTGGGCCGCGCGTCGTCTTCCTCGGTCAGCGCGTGGGCCGCCAGGTCGCCCGGGCGGCGGAGCACGGGCAGCCGGCCGCTGCGCGTGGCCTCGGCGTACCAGGGGCTGACCACGGGCGACACCGTCTCCTCGAACATCAACTCGCCCGCAGCCTTGACGCCCGCGCCGGCGATGTAGCGCAGCGCCAGGTCGTGCTCGCCGTCCTCCATGTCGGCCAGGCCATCGGCGGCCGACACGCGGATGTCAATGTCCGGGTGGTGCTTCTGGAAATCGCACAGCCGGGGGATGAGCCACAGCGACGCGAAGGAGGCGAAGGTGGTCACGTTGACGACGCGCCGGCCGCGCGTGCGGCGCATCTGGCGCACGGTCTGGTCCAGCTTGGAGAGCACGGCAATCGCCGTGGGCAGCAGCACCGCGCCCTCGCTGGACAGCTCCACCTTGCGCGTGCCGCGCAGGAAGAGGGTGCAGCCGATTTCTTCTTCCAGCGACTGGATCTGCCGGCTGATGGCGGACTGCGTCAGGCTCAGCTCCTCGGCCGCAGCGCGGAAGGACAGCAGCCGGGCGACGGCCTCGAAGGCGCGCAGCGGGCCGATGGACAGGGGCCTCTGGCGTAAAGGCTGCAAGGGCGTATTCATGCGCGGATGGTATCAATCCGCGCGGCGGAGTCATTGGACCGCCCTGGGGCATCTAAGGAGAATCCCGCACATCAACCCAGGAGTCTCATCATGAGCGACGCGCAATCTGTATGGCATTTGGACGGTGGCCGGGCCATGACCCTGGCCGGTGGTGCCGAGGCGCGCCGCCTGGCGGTGGCCCGGGGCCGCGTCTGGCTGACGCTGTCCGGCACGACCGACCAGCCGGCTGAAGACAAGTGGCTCGAAGCCGGCGAGGCCGTGGCGCTGGCGGCGGGTCAGACGGCGGTGTTGGAAGCGTGGCCGGCGGCGGATTTCGAGCTGCTGGTGCCGCCCTGCTCAGCCTCGGCGAGCCGCGGTCTTTTTGGCGGCCGGCTTTTTGGCGGCTGAACCCCCGGGTATCTTCTTGGCCGCCCGCTTCGCGACGGCGGCTGATTCCTCACCAGCAGATCTGGCCGCCCGCTTCGCGGTGGCCGTTGATTTCTTCGGCTTGGGCATTGTCTTGGCGTTCGCTGCGCGCAGCGCGGCCTCCAATGCCAGCCGTGCCCAGGGCAGCATCAGCGGCGGTGATTCCAGCGCCTCTTCCGGCGGGCCGTAATAGCTCACCACGATGCGCTCGCCGTCCTTGTTCGGGTAGGTGAAGGGCGAGCAGCCGGCGGCGACGAAACGCTCGCGCGTCGTGTTGTCGACCTTCAGAAAGAGCTGGCTGCCAAAGACGAGAGCCACGAACAGCCCGTCGATGTAGATGCCCTGGCCGCCGAACATGCGCCGTGTACGCGCGGGGCCGAGCGGTGACAACAGCTCGACGCAGAGATCAGTGAAAGCGTCCATAGAGAGCGATCAGCCTTTCCAGGTGAACGGAAAGTGCAGTTGCTTCAGGAAGCCGTCCGGCACGTAGTCACCCAACACGCCGTAATGCTCTGGCCACTTGCGCTCTGACTGCACGGCAGTGCCGAAGAGATGGTCCAGGAAGGCGAAGTGGGCCGCGTAGTTCTTGTCCAGCGCCTCCTTGTCCTGCGAGTGGTGCCAGTGGTGGAAGTTGGGCGTCACGATGACGTAGCGCAGCGGCCCCAGCCGCACGCTGACGTTGGCGTGGTTGAACACGGCCTGGAAGCCGACGACGACGATGTAGGCGTCGATCACCTCCTTGCTGAAGCCCAGCACGAAGATCGGTGCCAGCACCAGCGTGCGCGTGATGACCAGCTCCAGGATGTGCTGGCGTGAGCCGGCCAGCCAGTCCATGCTCTTCACGCTGTGGTGCACCGCGTGCAGCCGCCACAGCGTTGGCACCTCGTGATAGGCCCGGTGCGTCCAGTACTGCACCAGGTCGGCCACCAGGATGATGAGCAGCAGCGCGACGACAAAAGGCAGGTCCTGCACCCAGGCGCGGATGCCGTCCTTGGCCGCCCAGCCGAACAGCTTGTGCACCAGCAGGTTGGTGGCCAGCAGCACGAAGCCCACGGCCAGGTGGTTGACGATGAAGTGGTGGAAATCCGTCTGCCACTCGGGGCGGAACACTGGCTGGTCGCGGCGCAGCGCGAACAGCTTCTCGATGAAGACGAAGATCAGCGTCGAGCCCAGCAGGTCGAGGATGAACCAGTCCAGGCCGATGTAGGGCGTGTCGGCGGGGAAGTTCGGGTCCACCTCCACCTTGTGGCCGCCCAGGGCGAGCGCCAAGCCCAGCAGCACGAAGGTCCACAGCGCCAGCCAGCGCGAGCGGCTGAAGACGATGTTGAACAGCGCCAGCCCGCCCGCCAGCACCAGCGCCCAGTACAGCAAGCGGCGGATCACGTCGACGTCATAGGACTGGCGCAGCTGCGGCGTCGTCAGATATTCGGGGAAGTGAAAGGCCAGCACGCCCAGGAAGCACAGGATGGCCAGCGACAGCGCGATGACGCCGCTGATCAGCCCCTTGCCCGGCTGGAGGGCGCCGTTTGATTCACTGAGCTGGTTGATTCGGTTCAGCATGTTTTATCCGTCTGCCTGACTGTTGCCAAGTCGTTGCAAGGGGGCGACTCTACCGACCCAGGGCCTTGGCCCACAATGGCTGGATTCACAGGCCAGCGAGGAGGCTACGCCCTTGGACGCCAACGACCGCGCCGCCATCCGGCACAAGCTGATCGAACAACGCCTGGCCCTGCCCAACCGGCTGGAGCTGGCCGCCGAGTTGCAGGAGGTGCTGAGCGTCTGGCTGCTGCGCAGGCAGGAGACGACGATCGGCGCCTACTGGCCCATCAAGGGCGAGTTCGACCCGCTGCCCGCCCTCTACCGCTGGGGCGAGACCCACCCCCACCGCCGCATCGGCCTGCCGGTGGTAGACAAGGACCACGGCACGCTGCGCTTTCATGTCTGGTACCCCGGCTGCCCGATGGAGGAAGACGCCTTCCACATCCCCAAGCCCAAGGGCACCGAGGAGTTCAAGCCGCAGCTGATGCTGGTGCCCTGCCTGGGCTTCGGGCCTGCGGGTTTGCGGTTGGGCTATGGCGGCGGCTTCATGGACAAGACGCTGTCGGAGATGGACCCGAGGCCGGCGTCGGTGGGGATCGGGTATGCGCATGGGTTTCTGCCGTTGCTGAAGCCGAGTTCGTTGGACATGCCGCTGGATGCGATGTTGACGGAGGAGGGGGTGGTTTGGGATCGGGAGGGGTGACGGGTTTGGATTTGGATTTGGATTTGGATGCTTTTGCGGAGAGCTTTTGCGACCCGATGCATTGCCGGGAGTCCGCCCCGGCGGGCGGGTAACTTTCTTCTGCGGGGCCAGAAGAAAGTCACCAAAGAAGAGGCCCTGAATCCGCACGCCAGCGGGGTGGCGGGCTTGGCACTGGACCGTGCCCACACGCGACCCGCTGCGCTCTCGCTGCTGTCCTTGTGACGAGTGCTACTGCCCGTGCCAGCACGCCGCTTAACGCCGGCTGCACGCCGGGCTCACCAGGAATGCAAATGCCGCGTCGCCCGAGCGACGCTGTCTTCGGTATTGCTCGTGAGCACGGCGTGCAGCCGCGCGTTAGGCGGGCAAGCGGCGCGATGGATGGTGCTGGTGACAAGGACAGCAGCGAGAGCGCAGCGGTTCGCTTCGAGGCACGGCTCGGTTCGAGCATCGCGAGCGCTTCATGCCGCTCGAGTGCGGATTGCATTGAGCGCCTCTCTTTTGGTGACTTTGCTCTGGCGCGACAGAGAAAAGTTACCCGCCCGCCGGGGCGGACTCCCGGCATGGGCCTTGGCACGTCACGCGCCTCTCCGCGAAGCCCATGCGAACAGCCAAGCCTGTCCCACAATCCAAACTCCCCATTGCCACAAGCAAGCAAAACCGCCATGTCCAAGCCCACCCTGCTGATCCTGTCTACCGCCGCGCTGCTGCTCACTCAAGCCGCCCACGCCGCCCCCAAGCCCTGCGACGAACTCAAGGCCGAGATCGCCGCCAAGCTCGATGAGAAGGGCGTCAAGGGCTATGAGCTGACCGCCGTCGACAACGACAGGGTCGGCGAGGCGAAGGTCGTCGGCAGCTGCGATGGCGGCACCAAGAAGCTGACCTACGTGCGCAAGTGAGCGAACGGCCATGAGCCTCTACCTCGACCACCTCGCCACGCTGCAACGGCAGGCGGAAAGCGCACTCGAACGCACCGGCTTCGACACGCTGCTCATCGCCTCCGGCATCGAGAAGTACGCCTTCCTCGACGACCGGCCCTACCTCTTCCAGCCCAACCCGCATTTCAAGCACTGGCTGCCGCTGACCAACCACCCGCATTCGTGGCTGGCCGTGCGGCGGGGCAGGAAGCCGCGCGTCGTCTACTTCCAGCCCGAGGACTACTGGCATGTGCAGCCCAGCGCGCCGAGCGGCGAGTGGGTGGATGCGGTCGAGCTGGTCGTCATCCGCGAGCCCGAGGAGGCGGCCAAGGCGCTGGCCGATCTCGTCACGCCGCGCACGGCCGTCATCGGCGAGGCGGACTCGGCATTGCCCGGCATCACGCCCAACAACCCCGAGCCGCTGCTGAACCTGCTGCACTGGGCGCGCGGCGTGAAGAGCCCCTACGAGCTGGAGCAGATGCGCGCCGCCCAGCGCCGTGCGGTACCGGCGCACCGGGCTGCGCGGCAGGCCTTCCTGGCCGGCGCCAGCGAGGCCGAGATCCACCGTGCCTATCTCGTCGCCAGCGGCCACACCGACCGCGACCTGCCCTACGGCAACATCGTCGGCCTCAACGAGCACGCCGCCGTGCTGCACTACCAGTACCAGGACGAGAGCCCGCCGCCCCAGTCGCGTAGCTTCCTCATCGACGCTGGCGCTCAGGTGAACGGTTATGCCAGCGACATCACGCGCACCTGGGCCAATCCAAATGTCTCGGGCCACGACGAGTTCGCGGCGTTGATCGCGGCGATGGAGGTCGAGCAGCTCGGCCTCGTCGACGAGGTGCGCGAGGGCGTGGACTACCGCGACATCCACCTCAGCGCCCACCGCCGCACGGCACGCGTGCTGCGCGGCGCGGGTATCGTCAACGGCATGAGCGAAGAGGCCATGGTCGAGGAAGGCGTCACCAAGCCCTTCTTCCCGCACGGCATCGGCCATCTGCTGGGCCTGCAGGTGCACGACGTGGGCGGCTTCATGGCCAGCCAGGACGGCGGCGTGGCGGACAAGCCCGAGGGTCACCGCTACCTGCGTCTGACGCGGCCGCTGCAGGCCGGCATGGTGGTCACCATCGAGCCTGGGCTGTACTTCATCCCCATGCTGCTGCGCGAGCTGCGCGCGTCGAAGAACTCGGCTCAGGTGGACTGGGCCGTCGTCGAGCGCCTGTCGCGCTACGGCGGCATCCGCATCGAGGACGACGTGGCCTGCCGCGCGGCGGGCGAGGCGCCCGAGAACCTGACGCGGGACGCGTTCGCAGGCGTCGCATGACGGCGGAGTCCTGGCGCCTGCCCAGGCGCCGGGACGCGCTGAGCTTCTGGCTGCGCACGCGTCTGCTGAGCCTACGCTCGCTGGTGATGTACGCCTTGTCGCCATCGGCCGTGCGCTGGCCTGCTGCCGGAGCGCTGGCCGATGCGCCTGTCGTCGCCCAGCATCGGAGCCCCTTGTGGACCGATGGCGATGACGCCGAGTTTTCGCTGACTGCGGGCAAGGTCGAGAACCTGAGATTGGCCATCAAGGCCTTCCAGGCGGTGGAGATCCGAGCGGGCGGCGTGCTGAGTTTCTGGGCACAGCTGGGGCGGCCGAGCGCCCGTCGCGGTTTCGTCGTTGGCCGCGAGATCCGGGAAGGCTGCATCGTGCCGACGGTTGCGGGCGGCATCTGCCAGTTGTCGAATGCGTTGGCCGCCGTGGCGGCGCGGGCGGGCATCGAGTTTGTCGAGCGTCATGCGCACAGTGCCCGCACCAACGCCACGCCGGAGCAAGGCCTCGACGCGACGCTGTTCTGGCACCACATCGACCTCAAGCTGCGCGCCCGCGCGGCGTGGCGGCTCGACGTGACGATGGACGATCGCGAACTCATCGTCAGCTTGCGCTCGCACGCGCCGCCTGCGGCCCGTGCAGTGGTGATGCAGCCGCAGCGGCCTGCACGGGCGCTGGCCCGCAGCTGCCTGGACTGCCAGGAGACGCAGTGCTTTCGGCATGAGCAGCATCGGGGGTTGCGCAGCCAGTCCGCGCGCACCGCCGCCCTGCTCGACGCCTGGAGCCCTGAGTTCGCGGGCTATCTGGCAGCGAGACAGGCCGAGCATTTCGCGCCCGTACCGCTGCGGCTGGCTTTCTGGCGACCGCGCGGGCGCGCCTGGAGCGAGGTTGCCTGGGCCGCGAAAGCGACCAGCTTGCGCGGCGCGCTGTGGCGCCGCCTGTGGGCGCGGCACGGTGGCGGCCGGCGGCAGGCGGCCATCCTGGATGCGCAGCGCTGGCTGGCGCAGGCCTATGCCGCCGTGCTGACGCCGCTGCACACCCGCCTCATCGTCGACCAGGCGCTGCTGCCGCATCTGGCGTTGTGTGGCGCCCTGGACGGACGCGAGGTCGAAGTGCTGGCGCATTCGCTGCCGTTCGACGAGATCCATGCGCGGCTGGACCTCGCCGCGCAAAGGCATCCGGCTGCCAGCCTCAGCGACTTTCGCGCGTCGCCTGAACTGGTGGCGGCCGAGGCGCAGGGGTTGGCACGGGCGCGGCGCCTCGTCACGCCGCATGCCGACGTGGCGTCGGTGTTGGGCCGCGCTTTTGGCGAAAAGGTTACCCGCCTGCCATGGGCCACCGTGTCCGCGCGGCCATTGGCAACGCCGGACTGCGGGCAACCGCCGCTATTGCTGTTCCCGGCGCCAGCGGTCGCGCGCAAGGGCGCGCCTGAGCTCGCGGTCGCGTTGGCCGGGCTGGGCTGCCGGCTGCGCGTGCTGGGCCGGCTCGATGCTGCGGCGTGGCCGGGCATCACGCTAGACGGAGCGGCAGCGGGCGACCCTCTCGACGGCGTTGTGGCCGTGGTACTGCCAGCGCATGTCGAGCACGCGCCGTGGCTGCTGCTGAGAGCCTTGGCCCAAGGCCTGCCTGTCATCGCGACGCCAGCCTGTGGCCTGGACGCCGGATCGGGGCTGACGCTCGTCGACGCCGGTGATACGGCAGCGTTGCGTGTCGCCCTCATCACGATGTTGGGTGCGGAGCGGCGTCATGCGTGAACGTGCCGGCTGGCGGCTGTCGGCGTTGGGATTGACGCTGATGGCTTGCTCCTGCGCGCTGGCCCAGCCCGCGCCGTCGCCCGCCCAACTGGGCCGTGTCGAGGTGCAAGGCGAGTCGGCAACAGCGCGGGAGAAGAAGACGCTGGCCCAGCTCTTCAAGGCCGAGGCGCTGTTCGCGCAGTACCGCGCGCTGGCGCCGGCCGCGGCGCTGACCTTCAAGGTCTACGCGCGTACGCAGGCCGAGACGACGCAGCGCCTGGAGCTGGGCCTGATGACACCCGCCGGCCGGCAGCCGGTGGCGCTGGACGGCGAGGACCGCTTCGTCATCGACCCCGCCTGGCATCAGCTCCCCGAGCGCACCGAACTGCGCAGCCGCCTGGCCGATGGCCGCGTGACCTGGCGGCCCGACATCCGCACGCCAGGTATTCCAGACGGCGAGCGCCGCCTGGGCGACCTGCGGCTGCAATGCCGCGTCGGCTATGGCAGCGGCGTGGCGCGCGGGGCGACCGGTTTTGGCTGGCTGCGGTCCCTGGTCATCGACGACTGCGAGGACCGCGAATGGAGCCCCAGCAACTTTGCGGACCGGCCCGTCTTTGCCGTCACGCTGGTGCACGGCGAGCGGCGGCTGACCCTCAGCGAGCGCCTGCTGCACGGCCTGCGCGACAGCGGTGCCGAGGATTACGACTGGGGCTTTTCGCTGCGCGAGCGCATGTTCCGCCTGCCCATCGGCGACACGAGCTGGCCGGACGACACGCGCGTCGTCTTCGAGTGGATGGACGACCCGGCTGCGCCGCCGGATGCGGCCCTGCAAGCGCTGCCCGACGACTGGGTGCGGGCGGCGTTGGCGCTGGCGCCCGGCATGACACCGGCCGAGGTGGCGCAGCGGCTGGGCGCGGCCAGCGACGACACGCGCTTCGAGTCGCGCAAGCGGCTGCAGCGGCATCTGCGCGAGGTCAAGACGCCCGCCGGGCCGCTGCAGCTGGAGCTGGTTAGCCTGTTCGACGCCGAGGACCGGCTGGTGAAGATTTCGCTGCGGCGGCCGTAGCCGGGCCAGCGCTACTGAGCCTTCGGGTCGCCGTACTGCACACCCCGCCCGTGCGTGCCGACGTAGACGCGGCCGAAGACCTTGGGGTCGCCGCTGACTTGAAGGATGAGCCCCCACTGGTGCGCGTCGTCGTTGATGCGCTGCCAGCTCGCTGCGCCGTCGATGGAGCGGAAGACGCCGTACTGGCCGGTCACGGTGCCGACAAGGTAGAGGGCCGGCTCGTTCGCGCCGGGAGCGGCACGGCCGAAGCCGAAGGCGTGGATTTCCGACACGCCGGGCAGGCGCTTGAAGGCCTGGCCGCTGCCGGCGCGGTACAGGCCATGAAAGGCAGCGACCCAGAGGTCCCCTTCGCGGCCGGGCGTGGCGTAGAGGCGGTCCTGGCCGCCGCGGTCGTCGCCGCGGTTGCTGCGGTTGTTGCGGCCCGCTGCGACGCGCGTCACGGGGCCATCGGGCAACGCCAAGGGCTTGGCGCTGAAGCTCAGGCCGCCGTCGTCACTGGCGAAGAGCTTGTCGTCGAACAAGGCCATCGCGTGGAAGCGCTTGGGGTTGACGCGGTCGGCGATGACGCGGGTGCCGGCGGGCAGGCCGTTGACCGCCTTCCACGTGTCGCCGTGGTCGTGGCTGACGTGGGGCAGGCCGCCCCTGGGTGTCCACACCCAGGCTTTGCCGTCGGCCGACACGGCGATGAAGCCGTCGCCGGACTTGGCGTCGGGCACCGTCGCCGGCTCGCGCCAGGTGGCGCCGCCGTCGAGCGAGTAGCCGAGGTTCTTGGCGCCATCGCGCGGCTTGCCGATACGCACGATGACCTCGGGCGCCGCCTCAGCCCCGGTCACGTCGTGCGTGTTTCCAAAGAAGGGCGGCTTGGGGTTGCCGGCGGCAGGCTTGTCGAGGTCGGCATGCACGAAGCCGGAGTAGTCGCCGATGGCCGTCACCAGCGGCACGCCCTGGGTCGGGCTGTGCAGGGCCAGCGCCACGGTCTCCTCGATGCCTGCGGCCATGACCCGCCACGTCGTCGGTTCGCCCTTGTCGGCACGGGTCAGGTCCAGCGTTTCCCAGCCGCCATAGCCGGTGGTGAAGAGGGCGTGGTCGGGGTTGGCGGGGTTGATCTTGACGTCGTAGAGCCAGTGCAGGGGCGTGTCGGCCACGTAAGGCGCCGCAGCGGCGTCGAACTTGGCGGCGGTGAACAGCGGCCGCCAGGTGGTGCCGCCGTCGGTGCTGCGGAACAGCTCGTCGCCCTTGCCACGGCCGGCGGTGCTGGCGAGCAGGCGCTGCGGGCTCGTGGGGTCGACGGCGACGGTGGCATAGCCGAAGGGCTGCGTGGCGCTGGGGCGCTCGGGCGTGATGTCGGCCCAGGCCTGCCTGCCCACGTCGTAGCGCCACACCGAGCCATCGCGCATGCGGTGCGGGCCAGGGTCGCTCGCATACGCGATGTAGAGCTGACCGTCGCTCGCCAGCGCGGCGCGCATCGGGCGGTGCTGTGTCGGCGCGCCGGGCACGGCAGCCCACGTCGCGCCGGCGTCGCGGCTCACCCAGAGGCTGGGCCGGCCGACAACCGACACGCCCGAGTAAATCGTGCGGCTGGGCTGGCCGCGCGTGCCGCTGGTGGGGTCGAAGAGGACGAAGTTGATCGTCGCCTTGCCGTCGCTGCCGCCCCAACTGGGCGGTGCGCCGTCGGACTCGTTGCGGCGCCAGGCCGAGTCGGGGAAGGCGCCGACGCGCTGGAAACTGGCAGCCGCATCGCCGCTGCGCCACAGGCCGGCGAGGCGGCTGGCCAGGTAGATCACGCGGCCGTCGTTCGGGTCCACGGCCAGGCGCTCGCCGTTGCCGCGCCCGCCCTCGTTGCCGCCAAGCTTGAAGGGCAGGTCGGTGCGCTGGAACGTGCGGCCACGGTCGTTGGAGCGCAGCACGGCGCCGTCGGGCACGGCGGGGTTGGTGTAGGTGCCGCAGGCGAGGTAGAGGGCGTCGGGGTTGTTGGCGTCGATGGCCAGGCTCTCGACGCCCATCAGGTTCACGTCCGCCAGCGGCAGCCAGTCCAGCAGCGGCTGCCAGCGACCGGTGGCGGTGTCGCGGCGGTAGGCGCCGCCCATGTCGGTGCGGGCGTAGGTCAGGCCGGGCACGGCGGGCTGGAAGACGATGCCGTCGACAAAGCCGCCGCCGACGATCTCGACCGGGCGCCAGCTGTAAGGCGTGGGTGTGGGTGGAGCGGCCTGGGCTGCCTGGACCGACGTGGCGGCCAGCAGCAGGGCGCCCAGCAGGGGCTTGATGGGGTTCATGTCTCTTACTTGTATCTCTCTGGGCGAGCCGGCTGAATCGTAATTTGTTCGCCGAGCGAACAAATACGGTTTACCCCGTGGAAACGTAGGAAAGCCGACTCGCGGCGCGTCCGGCGCAGCGTTCGGCCAGGGTTCACGGCAGGCCCCACAGCACTCGGAAATGGGATACTTTCCATGAAACCACAGCTCACAAAAAATGGAACAGAAGTCCATTTTGCAGGAAGCAGCAAGTCATGCGCAGAACCATCTCGATGAAGCACACGCTGAGCTACGGCAGTGCGAACCTGCTGGGCAGCGGCGCCTTGGCCATCGCGGCAGCCTGGCTGCTGTATTTCTACACCACCTTTTGCGGGCTGACGGTCGTTGAGGCAGCCACGATCTTCTCCGTGGCCAGCATCCTGGACGCCATCAGCAACCCGGTGATGGGGTATATCAGCGACAACTTCTACAACACCCGATTGGGGCGCAAATTCGGGCGCCGGCGATTCTTCATTTTGCTCGGCATTCCTTTGGTGCTGCTGTATCCGCTGATGTGGATCGAGGGTTTCGGGTTCTGGTATTACCTGAGCATGTATGCCCTCTTCGAGCTCGTCTATACCTCGATCATGGTTCCCTATGAAACCCTGGCCACCGAGATGACCACGGATTTCGCCGTCCGCTCCAAACTCACGGGCTCGAAGGCCATGTTCGGCAAGGGGGCCAACTTCCTGGCGG
This sequence comes from Roseateles sp., assembly GCF_039929605.1. GTDB lineage: Bacteria > Pseudomonadota > Gammaproteobacteria > Burkholderiales > Burkholderiaceae_C > Pelomonas. The sequence continues at coordinate 26,713 of NZ_JBDSQX010000094.1, forward strand.
CCTTCATCCCGGCCCAGCTGTTCCTGATCTACAGCAAGGAGTCGGCCACGCCCTTCCTGCTCACGGGCATCATCTACGCGCTGATCATGTGCGCCGCCCTGACGCTGCTCTACTTCAACTCCTGGGAGCGGCCCGCGCACGAAGTGGTGCAGGAGCGCGCCGGCAGCCTTTGGCAGGCGCTGAAAAAGCTCAGCGCGGACATGATGTCCACCTTCCACCTGAAGATATTCCGCAAACACCTCGGCATGTATCTACTGGGCTTTGGCGCGGAATGGCTGTTTGCGTCGATATTCACCTACTTCATTGTCTTCTGCATGGGGCAGGATAAATCGGTCGTTGGGTATCTGAACAGTTTCAGCTCGGTCATGCAGCTGATATCGACCATGCTGTTCATCGGCGTGTGCATCAAATTCGGTTTTGCGCGGCCCTACCGGATTGCGCTGCTCGTCGTCTGCGGCAGCGTGCTGGCCTATGCCGCGCTGTTCTATCTGGGCTGGTCCAAGGAAACCACAGCCATCGCGCTCTTTGCCATCACAGCGGTGTTCGGCCTGGGCACCGGCGGCGTCTACTACATCCCCTGGACGGTCTACACCTTCCTGGCCGATGTCGACGAAGTGCTGACCGGCCGTCGGCGTGAAGGCATCTATGCCGGCGCCATGACCTTCGCCGGCAAGATCACCCGTTCGGTCATCGTTTTCGCCATGGGCTGGATGCTGGGCCAGTTCGGCTTCCTGTCCGGCCAGGCCACGCAGCCGGGCACGGCGATCAACGCCATCCTCGGCATCTTCACGCTGGGCGTGATCGGGCTGGCGCTGGGCGGCATCTACTACACGACCCAGATGAAGCTCGACCGCAAGAACCACGCGGTGCTGCTGGAAGAAATCGCCCGCATCAAGGCCGGTGGCCGTATCGCCGACGCCCCCGCCGAGGCCCGCGCCGTGGCCGAGGAGTTGACCGGCTGGAAGTACGAGCAATGCTGGGGCAATAACTCGCTGGCTCCGCAAGGGACGGCAGTGCCGATGCGGGGCTAGGGCACGCTGGGCTGTTTGAGGGCATTCCGCACGCTCAGCGGCCTGCGTCTGGCGCGCGGCTGCGAGGCTGGCGGCACAGTGCTGCCCATGACCACGCCGACGTTTTCCCGACGCATCGCGGCCGCCCTCGCGCTGGGGCTGGGCCTGACCCTCTCGCCGGCCTGGGCTGCGCTCATCGACCACGAGCGCGCCCAGATCGTGCTGCTGCCGCTGCTCCAGCCGCCCAAGCTGGCCGTGGCCGCGCCGCCTGAGGAACGGGTGCTGCGGGCCGGCGACCTGATCTCGGTCTTCGTGCCGGACAAGTCCACGCTCAAGTTCATCGAGAAAGGCGCGCTGTCGGACACCCTCGTGGCGCTGGACGAACCGCGCTACCGCGAGCTGTCGGCCCAAGGTGGCGGCCACGTCGCCGAGCCGGGCTTGCCGCCCATGCGTGGCTATGCGTGGAAGCGCTTCGGCGCGGCCAAGACTGGCGTCGTTCACCTGCAGATCAGCCAGGCCGGCGAGACGCGGTGGTATCGCTTCGACATCGGCGCGGCGCCAGAGTTCAAGTACGGCCGTGACGTCAGGCGCAGCGACGCGCAACAGAACGAGCCGCTGTCCCTGACCGACTACGACCAACTGGTGCTCGACCTGCCCGGCGAGGCCGGTGATGGGTGGGCGATTGGGCCGGCCGCCGCCAGCGGCTTGAAGCTGGTCTCGCTGGTGCAGGCGGCCGAGCACCGTGTCAGCGTGACGCTGGCCGTCGTTCGCTCGGATGGCATGCCGCGTGAACCGTCGCTGGTGGTCTCCAGCGGCACTCGGCAATTCGTCTACGCGTGGCGGCGTGCCGCTGTGCCGCTGTCGCGCTGAGCCTTTGATGAAAATTTCAGCCTTGCTCGCCTTGTTGGTTGCGGTCTTGATGGCTGCGGCCTGCGCGCAGCAGTCGACCCAGGAGATGGACCGTGCGCGAGCCGCGAAGGCCCGCGAGATGCAGCACAGCGACGCCGGCGTCCACGCGCAGTACGCGGCCGATGCCCCCAAGCGCCAGGCGATGCGACGCTGGCACGAGAGCCACCGGCCCTGGCGGGTGCTGGTCTTTCATGCGTTCCGGCCTGGCATCCTGTCGATGTGCGAGAACGCCCATCGTTGGCCAGATTTCGAGCGCCTGGCGTTGCCCGATGCCGCCGATCCGCTCAAGGCGCGCTGGCTCACCGAGGCGGCGCTGGTCCAGTGGTCTGGCGGGCGATTTTCGCAACCCGCTGGCGGCGACCTGCCGGCCGAGCCTCGGCTCCTGACCGACGCCTGCTTCACGCTGTACGTCGGCGGCACGCCCCTCTTGTCAGGCGCCGTCGTGCCGACCTACTCGGCGCGGCGCTTCGACTTCCCCGCGCTGGTGGTGGAGGCAGCGCCGGTTGACGGGCCCCTCAAGCTGACTCTCGCCCCGCGCTTTCCAGCGCAGCAGGGTGGGCCGGTGCCGGCAGGCTGGGGCGAGTTGCTGAAGGGCCTCGTGGACGCCGACCCGACGCCCTGAATTCAGGCCGTGGTCTTGCGCAAGCCGCTGGCGATCAGCCCATCACAGGCGGCTTCCACCAAGTCCAGCACCTCATCGAAACCCGCTGCGCCGCCGTAGTACGGGTCGGGCACGTGCGGGTTGCCGGCCTCGGGCGCGTAGCTCATCAGCAGCTTCAGCCGATGCTGCTGGCCCGGTGGGCACAGGCGCGCTGCGTTGGCGAGGTTGTCCGCATCCATCGCCAGCACGAGGTCGAAGCGGGCGAAGTCCTCGGCCACCAGCTTGCGGGCGCGCAGGGCGCTGAGGTCGTAGCCGCGCTGCGCTGCGTGTTGCTGGCTGCGTTCGTCGGGCGGCGCGCCGATGTGATAACCGTGAGTGCCAGCGGAGTCGACCTCCACGTCCAGCCCGGCCGCCTTCAGCTTGGCGCGCATGACGCCCTCGGCCGTGGGGCTGCGGCAGATGTTGCCCAGGCAGAAGAAAAGGATGCGGTGAACAACAACGGAGGACATCGGCAAGCCCCAAGGCAATGAGTCGCAGGTCGCCGATTGTCCGTGGCTCACCGGTGCGGCAAGTCCAGCAGACCATCGCTCACAATCCACTCATCCCCGTCGATGCTGCTTCGCGGCGTGGCTCAGCTCAGCCCTTGTGAGGAAATCCGGTCATGGCATTCGCGTTCAAGCATCTGCGACGAGTCTTCATCGTCGCGACGGCCTTCGCGGCGTTGTTCTGCGCCTGGTATCCGCCGCTTCAGACGCATGCCAATGCGCAGGTTGACGCCGGTCTGAAACGCGCGCTGATCAGCTTCGCCTCGGCGCGGACGCTGAACGCCATCATCTCGGTGGTGCAGGGGACAGAGATGTCGGTCCAGCCCTTCGGCGTCGGGCTGACCTTGACGCCGGGCCAGGTGCTCGACCCCATCAACGATTTGCTGGAGCAGTTCTCCAGCCTGATGCTGGTAGCCAGCGTGGCCTTTGGCATTCAGAAGATCCTGCTGGCCGTGGGCGGACACGGGGTCGTGTCCGCCCTGGTGTCGGGGGCGCTGCTGTTGTGGGCCACGCTGGTGCTGCTTGACAGGCCGCAGGCCTGGCTGTCCCGCATCGTCTTGGTGCTGCTGATGACCCGGTTTGCCGTGCCCCTGGTAACCCTGGGCAGCGATCTGATTTTTCAGCAGATGCTGGCCCCGCAGTACCAGGCGCAGCAGGCCTCGCTGGACCTGGCGGTGCGCGATGTGGCGAGCCAGGTGCCGCAGACCAAGACTGCTGGCGATGCGCCGACCAGCCTGCTCGGCAGGTTCAGGAGTGCGGTCAAGGACCAGGTGAAGGATCTACCA
>NZ_JBDSQX010000095.1:0-4798 GCF_039929605.1 Roseateles sp.
GCCTGCCTGTTCGAGCGCCAGCGAGGCGCCCGAGAGGGCTGCCAGCGTGTCGATGATCAGCGCGGTGGGAACGGTCGACAGGAAGGACTGGAAGCGGCCCTTGGCCTCGAAGCGGGCTCGGAATTCGGACTGGAAGAAGCGCTCGCCCAGGCGCGGCACGATGCCGCCACCGATGAAGACGCCGCCGCGCGAACCCAGCGTTAGCGCCACGTTGCCGGCAAAGCCGCCGAGCATTGCGCAGAAGACGTCCAGCGCGCGCGAGCAGGCGGCGGACTCGCCGGACAGGCCACGAGCGACGATCTGCTCGGTCGACAGCGAAGCCACGTCCTCCGCGCCGCCCAACGCAGCCGCCACCGAGCGGCACAGCACCGGCAGACCGATGCCAGACAGAAAGCGCTCGGCCGACACATGCGGGAACTCGCGGCGCGCGTGGCTCAGCACGGCGCCTTCGAAGTCATCGGCCGGCGCCAGCGTGGCGTGGCCGCCCTCGCCCGGCAAAGCCAGCCAGCGGCCCGGTGCCCGCACGACGCCGCCCACACCCAAGCCGGTGCCCGGCCCGATGACCGCCATCACGGTGCCCGTGGGCACGCTTTCGACGGCGGGAGGCGGCTCGCCCCAGGACCGCAGCTGATGGCCCTTCAGCCGCGGTAGCGACAACGCCTGGGCCTCGAAGTCGTTCAGGCAGAGCAGCGTCTGCAGGCCCAACTCGGCCTGCGTGCCCGCACGCGAAAAACTCCAAGCGCCGTTGGTCAATTCGATGTGGTCGCCCTCCAGCGCCGTGGCCAGTGCGAAGGCCGCGCTCTGTGGCTGCGGCGCGCCAGGCGCCCGGCCAGCCAGGTAGGCACGCACGGCCGCCGCCGGGCCGGCATTGCCCGCCACGGACAGCACGCGCACGTCCTCCACCGCAGCGCCGGGGCCGGCCACGGTGCCGAAGCGGGCATTGGTGCCACCGACATCGGCCACCAGCCACGGGTAGGCGGCGCTCATGCCAGTGCTCCGGCGGCCAGCGGGAAAAGGGACCGGAGGGACCGGTGATTCGAGAAGTGGGCTTTGGCGGACACGGGCTTGAGAAGGGTGAAATTACGGCGCGGCGGACGGTAGCAAAACTACACCCCCGCGACAATAGTTGTGCGCCCTCGCGACTGCCCTCTTCTGCCCAATCTGCTTTCCTGATCGTTCATGCGGGCCTTCTCCCTGGGGAAACTCGCCTGCCGCGAGGGCTGTAGTGAAGCTACAACCCGCGGGCCGCTGAAGGCGCCTCCACTGCCTGCTGAATAATCGGCCGGCTCCTCTCCTCCAGCTTCCCCGCCTGCGCGCCCATGCCCCGTTTCGACAGCCCCCGTCTGCTTGCCGACATTGGCGGCACCTATGCCCGCTTCGCGCTGGAAACCGGCCCCGGCGAGTTCACGCAGATCGCCTCGCTGCGCTGCGCCGACCACGCCGATTTCCACGCCGCTGTCAGCGCCTATCTGAGGGGCCTGAACTGGCCGGAGGGCGGCGCGCAGCAAATCGCCCACGCGGCCATCGCCATCGCCAACCCGGTGGACGGCGACCGGGTGCGCATGACCAATTACCACTGGCAGTTCTCCATCGACGAGATGCGCCAGCGGCTGGGGCTGGACACGCTCGTCGTCGTCAACGATTTCACCGCGCTGGCCATGGCCCTGCCCCGCTTGGCCGAGGTGGACGTACACCAGGTCGGTGGCGGCCAGGCGCGGCGGCCCAGCGTCATCGGCCTGCTGGGCGCCGGCACGGGCCTGGGCGTGTCGGGCCTGATCCCGGCGGGCGAAGGCTGGATCGCGCTGGGCACCGAGGGCGGCCACGTCAACTTCGGCCCGCGTGACGAACGCGAGATGGACATCCTGAAGTTCGCCTGGAAGAGCCTGAACCAGGACCATGTGTCGTATGAGCGCCTAATTTCCGGCCCCGGCCTGGAGCTGATCTACCGCGCGCTGGCCGACCGCAACGGTGCAACGGTCGAGCCGCTGCTGGCCCCCGCCATCACGCAGCACGCACTCGAAGAGAACGACGCGCTCTGCCTGGAGACGCTGGAGGTCTTCTGCGGCCTGCTCGGCACCTGCGCCGCCAACCTGGCCGTGACGCTGGGTTCGCTGGGCGGCATCTACATCGGTGGCGGCATCGTGCCGCGGCTGGGCGAGTATTTCGACCGCAGCCCGTTCCGCGAGCGCTTCGAAGACAAGGGGCGCTTCCGCGAGTACGTCTCGGCCATCCCGACCTTCGTCATCACCGCCGAGCACGCCACCTTCAAGGGCGCGTCGGCCATCCTGGAGAACCAGCTGCGCAACCTGCAGGCGTCGCCCGGCTCGGCCATCCTGGGCCAGATCCGCCGCGCCCGCAGCGAGCTGTCGCCGGCCGAGTTGCGCGTGGCGGACCTGGTGCTTGCCCAGCCACGCTCCGTGCTGAACGACCCCATCGCCGAGATCGCCCGCGCCGCCGGCGTCAGCCAGCCGACCGTCATCCGCTTCTGCCGCTCGCTGGGCTGCGAAGGCCTGTCGGACTTCAAGCTGCGCCTGGCCTCGGGGCTGACGGGCACGGTGCCGGTGACGCACACGCAGGTCAACACCAACGACTCCATGCTGGAGCTGGGCGCCAAGGTGCTGGGCAACACGGCCAGCGCCATCCTGCAGGTGCGCAGCCATCTCAACCGCGACGCCATCGACCGCGCCACCGAGATGCTGCTCGCGGCCCGCCGCATCGAATTCTTCGCGCTCGGCCACTACGGCGTGGTGGCGCAGGACGCGCAGTTCAAGTTCCTGCGCTTCGGCATGCCCTGCGGCGCCTACACCGACCCGCGCCTGCAACTGCTCGCGGCCGACGTGCTGCGCGAGGGCGACGTGGCCGTCGTCATCAGCAGCGGTGGCCGGCTGCCGGAGCTGCTGCAGGTCGTCGAGAAGGCGCAGGAACGCGGGGCCAAGGTCGTGGCCATCACGGCCAGCCAGAGCCCTCTCGCCAAGAAGGCCGACGTGGCGCTGATCGTCGACCACATCGAGGACATCGCCACCCACCTGCCGATGATCAGCCGCATCCTGCACCTGCTCGTCATCGACATCCTGGCGGTGGGCGTGGCCATGCGCCGCAACCCGGACAGCATCGCGGCACTGTCCGGCGGCGAGGACGACGTCGCCAAGCCGGCGCGCGGCGCGGCGACGCCGGGGGTGAGCACGGCTTCGCCGCTGTCAAGGCTTACGTCGCACAGCCGTTGACGCACGGGTCAGGCGAGTCCTGACCCCGCATGACTTTCGCTAAGCGCGCCGTCACGCAAGACGATCAGCGCGTTAAGAGGACGCGTAGCTGGCGACTGCTACGCTGAGCACCGCATTTGCAGTCGGGGCCAAGACCCCGAGACACTGGGAGGGACATTGAAAGCATTCCTGAAGCGTTGGCGCCCGCGCCTGATCGTCATCGCCGTCGTCGTGGCCGGCATCGCCTGGTGGGCCACGCGCAAGCCGCCGCCGCCGCCCACGCCGCCCACGGGTGTCGTCACGCTGGCCGACATCACGCAGGCCGTGCAGGCCGCCGGCGTGCTGCAGGCCAAGACCAAGGTCGACGTCGGCGCGCAGGTCAGCGGCCAGATCCAGACGCTGCACGTGCAGCTCGGCCAGCAGGTGAAGAAGGGCGACCTGCTCGTCAGCCTCGACCCCGAACTGGCGCGCAGCGACGTCGCCCAGGCCGAGGCCGCGCTGGCCCAGGCCCGTGCGCAGCTGGACAGCAGCAAGGTGGACGCCGAGGCCTCGCGCCGCGAGGTCGCGCGCCAGCGCCGGATGCTCGCCGGCCAGGCCACCGCGGCTATCGAGGCGGAGCGGGCCGAGACCGACCTGGCCAAGATCGAGGCCGCGCTGCGCGGCCAGGCCGCCACCGTCGCTCGTTTCGAGGCCGACCTCGACAACCGCAAGCTGCGCCAGTCCTATACCCGCATCACCGCGCCGATGGACGGCACCGTCGTCAACCTGCCGGTGCAGGCCGGCCAGACCGTCATCGCCATCCAGGTCACGCCGGTCATGCTGACGCTGGCCGACCTGGACACCATCACCGTGCGCGCCAAGGTGCCCGAGGCCGACATCCAGTCCATCAAAGTGGGCCAGGTGGCGCGCTTCTCGACGCTGTCGGGCGAGGGCAAGCGCTACGAAGGCAAGCTGCGTGTCATCCAGCCGGTGCCCGAGCGGGCGGGCAACGCGGTGTTCTACAACGTGCTGTTCGACGTGGACAACCGCGACCGCGCGCTGTTCAGCGACATGACGGTGCAGGTCGACATCGAGACGGGCACCGTCACGCAGGTGCCGGCGATGCCCATCGTCGCGTTGGGCGAGCGGGGCAAGGACGGGCGCTTCACGGTGACTGTGCTGGATGCGGCGGGCAAGCAGGTGCCGAGGCAGGTGAAGGTGGGGTTGCAGGACGGGGCTCGGGTGCAGGTGCTGGAGGGCGTGAAGGCCGGCGAGAAGGTGCTGCTGGCGCCGCCGAGTGCGGCGGATGCGGCGGCTAGCGCGGCGAGCAACTGATGTCGGTGGTTGCTTTCGAACATGGCTGGTTGATGCCTAGGCCCAGCCGGGAGTTCGCCCCGGCGGGCGACCTTCTTTTTGAGCGACCAAAAAGAAGGCAAAAAGTCGCCCCTGTTCCGTCGCCCCTCTTCGAGGGGTGCCCTGCGATGCTCGGAACCCGGGGCCGCGCCGAACTCACTTCGCTACGCTGCGTTCAAACAGGCGGCGCGAAGTCAGAGCTTGAGGCTCGCTGCGCTCGCGCCCCGGGCTCCTGCGCTTCTCGGCTCCTCCAAAGGGGGGTG
>NZ_JBDSQX010000096.1:0-21971 GCF_039929605.1 Roseateles sp.
ATCCAGTGCCTGGCGCGCTGGATCACCGTCGAGAAGCCGTTCACGCTCAGCGAGGACGACTACCTGCCCTACACCTTCAACCGCTTCCAGGCCTGCCGCTTCGGGCTGGACGGCACCTTCGTCGACCCCGAGACCGGTGAGCACCGCGTGCTGCGCGACGACCTCAGCAGCGTGCTGAGCCGCCTGGACAGCCACGCCGGCGACCTGCGCGCCGAGGCCGCGCTGCAATACGTGCGCCGCGAGATCAACGGCATCGGCAACGACGCCGCCTGGCTGCGCCGCATCGAGGAAGAGAGCCACCTGCTGCCGGAAATGGTCAGGCGGGCGACGCGGCGCTGGCACGGCTGAACGGCGCCGTGGCCCTCAGCCGAGGTAGCGCCGACGTGCCCGCAAGCCCACCACGCCGAGCCCGGCCAGCAACATCGCGTAGACGCCCGGCTCCGGAACTGCACTGACGGAAATATTGAGCACTGCATCGCGTACGGCAGTGCCGGTGGCGACCATGCGGTAGGTGCCGGCGCCTACCGGCCCGTTCAGGGACGACATGGCGAAACCTCCCAGCGAGCCGGTGAAGGCGTCGCTGAGGACCAGGGTGTTCATCGAGTCGAAGACGTCGATATTGACGCCGGTCAGACGCGGGCCAGGACCTGTGGCGGTGGAGATCTGCCAGGATGCGAAGCCGGTCAGGCTGGTGACACCAGCCCCCAGCGTGAAGGTGATGCTTTGCGTCAGCGGGCCGGTTTCCTGCGTCACCGTGGTGTCCAGGAGCAAGGTGTCGCCGCTGGCGATAGGCGTTGTCAGCATGGCCGTGGCATTGAGCACATTGAGCTCCACGACCCTCGTCATGGCCTGCGCTGGAACTGCAAGCGCCGCAACCCAAGTCGCGGCGGAGGCCAGTGCTGCCATCTTGAACCGTTCAATCGAAGCCATCGCGGTCTCCCGTGGGTGACATGGCGCCCGGCCCCGCGCCGCGCCCCAAGCAGACAAACATAGGCGGCCGGGCTGCGCTGGCAACTTGCCTCCTAGGGGTAAGCCCCCTGAACACGTGGTGCGCCGCGCGCGCTCCCCGGGCACCAGCTGCTGTAACCAAATCGCGGAAGTTACAGTCAGCCTACGTGCAAACCCTAGGCGCGTTTCACGAGGGCTGGCGGGCTCATTGTCCATGACAGCATGGCGTTATTCCTGTTCTGCATGACCACTCCCGAACCTGGTGGTTACGGCGTGATTACATTGAATTCGACAATCCGCCTCCCGGCGGCGTGTGCTTGGGCCAGCTCGCGGGCTGCCCCAAACACATCCCCATGATCGGAGCTTTCCCATGAACCAACCTGCCATGCAGGGCCTGCGCCTGAACCTTCCCACCTACGTCAAAAACGCCCGGCTGATCGCCTGGGTTGCGGAGATCGCGGCGCTGACCGAGGCCGCCGACATCCACTGGTGCGACGGCAGCGCCGACGAGTACCAGCGCCTGTGCGAGCAGCTCGTTGCCGCCGGCACCTTCAAGCAGCTCAACCCCGAGTTGCGCCCCGGCAGCTACCTAGCCAATTCCGACCCCAGCGACGTCGCCCGCGTGGAGGACCGCACCTTCATCTGTTCGCAGAACAAGGAAGACGCCGGCCCGACCAACAACTGGATGGCCCCGGCCGAGATGCGCGAGCTGCTGCAGACCGGGGACCGCGCGCTGTTCAAGGGCTGCATGCGCGGCCGCACGCTCTACGTCGTGCCGTTCAGCATGGGCCCGCTGGGCAGCCCGATCGCCCACATCGGCGTGGAGCTGAGCGACAGCCCCTACGTGGCCGTCAACATGCGCACGATGACGCGCATGGGCCGTGCCGTCATCGACCTGCTGGGCACGGATGGCGACTTCGTGCCCTGCGTGCACACCGTGGGTGCGCCGCTGAACAAAGGCCAGGCCGATGTGAGCTGGCCCTGCAACAAGACCAAGTACATCGTCCACTTCCCCGAGACGCGCGAGATCTGGAGCTATGGCTCGGGCTACGGCGGCAACGCGCTGCTGGGCAAGAAGTGCTTCGCGCTGCGCATCGCCTCCACCATGGGGCGCGACCAGGGCTGGCTCGCCGAACACATGCTGCTGCTGGGCGTGGAAAGCCCGTCGGGCAAGAAGTCGCACATCGCTGCCGCCTTCCCCAGCGCCTGCGGCAAGACCAACTTCGCGATGCTGATCCCACCCGCCGCCTTCGACGGCTGGAAGATCACCACCATCGGCGACGACATCGCCTGGATCAAGCCCGGCGCCGACGGCCGGCTTTACGCCATCAACCCAGAGGCGGGTTACTTCGGCGTGGCACCCGGCACCAACGCGCACACCAATGCCAACTGCATGGACAGCCTGCAGCGCGACGTGATCTTCACGAACGTGGCGCTGACCGATGACGGCGACGTGTGGTGGGAAGGCATGACTGACGAGCCGCCCGCCCACGCCATCGACTGGCAAGGCAAGGACTGGACACCGGCACTGGCCAAGCAAACCGGCGCCAAGGCTGCGCACCCCAACGCACGCTTCACCGTGGCCGCCACCAACAACCCCGCGCTCGACGAGAACTGGGACAACCCCGCCGGCGTGGCCATCGACGCCTTCATCTTCGGCGGCCGCCGCTCCACCACCGTGCCGCTGGTGACCGAAGCGCGCAACTGGACCGAGGGCGTCTACATGGCCGCCACCATGGGCAGCGAGACCACCGCCGCCGCCGCCGGCCAGCAGGGCGTGGTGCGCCGCGACCCGTTCGCGATGCTGCCCTTCATGGGCTACAACATGGCCGACTACTTCCAGCACTGGCTGGACCTGGGCGCCAAGCTCGAAGCTTCGGGGGCCAAGCTGCCGGCCATCTACTGCGTCAACTGGTTCCGCAAGGGCGCGGACAGCAAGTTCGTCTGGCCCGGCTACGGCGAGAACATGCGCGTGCTGAAGTGGATGCTGGACCGGCTGGAAGGCACGGGCGGCGGCAGCGAGCATGTGTTCGGCGTGACGCCGAGCTACGGCGACCTGAACTGGGACGGCCTGGACTTCTCGCAGGAAAAGTTCGACACCGTCACCCGCATCGACGCCGCCGAATGGCAGGCCGAGATGAAGCTGCACGACGAGCTTTTCGCGCAGCTGGCCCAGGGCCTGCCGGCCGATCTGCCAGCAACGAAGGCACGCATCGAGGCGCGCCTGGCCGAGCTGCGCTGACCAGCCGCACGCGCTTGTGCCCCATTCCTCAAGGCGCCTTCGGGCGCCTTTTTTGCGCCTGTACGCCTTTCGCGACCGAAATCACGGCGCGATGAAATCCAGCGTAACGGCGCGCGCCGTTCGTGATGGACGTCCATTTCCGAGCCCTCCGGGCACTTCCTGCGGCCACCCTTGCCGCCAAAGAATGGCGCCGTCAGCCGCTCCTGCCCTCGCAGCGGCGACGACACACCAGCCGCTTGCCCGGCATCCACTTCAAGCGCCCGACGCGCTCCCCCGGAAGGTTCTCCATGCTGAATCCAGCGGCCAAGCGCACCGTCGCCATCACCACGCTCACGTCCCTTTCGCTGGCCTGCGCCGCGCTGCTCAGCGCCTGCGGCGGTGGCAGCAGTGCCTCGGCCCCGCTCGCTGCGGCGGCACCTGCCGCGCCCGCCTCTTCGGCCTCCGCCCCGGCCAAGGCACTCGCTGGCACCGTGGCCGTGGGCGCGCCCATCACCAGCGGCAAGCTGCGCGTGCTGGACGCTACCGGCGCCGTCGTCGCGGCCGATGTGACCATCGACGCCAACGGCAAGTACGCCGACGTGACGCTCACCGGCCCGGCTCCGTATCGCATCGAGGCCTGCGGCTACGCCGGGCCCAACTACGTGTGCGTCTACTCGGTGGCCAGCGAAGGCGGCACCGCCAACGTCACGCCGCTGACCACCGCCACCGTGCTGCTGGCCGCCGGCAAGGCGCCCGACTCGCTGATGACGGGCACCGCCCCCACGCTGACGACGGACACCGTCGCCACCGCACAGACGCAGCTGCGCACCAGCCTGGCCAGCGTGCTGACCAGCGCCGGCGTCAGCGCCAGCATCGACTTCGTCTCCGCCGACCTCACGGCCGGCTCGCGCACCGGCCACGACGGCGTGCTGGATGCCATCGGCGTCAGCGTCGGGCAGGACACCAAGCCCTTCGTGCAGATCACGCCGCGCATCGGCACGGGCAACCTCTACCTGGAGCAGGGCAGCACGTCCGGCACCGTCACGGCCAGCAGCGGCGCGGCCACCCTGCAGCTGGGCGGGCTGGAGACGCTGTTCAAGGGCATGAGCGACGCCTTCGTCAGCGCCTCGGCCTGCAGCAACGCCAACACCGGCATCGGCAAGTTCCTGGCGGCCCAGGCCCGCATGTCCATGGGCGATGGCGACGCCGCGCTGGGCGCGGCCAAGGTGGCGGAAGGCCTGTGCGGCTTCTTCGCCAGCGGCGAGGACGGCAAGCCCATGTGGGGCGCCAAGCTGCTGAGCCCGACGCTGGGCCGCTGCGACCTGAGCGGCGCGTCACCCGTGTGCGCCGTGTCCTTCGTGATGCAGGGGCTGGACGGCGACGTCCACCCGGTGGGCAAGGGCATGGCCGTCACGCAGGAAGGCGGCGCATGGAAGTTCGTGGGTGACACCAGCCCCATCGAGATCCACGCCAGCGCCAAGGCGCAGCGCAGCAAGCGCATCGACACGGCCACCCCAGTCCACGACTACAGCCGCGCGCTGGCCTTCGAGGTGGCCGCCGTGTCGGGCCTGGCCTGCGCCAAGGTCTCGCAGAAGAACGCCGACGGTGCGACCGTGCCCATTGGCTACTACAAGCGCCACCCCGGCGCCACCGACCAGCGCCGCCTGGCGCTGTGGACGGCCGACGGCATGGGCTGGGGCCCGAGCCTGGACCCGCTGGTCGGCGCGACGCGCAACGCCGACGACAGTTGGATCGGCCTGCCTGAAGGCGCGGCCGGTGACGCCATGATCCGCAACTTCTACCGCGGTGGCCGCAGCGTCAACGTCGCGCTGTACAGCGACAGCGCCTGCAGCACGCCGTTCGTCATCGGCGGCAAGAGCAGCTTCGAGGTCGACGTGGACGGCGTGCCCCCGGTGTGGGCCGCGATGGAGACACTGCCCTGGCCCGAGCTCGACACCGCCAGCCTGACGGCGCTGCGCGACCTGACCATCGCCGCCGGCGCCGACGGCAGCCTCAGCACGGCCTGGACGTTTGCGCGCGGCCCGCTGGGTGTCGACGGCTCCACCGTTTGCGGCAGCCGTGACACCTGCGGCGAAGGCGACACCGGTCGCCTCGGCGAGAAGCAGCTCCGCCCCAGCGCCCGCAGTGCGGCCGTGAGCCTGCACAACCGCGGCGGCGCCATCGCCCGGGACGACCAGAAGACCTTTGCGCTGTACGGCCGCAACGGCGAGGGCGTGGACCTGCAAAGCAACTACAGCTCCTGCCCAGGTTCCGCAGCAGGCGAAGCCTGCCACTGAGCTTGCCGCAAGCCGCAGCCCCCTGAGCCTTGGGGGGCGCCCGTCCCTCGATCTGCCGTCGCGCGCGCTTAAGCTCGCGCCGACATGCCCACCCCATCGCCCAACAGCGCCCCCGCGCTCAGCCCCGCAGCCCTCGCCCGCTGCATTCCCTTCTTCGTTTTCATGGCGCTGCTGGCACTGCGCGGCTATCTGCCGGACAGCCTCGGGCTGGATGCGCGCTGGATCTACGGCGGCCAGGCCTTCATCGTCGCCGGCCTGCTGGCCTGGTACTGGCGCGGCTACGGCGAGCTGGCTAGGCAGAACCTGCCCGACGCGCGTGAGGCCGGCTGGGCCATCGTCGTCGGCATCGCCGTGTTCGCCATCTGGGTGCAGTTGGACGCGCCGTGGATGCAGCTCGGCACCGCCACCGCCAGCTTCGTGCCGCTGGACGCGGCCGGCCAACCCATCTGGGCGCTGATCGCGCTGCGCCTGGCCGGTGCGGCGCTCGTTGTGCCGGTCATGGAGGAACTGTTCTGGCGCAGCTTCCTGATGCGCTGGGTGCAGCACCCGGGCTTCGAGCGCGTCGACCCGCAGACCGTCGGCATCAAGGCCGTGCTGCTCTCCACCTTCGTCTTCACGTTGGCCCACACGCTATGGCTGGCCGCCATCATCGCCGGCCTGGCCTACGCGCTGCTGTACTGCAAGAGCGGCAAGCTGTGGACGGCCGTCATCGCCCATGCGGTGACGAACGGGCTGCTCGGCATCTGGGTGATCCGGACCGGGCGTTGGGAGTTCTGGTGAACGATCGGTTGGCCGCCTCGCCCCGGCCATCGCTGGTGAAAGATACCCATCCGCCGGCCCGCCCAAGCCCGGCAGAATCGGCGGCCGAATTCCAGGGAGATCTACATGTCGGATGTTGCTGACCAGCGCTTTGCGCCACCGCAGGCCCAGGTGGCCGACCTCGCGCCCGAGGGGGCCGTGCTGGCTGAGCGTGGCACGCGCTTTCTTGCCGCCGTGGTGGACGGGCTTATCGGCGCCGGCGTGGTGTGGGTCGCGTTCCAGATACCCGCCCTGGAGCGCCTGGTCCAGGCCCAGACGGCGGCCACGCTCAAGAGCATGTGGTCCCCGACTCCGCTGTCGCTGGCCGTCGGCCTGCTGGCATTCCTCGTCATCCAGGGCTGGCCGTTGGTGACGCGTGGGCAAACCCTCGGCAAGATCCTCTTCAAGCTGCGCATCGTGCGTTCCGACGGCTCCAAGCCCGGGGCCTGGCGATTGTTGGGGCTGCGTTATGGCGTTGGCATGCTGGCGGGCGTGAACCCGATCGTCGCCGGGGTCTATGGCCTGGTCGATTCGCTGCTGATCTTCCGCGAGTCGCGCAAATGCCTGCATGACACGATTGCCGACACCCAGGTGATCAAGCTCTGAGCGCGCCCGGCGCAGTGCCAGCCCAGCGCATCGACACGCTGGCCCTGGTCGAGACGCCCGAAGGCATCGTGCTGTCCTTGCGGCCCGCTGGCCTGGTGGCGCGGACGATGGCCTTCCTGGTCGACCTGCTGATCCGCCTGGGCATAGACCTGGCCCTGCTGCTCCTTCTCGGCGCCTGGGGCGGCCTGGGCGTCGGGCTGGTCCTGATCGGCATCTTCTGCGTCGAGTGGCTCTACCCCATCGCCTTCGAGCTGAGCCGCTGGGGCGCCACGCCGGGCAAGCGCACGCTGGGCCTGCGCGTGGTGATGGACACCGGCCTGCCCATCACGCCGGCCGCCTCCTTCATCCGCAACCTGCTGCGCGTGGCCGACTTCCTGCCCCTGGCCTACGCCTTCGGCATCGTCACGATGTTGCTCAACCGCGAGTGCAAGCGCCTGGGCGACCTGGCGGCGGGCACCCTGGTCGTGCACGCCAGCCCCGTCGTGCTGCATGACGCGCTGCCGCCCGGCGCCAGCCTCGCCCCGGCGCGGCCGCTGAACCCGCGCGAGCAGGCGGCCGTCCTGTCCTGGGCCGGGCGGGCGAAACGGCTGACCCCGGCGCGCTTCGAGGAACTGGCCGGGCTGGCCGCTGCGGTGCTGCCACCGGCGGGCGACAGCAAGGCCGGCAAGGTGGAGCGCCTGCTCGGCGTGGCGCAGTGGCTGATGGGGAGGCGCGCTTGAGGCATGCGACAGCAGGCCGGTCTCGGGCCGAGCGCCGGGCCGCTCCCAAGCCGGCCCGTCTGGCGATGTGCGAGCGGCTCAACGCCGCGAGCATCGCCGTCCCCATGGGGGACCGGCCAGCGTATTCGCTGGACGAGGGGCACCCATGACGCCCGTGCGCTTCGAAGCCCAGTACGGGGAGCTGTGGGACGCCTTTGCCGAGCAGCTCGCGCAGGCCAACCAGGGCCAACGCGTGGACGCCGCGCTGCTGGCGGCGCGCTACCGGCGCGTCTGCGAGAACCTGGCGCTGGCCCAATCGCGCGCCTACCCCATCCATCTGGTGGCGCGGCTGGAGGCGCTGGCGCAGAACGCCCACCAGCTCATCTACCGCCGCCAGGACTACGGCCTGCGCGCCCTCGGCCGCCTGCTGCGCACCGACCTGCCGCGCGCCGTTCGCGCCCAGCGCCGCTGCCTGCTGCTGGCGCTGCTGCTGTTCGTGCTGCCGCTGGTGCTGGCCTACGTGCTGGCGCTGCAGGGGCCGGACTTCGCCCTGCACCTGCTCGATGCCGGCCAGTTGCGTCGTTATGAATCGATGTACGCCGACGGCACAAAGGCCATCGGGCGCATGCGTGACGCCGGTGACGACTGGCAGATGTTCGGCTTCTACATCTTCAACAACATCGGCATCGGCTTTCGCTGCTTCGGCGCCGGCATCCTGGCCGGCGTGGGCAGCGCCTTCGTGCTGGTCTACAACGGCCTGCTGATCGGCATCGTCGCCGGGCATCTGCAGCGGGTGGGCCTGGGGCACAACTTCTGGCCTTTCGTCGTGACGCATTCGGCCTTCGAGCTGACCGGCATCGTGCTGGCCGGCGCGGCCGGCCTGCGCCTCGGCCTGGGCTGGCTGGCACCGGGCCGCATGACGCGGCTGGAGGCCCTGCGCGCGGCTGCGCAGGCTGCGGTGCCGCTGGTCTACGCGGCCTTCTTCCTGCTGCTGGTAGCGGCGGCCTTCGAGGCCTTCTGGTCCTCGGCGGCGTGGATCGCACCGGCGGTCAAGTACGGCGTCGCCGGCCTGTGCTGGGCGCTGGTGCTGACATGGCTGCTGGTGTTCGGCCGTGGGGGGTCTCCTCATGCGCGTTGAAGGCTTGGCCGTGGTGCTGCGCCCGCGCAGCCAGAGCGAGGCCTGCGACCTCGGCCTGGCCCTGGTGCGCGGGCATGCGCTGTCGATCTGGCGCTGCTACACGCCGCTGCTGCTGGCGGTCGGCGCGCTGGCGCTGTGCGCGGTCGACACCCTGGGCTGGCTGCCGATGCTGATCGTGTTCTGGCTCAAGCCCTGGCTGGACCGCAGCCTGCTGTTCGTGCTGTCCCGCGCCGTGTTCGGCGAGGCCACGCGCTGGGCCGACCTGTGGCGGGCGCGGCGCCATGTGCTGGGCGGCCAGCCCTGGCGCACCCTGCTGTGGCGGCGCTTCTCACCGTGGCGGGCCTACACCCAGCCCATCGAGCAGCTGGAAGCCCAGCGCGGCGGCGCTCGGCGCAAGCGCGCCCGGCTGCTGCTCAACGACAACCGCAGCGCCGCCACGGCCCTGCAGACCGCCTTCTCTAACGCGGAAGGCGTGCTGACTTACGGCCTGGTGGCGCTGCTGTGGTGGTTCACGCCGGAGAACCGCAGCGCCGATGTCTGGGACTGGTTCTTCCACCCGCAAGCCCACGCGGCTGGGCAGTTAGGCATGAACCTCGTGATGGCCCTCAGCTACCTGGCCGTGGTGTTGTTCCTGGAACCCTTCTACGTCGCGGCGGGTTTTGCGATGTACCTGAACCGGCGCGTCGTGCTGGAAGCCTGGGACATCGAGCAGGAGTTCCGCCGTGCGTTTGCTTGAGGCCCTGGTGCTGGCGGCCGCACTGCTGCTTGGGACCGCAACTGCCACTGCCGCAGAACCGTCGGCGATGAGCGCGAGCGCGGTGCGCGCGGCGGCCAGCGCCGTGGCGGCCGACCCCCTGCTGCCGGGCACGGAAAAGTCCAAGACCCTGCGCCTCAAGCGTGATGACGAGAAGAAGCCCAACAAGGACGATGTCGACTGGTGGCTGAACCTGCTCGGCAGCCTCTCCGCCGGCCTGCGGGTGGCGATGTGGCTGGGCGGTGCGGTGCTGCTCATCCTGGTGCTGCTGCGCCTGCGTGACTGGCTCGGCCGCCAGGACGGCGCCGCCAGCGTGGCCGCGCTGCCGCCCACCCATGTCGGCACGCTGGACATCCGCCCCGAAAGCCTGCCCGCCGACATCGGCGAGGCGGCGCGGGCGCTGTGGGGCCGCGGCGAGGAGCGGGCTGCCCTGTCGCTGCTCTACCGGGGCGCGCTCTCGCGCCTCGTGCACGGGCATGGCGTGCCCATCCGCGCAGCCAGCACGGAGCGCGAATGCCTGGCGCTGGCGGCCACGCGGCTGGCACCGGCGCCGCAGGCCTTCCTGGCCCAGCTCGTGGCGGCCTGGCAGACGGTGGCCTATGCCCGGCGCCCATTGGCGCCCGAGGCACTGGAGCAGCTGTGCCAGGGGTTCGATCTGCAGCTGCCGGGGAAGCCGGCATGAAACGCGAACACCTGGCCCGGCTGCTGACCGTGGCGGCGCTGCTGGCCGGCGGCTGGTGGCTGTCGGTCAACACCGAATGGGTGGACGAGGACAGCCCTCGCCCGGCTCAGGGCGAGGCCCGTGACAACCCGGTCTATGCCTTCGAGCAGCTGCTGCGCCGGCTGGGCATGACGGTCGAGCAACACGAGGCCTTCGGTGGCCTGCCGCCGGAGCGGGCGCGGCTGGTGCTGCTCTCCAGCGACTGGGCCCTGGTGCCCGAGCGCGGCGAGCAGCTGCACCAATGGGTCTTGCGCGGTGGCCACCTGGTGCTGGTGCAGGGGTCAGGGGCAGCCTGGGACGAAACGGTGCTCAAGCGCTGGGTGCCCGTCGATGTGTTCAACGAGCCACCGCCCCCGCAGCCGCAGCCGCAGCCGTCGGCGATATCCGCTATGGCGCCCAAGGCGGCTGACACGAGCACCCGCAGGAAACTGGCATCCTCACCGGCACTCTGGGACGGCACCGCAGCGTTGGGCGTCTGCGAGCTTGTCCACTGGAATCGGAAACTGCTGGTCAAGCCGGGTCAGCGCGCGACCTGGACGCTGACGCGCGCCGAGGGCACGCCGGCCACGCAAGCCGTGCTGGCGCTTCAGAGGCAGGCCCTGCAGGCCCTGGAGGCCTTGCACGCCAAGCAACCCCCGCCAGACACGCAGGCCCTGCGCCTGCCCGTCGGCCAGGGGTCGGTGACGGTGCTGAACGCAGACGCCGGCCTCTCCCACAACGACTGGGCCCTGCGCTGCGACAACCCTCTGCTGCTGGCCGCGGCCGTGCAGGCCGAGCCGGGCGCCACTGCATGGATCTACCTCAACGAGAAGCGTGATCCGCTGCTGCCCTGGCTGTGGCAAGGCGGCTGGGTCGCCATCGTCGCCGGCCTGCTCGCGCTGGCAGCGGCGCTGTGGCGGGCGGCGGTGCGCTTCGGGCCGCGCCTGGCGCCGGCACCGCGCCTGCGCCGCTCCATTTCCGAGCAGGTGCGCGGCCTGGGCGCCTACCTGCAGCGCGGCAGCCCCGACGCCCTGCTGGCGGCCCAGCAGCGGGCGCTGGACGAGGTGGCCGCCCGCACCCTGCCGCGCTACGCCCGCCTGCCAGCCGCCGAGAAGGGCCGCGCCATCGCCGCCGCCACCGGCCTGGCCGCCGACGAGCTCGCCACCGCCATGTCCACCCGCTTCTGCACCCGCGCAGAGCTGCCGCAGCACCTGCAACTGCTGGAAGCCGCCCGCCGACGCCTGCACCGAACCCCCGACGAAAGACGCTCGCCATGATCAAGCCCGAGGAACTCAAGCTCGCCACGCAATGGCTGCACGCACTGCGCACTGAAATCGCCAAGGCCGTCGTCGGCCAGACCGAGGCCGTGGAGCAGATGCTGGTGGCCGTGGTCGCCTCGGGCCATGTGCTGGTGGAAGGCGTGCCCGGCCTGGGCAAGACCCTGCTGGCCCGCGCGCTGGCCCAGGCGCTGCGCCTGCAGTACGCCCGCGTGCAGTTCACGCCCGACCTGATGCCGGCCGACGTCATCGGCCACAGCGTGCTCGACGACAGCGGCACGGGCCTGGGCCGGCTGCGCGTGCGCCAGGGGCCGGTGTTCACCAACCTGCTGCTGGCCGACGAGATCAACCGCGCGCCGGCCAAGACGCAGAGCGCCCTGCTCGAAGTGATGCAGGAGTACCAGGCCACGCTCGAGGGTCAGACCTTGCCCCTGCCCCGGCCCTTCATCGTCATGGCCACGCAGAACCCGGTGGACACCGAGGGCACCTACCCCCTGCCCGAGGCCCAGCTCGACCGCTTCCTGCTGCAGATCCGCATCGGCTACCCGACGCACGACGAGGAGACGGCGGTGGTGCAGCTCGTCACCACCGGCCGCGCCGGCCATGAGCTGCCGCTGGAGGCCGTGCAGCCGGCGCTGGACGACGTGCAGGTGCTGGAGCTGCAGCGGCTGTCGGGGCTGGTGCATGCCGACGCCAAGGTCATCGACTACGCGGTGCGCGTGGTGCGGGCCACGCGCAGCTGGCCGGGGCTGGACGTGGGCGCCGGCCCGCGCGGCAGCGTCGCCCTGGTGCGCACGGCGCGGGCCATGGCCCTGATCAACGGCCGCGACTTCATCACGCCCGACGACGTGGCCGCCCAGGCCCTGGCCGTGCTGCGCCACCGCGTGACCATGGCGCCCGACGCGCAGATCGAAGGTCAGGACCTCGATGAACTGCTGCAGGCGGCGCTGGAGAGCGTGGAGGCGCCCCGGCTTTGAAACCACGCCGCATCGTCCTGCCGACGCGGGCCAGCATCGCCGTGCTCGCCGCGCTGAGTCTGGCCGCCGCGCTGGCCTTGAGCCTGGGCATACCGCTCGCGACGGTGTGGCCGCTCGGCGTGGGCCTGCTGCTGGTGCTGCTCGCGTTGGCCGGCCTGGACCTGTGGCGAAGCCTGCGGCTGTGGCGCGCCGGCGGCCTGCACATCGAGCGACGCCTGCCGGCCGCCTTTGCCATCGGCGCGTCGACGGAGCTGAAGCTCGATCTCGTCAACCCCGGCCCGCTGGCCTGGCGTCTGCAGGTGTTCGACGAGCTCGACCCGGTGTTCGATTTCGAGGGCCTGCCGCGCCGCCTCACCGTGGCCGCGCAGAGCCGCAGCAGCCTGAGCTTTCACGTCACGGCGCGCCAGCGCGGCGTGGTGAGCCTGGGGCTGACGCAGCTGCTGTGGCGCAGCCGCGCCGGCGCCTTCGAGGTGCGCGAGCGCATGGGCGAAGAAAGCCGCCTGCGCGTCTACCCCAACTTCGCTGCGTTGGCGCGTTATGCCTGGCTCTCCGGCGACCGGCGGCTGGCCCAGATCGGCATCAAGAACTTCGTGCAACGCGGCCAGGGCACGGACTTCCGCCAGCTCGCTGAATACCAGCGCGGCGACCCGCTGCGCCATCTCGATGTGAAAGCCTCGCTGCGCCAACGCCGGCCCGTGGTGCGCGAGTACCAGGACGAGCGCGACCAGTGCGTGATGTTCCTGCTCGACTGCGGCCGCCGCATGCGCGCCGACGAGCAGACGGTCGGGACCAGCGAGAGCAGCCATTTCGACGACGCGCTGGACGCGCTGATGCTGCTGGCCTACGTGGCCCTGACCGAGGGCGACGAGGTGGGCGCGATGACCTTTGGCGGCGATGAAAGCACGCGCCGCGATTGCGCGCCGCGCAAGGGCATGGGCACGCTCAATGTGCTGATGAACAAGATGCACGACCTGCAGCCGGGCGGCCACCACTCCGACTACCTGGCGGCGGCCGAGGCGCTGTCGCGGCGGCTGCGGCGCCGCTCGCTGGTCATCATCCTGACCAACTTCCGCGACGAGGACTCGCCCGAGCTGCAGCCCGCCCTGCGCCTGCTGCGCCGCCGCCATCTCGTGCTGCTGGCCAGCCTGCGCGAGACCGCGCTCGGCCGCATCGCCGAGCAGCCCATCGCCGGCCCCGACGACGCCGTGGCCGTGGCCAGCGCTCACCTGCTGTCCCAGGCCCGCCACGACGCCTTCGCCCGCGTGGTGGACCACGACCGGCTGTCCATCGACGTCGAACCCCGCGCCCTCGCCGCCACGCTGGTGAACCGCTATCACCAGGTCAAGCGGGCCGGGCTGTTGTGAGCACTGAACTTCAAAGGAGGAAACCATGAGCGAACCAACGCTGAACCAGTACGCCCCGCCGCGCGCCGATGTGGCGGACATGTCGCCCGGGACGGCGGTCGGGGAGCTGAAGCTCTTCTCGGCCCAAGGCCGCATCGGGCGGCTGCGCTACCTGGCCTATTCCTCGGCCGCGTCGGTGGTCTACAGCCTCGTCGTGAGCGTGTCGGCGGCTGCCCTGGCCGGCTCGCCGGCCTCGACGTTCGCGTTCTTCCTGTCGCTCTTGGCGCTCTTGGGCCTGCTCTGGTTCAACACCTTCTGCGGCATCAAGCGTTGCCACGACCTCGACATCAGCGGCTGGTGGTCGCTGACGCTGATCGTGCCGGTCATCGTGCTCGCCTGGATGTTCATGCCCGGCAGCCGGGGCGAGAACCGCTTCGGCCCGCCGCCGCCGTCCAACACCTGGGGCGTGCGCGTGCTGGGCGTGATCATGCCGGTGGTCTTCATCGTCGGCATCCTCGCTGCGGTGGCCATCCCGCAGTACAAGCACTACACCGACCAAGCGCGCGCCGCTGCTCAGCGCTGAGGCGCCGATCCCGGCCCTCCCTTGCGCTGCCCCAGCCCGGGCCGCTCCAGATCGCGGAACGCCTCGAACACCCACGACCTCAGCCCGATGATGACGCTGTAGGGCCGCTTGTCGGCCGACGGCAGCTTCTGGTCCAGCAGGTGCTGGCGGGCGAAATCGTCGGCCGTGCGCTGCAGCCGCTCGGCCAGCTCGCGCGCATGGCCGGCGCCGAATTCGCCGTGCACGAGAGTCAATAGCTCGCCCTCGCCGTCGAAGCCGCCTGCAAAGAAGTCGGCCATCACCCGCTCCCTGAAGAAGGTCATCACCGGCCCCTGCGGCCGCCAGCGCAGCGTCTTGGCCACCTTGAGCTTGTAGCGGTTGTGAGCGCGCAGTTCGATGACGCCCAGCCTGTCCAGCTTCACCAGCGCCGCGACGGCATCCGCCTCGCTGAGCCGGTAGCGCGACAGCACATCCTCCAGCGCCCACAGGCTCAGGCAGCAGATGGCCACGAGCAGCAGCACCGGCGAGGCCACGACGGCCTGCTCCTGCTCCAGGCTCAGCTCGCGCTGGGCGGGCGCCTGTTGCGCCAGCCGGCCGGCCAGCTCGGCGAACTCCAGTTTGAGCACACGGCAAATCTCGTCCACGCGCGACAGCGGCATCTCGCCGCCCGGCGCCAGCATGCGCTTGACGCTGGACTCCGACAGCGCCAGCGCCTGGGCCAGCTCGGCATAGCTCAGGCCCTGGCTCTTCAGCTCGGCCTTGATGAGGGCAACGAGGGATTGCGTGCTCGACATGGGCGCGAACGGTAGCGCATGGCGGCACTCGCCGCACCCTCACTTGCCCTCAAACCGAAGCCCGGTAGCGCCAAACGCTGCCACGCGCGGCCTGCCACGCCACTGCGAACAATTCCCCTACTGGCCCCGCAGTCCCTGCGAGAAGATCGCGCCGCTTCCCAACAAGGCTCGCTCATGAAACCCCTGCTCGCCGCCCTCACCCTGTCCCTGTCTCTTGCGATGGCCTCGGCGCAGGCCCACACCAACCCGTCCGAGGCCAGCGTGGCGCTGTCGCTGGCGCCGGTGGTGCTGTCGGTCGGCGCGGTCAGCGCCACCGGTGTCGTGCTGAGCGCCCTCCCCGTGGGCATCCTGTCGGCCGGCGTGACGCTGGTGGTCGTCAGCGTCGAGGCGATCGGCGGCGCGACGGTCTGGGTGCTGGAGCGCGCCTCGGACGGCGTGCGCATCAGCATCAAGGCGACAGGCAAGCTGGCCGAGGGCGTCGTCGTGTCCACCGGCGCGGCGGTCACCGTCTCGGTCATCGGCGCCGGCACCATCCTGTCTGCTGCGGTCGAGGTCATCGCCTTCATTCCCAGCGAGATCGGCAAGGCCTTGCTCTACAACGAGCAGGTGAGCCGGTGAATCCGACGCTCTATGCGCTGTGCCAGAAGGCGATCGTCGGACCGGCCTTGTGGATCACGGGGCAATGCGAGTTTCCACCGCCGCTACCGGAAACGCCCGTCACGCTGGCAGCACCCGGTCAGGTGCTGTCGCAGGAGTTCGACGTGCCCGTCACCAAGGGCTATTTCCTGTCCCTGGGCGTTCAGTTTCCTTCTTTGGAGGACCGACTCAGCGATCGGTTGATTGGCGCCCAGTACGACGTTCCCTGCTACGGGCAGGGCGTCAAGCAGCTCGAAGATTTCCCGGCCGAGAAGCGGACCGACCTCGGGCGACCGGTAAGGCTCGAGGTCAAGGCATTGAACGTCAAGGATGGGGCTGCGGCGTGGCAGGCCGACATTGCCTCCATCTGCATCGCAGGGCACGACCTCAAGAGAAAGAAGCTCCAGGTGCTGGCGCTCATCCCTCTCGCCGAGGGTCGGTACCGGCTGCAGGTTCGCAACGTCGAAGCGCGCCCGGACCTCGCGGGGCTAGACGTGTCTCTCACCCTCCATGCCGGGTCGGGAAAGTAGCCATGCGCCGTCTTCTCTTGAGCCTGTTGTTGGCAGCTGCAGCCTCGGCCCACGCCGGCCGGCCCTGCGAGGAGAAGCAGCCGACGCCGCGCCAGATCGAGCAAGGTCTCAATCTCGCCGAAGCCACGGCCAGGCAGCTCGACGCAACCGGCGCCCAGGTCGTCATCCTGGCCCGCGCGGGGCAGGACTTGAGCAAGTACGGCCTGAAGTGGTCGCACCTTGGCTTTGTCTATCGGGACGGGAATGTCTGGCGCGTCATGCACAAGCTCAACAACTGCGGCACCGACCACGCGGCGCTGTACCGCCAGGGCCTGGGCGAGTTCTTCCTGGACCGCCCCTACCGCTACGACGCTGCCTTCGTCGTGCTCAAGCCCGAGCTGCAGCAGGCGCTGTTGCCCGTCCTGAGCGACAACGCCCGCGTCGCCCGCTTCAACGAGCGCCGCTACAGCATGGTGGCCTATGCCTTCGGCACCACCTACCAGCAGAGCAACCAATGGGTGCTGGAGACGCTGGCCAGCGCCGCTGCGCCCGGCGTCAACAGCCGCAGTGATGCGCAGGCCTGGCTCAAGACCCAGGGCTACCAGCCGACCGACCTGCACCTGTCGACGATGACCCGCCTCGGCGGGCGGCTGACCCAGGCCAACATCGCCTTCGACGATCATCCGAGCGCGCGCCGCTTCAGCAGCCACATCGACACGGTCACCGTGGACTCGATGTTTGCGTGGCTGCCGCGCGCCAACCTGTCCGAACCACCGAAAACGGTCCAGCAATGAGCACAGAACACCCGAACCAGCTCGCGCTGTTGAAGCAACGCCGCTTCGCGCCGTTCTTCTGGACGCAGTTCCTCGGCGCCGCGAACGACAACGTCTTCAAGTTCGCGTTCACGCTGATGATCACCTACCAGCTGCAGCTGGACTGGCTGCCGCCCAGCCACGCGGGCCTGGTCATCGGCGCGCTGTTTATCCTGCCCTATGTGCTGTTCTCGGCTACCAGCGGCCAGCTCGCCGACAAGCACGACAAGGCGCGGCTGATGCAGCTGGTGAAGAGCCTGGAGATCGCCATCATGGCCCTCGCCGCCTGGGGCTTCTACGCGGCCAACGTGCCGGCGCTGCTCGGCTGCGTCTTCCTGATGGGCCTGCACTCCACGCTGTTCGGCCCGGTGAAATACGCCTACATGCCGCAGCACCTGAACGACCGCGAGCTGACCGGCGGCAACGGCATGGTGGAGATGGGCACCTTCGTCGCCATCCTGCTGGGTCAATTGGCGGGCGGCATCCTCGTCGACACGCCCGTCGTCGGCCCGCAGCACGTCGCCTGGGCCTGCCTGGCGCTGGCCGTCGCCGGCCGCGTGACCGCCCAGTCCATCCCCGCCAGCCCGTCGACCGACCCTAACCTCGTCATCAACTGGAACCCCTTCACCGAGACCTGGCGCAACCTGAAGATCGCGCACCAAGGCCTGGCCGTGTTCCGCTCGCTGCTGGGCATTTCGTGGATGTGGTTCTTCGGCGCCGTCTTCCTCTCCAACTTCCCGGCCTTCGCCAAGGAAGTGCTGCACGGCAGCCCGCAGGTCGCCTCTCTCTTGCTGGCCGTGTTCTCCATCGGCATCGGCATCGGCTCGCTGCTGTGCGAGGTGCTGTCCAAGCGCCACGTCGAGATCGGTCTCGTGCCGCTCGGCGCCATCGGCATGAGCATCTTTGCCATCGACCTCTACTTCGCCGCCAGCGGCCTGCCCGCCAGCGAGCCCTACACGGTGAGCGCCTTCCTCAGCGTGGCGGCGCACTGGCGCGTGCTGGCCGACTTGGGCGCGCTGGCCCTGTTCGCCGGCCTGTACAGCGTGCCCATGTACGCGCTGATCCAGCTGCGGGCGCAGCCCACGCACCGGGCGCGGATCATTGCGGCCAACAACATCCTGAACGCCGTGTTCATGATTGCGAGTTCCGTCATCGCCGGCGCCCTGCTGAGCTACGGCCTGACGATCCCGCAGATCTTCCTGGCCGTGGGCATCGCCAACGCGATCGTGGCCTTCTACATCTTCCTCATCGTGCCGGAGTACCTGCTGCGCTTCGTCGCCTTCGTGCTGACGCGCATCGTCTACCGATTCCGCCTCGTGCATGACGAGCGCATTCCCACCGCCGGCCCCGCCGTGCTGGTCTGCAACCACGTGTCCTTCGTCGACGCCGTGCTGCTGATGGCCGCCAGCCCCCGCCCGATCCGCTTCCTGATGGACGCGCAGATCTTCAAGACGCCGGTGCTGGGCTGGTTGTTCAAGCTCGCCAAGGCGATTCCGATTGCGCCGGCCAAAACCGACCCTGCCACGTATGAAGCCGCCTTCGCCGCCGCCCGCGCGGTGCTGGCCGACGGCGAGATGGTCTGCATCTTTCCGGAAGGTGGCATCACGCGCGACGGCACGCTGCAGCCCTTCAAGGGCGGCGTCATGAAGCTCATCGACGGCCTGCCCGACGTGCCCGTCATCCCGATGGCGTTGGGCAATCTGTGGGGCAGCTATTTCTCGCGGGTCGAGGGCGGCAAGGCGATGAGCAAACCAATGCGGCGCGGGTTCTGGAGCGGGATCAGTCTGACGGTGGGCGAGCCGATGGCGCCGAGCGCCGTGTCACCCGATCTGCTGCGCGAGCGCGTGTCCGGGCTGATGACATCGGAGGCCGCATGAGCGAAAACCCCTCGCCTTTCGCCCGTGGCCTGTTGGTCGCCGTGCTGGCGGTAGGCGTGCTGGGCTTTGGCGCCATGGGTTTGTGCGGCGGCTTCTTCACTTTCAGCCTCTTGTCGGACCTGTTCCTGTCGGGCCACGGCGGCGCAATCGCACCGCTGGCGCTGTGCCTGCCCTTTTTGATCGGCGGCATCAGCCTGGTGCTGGTTTGCCTCTCGAAGATACGGCGTCTGCTCCGCAAGCCCCAACCCGAGGGCGAAACCCCATGAGTGAAGCCCCCGACGCCCTCGGCCGCGCCCTGATCACCGGCCTGCTGGTCATCGCCACGCTGGGTTTCGGCCTGGCCGGCCTTTGCGGCGCAGCCTTCACGGTGATGGCCTTGCCGGACATGTTCTCCGGCCGGGCCGAGAACTACGCCGGCGCCTTCCTCGTCATCTCCATCCCCAGCCTGCTGATCGGCGGCGGCCTGACCTGGTGGTGCGTCCGCACGCTGGCCAGGCGACGGCGCGACGGCAACAGCGCTTGATCGCCAACCCAGCCACGGCCGCTTGGGTTCACACCGCCTTTGCCTACGCCGGCATGGGTCTCGGCGCGGCGCTGTGGCGCGCCACGCTGCGGCGCCAATCTCGCGGCGGCGCGCTGGCGCCGGGCAACTTCGGCGTGCTGGTCGGCCTGCTGATCGGCGCGGCCATCGGCAACAAGCTCGTCTTCCTCATCGAGCGGCCTGATGTGGTGCTTGCTATGTGGCACGGTGGGGCGCTCATGTTCCCTGGCCAAAGCATCGTCGGCGGGCTGCTGGGCGGGCTCATTGGCGTGGAGATCGCCAAGCAGCTCACCGGGCAGATGCGCAGCGCCGGCGACGTGATGGTGCTGCCCATCGCGGTCGGGCTGGCCATCGGCCGCGTCGGCTGCTTCCTTGCTGGCCTGCATGACGACACCTACGGCCTACCCACCACGCTGCCGTGGGCCGTGGACTTCGGCGATGGCGTGCCGCGCCACCCGACCCAGCTCTACGAGATCGCCGTCGTGCTGCCGCCGGGCCTCGCGCTGCACAGCGCCCGCTTCGCCACGCCCGGCCTCGCCTTCAAGCTCTTCCTCAGCGCCTATCTGCTGTGGCGCTTCGCCGTCGAGTTCCTCAAGCCCGTGCCCGTCGCCTGGCCGCTCGGCCTGTCCGGCATCCAGTGGACCTGCCTGGTCGCGCTGGCCGTCTACCTGCCCCTCACGCTGCGGGCCGCCCGCAGGACGCCATGACACGCAAAGTCCGCCCCTACCTGTTCTACGACACGACGCCGTCCGTCTGCACGACCTGCCTGCGCCCGGTCGAAGCCAAGATCGTCATCAAGGACGACCACGTCTACATGGACAAATGGTGCCCCGCCCACGGCACCGAGCGCGTGCTCGTCAGCGACGACGCCGCCTACTACCGGCAATGCCGCGAGGTCTTCGTCAAACCGCCGGAGATGCCGCAGCGCTTTGCCACGCCGATGAAGTACGGGTGCCCCTACGACTGCGGCCT
Source organism: Roseateles sp. (assembly GCF_039929605.1). Lineage (GTDB taxonomy): Bacteria > Pseudomonadota > Gammaproteobacteria > Burkholderiales > Burkholderiaceae_C > Pelomonas. The sequence continues at coordinate 20,461 of NZ_JBDSQX010000096.1, forward strand.
GTGCCCTGACCACATGCAGCACAGCTGCCTGTCACTCATCGAAATCACCGACAACTGCAATCTGCGCTGCCCCACCTGCTACGCGGGCTCCGGGCCGGAGCGGCTGACGCATCGCTCGATGGCCGAGGTCATCGCGATGCTGGACGCCGTCGTCGCCAGCGAGGGCGAGGCCGATGTGGTTCAGATCAGCGGCGGCGAGCCCACGCTGCACCCGCAGTTCTTCGACATCCTCGACGCAGCCAAGGCCCGGCCCATCAAGCACCTGATGGTCAACACGAACGGCCTGCGCATCGCCCAGGACGCGGCCTTTGCCGAGCGGTTGGCGCGTTATGCACCGGGGCTGGAGGTCTACCTGCAGTTCGACTCGCTCAAGCGCGAGGCGCTGATGGACCTGCGCGGCGCCGACCTGCGCGGCCCGCACGACGCGGCGCTCAAGCGGCTGGACGCATTGGGCATCTCGACGACGCTGGTGATGACCGTCAAACGTGGCATCAACGACGACGAGATCGGCGACGTCATCCGCCACGGCCAGAGTTTTTCCTGCGTGCGCGGCGTGACGCTGCAGCCCATCCAGAACGCTGGCCGCGTGGAGGCCTATGACGCCGCCAAGCACCGGCTCACGGTCAGTGAACTGCGCCGCCGCATCGCGGAGCAGAGCGGCGTGTTCACGCTGGCCGACGTGCTGCCCGTGCCCTGCAACCCCGACACGCTGGCCATGGCCTATGCGCTGCGCACACCAGAAGGCCTCGCCCCGCTGACTCGCTATCTGGACGCAGCCACATTGCTGTCCGGCGACCGCAGCACCATCGTCTTCGAGGGCGATCCGGCGCTTAAGACCGCGGTCTTCAAGCTCTTCTCCACCAACCACTCGCCCGAGAGCCAGAGCAACTGTCTGTCCGAACTGCTGTGCTGCCTGCCCAAGATCGACGCGCCCCAACTCAGCTATCGAGACGTATTCCGCGTGCTCATCGTGCAGTTCATGGATGCGCAGTCGCTGGACATCCGCGCGCTGAAGAAGAGCTGCATCCACCTCGCGCGGCCCGATGGACGCATGGTGCCCTTCGAGGCCTACAACCTGTTCTACCGCGATGAGCGCCAGACAGAGCTGGCGGCCATCCGCGCGGAGATCGACGTGCAGCGCGAGCAGCGGCTGCGATTCAGCTTGAAGGCGACGCCTCTCGTCCGCGTCTGAGGGCAGCCCAACAAGTCCGTCAGGCTACGGATCCACCAGCGTTGGAATGCCGATTTCGCTCATGTACTCAAAGATAGGGTCATAGAACGCCGGGGCACGTGTCGGGTCCTCGGGGTCACCGGGCGGAACAACGATGACCATCCCCTGCCGAGCGCGTGTCAGCAGCACTCGGTAGGCATTCTTCAGGTACAGCGTGAGCGTCCGGCGGCCCCACCTTCCGCCCCGGTCGCCATCGCGTGAACATGGCGTCCACCTGATTTTGGTGGACACCTATGCAACCCAATGTTCAACAAGGCGCGCGGCGAGTGCACGCGGCGGA
>NZ_JBDSQX010000097.1:0-11136 GCF_039929605.1 Roseateles sp.
GGCGTGCGGCAAAAGCGGTCCCAGATGGACTCGCCCTTGCCGTCGGCAAAGGCGGCGCCCTCGATCTGCGGGGCGGCGGCGGCAACGCCGAAGATGAAGTCGGCGGGGAAGGGGCTGGAGTAGGTCAGTGCAGTCATGGGGTCAGTGCCGTTGCCGTCAGGGCGCGAGCCAGTGGTTCAGAGTTGCATCCAGGCTGCGGGCCCAGATTTCGTAGCCTTGCGGGCTGAGGTGGAGCCAGTCCGGCAGGATGTCCTTGGACAGCGTGCCGTCCGGATCGGTGAGGGCCTTGCCGATGTCGAGGAAGACGACGTGTTTGCCATCGGCAAGCGCGGGCAGCAGCGCGTTGATCTTTGCGTTGTGGCGGCGCATGAGGCCGTCGGGCTTCTCGTCGCGTGGGAACAGCGCCAGCAGCAGCACCCTGGCCTGCGGCTGGCGGTGGCGGACCTCGTCGAGGTTGCGCTTGATGCCGGCGACGGTGAACGCCGGGTCTTCCAGCCGCTCACCGGTGTTGTTCGTGCCGATCATCATGACGACGGCCTTGGGCGCCATGCCATCCATTTCGCCGTGCTGAAGGCGCCACAGCAGGTTCTCGGTGCGGTCACCGCCGAAGCCCAGCGCCACGGCGTTGTATTTCGCAAAGTGCTGGGCAAAGACGGCCTCGCCGTTGCGCTCCCAGCCTTCGGTGATGGAGTCGCCGAGGAAGACGAGGTCCACGCGCCGGCCGGCGTCGCGGTGGGCCTTGATCTCGGCCAGCTTGGCCTCGTGGCGCGGCAGCCACCACTCGGTCGCCCAGGCTTCCTGCAGCGGCTCGGGAGTGACGGCCAGCGTGCGGTAGTCGGGGCAGGCCGTCGTCGCCTGGCCGCGTTGATTGATCCGTAGCTTGCTGATCTGCAGCTCGCCGCTGCCGGTGCCCTCCAGCGCGAAAGGCAGGTTGACGGCAGAGAAGTCGTCGCCGTCGCGCCAGAAGCACTTGAGCGCGAAGCTCAGGTGCTGCTTGCCCTTGCCGACCGCCAAGCGGCCGGCGAACAGGAAGGGCACCTTGCGCTCGCAGTCCTTGCCGCAGCCGAGCTTGAACTTCATGCCGCCGTGGGCGAGGTCGATGACGTTCAGGTCGAACTCGACCGTGCCTTCGGCGAGGTAGGGATTCAGGTTGAGCGGCGGGCCGTCCTGCCAACGGGCCTGGGCGATCCAGGCGTTGCTGAACTGCAGCGTCACCCCGCCGTCGTCGCCACGGCGGGCGGCGACATGGCTGTTGGGCACGCGTGCGTTGGCCGGCTTGGGCACGGTGACTTGGTCACCCGTCAGCTTGGCCTCGCCTTCGAAATCGGTGACCGCGATCTGCCAGCCTTTGGACAGGTCCAATGACTGCGCTGTCAATGGCTGCGCAGCGAAGACCGAGGAACACAGCCACAGAGACACAGAGGCACAGAGAGAGCCCCACTTTCTCTGTGCCTCTGTGTCTCTGTGGCTGTGTTGGGGTTTCACTTTTGTCATGTCAGAACAGGTCCTTGGACGAAAGCGTGCGCGACTGGCCGGGCTGGAGCTTCAGCGCGACGACGCGCTCGCCCGCGCGAACACGGCCGCCGCCGGCGCCGGCCACCGAGCGCACCGTGGCGCTCGTGACGCGGCCGCCGGCCCAGGCGATGTCGACCTCGAAACCGCCGCGTGCGCGCAGGCCCTTGACCGAGCCTTCAGGCCAGGCCGCAGGCAGGGCCGGCAGCAAGTCGATGACGCCGTCTTGCGATTGAACCAGCATCTCCGCGATGGCCGCCGTGGCGCCGAAGTTGCCGTCGATCTGGAATGGTGGGTGGGTGTCGAACAGGTTGGGGTAGGTGCCGCCCTGGTTGACCTCGCCGCCTTGCCGGGCTGCCCTGGCGCCGGGCTGGGCCAGCAGGCCGCGCAGCAGCTGGTGGGCATGGTCGCCATCACGCAGCCGCGCCCAGTAGGCCATCTTCCAGGCCATGGACCAGCCGGTGCTCACGTCGCCGCGCGCGTCCAGCGTCTTGCGTGCGGCGGCAGCCAGCTCGGGCGTGCGCGCCGCAGAAATCTGCCGGCCGGGGAAGAGGGCGAACAGGTGGGAGACGTGGCGGTGCGTGTCGCGCGGCGTGTCCAGCACGGCGTCCTTCAGCTCGGCCTGCCATTCGAGCAACTGGCCCCAGCTGCCCACACGCGGGCCGGCGAGGCGGTCGCGCAGCGAGGCGGCGTGGTCACGCGCGGTGCGGTCGCCGAGTGCATCGGCCGCCTGGGCCATGTTGTCGAAGTGATCCCACAGGATCTGCTGGTCGTAGGCGACGCCGTCCTGGATGGGGCCGTGCTCGGGCGACCAGCCGTTGGGCGCAACGAGACGGCCATCCGGGCCTGCCTTGAGCCTGTCCTCCCAGAACTCGCCCACTTCCTTTAGCACCGGCCAGGCCACGTCGCGCAGAAAGGCCTTGTCCTGCGTGAAGGCGTAGTGCTCCCAGAAGTGGCGGGCATACCAGGCGTTGCCGGTCATGTTCCACAGATAGCTTTGCGCGCCGAAGGGGTTGGTGGCGGTGCGCAGCGCCCAGCCGCGCACGGGCTTGCCCGCAGCGGTCAGGAAGGTCTCGATGGGCGGCTGCACCGAGTTGTCCCACGGGGGCGTTTCGGGCGGCAGGGAGGCCGGGTTCTTTAGCGCTGCTGCCGCGCGATCGGCGACGGGGCGGCGCCATTCGGGAATCAGGCTTTGCACGAAGCGATGCAGCGGCCGCGCGGCCTCGGCCAGGTTGGTCGGCTCGGCCGGCCAGTAGTTCATCTGCAGGTTGATGTTGGAGTGGTAGTCGCTGTTCCACGGCGGCTGCAGCGCGTCGTTCCACAGGCCTTGCAGGTTGGCCGGCAACGAATCACGCGAGCTGCTGACGAGCAGGTAGCGGCCGTACTGGAAGTACAGCGCCTCCAGCTCGGGGTCGCCGCCGGCCTTCGTGTAGGCGGCCAGGCGGGCGTCGGTCGTCAGCGCGCGGCGGTCGGCGGGGCTGCTGCCGAGGTCGAGCTGCACGCGGCCGAGCAGGGCCTGCACATCGCGCTCGTGCTCGGCGCGCAGCTCGGGCCAGGGCTTGGCGGCGGCGACTTGGCTCCGCACGCGCGGCAGCGGTGCGTCGCCGTTGACGCGGCCGGCCGCGTAGCTGGTGCCGGCGCCGAGGATCAACGTGAGCGAGTCGCAGCCGCGGAAGACCAGCGTGTTGCCGTCGAGCACGACGGAGCCGCCCTCGTGCAGCACACGCAACTGGCTGGCGTAGGCGAGGCCGTTGGGCAGTTGGCCCACGGCCGTCAGCGTCTGGTTGGCAGCGCTCAGCGCGGCGCCGTGGCGGTCGGTCAGCGCGATGCGGCCGTTGTAGCGGCCGGGTTGGTCGGCCGAGAGGCGCCAGGCGATGACCTGGGCCGGTTGGCTGGCGAGGGCCTGGCGCTCGAAGCGCACACCGGCCTGCGTGTAGCTGAGGCGGTGCTGGGCGCGCGCCAGGTCCAACTCGCGGCGGTAGTCGGTGACTGGCTCGCTGCCGCCGTCGAGTTCGAGCACGACGTCGCCGAACGGCTGGTAGGCGCCCAAGGTCTTGGCATCGCCCGTCCACAGCGTGATGTCGTTGAACTGCAGCCGGTCACGCGCGACCTGGCCGAACAGCATCGCGCCCAGGCGGCCGTTGCCGATGGGCAAGGCCTGCTGCTCCCAACCCTGCGGCGTGTCCGGTGCTGGCGCGGCATAACGCAGCGTCAGCTCGCCGGCCTGAAGAGGCAGTGCCAGAGCCAGGCTCAGCGCCAGCAACAGCCGCTTCATGCTTTGGGCTTGCCGATGATGACGCCGCGACCTTCGGGCGCGACGTAGACGACGCCGAACTCCAGCGGGTCGGCGGCCAGTGCGTTCAACCGGCCGTAGCGGTGGCGGTCGTCGTCGATGCGCTGCCAGGTGGCGCCCGCGTCGAGGGAGCGGAACAGGCCCTCGCTGGCCTCGGCGCTACCGGCCTTGACGCGACCCCAAACGTACACGGCGTGATAGGCCGCGCCCTCGGCGGCCTTGCCCAAGGCCACGCGCCAGGGTTCGACGACCGCAGGCGTGGCCAGCGCCTTGCTGTCGGCGCCGGCGAAGTGCACCAGCCCATCGGGCAGCGCCAGCCACAGGTCGCGCGGTTTACCGGGCGCGCAGATGAGCTGGGCGTTTTGCCAGGCCTGCAGCTTGGACAGGCCGGCGATGCCGGGCTGGAAGCTGGCGCCACCGTCCACGCTGACGAGGATGCGGCCATTGGCGCGGTCAAGCACGTAGAACACGCCTTCGATGGCGCGGTCAGCCACCGGCGTCGACAGAAAGTCACGCTCGGCCGGCCAGCCGTTGCAGGGGCCCCAAGTGCGGCCATGGTCACGCGAGAAGGTGGCGGCCTGGCCCTGCCGCGCCCACACAAAGAAGCCGCCCTTGGCGGACACGGCGATTTGCCCGGCTGCAGCCCGCTCGCCGGGTTTCAGGCCTGCTTGTGGCGCGGTGGCGAAGGGCCGCCAGCTGGCGCCGCCATCGGCGGACCAGTGGCCGCCGGTGGCGTTGCCGTCGACCGTGCGGGCGACGATGCCGGGGTTGAGCTCGGCAAATGCCACCGCGCGGCAGGTCTCGCCAGCGGGCAGGAAGAGGCCGTTCTTCGGGCCCTGGGCCAGGTCGTCCCAGGCGGCGCCCGACACGTCGCCCATGGCTGCCAGCAGCGAGGCGCCGCCGTTGGGGCTCTCCAGTGCGAGCACGGCGGTCTCTTCGAGGTTGTCGACCGTGAAGGCCCAATTCACCTTTGCGGCGCCGAGGTTGCCGGTCATCCACAGGCCGTAGCCGGTGCCGTAGACGGCGTGGTCGCCGTCGTGCGGGTCGATCTTGAAATCAGCCATCCAGTGGCCCTGCGGGTGCCGGCTCTTGCCTTGATAGGCCTGCAGCCAGGGGTGGGTACTGGCATCGAAGGCGGAGCGCGGGCTCAGCGGCGTCCAGTTGGTGCCGTGGTCGTCGGAGATGTAGATCTCTTCGCCGCTGCTCCAGCGCTCGATGGTGGACACGACGACGCGGCCGGGGCGCTTGGCGTCTGCATCAAGGCCCGAGTAGCCGAAGGTCTGGCCATTGCCAGTCTTATCGGGCTTGACCGGCGTGATGTCGCGCCAGCGGCCGTCAGGCGCGCGGCGCCAGACGCTGCCGGTCTTGGCTTCGGCAGGGTTCACAACCTGGCCTGCGTCGCCGGCCGCGAAGCTGACGTAGAGCGAGCCGTCGGGCCCGAAGGCGGCGCGCTGCGGCGCCTGGGCGGGCAACTCCGCGATGCGCGTGAAGCTGCCGCCGTCATCCGTGGAGACAAAGAGGCCGGGCTGGTCGTGGCTGCCGGCGTAGATGGTTTTAGCCGTCGGCGCGAACAGCACGAGGGACACATGCTTGGCCGGGAAACCGCCGAGTTTGCTGAAGTGCTGGCCACGGTCGGTGCTTTGCAGCAGGCCGTCCTGCGTGGTGCCGAGCAGCAGGCGCTCGGGGCGGTTCGGGTCCACCTGCAGGCGCTCGCCGGTGCCACGGCCGGGGCCGTTGCCGTTGAGCTTGAGGCCCAGCTCATGCGTCTGCCAGGTGGCGCCCCGATCGGCGGAGGCCAGCAGCGCCGCGTTGCGCGCCCACTGGCCGGTGTAGAGGCCGCAGGCGGCGTAGACACGGTTGGCGTCGCTCGGGTCCACGGCGATGCTGAGCACGCCCATCAGGTCGGCGTCGGCCTTGGTGAGGTGGTCCAGCAGCGGCAGCCAACGTTTGGCGGCGGGGTCGAAACGGTAGGCACCGCCGATGTCGGTGCGGGCGTAGAGCAGGCCCTTCTCGCGCGGGTGGAAGACGAAACCGTCGATGAAGCCGCCGGCCCCGTAGGTGAGGCTGCGCCAGTCGTAGGCGGGGGCGGGCGAGGCGTCAGCGGCCCAGGCGGGGACGGTGGCGAACAGGCCGGCGGCCTGTAGCAAATGGCGGCGGTGAATCATGTCGACGGGTGGTGCTTGGCGTTTTTGGAAATGCAACCTCAGGGGCACTGAGGCACGGAGAAATCGTTGCGATGTTCTCTCAGCGACGCCGTGACTCCGTGGTTGCCTTTGGGCTTCATTTCGCTCGGCCCATTTTCACTTTGAGCATCACGGGCTCGGCCGGCAGGTTCAGGCCGTAATCGACCTGGTCGCCGTTCCAGACGCGCTCCATCACCCAGCGGCCCGTGTCGTCGAAGCGGCCCTGTTCGGTGCGCAGCAGCATGCCGCTCGTGCCGGCGGCCGGCTCCATGCGCACGCGCACGCGCTGACCGATGACGATGAACTCGTCCGTGCCGATCTGGGCGATGGCGGCGCCGCCGCCCGGCTCCTCGGTGCCGGCTGCGGGCTTGGCGAATTCGCCGCCCCAGCTCGACTCGCCGAAGCGGCCGAGGCGGTAGGTCAGCTTGGCCGTCCAGCCGGGGAAGTCCAGCTGCTGGGGCTTGCGGTCGTCGCCCTCGCCAGCGCCCTGGGTCTTGCCGTCGAAGGCCCATTGCGCCCACTGGCGCTGGATGGGCGCGAACATGCGGTAGACGCGCTCGAAGGGCTCGACCAGCGTCTTGTCCGTCGCCGTCGTACCCAGCGGGTAGTTGGTGTAGTTGAAGTAGTCGATGCCGAAGGGCGACACGCCGATGGCGCCACGGCCCAGCATCGCGTAGAGCAGGCGGCCGTAGCCTGGCTTGGTGCCGATCTCGGGGATCCACAGCGCGTTGTCGGCGCGTTGGAAAAGGCGCAGGTTGGCGTTCACCTGCTCGGACTCGACGCTGTAGATGTCGGGCGACACGATGTCGAGCGCGGGCGCGGTGGCCTTGTAGATGTCGATCACGTCCCAGGTCGGGCCGCCGCTGGCGAAGTCCTTGTTCCAGGGCTTGGGTGGCTGGTCCAGCGGGTTGCGCAGCGCGTTGTTGACGTACATCGGCAGGTCGTACACGGCTTTGCCGGCGGCGGCGATCTCGCCGATGTAGCGGGCGATGGCCCAGGCGTGGAAGTACTCGTCGGCGTAGTCGCCGTAGACCTCGCGCCAGGTGCCGGTGGGTGCGCCTGGCACGACGGCCTTCTTGCGCGCCAGCACGGCAGCCGCCACCGGCTGCTCGAAGGCGGCCTGCGCGGCGGGCGCGAAGTCGCGCACCAGGCCGTAGGTGCCGACCTCGTTCTCCACCTGCACCATCAGCACGGTGCGCTCGGCCGAGTCGATCTTCTTCAGGTGCGTCATGAAGGCGACGAAGGCCTTTTTGTCGGCCTTGAGCGTCTCGGCGCCGAAGGGGCTCAGGCTGTAGTTCGCCTTGCCTTCACGGTCCATGTTGAAGGGAAAGCGCTTGGGGTCGAGCTTGACCCACTCCGGGGTGTACTGGGCGCTGGTGTTCTTCCAGGTGGCGAACCACAGGATCACCAGGTGCTGCTTGTTCTTGCGGGCCTCGGCGACGAGGGTGTCGACGAAGCTGAAATCGAATTTGCCTTCTTCCGGCTCGACCTGTTCCCAGGCCACCGGCATCAGCACGGTGTTGGCCTTCAGGTCTCGCGCCGCCTCCCAGACGGGCTTGAGCGCGCCGGGGTAGTTGCTGGAGTTGTGGGCCTGGGCACCCAGTATGAGGAAGGGCTTGCCGTCGACGAGCAGCGCGTGGCGGCCGTCACGGGTGACGAGGCGGGGAGCCTCGGTGGCACTGGCGGCTTGCAAGGAGAGCAAGCCGGCCAGCACCACCGAGAGAAGGGCAGTTTTCTTCATCGGGGATTCCTTAGCGCCCGGCGGGCCGTAGGGCCTGCCGGGCGAAAACCAAGGTCAGAACGTGTAGCGGGCCGAGACCACGTAGCGCGGACCGGTGTAGAACAGGCCGCGTGTCAGATAGCCTACATGCTGCTGCATCAGCTGGCGCTGGCGGGCGGAGTTCAGGTTCTGCGCCTCCAGGCCGAGCGACAGCTGGTCGTTGAACAGCTTGTACGACACGCCGGCATCCAGCTGGCCATAGCTCTCCGCCCACACCGGCAGGCCCCAGGCCACGTTCTTCTGGCCGAGGCTGGGGCTGTTCGGATCGGTGTTGAGGCCGTCCGTGCCCTGCGTGCCGTTGACGTTGACCGCCTGCAGGTAGCGCGAGCGCCAGCTGTAGGCCAGGCGTGCGGACAGCGGACCCTGGTCATACATCAGCGCCAGGTTGAAGGCCTTGCGCGACATGCCCTGCAGCGGCAGGTTGCCGAAACTGCGGCCGTCGACGTCGCAGCCGTTGAGGTTTAGCGCGAGGTTGTCCGCCGAGTTGGCGGTGCCGCTGCAATAGGCCGAATTGACCGGGCTGTGCAGCGTGGTCTTGCTGTCCACGTAGGTGTAGTTGCCTTGCACGCCGAAGCCGGAGAGCCAGCCCGGCAGCTTGTCGAAATAGGTCTGGAACGCGAACTCCACGCCGGAGAGCTTGCCGGAGGAACCGTTGATCGGGCTCGTCACCGAGAAGTCCTGTGGCTTGCCGCTGGCATCAGGCAACTGGAAGTTCGTCGTCTGATTGATGATGATGTCCTTCAGGTCCTTGTGGAAGGCGGCGAAGGTCACCGAGCCCGCGCGGCTGAAGTACCACTCGGCCGTCAGGTCCTCCTGCGTCGAACGGGTGGGCAGCAGCATCGGGTTGCCCTTGGCCGAGCCGGTCTGCGTGACGCTGTTCACCGTGGTGCCGGTGGTGTTGATGGTCTGGCTCAGCGTCGTGCTGGCCTGCAGGCGGTCAAAGTCCGGCCGGGCGATGGCCTTGGCCGCAGCGAAGCGGAACTGCAGGTCATGCGCGGCCTGCAGCTTCAGGTTCAGGCTGGGCAGCACGTCCGTGTAGCTGTTCTTGAAGGTGTCCAGCTGCTGGTACTTAGGGATGTTGGCCACGGGCACGCCGCCCAGGCCAAGCTTGGCCTGCTCGGTGCCGGCGAAGGAGGTGTAGCCGAGGGCGTTGTTCTGGGTTCGCACGACCCGCACACCCACATTGCCGTCGAGCGGCAACTTCCATTCGTCGAAGCCGAAGCGCAATTGGGCGAAGGCGGCCTGGGTCTTTTCCGACTGCCTGTTGCCGCTGCCGCTCTGGATGTCCTGCGCGATGTCGCTGCCCAGCCCTTCGGGGGTGAAGGCGAAGGGCCAGTTGCTGCAGTTTGCGGGGTCGCCTGGTGTTGGAGTTAGGAGGGGGGACTTGACCAGGCAGTTGTCGGCGCCGTACTTGTGCAGCACGGCGTAGGAGGCCGGGAAGCCGGCGGCCTGTGCGACCGACGGGAACACGACCGAAGGCGGTACCGGGACGCTGCCGCCGAAGAAGTTGGGGAAGGTGTTGGTCTGGGTGCCGCCGGGGTAGTCGCTCAGATAGGCCGGGCCACCCTGCGTCCAGGACTGGGAGATGGCCTGCCAGTGGTAATTGGACGGATTGGTCGAACTCTGGGCCTGGCGGTCCGTGAGGCGCAGGCCAAAGCGCAGGTCCTGCAGCACCGGGTCGTCGAAGCGGTACTTGGCATCGCCCTTCCAGCTCTTCTGCGTGCCCTTGCTGCGGTCCAGATGCTCCATCGTGAACGACCAGTAGTAGTTCTTGGGGTCGGCGAGGTAGGCGCGGTCGGCCGCGTCGAAGGTCAGGCTGGGCGTGCTGCCGCTCAGGTCGAGGACTTCCTTCTGCATGCCGATGCCGGTCGCCACGGTGGAGTCGAGGCCGCGCGTGGAGGCCTTGACGTACTGCAGGTCGGACGTGAAGCTCCAGCGGTCACTCGCCTTCCAGTTCAGGCGCCAGGCAAAGTCCTCGGTCTGGGAATTGCGGGTGGCGGTGCGCGTGTCATCGTTGAAGTTCAGCAACGAGCCGTCGTTGTTGGTCAAGGTGCCGGACACCAGCACGCCCTGATCGTTGAACTTGCCATTCGCGACCTGGATCTTGTAGGGGTCGGTGCCCGCAAAGATCGCCTGCTCGTCCCACTGCATGCGGTACTTGGAGCGGAAGTAGGTCAGCGAGCTGTCGAGGCCGTCCTTCTTCCACTGCAGGGCGCCGTACAGGCCGTCGCGCTTGCGCTCGAACTCCAGCGTGCGCCACTGCGCGCCCTTGGGTACCCACAGATAGCTGCCGGCGGCCTGGCCGGCCACGGCGTCGCTGCGGGGGTAGTAGGGCTCGACCTGGAAGAAGTCGGAGCGGGTCGCGCTCTTGGAGCTGGCCACGTTGATCAGCGCGCCGAAGCGGCCGTAGTCGGTGTTCCAGCTGTTGACCAGCAGGCCGCTGGCCGACGGCTTCTTCTTGCCGTTGAGCTTGGCATAGGCCTCTTGCACCGTGACTGAACCCTTGAAGCCGGGGTAGTCGAAGGGCAGGGCGGTGCGCAGGTTGACCAGGCCGCCGACGGCGCCTTCGATCTGTTCGGCCGACGGGTTCTTGTAGACGTCGATGCCGGCCATCAGCTCGGGCGGCACGTCCTCGAAGTTCAGGGCGCGGCCGCCGTTGGCGGAGAAGGTGTCACGGCCATTCATTTCGGAACGCACATAGGACAGGCCGCGGATGTTGACGCCGGAACCTTCCACCGAGTAGTGCTCCGGGTCGCCCTTGGACATGGTGCGGTCGATGGTGATGCCAACGATGCGCTGCAGCACCTCGGTGACGGAACGGTCGGGCAGCTTGCCGATGTCGTCGGCGACGATGGAGTCGACGATTTCGTCGGAGTTCTGCTTGATCTTCTGCGCAGACTCCAGGGCCGCGCGGCGGCCGCTGACGACGACGGTCTCAAGGCTGCTGACCGGGGCGGATGCGGCCGCAGCGGGAGCGGCGGGCGTCTGTGCCATCGCCAGGCCGCTGCAAAGCAGGGCGGCCTGGGCGGCGGCAAGGGAAATGGCGGTTTTCTGATACTTGTTCACTATGTCTCCTCTGGGTTGCCTCTAGGGCGGGATGGGGGGTGGGCCTTGCTGCTGGTTCGACGGAGCGGGGTCAACATCGCCCGACGTGCGGGGCGGTGGGGGCGGGGTTGTTGCGTGGGTGCATCCGGGTCAGGCGCAAAACCGATTGACGAGGTTTTCCAGGACTTCCTGGCGGCCCGAGACGGGTGCCACGTCGGTGTTCCTGGCCAACACTTCGTCCGCGAGGTCCGAGAGTGTGTGGCGGCCGCCGAGGATGTCCTGGCCGGCAGGCGTGTCCCAGCCGGCGTAGCGGCTGTCGACGG
>NZ_JBDSQX010000098.1:0-81828 GCF_039929605.1 Roseateles sp.
AGCTGCTCGTGCGATACGAGAAACTCGATCGCAGCTTCCTCGCGCTCAACCACATCGCCGCAGCGATCATCGCGTTCCGCAAGGTGCCGCTGACAATAAACATTATTTACGGATAGGCTCTTAGCCGATCTCGACCGTCCAACGGCAGGCACTGCCCGGCGCGGGTCGCGGCAGCGCCAGTGCCCCCATGCGGTAGGCGTGGGGGCGCCGCTGGGCGGCGATCTCCTGGCCGGCCTCGTCACGCACACGCTCGACCCCATGGCCGCGCTCACCCACGCGGTAGGTCAGCTCGAAGCGCAGGTCGGCCAGCGTCAGCTGCACGGTGAGGCCGTCAAGCACCGAAGGCATGACGGGGTCGATGACCAGCGATTCATGCTCCAGCCGCAGGCCGAGCAGCGAGCCGATCACCAGGCCCAGCGCGATGCCGGGGCCGCTGGAGTAAATGCGCCAGCCGCCGTCCAGCGCGACCTCGCCCGCCAGCACGCGGCCGTACTCGGCCTGGGCGACATAACGGTCGGCAAAGGCGGCATCCGAGCTGGAGTAGTAGCAGTTGGACTGGCGCGGGCTGGCGCTGGGCACGCGCTCGGTCAGCGCAATCGGATGGGCCAGCGTCAGCGCCTGCAGGAAGGCTTGCGCCTGCCCGAGGTGGGCCAGCATCTGCGCATAACGCAGATGGGCATGCATGTACATGATGCCGATCTCGCGGCCGAAGAAGCTGCTCGTCTCGGCGCGCTGGAAGAAGCGCGACGGCCCGCCGCGGTAGGGCAGCGGCGCGTCGAACAGGCGGGCGCCGTCGGGGCCCTTCAGGTGCTGCTCGATGAGCTCGGCCTGCAGGCGTGCCTGCGCGGGCGTGAAGAGGCTGTCGAGCACGGCGTGCATCATCGGCAGCAGGCTGTAGCGCAGGCCGGTACGGGTGTCGCGCGGGTGGATCCACAGCTCGCGTTCGCCCTGCTCGGGGAAGTTGACGGGAAACAGCGCGTAGCCGGTGACGACGTCGTCCTGCACCAGCAGGCGCTGGAACTCGGCGCGCACGCTGGCCGCCTCGGCGACGAGGCCGGCGGCTTGGTCGGCGCGGCCGATGCGGGCGAAGGCGGTGGCTAGCGTGTGCAGCATCTGGTGGTGCAGCGTGACCGTCCAGGCGCTGCACATGCGCTCGCGCAGGGCCGGGTCAGTGGGCTGCAGCGAGTCGTTCCAGTCGCCATGCCAGTAGGCGGCCAGGCCGGTGCCGGACACGACGCGCTGGCGGATCAACGCGAGGGCTTGCTCGACGTGCGCGGCCAGCGTGACGGCCTCGCCGTCGTGGAAGGCCACCACCTCGTCAAGCAGCGCGGCGTCACCCGACGCGATGAGGTATTGGGCCAACCCCAGCAGCGGCCAGAAGACGATGTCGCCATGCGAGTCGCCCGCGCGGATGCCGCGCTCGCGCTCAAAGAACATGAACCACTGCGGCCAGTCGCCGTCGGGGTTCTGCGCCGCGAAGACGCGCAGCAGCAGGTCGCGCACGGGGGCGGGCTGGCCCAGCGCCAGCAGCATCTCCAGCGGGCCCTGGCAGACGTCACGCGTGCCCCAGCCGCCACCCGAATACTGCTCCAGCCCGCGCGGCGACAGGTAGTGCACAAGGGCGTTGTGGGCGTACCAGGGCAGGATGTCGCGCAGCTGTGAAAGCGCCGGGTGCGCGAGCTGCCACTGCGGCAGCGCCAGCGGCTGAGGCGCGGGTGGCGCGGCTTGCAGCAACTCGCCGCGCAGCGTCATCTGCACGGCCGTGGCGGGCGCGAAGTCGAGCACCAGCAACGGTTCGCCGCGACCGACGCCGTCGTCATAGAGCCTGCCGTCGTCGCCGACGATGGCGAGGCCGGGCGCGGTGATGACGAAGGCACCGTCAGGGAATCGTTCCGCCAGGCCGCTGCCCTCGGGTGGCGTGATGCGCAGGCGCTCGCCGCTGTGCACCCAGGCGGGCTTGAGCGGCTCGGCGCCGTCATCGCCGCCCAGAGCAAGGTTCAGGCTGGCGCGCACGCGCAGCGGGGCGCCTTGCAGCACGCGCAGCGAGAAGTTCATCGCATCGGCTGCCGCGCCGGCCTGGGCCGTGACCTCGATGAGACCGGCCGCGTGGGCGTAGAGCCAGCGGCAGCGCTGCGGCTGCATCTCGAAGGCCGAGGGCAGCCCCAGCAGCTGCCAGTCAGCGTTGTCTTGCTGCACGAACAGCCGCAGGCCGGCGGTGCGGAACAACCCAAGCAAGCTGCGCTGGGTGGACAGCAGGCGGTTGATGCTGACGTGGCCCTGGGTGAGCATGGAATGAAAGACGCCGCCCATCCAGCAGGTGGACGTGAGCGCGCCTTCGTCGGGCAGCAGGTGATCGCCGCTGCGCAGGATGTGGCCGTGCGGCCGCTGCACGAGCAGCTCCTTGGCGCGCAGCACGACGTGGCTGGCCTCGGCGCAGAAGAAGCTCAGCAGTTGGCCGTCCTGCCATTCCTCGTGGCGGTGCTCGCCGGTGAAGAGCAAGCGGCGGGACGCGGCGTCGAGGTCCAGGCTGGCGAGCTGCGGCGCGCTGGCGAACAGGCTGGCGGCGGGCGGCAGGCCGGGCATGTCCACAGGCGCAGCGGCCTGCGCCTCGGGCAGGGCCAGCAGCGCGGGCAGGCGGGCGAGGTCGGCATCGCCGCTGGCCTCGGGGTGGTGGGCCTGCAGCGTCAGAAAGAAGCCGGCTGCGGCCCTGGCGCCGGGCGCGAGGGCGATGGGTTCGTCCTGCAGCGCGACGACGGCGTGCTCGTGCTGTAGACGCTGGCCGGGCAAGCCGGCCGTCAACGCGGGCGGCGACAGGCCTTCGCGGGCGGCATGGCCCCAGACCTGTGCGGCGTCGGTGGCGAACGATTCAGCGCGGCGCAGCGAGCCGGCCAGCAGCCACGGGAATTGCCCCGCCTGCGCCTGGTTCTGGCGCACCGCCAGCAGCACGCCGTGCATCGCGTGCTGCAGCGGCTGCAGGTCGAGGTAGTGGCTGACGTAGAACTCGTTGGTGCGCACCGCGCCGTAGTCGGCCAGGCCCACGTCATGCACGAGGACGGGCGCGATCTCGCAGGCGGCGGCACCCGTGTTCTCGGCCAGCAGATGCCAGAACAGCGTGGCCTCGTCGGCCGCCAGGCGCAGCTGCAGGCGCAGGGCCAGGCCTTGCCAGGTGCCGCGCATCTCGAAGGCGCCCTCCTCCGCGTGGACGCTCAGCGGCGACTGCGGGCCGAGCAGCGGCACCGCTTGCCAGTCGGCATCGCCGTCACGGCGGCGCAGCCAGACGTTCGCCGGCCCGCCTTCCAGCTCGTTGCCCGGGAAGAGGTTGAGCATCAGCCCCGGCGCGAGCATCAGCCGGCGCAGCGCGCCGTGGGACAGCAGCTCGGCTTCTAGGCCGGCCTGGTTGCGGATCAGGTGAGACGTCATAAGAGAACACAGCCACAGAGGCACGCAGACACAGAGGGACCTTCATCCCGCTGCCTCTGCGCCTCTGTGCCTCTGTGGCTTTGTTTGGTTTTCACTTCAGGTCTGGCGTTGAGACAGCAGCCAGGGCAGCAGATCGGGGTCTTGGTAGGCCGGTGTCCAGGAGTCGTGGCCGACGCCCGGGTAGATGGTCAGCGACGCCTTGCCGCCCGCGGCGCGCAGGGCTTCGACGCAGGCGACGTGCGGGGCCAGCGCGACGGCGGCGTCCTGCTCGCCGTGATAGGCGCGCACCGGCACGTCGCGCATGGCGCTCACCTTGGCGGGGTCGCCGTAGCCGCACACCGGCGCGATGGCCGCCAGGTCGCGCGGGTAGGCGGTGGCCCAGCTCCACACGCCATAGCCACCGAGGCTGAGGCCGGTGGCGGTGCAGCGCTGCGCGTCCACATTCAGCCGCGCCTTGAGCGTGCCGAGCAGCTTGTGCAGACGCTCGGGGTCCCAACGGCGGCCGTCTTCCAATTGCGGGCTGATGAGGATGCAGGGGTAAGGCACGCCGCGCGCCACCCACATCGGCGGGCCGTGCACCTTGACCTTGTCCAGGTCGGTGCCACGCTCGCCTGAGCCGTGCAGGAAGACCAGCAGCGGCCAGGGCTGGCTGCGCTGCGCGTACTCCGGCGGCAGCCAGACCCAGAAGCGTTGGCCTTCCAGCTCCCAGGCACGCTGCTCGCCGGCGGCCAGGCCGTCAGGCACGGTCGGCGGCAAAGCGGCGCAGGCGTTCAGCAGCGCAGGCGACGTCAACAGCAGATGGCGGCGGCTCAGCGTCATGGGGCGGTCTCCAGTTGGATGGTCGTGGCGCCGGCCGGCAGCGGTAATTCGCGGCCCTGCCAGGCCAGCTGCTGGGACTCGACGTTAGCGCGCGGCAGCAGCCCCGTGCCCGGCCAGGCGAGGCGCAGGTCGCCGGGCAGGCGCTCGGGGCGGCGGTCGACGTGCAGCGTCCAGCCGCCATTGGCACGCTTGAGCAGGCGGTAGTCGAGGCGGCCCCAGGCGGTGGACATGCCGGTCACGCCGATGTCGCCGGCCGCGCGCCAGGCGGGCGAGATGCCCGCGCCGAGCACGAGGCTGCCGGTCGACTCACGCTCATAGGCGAGCAGGTCCAGCGCGGCGCGAAGGTAGTCCGACGAGATCCAGGCATGCGGCATGTCGCCGAGGAACTGCACCCTGCGCGCGTCGGGCAGCACCACCTCGGCCCACTGGTTCCAGCCCGCCGGGCGCTGGTGAGTGAAGAACCAGGCCAGCAGGCGGTGCGCGTCGTCCACTCGACCTAAGCGCACCAGCGCGCTGACATTGCGCAGCTCGTAGGGCGTGTAGTCCTTCCAGGCCTTGGTGCCGGTGATGCGGGCGTCGGCCTCGGCCAAATAGCGGTCGAAGGTGCCGCGCAGCAGTTCGGGCGGCAGCTTGTTCTCGGCCTGGGCGGGGTTGAGCGCCATCGTCGTGGACGTGGCATCGAAGTCACCCCGGTCGGCGGCGCCGGCGATGTGGTCGAGCTTGTAGTGCTGCGCCGTTGCCACGATGGACGCGGTCAGGTCGGCCTCGAACTCGTCTCGCGACACGGCCCAGCGGACGGCGTTGGCGGTGTCGCCCAGAGCCTGCGCGATCTGCACGGCATCCTTGTAGCCGCGCAGCGCCCAGAAATCGTCCCAGTAGGAGTAGGCCGGCTTGTCGCTGTAGCCCTCGTGGCTGATCGAGGGCGGCATCAAACCGAAGAACCTTGTGTCAGCACCGGGCTTGCGCTCGCTCTGGCGCAGGGCCTCCAGCCACGCCACCACCTTCTGCACCTTGGGCCAGTGGCGCTCCAGCAGCGCGCGGTCCTGCTGTCCTTGGTTTGAATGGCGCCACAGCTCGGCCACGGCGAACAGGTACTGGCCGTGGCTGTCGTTCTCGACGACGGGGTCGGCGCCGCGCTGGTCGACGCAGCAGGGCACCTTGCCGGATTCGAAGATGTAGCCCCCGAACCAGTCGACGAACTCCTGCGCCGCCTTCGTCTCGCCCATGCGCACGAGGCCGGCCACCATCATGGCGCCGTCGCGCACCCAGGAGCGGGCGTAGGAGCGCGTGCCGGGCCGCAGCGCGGGGCCGTCGCGGGACATGAGGATCTGCGCCAACGCGCTGCGCATCGTGTCGACGACGGGCTGGGCCTGGGGCGGCAGGCGCAGCTCCAGCGCGCCGAGGCGGTCGCGCCATTGCGCGGCGGCCAGGGCGAAGCGGGTATCGAGCGGCACGGTGTCGCCGGTGCCGGTCATCCAGCCGAGGCGGCGCGATTCACCGGCGGGGATGTCCAGGTCGAAGCGCATCAAGGTCGACGGCAGCGTGTCCACATCGAGCAGGTGGGTGAGCGGCGGTGCCTGCAGCAGCGTGGCCAGGCCGGGGCCGCTGCTCCAGGGCGAGGCGCGCACTTCGGTGGGCGTCTCGCTCGGCTGGATGCTCACGCCCGTCGCGGTGAGGGCGCCGTTGGCCCAGTTGACGGAAGCCAACGGGCTGATGCCCCCCGGGGTCGACAAGAACTGCTGCGGCGGGTTGACCTGCCAGGGGCGCAGCGCCAGCAGCAGCGAGTAGTGCTGCGGCTTGGCGGTCGGGTTGCGCAGCGTGTAGCGGGCGAGCAGCTTGGGGTCCTTGGCCGGGCCGTCGGCGGCGGCTTCGACGCGCAGCTCGACCTCGGCATGCCGCCACTGCACGACGGGCAGCGCGTGCTCGACGAGGCTGTGCTCGGCGCGCGCCTGGGCCCAGGTGACGAGGCGCCCATCGGCCTCGGGGGAGCGCCGGGCCGCCCCAAGCCCCCCGTCCCCCCTCGGGGGGAAGGCCGGGTGCAACCCGGCCCCGGGGGCACCAATCAGCACGGCGGGCTCGATGCTGGGGCCGCCGCGCGACAGCTCGATGGCGCCGTCTTCACTGACGAGGCCCGAGCGCTGCGCGCCGCCGTCGACGCCGACGACGGTCCAGTAGTTCTGTTCGCCGAGGAAGGCGCGTGGCAGTTCGCCCCTCGGCAAGGCCTTGGCGGTCTCGGCCACGGCGGCGTTGCGGTCGGGCCATTGCGCGGCGTCACGCAGCTCGACCTCGGGCGGCTTCTTGCCCTCGTAGCGCACGCGCAGCCAGCGCCATTCCTGTTCGCCGAGAAACATGGCGCGGCCGGGGCGTGCCGACAGCAGCTTCCAGCGCCGGTTGTCGTCGGATACCTCAATCCGCGTGGCCGCGCCGCTGGCGAACCACAGGCCGTTGAACTCGCGCAGCCGCTGAAAGTCCAGCGTCACCTCGCCGCCGCCGAGCTTGCGGCGCGGCTCGGGCCAGGTGGCGGGTGCTGGTTCGCGCGGGTCAAGGTTCAGTGCGCCGACGCACAAGGCCCCTGCCCCACCGCCGCCCTGCTGCCCGGCAACGACGACGAATTCGATGAACTGGCTGCGCTTGAGCACGCGGTCTTCGGTCGGGCCCCAGGCGAAGGCGATGTGGCGGCGCTTGAAGGTCTGGTCGGTGAGCGTGCCGGGCAGGTCAAAAGCCGGCCGGTTGACCCACCAGACGTTGTCGCCGCTGGCGTCGACGAGCTTGATCTGCAGGTCGTTGCTGCTGGTGCTGCCTTTGAGCTGGGTGGTGAGGGCGAAGTCGGCGGGCCAGTCCAGCGGCAGTTCGCGGCGCAGCACGGCGTAGCCGGAGACGCCGGAGAAGTCGTAGTCGAGGCAGAGGCTGTCGTCGCGGACGTCACGGCGGACGGTCGCCTTCACCTGGTCGGAGGCGGTGGCCTTCCAGGGGGTGGCGTCCTTCATGTCGTCGAGGACAGCAGCGTGGGCTGCAGCACACGCGGCAATGGCGAATGTGATCAGGAAGCGCTGGATGGACTTCATGGCTGTGGCTTGGTGGCGAGGCCCATGCCGGGATTTGCCTTCGGCGAAACCTTCGGTTTTCGCCCCGGCGGGCGACTCACTTTGGCTTCGCCGAAACCTTCGGTTTTCTGGGCCGCCAGAAAGTAACCAAAGAGCTCCCCCCTGGCCGCCCCGCCCCTTCGGGGTTCCCTGCGCTGCTCAGTCCTTGAGGGCCCGCGCAAAACTCCCTTCGCTACGCTGCGGTCAGACAGTTGCGCGGAGTCAGCTCTTGAAGTGCGCTTCGCGCACGCCCTCAAGGCCTTCCGCTGCTCGGCGGGGCTAAAAGGGGGCATGCAGAAATGCATCCGCCACCCGGACTTCGGGTTTGGCTGTTGGCTGTTCGGCTGTTCCCTCACCCCCCTTTGGAGGAGCCGAGAAGCGCAGGAGCCCGGGGCGCGAGCGGAGCGAGCATCAAGCTCTGACTTCGCGCCGCCTGTTTGAGCAGAGCGTAGCGACGCGAGTTCGGCGCGGCCCCGGGTTTCGAGCATCGCAGGGGACCCCGTAGCGCAGCGAAGGGGCGACGGAACAGGGGCGACTTTTTGCCTTCTTTTTGGTCGCTCAAAAAGAAGGTCGCCCGCCGGGGCGAACTCCCGGCTGGGCCTAGCCATCAAGACAGCGCACCGAGAAAGCATCACGCCACTTTCTTCAAGCGCGGATCGAGCGCATCCCGCAACCCGTCACCCATCAGATTGATGGACAGCACCGTCACAAGAATAGTCAGCCCTGGCAACGTCACCACCCAAGGCGCCCGCGTGATGTAGTCGCGCGCTGCCGACAGCATCGTGCCCCACTCCGGCGTCGGCGCCTGCACGCCCAGGCCCAGAAAGCCCAGCCCAGCCGTCTCCAGAATCGCCGACGAAAACGACAACGTCGCATTGACGATCAACGGCGCCATGCAGTTGGGCAGCACCGTGATGAACATCAGCCGCCACACGCCCGCGCCCGCCACGCGGCTCGCGGTCACGTAGTCGCGCCCGATCTCCGACAGCGCCGCGGCGCGTGTCAGCCGCACATAGCCGGGCAGCGCGCCGATCGCAATCGCGATGACCGTGTTGACGAGGCCGGGCCCGAGGATGGTGATGACGCAGATGGCCAGCAGCAGCGCCGGCAGCGCCAGCACGACGTCCATCACCCGCATGATGGCCGGCGACAGGAAACGCTGGAAGAACGCCGCCAGCAGGCCCAGCAGCACGCCCGGCAGCAGCGACATGAGCACGGACGCCAGGCCGATGCCCAGCGACACCCGGCCGCCATGCAGCAGCCGGCTCAGCATGTCGCGGCCCAACTCGTCGGTGCCGAGCAGAAAGCGCGCGTTGCCGCCCTCGGCCCAGATCGGCGGCGTCAGCATGAAGTCGCGGTACTGCTCGATGGGGTCGTGCGGCGCGATCAGCGGAGCGAACAGGCTGGACACGGCGATCAGCGCGAAGACGATCAACGCGACGAAGGCACCACGGTTGGCCGTGAAGCCGAGCCAGAACTCGCGCAGCGGGCCGGGCGGGTCAATGGCCTTGTCGAAAACGGCGCTCATGCGGCACTGCCTTCCCACAACTTGCGGGCGAAGCGACTCAGGTGCGGGTCGGTGCGGTCCAGCGGCAGTTCGTCTCGGTGGAACCAGCGCACGCCGGCGAACTCGCTGTCGTCGTAGCTCAGCGCTTGCGACGACGAGGCGTTCAGCACGTACCAGAGCGACACATCCCAATGGCCGGCGGTGTGGCCCACGGTTTCCGTGCAGGTGATCATCAGGGGCGCTTGCAGGTCGTGCGCGGGCGCGATGCCCAGCTCCTCCTGCAACTCGCGAACGACCGTGCTGCGCGGGTGTTCGTCGGGCTCGACATGGCCACCGGTCGGCAGCCAGCGCTGGGCGTTGCGGTGGTCCACCAGCAAGACGAGCGGGCCATCCACGAGGACGAAGTAGGACACGAGATGGCGCGGCGGCGTGGCGGGCTTGGCAACGCGGCACAGCTGGGCGCCGGAGTCCACCCAGGCCAAGGCTTCGGCGCGGTGGGTGGCCTCGATGTCGTCGGCCGGGCGGATGCTCTCGATCTCGGCACGGATGGCCACGCGCAGGGTGGACATCTGCATCAATGCCCCCCACCCCGAATCCGCGGATTCACCACGCCGTACAGCACGTCCACGATCAGGTTCACGCCGATGAAGGTCAGCGCCGAAATCAGGATGCCCGCCTGCACGACCGGATAGTCGCGCCGCCCGATGGAGTCGATCAGCCATTTGCCGATGCCCGGCCACGAGAAGATCGTCTCGGTCAGCACGGCGCCGGCGAGCAGGCTGCCCGTCTGCAGGCCCACCACCGTCAGCACCGGGATCAGCGCGTTGCGCAGCGCATGCACGACGACCACGCGCGTCGGCGACAGGCCCTTGGCGCGCGCCGTGCGCACGTAGTCTTCACGTAGCACTTCGAGCATCGACGAGCGCGTCATCCGCGCCACCACCGCCAGCGTGCTCGTGCCCAGCACCAGCGCCGGCAGGATCAGATGCATCAGCGCCGACTTGAACGCGCCTTCCTCGCTGGACAGCGCCGCGTCGATGAGCATGAAGCCGGTCACGCGTTCGGGGTCGAACTCGATGCCGATGCGGCCGGACACCGGCGTCCAGCCCAGGTTGACGGAGAAGAACATGATGAGGATCAGCCCCCACCAGAACACCGGCATCGAGTAGCCCACCGTGGCCAGGCCCATGACGCCCTGGTCCAGTAGCGAGCCCCGCTTGAGCCCCGCGCTGACGCCCAGCAGCAACCCCAGGCCGACGGCGAAGACGAGCGCCGCCGTGGCCAGCTCCACCGTCGCCGGGAACAGCGCCTTGAACTCCTTGCTCACCGGCTCGCGGCTCACCAGGCTCTGCCCCAGGTCGCCGTGCAGCAGCTTGCCGACGTAGTCTGCGTATTGCACCGGCAGCGGCTGGTCCAGCCCCATGCGCTTGACGAGCACGGCGTGGGCCTCGGGGTCGAGCCGGCGCTCGCCCATCATGACCTCGATGGGGTCGCCGGGCACGAGGCGGATCAGGCCGAACGCGACCAGCGTGATGCCGATCAGTGTCGGCACCAGGGTTGCGAGTCGCTTGAGCAGAAAGCCCAGCATCACCAGCGCGAGGTGTAGGGGCGGACTTCGCCCTCGGCGGCGCCGGCCACGCGCATCGCGCTCGGCGTGGATGCCACCTCGATGAGCGCGGCGGTCTCGGCATCGACAGCGCCGGAGATGTCGCGCGGCCGGTACTTCATCTGGAAGGTGGCGACGACTTCCTTGGTCGGCACATCCATCTGCCCCGAGCGCGACACGTTGTAGCCGATGCGCGCCAGCCTCTCCTGAAGCCAGCCCACCTCGCGCGGCGCCACCTCGTGCTCCAGCATCTTCACCATCACCAGCGGGCCGTCCGGCCAGGGGATCAAGCCCGCGTCGGCGAGCTGCTTCCACGGGAAGTTGGGGCCCGGGTCCTGCTTGCGGCCGGGCGCGATGTCGGCGTGGCCGATGATGCGCTCGGGCTTGACGTTATGGCGCTGCTGGATGTCGCGCACCAGCGCGATGACCTCGTCGATCTGGGCCTGCGGGAAGGGCGCGTAGACGCGGCCGGCGGGTGTGTCCACAAAGCCCGCGTTGACGATCTCGATGCCGATGGAGGCCGAGTTCAGGTTGGTGTTGCCGGCCCAGTAGCTCAGGCCGGCATGCCAGGCGCGGCGGTTCTCGTCGACGAGGGCGTAGCTGGCGACGGGGTTGTCGCGCACCAGGTAGTGGGCCGATACCTGGCCGCCCGTCGTCAGCACCTTGAGCGACTTCTCCCAGTCGATGACGGTGTAGTGCAGCACGATGTAGAGCGCGCGGCTGTCCTGGTTCTGCGAGGTGTAGCTGCGGTCGATGCGCGGCGGGCGCACGACGATGGAAGCCGCGGGCTGAGCCGTGGCTGCGGTCACCGGCGCGGCGGCTGTTGGCGGCGGGGTGACGCTGGCGCAGGCGCTGAGCAGCAGGGCCAGGGCGGCGGCGATGAGGGCAGTGGGCTTCATGCGAGAACGAGCGTGGCCAAGCCCGGATTGTTGCAGTGCACACGGCCACGCCGTTCGCGGGTGTGCCCGCAGCCGCCATGCCCGCTGGTGCTGCGGGTATGCCGGCAGGTGATGGGCGAGCTTCGAGCGGGTATCGTTGGGCGTCGGCCGGCGCCGCAACGGGGAATGTCGCGATGAATCGTTGGTTGCTGCTGTTGGCCTTGGCCTGCGGGCCGGCGCAGGCCCAGAACGTGGGCGCGCCGTCTCTGCACGATCCTGCCGATTCCCGTGATACCTACGGGCGCGCCTGGTATTCGCAGCAGATCAGCTACGAAGCTGCCTTCGAGCGCGGAACGACGTTGAATGCCGAGGCCCGCGAATCGCTGGCGCAGTACCTCGACGGCGCACGGAGGTTGTTCAAGACCGACTCGGTCTGCGCGAGTCATGAGGCCGAGGTCGTTGACCGCGAGGCCCGACGGCTGGCCTATCTGCGTTGGTGGCTGGGGCTGCAGGCCGTGCGCCTGGTCGCTGCCAAGCGCAGCGGCTACTCCTCAACTGCCGCTGACACGATGCAAGGCCAAACGGTGATCCGGTTGTGGCTGGAGCCTTGCAGCCCGTGAAATGGCGTCACGGAATGGGCGGCAGCTCCGGCGCGCTCAGGCCTTCGAACGGGTTGGCCCAAGCCGGCAGCGCCAGCAATCGTGCATGCCAGGCGTCCAGCGCCGGGTAATCGCCCAGCGGCAGGCGCGCCACGTCGTTGTAGGGCAGGAAGACGCTCATGCGGAAGTCGGCATAGCTCAGGCCGCTGGCCAGCAGCCAGTCCTGCTTGCTCAGGTGAGCGTCGAGGATGGATGCCGTGTGATGGAAGCGCTCCAAACCTCGGGCCACGGTGCCTTCGTCCAGCGCGCCGAGGCCGTAGCGCAGCTTGGTGCCGCGCTCGAAATGCACCATGTCGCAGGCGTGCATGAAGTTGTCGCGGCTCCAGCTGACCCATCGGATCATGTCTGGCAGCTCGGGCCCGCTGCGCCAGAAGTCTGACCCCACCAGTTGCGACAACCGGCAGGCGATGGCGTCGGCCTCGAACAGCGAGCCGCCGTCTGCCTCGGCCAGGATGGGCAGGCGCAGCGAGGGGTTGAGCGGGCGGAACCTGACGTCCTCGCCCGGCACCAGCGGCGCGGCCCATTCGTAGGTCACCGGCGCCGCCAGGTGCTTGGCCACGGCCACGGCCAGGCGCGGGTTGGGGTTGCGGGAGAAGTAGAGGGTGGGCTGCATGGGCGTTGAGTGGCGAGACGACCTGGGCGCAGAGTGTCGCGCCGACGCCGGTATGCTGTCGCGGTGGCTTGGGGCAGTGCTGCGGTCGGAGAGAGGCCAGGATGAAGCAGGTGGGACGCAGACAGCAGCCGGGTGCGCGGCAGACCGACGTGGCGCAGGGGCTCCGCGACACCGAGCGCGTCACCGCCACGACGGTGGCGCTCGCTCTGGGCCGCTGCCCGCTGCCCAAGGGCGTGCGCCGCTTCAAGAGTCATGAGGCCGCCAATGAATGGCAGGCCCGCCACCTGGCCGTCTTCATGCGGGACCTGGCCCGCCAACGCGGCCATGGATGAGTTTTCGCGCGCGGCCACGGTCGACGACCTCAAGCGCTTGGTGGCCTCGCTGGACGCACATGGCGTGCCCTATTTGCTGATCGGGGGCTACGCCTTGGCTGCGCTGGGTTATGCGCGCGCCACGATCGACATCGACCTGCTCGTGCCGGCCAACGCAGCCACTGGCGCCCTCGTGCGCGAGGCCCTGCTGGTGCTGCCAGACCAGGCCGCCAAGGACATCGACCCCGCCTGGTTTGACGAAGGCGACAACATCCGCGTGGGCGACGAGATCACGGTCGACGTGATGCTCAATGCCAACGGCCAGACGTACGAAACCTTGCTTCCCTACGCTCGCATCGTCGACCTGGACGGCACGCCCATCCGCACGGTCAGCCTCGAAGGCCTGGCGCTCACCAAGCGCACCTTGCGGGCCAAGGATCTGGCGGACCTGGCCGTCATCGAGCGGGCGCTTGCCGAATTGAAGCGCCCCGGCGCTTGAGGCAGCGAAACGCAGCTGCCCCTCAACGTCGCCGCGCCGGTGGCTTGCGTGCCGGCTTGGCATTCACCTCGGCGGCGGCCTGCAGCGGCGCCAGCGCCGCCAGCGTGTCGAGCTGGGTCAACAGGCGCTGCAGGTAGTCGGGCGACAAGCCTTGCAGCTGCTGCAGCGCGCGGCTCACCAGCACCTGGCTGTTCAGCGGGCCCAGGTGCTCGGGCACCGGCGCGCTGACCTCGGCCATGCGACGGGTCAGGCGCAGCGCGCTCCAGGTGCTGCGGTGGGCGTTCACGCTGCGCAGCTCGGGGCCGGTGGCTTGGAGTTGGGCGACGAGCTCGGTCAGCGGGCTGGGCGGCCTGGCAGCCGGTCGGGCGGCCAGCGCCGTCGGCGCGGCTTCGGCGCGCTGTTTGAGCTTGGCCACCAGCCGCTCGCGCAAGGCGCCAGGTGCCAGGGCGGAAGCCCGCCGGGCCAGGCCTTCCAGCACGCGCAATCGCACCGGGTCCGCCTCGGCAAGCGCCTGCACCCAGCCGAGTGGGTCGGCCAGCGCGCCCATCGTCACGGCGCGGAAGCCGCCGCGCGGCGCGGCCGGGGCGTGGGGGCAATCTCCACACGGCGGTTCAGCGCGCGGCCGGCCGCCTCGTCGTTGGACGCCACGGGCTGCTGCGGCCCGAAGGCGGCAGCGAAAACGGCATCGGGCGGCAAGCCCTCGGCCATCAGCGCGCGGGCCACGTTCAGCGCTCGCTGGGCCGACAGCTCCCAGTTGTCCGCAAACTTGGGCGCGCCCTTGCCTGTGATCAGGCCACGGTCATCGGTGAAGCCGCTCACCATCAGGATCTCGTCGCGTTGCGCGAGGTAGGTGCGCAGCGGCACGGCCAGGCTCTTGATCAGGGCGCGGCCGTCGGCGTGGAGCTGGTCCGCGCCCGTGGCGAACAGCACCGCGCCGCTGATGCCGATGCGGCCTTCCACCAGCGTGATGCGCCCGTCCGCCAGCGGCCCGGCCAGCGCACGCTCCAGCGCCTCGCGGCGGGCCTGTTCGGCCTGGCGCTGCTGCACCTCGGCTTCGAGCTTGTTGGCCAGGTCCAGCTGGCCCACCAGCGCGGCGGCCAGCACCAGCACGAAGGCGCCGAGC
This sequence comes from Roseateles sp., assembly GCF_039929605.1. Classification (GTDB taxonomy): domain Bacteria; phylum Pseudomonadota; class Gammaproteobacteria; order Burkholderiales; family Burkholderiaceae_C; genus Pelomonas. The sequence goes on from NZ_JBDSQX010000098.1 coordinate 14,519, forward strand.
ACGCCGGCCATCAGGTCGCCGAAAGCGGCCCAGGCGGGCGCGCTTAGACCGTCAACATAGCCTTCCTGCTCCATGTCGAGCTGGTCATCCATGCGCGGCCGCCGTCGTCTGCAGCGCGTCCAGCACCTGCTTTTGCGAGCCCAGGCACAGGTCGATCACTTCGCGCGCCTGGGCGACGTAGTAGCCCAGCTGCTCGTCGCTGCGTGTCATCGCTTGGCCCAAGCGCTCCTCCAGCGCGGCCAGGTGCTGCACCAGTTGCGCGTTGGCGCCCTGGAACTGTTCCACCGCCGCGCCAAAGCCCTCGCCCATGCTGCCCATCTCGGCGGCGCTGGCGGCGATGGTGGTGGCGGCCTCGGCCAGCGCCTGCCCGGTGGCGTCGGCCTGCGCGGTGAAGCGCTGGCCCAGGGCTTCGAGCTGGTTGGCGGAGCTGCCCACCAGCGTGTCGACCTGGGACGCCGCGCCCGCCAGCAGCGCGTCGATGGCCGCGCGCTGCTCGCCGGCCGCCTGTTGCAGCGACGCCAGCAGCGTCGACACGGTCTGCATCAGCTCCGCGCGCTCGGCCAGCGCGGCGCGGTCCTGGGCCTGGCTCTGCGCCAACTGCTCGCGCAGTGCGGCCACCACCTCGACAGCGGCGCGCGGCGCTTCGCCAGCGGCCTTCAGCAGCGCGCCGGCCTCGGTCAGCGTGGTCTGCGCCTGGGCATCGTTCTGGGCGACGAGGTCGCGCGTATGCCGCAGCAGGCCGTCGGCGAGCTGTTGCTGCTGCGCCAACTGAGCGGCGCCTGCGGCCTGTAGCTCGGTGCGCCAGGCGGCCAGGCGTTCGGCATCGTGGCTGGCGTGGGCCGATTGCAGCTGGCCGTTGGCGGCGGCCAGCGCGGCGATGGCGGCTTGCGTTTGCGTGCCAAACCGGTCGGTCAGTTCGGCCAGCGCGTCCTGCGCGCGTTGGCCGCTGGCGGCCAGCAATTGCTGCGCAGCGTCGCGCTGGGCCGCCAGCAGCGTCTCGTTGGCGGCGCGTTGCTCGGTCAGCGCCAAGCCTTCAGCGCGGGCTTCGGCACGGTGCTGGGCATCGAGCTCGGCCTGCATGGCCGCGTGGCGGGTCTGCGTGTCGGCGATGCGGTCGAGCAAGTCCTTGGTCTGCGCCGCAAAACCGGTGGTCAGCTCGGTCAAGGCGTTCTGGGCGCGGGCGCCGCTGTCGGCCAGCAGCTGCTGCGCGGCCTCGCGCTGGGCGGCCAGCAGTTGCTCGTTGGCAGCGCGTTGCCGGGCCAGGGCCTCGGCTTCGCCCAGCACGTCGGCACGGCGTTGGGCGTCCTGTTCGGCCTGCGCCGCCTGCTGGCGGGCTTGCGCCTCGGCCACGCGGTCCAGCAGCGTTTGCGTCTGCGCGGCAAAGTGGTCGGCGGTCTCGGCGATGGTCTGTTGGGCGGCAGCGCGTTGCTCGGCCAGCGCGTCGACCTGGCTGCGCAGCGCATCGGCGCGGGCGGCATCGGCCTGGGCCTGCGCGGCGAGCAGGGCCTGCACCTCGGCGGCCCAGCGGTCGCTCAGTCGTTCGACGGCCTGCTGCGAGGCGGCGCCCGTGTCGGCCAGCAGCTGCAGCGCGGCCTCGCGTTGCCGCTCCAGTCCCTCGGCCTGAGTGCGGGCGGCGGTTTCACCCTGCTGCGCAACTTGCGCGACTCCCGCTTCGAAACGGGCCCCGAGCGCCGTGAGCTGCTCGCCCACCTGCGTGCCCACGCGCTCGTGCAGCGCGGCGGCTTCGCGGGCAATGCCGGCCATCGCGGCCTCGGCAGCGGGCTGGATCGCAGCACCCGCCAGGCGCGCGCTCTCGGCCAGGCTGGTGCGCAGCGTCGTGTCCACGCTGATCGCCAGCGCCGTGTAGGCCTTGTGGGTCTCGCCGTGGAACTGGCTGTTCTGCGTGGCCAGCTGGTCGGCCATCGCTTGCGCGAACTTCTGCAGTTGGGCGACGAGTTCCTGCTGGTGGGTGCGCGCGGCTTCGGTCGCCGCCACCTCGGCCGCTTGCAGCTCGATGGCGCGGCGGTGCGCGGCCGTCAGCGGTCGGAAGCGGCCGAGCAGGGCCGCGTCCAGCCGGCCAACCACCGCAGCGCGCTCGCGGCGGGCCAGGGCCACCATCAGGCACAGCATGGCCGACCCCGTCACGCCCGCCACGCTGGCGCTGAAGGCCAGGCCCAGACCCTGCACCGGCGCACCCAGCGCGTTGCGTAGCGCGGCGAGGTCGGCTGTCTGGCCCAGTGCGCTGGCCGTGCTGCTCAGCGTGATGACCAGACCGATGAAAGTGCCCAGCATGCCCAGCAGCACCAGCAGCCCGGCCAGCGCCGGGGCCAGCGCCAGGCCGGGCACGGCCACGCGAATGCCGTCCAGGCGTTGTTGCACGGCGGCGCGCAGCGTGGCGGGCACGGTGGCGACCCAGCCGTCGGTGGGCTCGACGGCCAGCGCCGCGTCCAGCTCGCGGCCAGCGCGGCGAAAGGCGTTCAGCTCCAGCACGCCCAGCACGAAAAAGGCGGCGATCAGCAGCGTCATCGCCAGCGCCACCGGGTGGTGGCGGGCGGCGGCCAGCGCGGCGCCGGCAATGCCCGCGAGGCCGGCCGCAAGGGCGAGGGGGTAGAGGGCGTTCAGGAAACGGTTCATCAGGGGGCGTCGTCATGCAAGGCTTCAATCAAGCCTTGCACCGGTTGAAGTCGGAGGTCCAGCTCGGCCCGCAGCGCGCGCTGCAGGTCGGCCCAGAAGCGTTGGCGCCAGCGGCGTGGGTCGGCGGCGTGGTGGGCTTGCGCGCGGCGGGTCAGCAGCGCCGGCAGGCCGGTGAGGGCCTGACGCTCCTGCATGACGACGGCGCGCTCGAACACCGCGTCCAGTTGCGCCAGGTGCGCCAGCGGGCCGGACGCCGCGGCGAGCCGCGTGCGCAGCCGCTCGCGCAGCGTGGCGACGCGGGCGGCCATGCTGCGCTGCTGCTGGGTGTGGTGCAGGCGGTAGGGCGCCAGCAGGTCGGCCAGCGGCACGCCTTCGGGCGCGGGCTCGGCGGCGTCCTGCGCCAGCAGCGCGTCGTCGAAGGCGCTGCTCAGGTCGGCTTGAAGGCGGTCCAGCGCGGCGGCGGCCCAGTCCTGGGCTTCCTGGCGGGCGGCAGCATCAGTGACGCTTGCGGGCGCCGTGGCCAGCAGCTGCGACAGCCCGATGGCCTCCGCCCAGCCCAGCCAGCCACCCAGCCGCTCGGCCACAGGCGCCGTGCGCACCGGCGCCACGCCCCATTGCAGCAGCAACCGGGCCAGGGGCTCGGCCGCGAGGGGCTGCGATGGGGCTGCTTGCATCGGTGTCGCCGCGCCTTGTGGACGCGCGAGGAAAAAGGGCGAGAGTTTAGTGAACGCCGATCCGCAGGGCCATGCGGCGTGCCCGGGCGGCGCCCGGCGCAGAATCCTTCGACCCCCCAGCCATGACGCCGCGAATGCCCGCTCCCACCTCTTTAGACGCCGACATCACCCTGCGCAACCACTGCAGCCGCTGGCTGAACGGCCACCGACCGCTGCGTTCGATGCGCGAGTCCCTGCTGGCACTGGCCGAGGTGCCGGAGGCCGCCTTGCCGCTGGACGTCTACGGCCAGGGCCAGGCCCTGCAGGCGCTGGAGGCCGAGGTGGGCGCGCTGTTAGGCAAGCCGGCCGCGCGCTTCATGCACAAGGGCGTGGCGGCGCAACTGGCGGCCTTGCGCGTGCATTGCGGCGACGGCGACGGCCCGGTGACGCTGCACCCGCAGAGCCACATCGCCGTCGACGAGGCCGAGGCGTTCGAGAAGCTGCTGGGCCTGCGCGGCCTGCGCATCGGCCGGGCGGACGCGCCCTTCGACATCGAGCATCTGGCGGCGCAGCCCCAGCATCCGGCTGTTGTCGTCGTCGAGCTGCCGTTGCGCCGCGCCGGCTACCGCCTGCCCACCTGGGAAGACCTGGTCAACATCAGCAGTTGGTGCCGCGCCGCGCGCGTGCCGCTGCACTTCGACGGCGCCCGTCTCTGGGAGGCCTCCGCCCATTACGGCCGCCCGCTGGCCGAGATCGCTGAGCTGGCCGACTCGGTCTACGTGTCCTTCTACAAGGGCCTGGGCGGCCTCGCGGGCTGCGTGCTGGCGGGCAGCGAGACCTTCATCGCCGCTACCGCCCCTTGGCAATCGCGCCTGGCCGGCAACGTCTTCACGCTGCACCCCTTCGTGCTGAGCGCGCTGCAGGGTCTGCGCACGCAGCTGCCGCGCATGCCCGAGTACCGCGAGCGCGCTCAGTCGCTAGCTGCCGCGCTGGGCGCGGTGCCCGGCTGGCGCGTGGCGCCCGAGGTGCCGCAGGTCAATGCCTTCCAGCTGCACCTGCCCTTGGCGCCCGACCGGCTGCGCGAGGCCCTGTTGGGCGTGGCCCGGGGCGATGGCTTCTGGCTGGGCGCGCGGGCGGTGGCCTCACACCTCGTCGAAGGCGGCGCGATGGTGGAGGTCGTCATCGGTGACGCGGCCGGGGGTTGGCTGGACGGCGAAGCGCTCGACGCGCTGCGGCGCGCGGTGGCGTTGGCGGCGGGTTGATCAGCCCGGCGGGCCGTTGACGAAGGCGGTCACGTCGTCCAGCACCGGCACCAGCCAGCGCAGCGGCGCACCGAAGGCGCCGATCATCGTCATGTGGCTGGCGCGCTCGTAGAACTTCAGCGTCACCGGCACGCCCAGCGACTGCAGCTTCGTGGCCAGGGCCTGGGTGTTGCGCTGCGGGTTCACGAGCTTGTCACTCGTGGCGGCGCCCAGGAAGCTGCGCGGCGCGCCTCGGCTGGCGTGCTCCAGCGGCTGCGTGCCGGGCGGGTAGTCGGGGTGGAAGAACACCGGCTTGGCGTCGGGGTTCTCGATGGGCAGGAAGTCGTAGGGCCCGGCCAGGCCGATGAAGCCGGCCAGTTCGCGCGGCGAGCGGCCGGCGGCCTTCAGCCAGCGCGGGTCCAGCGCCAGCATCGCGGCGTTGTAGGCGCCGGCGCTGTGGCCCATGACGAACACCCGCTGCGGGTTGCCGCCCAGGCGGTCGGCATGGGTCAGCGCCCAGGCGACCGCCGTGGCGCTGTCTTTCAAGAACTCCGGGTAGCGCACCTCGGGGTAGAGGCGGTAGTCGGCCACCATCGTCAGGATGCCGCGCGAGGCGAGCGCCTCGCCAACGAAGGCGAAGTCGGCGCGCTCACCACGGGTCCAGGAGCCGCCGTAAAAGAACACCACCACCGGCCAGCCGCCACGCGGCGCGGCGCGGCGCGGCCGGTACACGTCCACCAACTGGCGTTCACCAGGGCCGTAGGACGCGCCCTGGCTCACCGTGTGCGTGTTGCTTGATGCCAGCGCGTTCAGCACCTGCGTCGGCGCCCAGAACACCAGCCCGCCCGCCAGTGCGATCGCGGCGAGCAAGGCCACGCCAAGCTTGGGCAGAGTCATGTTTGACTTACGCCGCGCGAGCCGCGCTGGATGCTGGCCACAAAAGCAATCGGCCGCCAGGGCATGCCGTGGCGACCGATTGGGGGCCCGATGAAGTTGAGTTCAAAGGGCTGAACGAGGCGAAGGGCTTGAAAGGCCGTGGGGCCTTACCTACGACCGGAACCACCGCCGCTGGGCGGTGGGCCGGAGCGGCGCTCCAGGTGGCGGAAGGTGATGCGGCCCTTGCTCAAGTCATAGGGCGACATTTCCAACGACACGTTGTCGCCGGCCAGGATGCGGATGTGATGCTTGCGCATCTTGCCGCCGGTGTAGGCGATGACCTGGTGGCCATTCGTCAGCGTCACACGAAAACGCGAGTCGGGCAGGACTTCGTGGACAACGCCCTGCATTTCGATCAGTTCTTCTTTGGCCAAGTGTTGGGCTCCGTTGCGGAAAATTAGACGGGAGGCCGTGCACGAGGCCGTGCCGGCGACGAATGCGGCCATTCAAGGCCGCGCGTTGTCAGTGGCAATTTGCCCAGGCCAGACCTTCGGCCCGCGCATAGCGCAAGGCTGCCTTCGGACTGACAAAGCTCGGCGTGAATTGCATCACACGATCGACGCTGGCCATACCCTGGCCGGACCGGATTGAGACGACGGCATGAAAGCCGCCATCGTTGCCAGCCTGCGTCATGGGAGAGACGACGTAGCGTCCCACTTCTAGGTTCTTGTTGTTGTTCTTGTACATCTTCTTGTTCTTGGTATGGGTCGTGCCACGGCGACCGCAAGGGGTCGCCGTGAGCTGGGCGCGCGTGGGCGCCCAGTTCGCTCAAAGTGAGCGAATGTTCGAAGCCTGCAGACCCTTGGGGCCTTGCTTGGTTTCGAACTCAACCTTGGCGCCTTCGGCCAGCGAGCGGAAGCCGCCGGCGTTCTTGATTTCGCTGTGGTGGGCGAAGAGGTCCTTGCCGCCGCCGTCAGGCGTGATGAAGCCGAAGCCCTTGCCGTCGTCGAACCACTTCACGGTGCCGATTTCTGTCGTCATGATGTTTCCTTGGAAAATTGGAATAGAGAAGAACTCCGCCGGCAACATCGCCATGCGGAGACAGAAACACTCAAGAACACTCACCGGGAGTTGCTGAAGCGAGCCGCTCGCGAGAACGGGCCAGGGGATGGCCAGCGGGGCTGCAGATAAGACCTTGAGAAAACGGTCTTGTGCGAATCTATCCCGCCATTTTACACACCAACAGCAACCTCACGCCAGGCCGAGCCTTGCGCAAGGCCCGGAACACCGGTAGTAAGTCATCGTGGCACGCCCTGGGCATACGCCCGGCGACCGCGCTCAAAGCTGCGTGCGCAGGGTCCTGGCCAGCATCTCCCACAGCCGCTCCGACCACGGGCGCTGCCGCCACTCATCCAGCGTGATGCGGCGAGCCTTGGCCCAGTCGCCCTCGAACACGGCTTGCTGCTGCTGGCCGAACTCGGCGTTCAGCACGTTCAGGTTGGCCTCGTCATTGAGGCGGAAGGAGCGGTTGTCGAAGTTGGTGGACCCCACCGACGCGAACATGCCGTCCACCACCAGGCCCTTCACATGGAACATCGTCGGCTGGTATTCGGCGAACTCAATGCCGGCCTCCAGCATCGGGCCCCAACTGCTGCGCGAGGCCTTGCGCACGGTCTCCGAGTCGATGTGGCCGCTCGGCGTCAGCACGCGGATCTTCACGCCCCGCTTCGCCGCGTCCACCAGCGTCTGGATCGTCAGGTCGTCGGGCACGAAATAGGAGTTGGCCAGGGCTATGGTCTTGCGCGCCGCCGTGATGGACAGCAGGTACATCAGCTGCATGCTCTCGCTGCCGCCGCTGGGCGAACTGCTGAACATCTGCGCCGAATACGTTCCCCCCGGCTGCAGCGCGGGGAAATAGGCCTCGCCGTGCAGCACCTCACCGGTGGCGCGCATCCAGTTGTCCAGGAACACCGACTGCATCTGCGCTACCACCGGCCCGGCCACGCGGTAGTGCGTGTCGCGCCACTCCGTCTCGTTGCGGGCGTTGCCGCGCCATTGGTCGGCAATGCCCACGCCGCCCGTGAAGCCGATGCGCCCGTCGACGACCAGCAGCTTGCGGTGGGTGCGGTTGTTCATCTGCCCCCAGTTGGCCCAGCGTGGCTCGTGGAAGCGCTGGCAGGCCACGCCGGCGGCTTTCATCTCGTCCAGCATCGCCTGATCCATCTTCATGCTGCCCACCCAGTCCAGCAGCACGTTCACCTTCACGCCGGCCCGGGCGCGCTCGGTCAGCGCGTTAGCGAACTCCCGCCCGATGCTGCCCGACCAGTAGATATAGGTCTCGAAGTTCACCGTCGCCTTGGCCGAGCGGATGGCCGCCAGCATGGGCGGGAAGATCTCGTCGCCGTTGCGCAGCGTCTGTACCTCGTTGCCCTCCACCAGCGGCGGCCCCAGCAGCGCGCTCAGCGCACGCCTGAATTCCGCGTCGTCGGTCTCGTAGAGCTTGGACAGCTTCTGGTCGATCTTGGTCTCATGGGTCGACAGGTTCTGATACAGCAGCACGCCCAGCAGCGTTGCCGCCGCCGTCACCAGGACAACGATCCACGTGGAATGCCTTGCCGCCTTCATCAAATTGCTCTGTCCCCGCGCGCCAGAACTGGCCGCAACGATGCTAGGGAGCGCTCGGCCCGGCTGGCGTAGGCCGGCGCCGCGTCACCGCCAGCGCCGGCGCTGTTCAGGCGCGCTCCACGCGGCGCTGGAAGCCGTTGCATTGGAGCGGCGCTGGCCCTGGGCATCGGGCCCGCGCAGTGCTACTTCAGCAGCAGCTCCTGCAGCTCCATGCTGCCCGCCAGCTTGCGCATCACCTTGCGCTCGCCGGAGGCCGCTTCCATCTTGTGCTGATCCATGGCCATGAAGGCCTCGTACTTCTTCTGGATCTCCAGTTGCTGGGCATTCGACAGATAGTCCTTGGACTCGATGGCCAGGATCAGGTCCGGCTCGCCCTCGCGGGCGTTGTTTACCTGGAACACGTGGTAGGAGACGATGTAGCCCTCCTTCTTGCCGAACTCGCTGGATTTCTTCCAGGTCTTGGCCAGGAAGTCCATGTAGTTCTCGGCCTGGCCGGGCTCGATCTTGATGCTGGAGAAGTTCCAGACCGTGCCGGGCTTGTAGCTGGACTCCTGCGCCTGGGCCGTGGCCGAGCCAAGAATCATCAGGCCCGCTGCAAACAGTGACGTCGTGATGCGTGTCGCGAACTTCATTTGGAGGACTCCTCACCCGTTGACGCCGGTGATCGCGCTCGCGCGTGAGTGCGCCGGGGCACTGTGCGCCTGCGGCCAGGCTGGCGGTGAAGGGGGTGGCACCGGGCTGCTGGGGGAGCGGCATTCATCTTCAGGATGCTGGGGGGTGCTAAGGCAACGCTGAACAAGTCCCTCGCGCGCAGCGCATCCCTGCTTTGGGCGGCCTGCGGCGTTGCAAATCCTCGCCATAGCCAGCTATGGCTGCGGTTTGCGCCTTGCAGGCCTTCCCAAACCAGGGCGCGCTGCATCGCGGGGACTTATTCAGCGTCGCCCTAAGTCAACGCCACCACGGCGCTTATAAACAGCGACCTGGTGCGCGTCTACGAAAAGATGGCCGCCGACATCCGCGACTCGTCGGAGCCCGACGGCAAAGTCCCGACCATCGCGCCGGAGTTCGTCAAGTTCCTCGATAAGGACGGCAACGACACGCCGTTCCGCGATTCGCCCCCCAACATATTGGCCGGGAGTTCGTTGGGGTTCACCTTGTTCACCCCAACCTACGAGCTTCTCAGCCCCCCGACTTGTTCGGGCTGCGCCAGGCCCGCTCGAAGGGCAGTCGCCACGCATGCGGGGCGATGAGTTGGTGGACGGACTTGGGGCCCCAGCTGCCCGGTTCGTACAGACGCACGGGCGGCGGCGACTCCAGCAGGGCGGTCGATACCTCCCACAGGCGCTCGATGCCCTCTGCGGTACAGAACAGCGTGTGGTCACCCTTCATGGCGTCGAGGATCAGGCGTTCGTAGGCCTCCAGCACCTCGCCGGCCAGGCCGGTGTCGTGCATGGCGAACTGCAGGCTCAGCTTGTCCAGCCGCAAGCCGGGGCCGGGGCGTTTGCCGTAGAAGCTCAGGCTCATCTTGCTGGCGTCGGCGAGGTCGAAGGTCAGGTGGTCGGGCCCTTGCGCACCGACGCCGCTGCCGGGCGGGAACATGCTTTTGGGCGGCTCGCGAAAGGCGATGGAGATGATGCGCTGGCCCTCCGCCATGCGCTTGCCGGTGCGCAGGAAGAAGGGCACGCCCGCCCAGCGCCAGTTGTCGATGAAGCACTTGAGGGCGATGAAGGTCTCGGTTTCGCTCTGCGGGTCCACGCCGGGTTCGTCGCGGTAGCCGCTGTACTGGCCACGCACCACGTCGGCCGGCTGGATGGGCAGCATGCTGCGGAAGACCTTGTTCTTTTCCTCGCTGATGGGCGCTGGCTCCAGCGAGGTAGGTGGCTCCATTGCCATGAAGCCGAGGATCTGGAAGAGGTGCGTCACCACCATGTCGCGGTAGGCGCCGGTCTGCTCGTAGAACGCACTGCGCTGCCCGAGGCCCAGGGTCTCGGGCACATCGATCTGCACGTGGTCGATGAAGTTGCGGTTCCAGATCGGCTCGAACAGGCCGTTGGCAAAGCGGAAGGCCAGGATGTTCTGTGCCGGCTCCTTGCCCAGGAAGTGGTCGATGCGAAAGACCTGGTCTTCGGCGAACACCTCGTGCACGGCACGATTGAGCTTGACGGCACTGGCCAGGTCGGTCCCGAAGGGCTTTTCCATCACGATCCGCGCATTGGCCACCAGGCCGGCTTCGCCCAGCACCTTCACGGCCGAGAGGGCCGCGTTGGGCGGCACGCTCAGGTAGTGCAGGCGCTGGCTTTCGCGGCCAATGGCGGCTTCGGCGCGCGCGGCGGCCTCGGCCAGGGCAGCAGGGCCGGCCGCGAGCGGCACGTACTCCAGCCGCGCGGCGAACTCGGCCCAGTCAGCGTCAGCCACCGGGCGATTGAAGAACTGCGCCAGGGCCTGCCGCGTCAGCGCGCCAAAGGCGGCGGTGTCGATGTCATCCAGCGACACGCCGATGATCCGGTAGTCCGGCAGGAAGCCCGCCGTGCACAGGTGGAACAGCCCCGGTAGCAGCTTGCGCTTGGCCAGATCGCCGGTGGCGCCGAACAGCACCACCAGCTGAGGTAAGCGCGGCCCAACGCCGGGCGATATTTTTGCCATGTTCGAGGTGCTCCTGCGGTCAGCCACAACGCTGGATACGTTAGCAAGGATCGAACCATCGGGCGGGTCGGCGCGGCCGGGAGCAGGCTCGGGGGCGGGTCTCAAATCCAGATGCCTTGACCCCGAACTTTCGGCGGTACTTAGATTTGAGACCTAACCTCGAACTCGCGCCTCAAAGCGTCTTTAGTAAAGAAGCAATGCCTGGGTCAGTCAAATATGGTTTCATTGCCGGCCATCGAATAATGCTGAAGCGATTGGTCTTGTCTACTTCAACGGCCTTCTTTATGGCACCCTGAAGGAGTTTCCGTTCCTCTAGTACAGCAAGAACGCCGACTTTTGTCCTTTCGCAATTGGAGAATTGCAAGACTTTCTCCAGCCTCGCACGATCAGGCTTTGCGTTGCCAAGTTTGCGGGATAATTCAAAGTTGACAATCTCTGTTCCGGCTTCGGCGGTGTAATTTATTGGCGCGAGAAATTCGCGCAATTGCTTTTCTGCCGCCTTGTAATCGCCAGCCGACAAGAGATAGTAGGCCTGCATCGTAATGTCGCTTTCCCCTGTTTCTTCAAAATAGCGCGCGGATTCTTTCAGGCATTCATGAAAATCTTTTTTTGCGTCCAGAAGTGCAAGCGTCATAGTGTGTTTCCATTTTTTATTTAAGCGATGCCCCCATTTATCAAAAAGTTGCTGAGCTTCCTCGATTCGTTCTAGGTCGCACAGAGTATCTATAAGTTGAGTGAGTACTTCCCAGTCGAACTTAGACGCTCTCAATGAGTCCCGTAAGAGTCGAATCGCTGCCTCATCGTCACCAAAAGCTTCTCTAAGAATGGATGCTGCTAATGCAGCCAAGTCCGGATCCCGATTTATATCCTCTGTTAGCTTCTCAAGCTCTTGCCGTAACGCAGTCTCATCGCCAAGGGATTTTAAGGCTCTCAGTCTAGTGCGGGCAAATGCCAAATGTTCATCTAGGTATCTTTCCTCCGCAATATTGATGTTATTCAGCAGTAACTCGAGCCCAGCTTTTTTCTCCGCATCCTTTTGCGTGGAGTACCGCTGTCGCTGCAATTCTAAAGTTTGACTGGCATACGGATTTTGATCTACAAGTTTTGTTATCAGTGCCAGAGTGGCTAGATCTCGTCTTTGACTGTCAAACTCCTTTAGCTCAATCGCTTCAAAGAGAGATGACCAAGCAGAGTTGCTGGTTGAGGGGTTTATCCTTAGTGCAACCTCGGCTGCTATCGTCGCTTCTTCTAGCAGCTTTGCGCGCTCGGCTCCATATTTGCCTCTCGCCTGTTGGATTTTCGTTTCGCACAATTGAATCCTTGGAGTTATTGCATATGGATCAACGTCAATAGCTCGCTGTATTTCAATCAGTCTTTCAGATCTGTTGGCCAACAACCGAGCTTTTCGTAAATACGAGGCGGCGCGTTTGGGGTGTAATTTGATGATCTCGTCTGCCGCAGTCATTGCTGCTGCTTGATCGCCTCTCGCCATATGAGCATTGATACATTGCTCTATTAGCCGTCGGCGGATTTTTGGACGTGGTGATTTGGCTAGCGCTTTCTTGGCTTTTTCCAATGTTTCCGCGTATTGCTCCGAAGCCATCAAGTCGGATAGCCCGCCTAGCAATAGCATTTCGTCATCGGTGAAATTTTCGCCAATCGATGTTCTGTCATCGTCGGTATCGCCGGCGATAAGATTTGCAAGCGCCGACCTTTTCGACTGACGCTCTAAGCGGATGCGAGCCTTCTTTAAAATTTCGGTGGTTGTCGGTACTCCTGTGCTTGATGCTAGTAACATCGTAAGGCCTTGGTTGGATCGCCGATTGATGCCAAGCGCAGATTCGGGGACGCATTGCCCTGGATTGAATGAGCCATACAGCTCGGCAAATAGCTCGTCAAAACCATCGATTTCAACAAAGTAAACGCGATCTCTCAATAGGAGTTTCCTGAGATCTTCTGATATTTCGGTGTCTTTTCTTAGGCACCAGTAAATGCCAGTTTTTAGATATTCTTCTCGCCGAAGGAGCGCTTGCAGATTTTCCATAATAGATCTGTCGGCTCCCGAGTAGCCTACAACTATTAGGCCATGATCCTTTGAGAACTCAGCAAGCTTTGCTTTCATGTTCTGCTCAAGGCTTTCGGTTTCCCTGATCGTGCTTTTTAGGTCATCAAATAGATAGTCGCCATGCAGCTTTATGACTTTTGGTCTTTTGGACGTTACTGTTACGCTATTAATGCTTGAGTCATGGGCGCAAACAATGGGGCGGTCATTCGAGAAAAGGTAGAACGCCTCATTTATGAGATCATCGAAGTTCGTGGTAAATACGGTGTTGAAGTGACCCTGTTCAATCAATGAGGTGAGATACGCGTATCCAATAGAAGGCGTCTTTCCTGCCACCTCTGATTCGACGAAAACGCGCCGTTGGCGCTGAAGGTCAAAGCGGCGCTCAAATAGCGATGAATATTCATGTGCGGGGTCATACCACGTTGAACCTCTTTGACGCAGTAATTCGACCTGATTCGCCTCGGATAGCTTGTCAGTCACGCCTAGTTCTAGGCAAGCCTGAGTTCGCCATTCCTTTATAAGAGTTGATGCCGGTCGTACACCCGAAGTAACCGAGCATCCAGCACCAAGCAACAAGCAGTAGTTGGAGTGATCGTCAGTTCTATTGCCTATATATCGCGCCAAGTCGACTAATGTTCTTTGCTTGGTTGGGAAGTGTTTGGCCAATTCGGAGGAGTTCATTTTTTCCCTTGAGCCAATTGCATGGCTATTTTTTTGTGGTCTGCGGACTCTTTGCGTGTGCCGTAGTTGCGGCTAATTGACTATCCGTCAAAATCTGTGGCACGGCCCTGGGATTAAACCCGAGGCTCTGCGAGCGTGTAGATCCGGCGCTACGTCAGGACCCGCAGTCGCATTGGTGTTGATGCGCAGGTCGCGCGCGGGGTCCGGGCCCGGGGTCAGGTCTCAAACCTAAAGTCCATCACCCCAAGCTTTGCCCACGCAGCCGCCTGTACAACGTATTCCTGCTGACCCCCAACCGCCGCGCCGCCTCCGACACATTCCCGCCCACGGCCGCCAGCGTTTCGCGGATGCGGGCCTCGGCCAGTTGGCGCAGGTCGTCGCACGGCGTAATCGCTGACGCCGTGTCCAGGCTGGCGGCGCCCGGCGCTTCACGCACCTCATCCCCCACGAGCCCCGCTGTCACCACATCCTCGCCGTCGTCCAGCAACGCCACCCCCATCCTCACCACATTCGCCAGCTGCCGCACATTGCCCGGCCAGCGGTAGCGGCTGAACGCAGCCAGCACTTCGTCATGCAGCCGCAGCGCCCGCTCCGGCGCCTCGGTCTTCAGCAGACGGGCGACCAGCTCGCTCAAATCCGACCGCTCCCGCAGCGGCGGCAGGCTGAGCGTCAGGCCGTTGAGGCGGTAGTACAGGTCCTCACGAAACCGCCCCGCCGCCACTTCGTCCTTCAGCCGCTGGTGCGTGGCGCAGATCAGGCGGAAGTCGACCGAAACGGCCGCGCCGCCGCCCAGCGGCGTGACCTCGCGGTCCTGCAGCACGCGCAGCAGCCGGGCCTGCAGCGCCTGGGGCATGTCGCCGATCTCGTCCAGCAGCAGCGTGCCGCCGTGGGCTTCGCGGATGCGGCCGGGGGCGCCTTGGCGGTGGGCGCCGGTGAAGGCGCCGGGGCGGTAGCCGAAGAGTTCGGCTTCGATCAGGGTCTCAGGCAGGGCCGCGCAGTTGACGGCGACGAAGGGCTTGTCGCGCCGCGCGCTGCTGGCGTGGATGGCCTTGGCCAGCAGCTCCTTGCCGGTGCCGCTTTCGCCCTGCAGCAGCAGCGGGATGGCGGGCTTGTCGAGCAGCTTGCGGGCGCGGTCGAGCAGGGCGCGGAAGGGGGCGTCGCCGGTGTCCAGCGCGGCCAGCGCGTCGCGCGGGCGCCAGGGGGTGTCGGTGGGCGGCACGGCGGGTGGCGTGGCGCGGGCGGCGGTGGGCGCGCTGCGGCGCAGGGTCTGGCCGGCCTCCACGCGCAGCCACAGCGGCGTGGCGCCCGGGCGGGGCAGCGCACAGGGGGCGGCGCCCAGGGCCAGCAGCGCGCGCAGGTCCAGGCCGAGCACGCGCTCCACGGTGGCGGCGCCGATGTCCTGGCGGGTCAGGCGCAGCAGTTCCAGCGCGGCGGTGTTGGCGCCGGTGACCCAGCCGTCTTCGCTGAGCGCGAGCAGGCCTTCGGTGAAGGTGCCCAGGCCTTCAACCTGCGCGTGCAGCCGCAGGTGCAGGCCGGCGCGGTGGCGGGCGGTGAAGAGCTGGTGCTCGATCATGCGGGCGCCGCTGCGGGCCAGGGCCAGCGTGTGGCGGTGGTAGCCGCGGCGGTCGCCGGAGATGTCGAGCACGCCGAGCAGGGTGCCGGCGGGGTCGGCAATCGGGGCGGCGGCGCAGGTGAGGAAGCCGTTGCGCTGCAAGTAGTGCTCGCCGGCGTGCACGACGACCGGGGCGCCCTCGGCCAGCGCGGTGCCAATGGCGTTGGTGCCGCGCCATTGCTCGCTCCAGACGGCGCCGGGGCGCAGCGCGACGCGGGCAGCGCGGTCGGCAAAGTGGGCATCGTCACCGCTGGCGTGCAGCAGCAGGCCGTGGGCGTCGGCCAGCAGCACGAGGCTGTCGCTGCCCTGCACCTGTTCGTTGAGGAAGGCCATCACCGGCCTGGCGTGGGCCATGAGCGTGTGGCGGTGCTCCTGCGCGCGGGCAAGCTGGGCGGCGCTGGCGTGGGGCGCGCCTTGCGGGCGGCCTTCGGGCGCGAGGCCGAAGTCGCGGCAGCGCGCCCAGCTGGCTTGCAGCGGCCCGGCAATGAGGCCGCTGGCGACGGTGCCGGTGTCCAGCCATTGGCGGCGGGCCTGGCGGATGCGCTCGGGCGGGGTGGGGGCGGGCGTGGCCATGGTGTCTCCTGCGCGGCCGTAGGGCCTGTTGAACGCTACGGCAACGGGTCGAGTTGCCGTAGTGTTCAACAGGCCCAGGGCTCTGAGGCGCAGAGCCTGCGCCAGGAGGCGGACAGTAGCCTGACGACGGAGCGCGTCAAGCGGCTGTGCCGGAATGGCACGTTGTGCGACGCAGTTGTTCCATTTCGGGACAGTACCGGCGTCAGATGCGCGGGGTTTAGACGTGGCCGGGGTGGCCTCGGCGCAAGCGGCGTTGGCATGGGCTTTGCGCTGAATGCAGCGACCCGGTCACCGTTCAGGACGCCGGGCGTACATCCCATCCGGAGACAAGCCCATGACCGTTTACGCCGCCCCCGGCGCCGCTGGCGCCAAGATTGCCTACAAGCCCCGCTACGACAACTTCATCGGTGGCAAGTTCCAGCCGCCGGTCGAGGGCCAGTATTTCGACGTGATCTCGCCGATCAACGGCAAGGTCTACACGAAGGCGGCGCGCTCAGACGCGAAAGACGTGGAGCTGGCGCTGGACGCCGCCCACGCGGCCGCCGCTGGCTGGGGCGCCACGCCGGCGGCCGAGCGGGCCAATGTGCTGCTGCGCATCGCCGACCGCATCGAGCAGAACCTGGAGCTGCTGGCCTATGCCGAGAGCGTGGACAACGGCAAGCCAATCCGCGAGACGCTGAACGCCGACATCCCGCTATGCGTGGACCATTTCCGCTACTTCGCCGGCTGCGTGCGAGCGCAGGAAGGCGCGCTGAGCGAGATCGATGGCAACACCATCGCCTATCACTTCCACGAGCCGCTGGGCGTCGTCGGCCAGATCATCCCGTGGAACTTCCCGCTGCTGATGGCGGCGTGGAAGGTGGCGCCGGCGCTGGGCGCCGGCAACTGCGTGGTGTTGAAGCCGGCCGAGAGCACGCCCATCGGCGTCCTGCTGTTTGCCGAGCTGATCGCCGACCTGCTGCCGCCGGGCGTGCTGAACATCGTCAACGGCTACGGCAAGGAGGCCGGCATGCCGCTGGCCACCAGCAAGCGCATCGCCAAGATCGCCTTCACCGGCAGCACGGCCACGGGCCGCGCGATCGCGCAGGCGGCCGCCACCAACCTGATCCCGGCGACGCTGGAGCTGGGTGGCAAGAGCCCCAACCTGTTCTTCGACGACGTCATGGCCGAGGACGACGCGTTTCTGGACAAGGCCATCGAGGGCCTGGTGCTGTTCGCGTTCAACCAGGGCGAGGTCTGCACCTGCCCGAGCCGCGCGCTTATCCAGGAAGGCATGTTCGACAAGTTCATGGAGCGCGCCGTCAAGCGCGTGGCGGCCATCAAGCAGGGCAACCCGCTGGACACCGACACGATGATGGGCGCGCAAGCCTCGGCCGTGCAGATGGACAAGATCGAGACCTACCTCGCGCTGGGCAAGGAGGAAGGCGCCAAGGTGCTGATCGGCGGCGGTCGCGCGCAGATGAGTGGCGACCTGGCGGGCGGCTACTACATCCAGCCCACGCTGTTCCAGGGCCACAACCAGATGCGCATCTTCCGTGAGGAGATCTTCGGCCCGGTGCTGGCGGTGACGACCTTCAAGACCGAGGCCGAGGCGCTGCAGATCGCCAACGACACGCCCTACGGCCTGGGCGCCGGCGTGTGGACGCGCGACGGCAGCCGGGCGTATCGGCTGGGCCGCGGCATCCAGGCCGGGCGCGTGTGGACCAACTGCTATCACGCCTACCCGGCACACGCGGCCTTTGGCGGCTACAAGGAATCGGGCATCGGCCGCGAGAACCACAAGGGCATGCTCGACAACTACCAGCAGACGAAGAACCTGCTGGTCAGCTACTCGCCGAACGCGCTCGGATTCTTCTGATCGCCTGGCACCCCGGCTGACAACCGGGGCTTCGGCGGCGGCGCCGTCAGGCCAGCATCGCTGTCCTGCAGCGCGCTGAACCACTCAGCGCGGCCAAGCACCGTTCCGCTGAGCTAGGGATGTCGGGTAAGTTGACAGCCCATCGTCTATGTTGCTACGCAGCACCGGCTAACGCCTTGATCTGCAAAGAAATGATGGCGGTGGCATCAGTATTGCGTTGACCTGAGCCCCACAGGTCTGGAGCCTCGTCATGCGTCTGTCATCCCTTGCCGTCGCCCTCGCTCTGGCCCTGCCGCTCGCGGCCCAGGCCGCGCCAATCACGCTGACCGGCACGATCCGGGACTTCAACTTCGCCGGCACCGTGTCGAGCGGCGTTGGCGGCCACCCGGATTTCGAGGCCTTCCTCGGTTCCGCCACGGGCATCGTCGAATCGACGCTGGGCGGCGATGGCAAGCCGGTGTTGTCGGCCGTGCACCCGACGGTGACGAGCGCGGCGTCCTTCCACCAGTGGTACCACGACGACCCGACCGTCAACGCCACCGGCAGCATCACGATCACGCTGGACCCGATCACCGCGACGACCTACCAATACAGCAACAACAATTTCTTCCCCATCGACGGCCTCTTGCTGGCCCAGAACATCGGCGGCCACAACTTCGCTTTCACGACCGAGTTCCACACCCAGTTCACCTACCAGACCGCCAACGACGACAACTTCTCGTTCAGCGGCGATGACGACGTGTGGGTGTTCATCAACGGCGTGCTGGCCATCGACCTCGGCGGCGTGCACGGCGCCATTGGCGGCAGCGTGAATCTCAACACCTTTGCCGCCTTGAACGGCCTCGTCAACGGCAGCGACTACACGCTGGACGTCTTCCAGGCCGAGCGCCACACGACGGGCTCGAACTTCACGATGACGACCTCGCTGCAGCTCGTCACGCCACCGACCGGTGAGCTGCCCGAGCCGGCGTCGCTGGGGCTGGTGGGCGCGGCCCTGCTGGCAGCCGGCGCTGCAGCGCGCCGCCGCCGCTGAGTTCTACGCGCCAACGGCAAGGGCCGCCCGAGGGCGGCCCTTGCTTTTGCGGGCGGCGGATTACTTCTGGCCCGTGCAGTTGGCGTAGAAGCTGGTGGTTGCCGGCCAGTCCGAGAACACGCCCAGCACGCCGACCTGCTCGGCCAGCACGTCCAGCATGCGGAACATGTCGCCTTCGCGGGTGATGGCGCTGTCGAAGCTCTGGTAGTACGAGCCGTTGTTGCCGTCGGCCAGGATGCCGCTGCGCTCCAGCGACCAGGTGATGATGTCCAACCCCGCCGCCTTGGCGTTGCGGGCGTATGGCGAGGGCAGGATGTTGCCGCTGGTGTCGGCCGTCAGCAGCTGCCACAGCGGTGGCGCGACGATGCGGATGCCTGCGGCGCGGTAGGCCTTGAGCTGCTCGAAGGTGGGTACGTCGGCCGGCCCGTTGGCATCGTCGAGGTAGACCGCCTGGCGGCCGAAGGCGGGCTCGTTCTTCACCCAGTACAGGATGTCGTTGATGTCGAAGCTCTGCGCCCAGACGTCACGCGCGGGCACGCCGGCCGCCTTGTGCTCGTCGATCATCTTCTGCGCGTAGGCGGCCTGGCTGAAGCCGTCGAATGGCATGGCAACGCTGGCCGACTTCAGCTCGGGCGTCATCTTCACGCCCAGCTTCTTGAACAAGGCGATGGCTTCCTTCAGCGTCAGCAGCGTGCCGCTGGTGGGGCCGGCGTAGAGGTCGGTGCGGAAGTTGGCCGTGCCCGCCTGGTACTCGGCCACGGTGCGGCCGCGCGGGTTGGACGCGTCCATCTTGCCGCGCAGGGTCTTGAACTCGGCCAGCGTCAGCTCGCTCGTGCGGCACTCGGCGGCGGCCGGTGCGACGAGCGTGCCGGCGGCGTCGAAGACAGCGGGCGTGAAGGGCTTGACGCACTTGCTCGCCAGCGGCGTGGCGAGGATGTTGGTGGTCGTGTGCAGGTCGTTCTGCGCGTGGCGGCAGACGAGTTCCTTGTCCTTCGTGAAGGTCACGTCGCACTCGACGACGCCGGCGCCCATGCGTGCTCCCGCTTCGTAGCTTTCCTTGGTGTGCTCGGGGAACTGCAGCGGCGCGCCGCGGTGGGCGATGGAGAAGAGCGTCGGCTTGTAGCTCTCGCGCGTGGCGGCGCAATGCTGCAGGCGCTTCTTCAGCGGGCTGTCGGCCATCTCCTCGACGAGGAAGAAGGGCCGCGGGCCGAGCTGGACGCTGGCGATGCCGCTGTCGTTGCCATGACCGCGGCGGTTGCCGTCAAAGTCGTTGGCGCAGGCGGGGAGGCTGGCAACGCCGAGCGCGAGCAGTGCAAGGCGGGTGAGGGTGCGGCGCATGGGCTGTCTCCGTGTGTGGGGCAGCCAAGGCTAGGCGGCCTCAATGAAGCCGTGGTGACAGCGTAGAGAGCGAGTTAGGGGGAGTGCGGGTGGCCGTTGTCCGCCTTGCGCGGGAAGGGCGCGAACATCGCGCCGAGCACCGACGGGATGGCCGCGAACATGACGACGATGAAGTAGGTCTTGTAGCCCAGGTGGTCGGCCAGCGGGCCCGAGATCATCTGCGTCGGCACCAGCGTCAGGTTCATGATCGAGTTAGCAAACGCGTAGTGCGTCATGTGGAATCGGCCCGGGGAGATCTGCTGCATCATGTACAGCATGTTGGCGACGAAGCCGAAGCTGTAGCCGAACTTCTCCAGCGTCACCAGGCTCGCCACCGTCCAGAACGACAGCGTGTGCCCCGGGCCTGCCAGCTGCGACAGGACGACGAAGGCGACGTGCGGGATGTTCAGGCACAGCGCCATGATCACCAGCGTGCGGCGGTTCAGGCCGTACTTGGCCATGAAGGCGCCGCCCAGCAGGCCGGCCCCGAGGCTCACCACCGTGGAGATGGTGCCGTCGATCAGCCCTTTGTCCTTCAGTGACAGGCCGACGCCGCCCAGGTCGGGCGAGGCCTGCAGGAACAACGGCCCCAGTTGCAGCAGCAGCCCCTCGGAGCTGCGGTACAGCAGGACAAACATCAGCATGCCCCAGATGCTGTCCTTCTTGAAGAAGTCGACGATGGCATCGCCGAAGGTTCGGAAGGCCGCGCGCGCGCTCACGGGCCGGTCGCCGATGCTGCCGGTGGGCAGCGCGAACCAGTGGTAGACGGCCAGTGCCGCGAGCGTGCCTGCCGACATGACCAGCGCCCAGCTCCAGGCCGAGGTGGTGCTGAGGTGGTGGTCCTCCTTCAGCGAGCCGGCGATCCAGACGACAAGGGCCGTGCCGAAGAGCTTGCCGACGTTCCAGAACACGCCCTGCACGCCGATGTATTTGGCCTGGCCCTTCTCGTCGAGCGCGGTGATGTAGATGCCGTCGACGCAGATGTCCTGCGTGGCCGAGCAGAAGGCCATGACCCAGAGCACGGCAATGGTGATCTGGAAGTAGTTGGGCAGCGGCAGGGCTGCGGCGATGCCGCAGAGCAGCACGGCCATGATGACTTCCATCCACAGCACGAAGAACTTCTTCGTCTTGAACATGTCCAGGAAGGCTGCCCACAGCGGCTTGAGCGACCAGGTGATGCCGACGCTGGCGGTGGCCAGCGTGATCTCGCCGTCGCTGTGGCCGAGGTCCTTGAACATCGTGCCGACGACCCAGATCACCATCGCGAAAGGGATGCCTTCGGACAGGTAGGACGTGGGGACCCAGGACCAGGGATTCCGGATGGTTGTGTTGCTTGAGGTCATGGGTCTGAAATCGGCTGTAACTTTTCTAGGCCCGAAGCCGCGTGCACGAATCGAAGCGCTGCCGCGCGGACAACGTTGTCTTTTCGATTCGTCAGAAGGCCCCTGGGACGCGTTCGAACGGAGGGCGCGCAGGCCACTGCGTCGAGCGTGGCGCGATGCTAGGGGTGAAACCGCAAGTGCCGCATCCGGGGTTGCCTCCCCCGTGGACGCGGGCCGGACAGCGCGCGGACAGCGTCGTTCAGCGTCGGTTGGCGTCGTTCAGCGCGAGGCGTAAGGCCCGGTGCGCAGCGCGTCGGCAATGCCGCGCCGGTTCTGCGCCAGCGCCACCAGGCTGAAGTGGATGTGGCCGCTGCCAGGTGCCAAGCGCCGAACGCTGCCGATCTGGCCGGTGATCTCGTCCGGCATCCAGCTCTGCGGCGTGGCGTCGATGCGGCTGGTGAACAGGCCGGGGTGGATGGGGCGGTCGAGTGGGTTCAATGCTGCCCAAGCCTGCAGCAGCGGCTCGAAGGCCTGGGCGGTTTGCGCGCGCGGCCAGTAGAGCTGCGGCGCGAGGTAGTCCAGCCAGCCCTCGCGCAGCCAGAGTTCCACATCGGCGTACAGCTTGTCGTACTGGCTGAAGCCGGTGATGCCGGGCGGGCGCAGGTCGGGCCGGGGCAGGCCGAAGGGGCTGATGCCCACGCGCGTGCCGGGGCGGGCCTGGTGTGCCAGCGCGTAGAGCCGCTGCACGAGGGTGTTGACGTTGTAGCGGCGCCAGTCGGCGCGCGCCAGGGTGCCGCCGGTGGCGAGGTACTTCTGCCAGCTCGGCTCGTCGGGGAAGTCGATGTCCGCCTTGGCCGCGTCCTGCACCGGATAAGGGTAGAAGTAGTCGTCGATGTGGATGCCGTCGACGGCGTAGCGCGCCAGCAGGTCGCGCACGACGGCCAGCGTGTGCTCGGCGGCGGCGGGTTCGCCGGGGTCGATCCAGAGCTGGTCGCCGTAGCGCTTGACCCAGTCGGGCCGGGTGCGGCTGACATGCGTGGCCGCCGGTGCGGACTTGGCGGTGCTGTGCCGGGCGCGGTAGGGGTTGATCCAGGCGTGCAGCTCCAGCCCGCGCAGCCTGGCTTCGGCCAGCCAGACGGCCAGCGGGTCGTAGCCGGGGTGCTGGCCCTGCGTGCCAGTGAGGTACTCGCTCCAGGGCTCCAGCGCGGACTCGTAGATCGCGTCGGCGCCGGGCCGCACCTGCAGGATCAGCGCGTTGAGGCCGACGCGCACGGCCGTGTCGCACAGGCTGCGGATCTCGGCCTGCTGGGCCTCGGCGGAGAGGCCACGGCGGCTGGGCCAGTCGATGTTGGAGACGGTGGCGACCCAGGCGGCCCGCCATTCGCGCGGCGGCGGGCCGGCGGGCTTCGGTGCCGGCGGCTGCGTTGCGGGTTGGGATGCGGGCGTCGCCTCGGGCGCTGTCGGCACCAGCTCAGGCGGTGTCGCGCAGGCCGTGAGTAGCGGTGCGGTGGCGAGGCTCAGCAGGTGGCGGCGTTTCATGGTGTGTCGTCCGCCTTCTTGCCGAAGCCGTCGGGGATCTTGATGAGCGCCGCCATCACCACGCTGGGCAGCGTGGCCGCTAGCACCCAGGCAAAGAAGGGCACGTAGCCGATGTGGTCCTGCAGCCAGCCGCTCCACATGCCGGGGATCATCATCCCGAGGGCCATGAAGCCGGTGCAGATCGCGTAGTGCGCCGTCTTCTGTGTGCCATCGGCCACGTGGATCATGTACATCAGGTAGGCCGTGAACCCGAGGCCATAACCGAACTGTTCAACGGCGAGTGCGGCGCTGATGGCGGCCAGGCTGGTCGGGTGCGTCATCGCCAGCAGCAGGAAGGCCACGTTGGGCACGTGCATGGCCAGCACCAGCGGCCACAGTGCGCGCTTGAGGCCGATGCGGGAGATGACCCAGCCGCCGCACAGGCCGCCCAGCGTCAGCGCGATGAGGCCGACCGTGCCGTAGGCGATGCCCACTTCCTTGGTCGACAGGCCCAGGCCGCCCTGATCGACCGAGTCGAGCAGGAAGGGCGATGCGAGCTTCAGCAGTTGCGCTTCGGGGAAGCGATAGAGCAGCAGGAAGCCGAGCGTGACCGCGATGCCCGGCTTTTTGAAGAAGCTCGCGAACACGGCGAAGAACTCGGCCACCAGCCCGCGTGCGGCGGCGCGGCCGGGCCCGGCCACATCGGCCGCGGGCCGTGGCAGCACGAAGGCGTGCCAGGCCGCCAGCGCGATGAACAGCCCCGCCAGCAGCCAGAACACAGCGCTCCAGGCGGTGACGACGGAGCCGGTGCGCTCGGTCAATTCACCCGCCAGATAGACGAGGGCGCCCTGGCCCGTGATGTTGGCCAGCCGGTAGAACGTGGAGCGCACGCCGACGAAGGCGGCCTGGCTGTGCTGCGGCAGGGCCAGCATGTAGAAGCCGTCGGCGGCGATGTCGTGTGAGGCCGAGGAGAAAGCCATCAGCCACAGCACGGCCAGCGAGAGCTGGAAGGCGCGGTCGGTGGGCAGCGTCAGCGCCACGCCGGCCAGCGCGGCACCGACGAAGAACTGCAGCACCGCCACCCAGCTGCGCTTGGTGCCGAACAGCTCGGCCAGCGGCGACCACAGCGGCTTCAGCACCCAAGGCAGGTAGAGCCAGCTCGTGTAGAGCGCGATGTCGGTGTTGGAGATGCCGAGGTTCTTGTAGAGCACCACCGACAGCGACATCACCGTCACATAGGGCAGCCCCTGCGCGAAGTAGAGGCTGGGGATCCAGCCCCAAGGGGATGTTCGCCCCTCGCCCGCCGGGTACGGCGGTCGATCCCCCGAGGGGACGTGGCCTTGCTTGGGGCGGCCCGGCGCGGCGGCCTCTGGCGGTTCGCTGCTCATGTCGACAGCGCGCGGCTCACGCTGCCCTCGGCGGCGTCGAGCAGCGCCCGCGCCTGATCCACGCCAACGCCCCGCTTGAGCATCACCAGCGCCGTCTTCACATGGTTGTCGCACTGCGCCAGCGCCGCCTGCGCATCCGCCTCGCTCGCGCCGCTGGCGCGCACCGTCAGCGCCACCGCCCGCTTCACGAGCTTCACGTTGGTCGCCTTCAGGTCCACCATCAGGTTGCCGTAGACCTTGTTGAGACGCACCATCAGCGCCGACGAGAAGGTGTTCAGCGCGATCTTCTGCGCCGTGCCAGCCTTGAGCCGCGTGCTGCCGGAGATGACCTCGGCGCCGGTGTCGAGGGTCACGCCGATCTCGGCCTGCTGCGCGACCGGCGCGCCGGGGTTGTTGGCGATGCCGATGGTCAGCGCCCCCGCCGCGCGCGCGGCCTCGATGGCGCCCAGCACGTAGGGCGTGCCGCCCGATGCGGCCAGCAGCAGGGCCACGTCGTTGGGGCCGGGGTTGAGCGCGGCCATGTCGGCGGCGCCCTGCGCGCGGTCATCCTCGGCGCCTTCGACGGCGACGAACATTGCGCCCGGCCCGCCGGCAATCACGGCCACGGCGCGCTCGCGCGGCCAGGAGAACGTCGGGTAGAGCTCCACGCTGTCCAGCACGCCCAGGCGGCCCGAGGTGCCGGCGCCCGCGTACAGCAGCCGGCCGCCGGCGCGGATGCGCGGCAGGGCCGCGTCCACGGCGGCGGCGAGTTGCGGGGCGGCGGCCTTCACGGCCGCGACGGCGGCGGTCTGGTCGTCGATGAAGGCATCCAGCAGGGCTGGCGTGGCGTAAGTGTCCAGGTCGGGATGCCGGGTGCTTGGGGTTTCGGTGTTCAGCATGGAGTGTGGGAGCGCAAGCTGCCGCACTCTAGCGGCTGACATGGCGCCGTGACGAATGCCAAGAGCCATTGCAGTCACAACCGCAGGTAATCAGAATCTGCCCGCCGGTTGTAAGGACTGGGGCCCGCGCCCCGACGCAAGCTGGCAAGTCGATGTCGGGGCCTTCCGAAATCGACCTGTGGTGAACCCGATCTGAACCACTTACCTTTTTTCTGGAGACTTCGACATGAACGCATCCCTCAAGACTGGCCTCGGCATTGCCGCCGCTGCTGCTGCCCTGTTCGCGACCGCCGTGCCCACGACCGCTCTCGCGGCCGATGGCATGGTCAAGTGCTCCGGCGTCAACAGCTGCAAGGGCACCTCCGACTGCAAGACCGCCAAGAGCGACTGCAAGGGCCACAACAGCTGCAAGGGCCAGGGCTGGGTCAGCAAGAAGACGGCTGACGAGTGCACCAAGGCCGGCGGAACAGTTGAAAAGTAATCAGCTGAATTAGCTGCCTACCGCCGCCCAGGCCCGATGCCTGGGCGGCGTTTTACGTTTGCACCCATGACCCACATCCAAGGCTTCGGCCTCGGCCTGCGCGTTGAGCACTACGCCGCCTTTGAGGCTGGTGTCGATGCCGCCGTGAGGCCCGACTGGCTGGAGATCATTTCCGAGAACTACATGGTGCCCGGCGGCCCGCCGATGGCGCACCTGGAGCGCATTCGCGCCGACTATCCCGTCGTCATGCACGGCGTGTCGATGTCCGTGGCCGGCGCCGAGCCGTTGGACCTCGCCTACCTGCGCGACCTGAAAGACCTGGCCGACCGGCTGGAGCCCGGCTGGGTGTCCGACCATCTCTGCTGGAGCGCCGACGCGCACAGCCAATTGCACGACCTGCTGCCCGTGCCGTTGACGCGCGCCGCGCTCGATCACGTCAGTGGCCGCATCGCCCAGGTGCAGGACGTGCTGGGCCGGCCGCTGGTGCTGGAGAACGTCTCCAGCTACGTTCGCTTCGCGGCCGATGAGATGAGCGAGTGGGACTTCATTTCGCAGCTGCTGCAGCGGACGGGCGCTCGCCTGCTGCTGGACGTCAACAACGTCTATGTCTCCAGCCGCAACCACGGCTTCGACCCGCTGGACTACCTGGCCGCCGTGCCGGCCGAGCGCGTGCAACAGATTCATCTGGCAGGTCACGAGGACCGTGGCGACATCGTCATCGACACGCATGACCATCCGGTGCGCGCCGAGGTCTGGGCGCTGTACGAACACGCGCTCGAGCGCTTCGGCACCGTGCCGACCATGATCGAGCGTGACGACCACATCCCGCCGCTGCCCGAGCTGCTCGACGAGCTGGCCGTGGCGCGCCGCCTGGCCGCCGCTGCGTCATGAGCGTCATCCAGCAACAGCGCCAGCTCGCCGCCGCCATCCGTGACGGCGGCGATGCCGCTAGCCTGCTAGCCGGCGACTACGCGCTGGGCCTCGCCGTCTACCGCGATGCCTACCGCGCCCGCCTCGTCGCCGCGCTGGCCGACAACTACACCGTGCTCGCCCGCGCGCTGGGCGACGAGGCCTTCGACGCGCTGGGCCGCGCCTACATCGCCGCCCAGCCCAGCCGCCACCCGTCCATCCGCTGGTTCGGCCACGAGCTGGCCGGCTTCATGGCCGAGGCCGGAGACGACCTCGTGCCCCACGCCAGCCTCGTCGACTTTGCCGCCATGGACTGGGCACTGCGCGGCGCCTTCGACGCGGCCGAGGCGCCACCGCTCGACCCGGCAGCGCTTGCCGCCCTCGGCCCCGACGACTGGGCTGGTCTGGTGCTGCAGCTGCAGCCCAGCGCCCAGCGCGTGCCGCTGGCCTACGCCATCGAGCCCGCCTGGCGCGTGCTGCGCGAATGGGAGCCCGAGCTGGGCAGCGACCAGCCCGAGCTGCCCGAGCCCGCACCGCACGAGCATGTGCTGCTGGCCTGGCGCCAGGGCCTGGAGACGCGCTGGCGCTCGCTGGAGCCGCTGGAGGCCGCGCTGCTGAACGCCGTGGCCGCGGGCACGCCCTTCGCGCTGCTGTGCGAACGCGCCGCCGCCGAGCTGGGTGACCCCGAGGCCGCCGCGCCGGCCGTCATCCAGCACCTGCAGCGCTGGCTGGCCGACGGTCTACTTCAACGTTGCCCGTCGTAGGTGAGCGCCTGGAGGGCCTGGCGGTAGCCGCCGATGGCGCCATGCGCATTCATCGCCGGGGCGACCGTGCCCCAGGCCGTGCGGCGCCAGGCCACCGTGAGCTGGCAGCGCGACACCAGCGGCGTCGTCACGATGTTGTTGTTGTGGCTGCGGCTGGCGAGGTTCAGCGCGTCGTCCAGGGCCGCGCCATTCAGCCGGTAGCCGCCCACGACGCTGCTCTGGATCGTGGCCGGCAGGATCTCGTTCTTGACCGGAAAGCTGCTGCCGTCGGTGCGGCTGCAAGTGCCGTCGGCCATCGATGTGGTGAGCGCGGTCGAGCTGAGCCGCACGTCCACATCGCCGGCGGTGCGAGCCAGCGCCACGCCTGCGGCTGGCTGCAACACCGTGAAGCCGGCCGGCATCGTCACCTCGCTGATGTTGGGCACGCCGGCCCGCGTGAAGACGACGCGCACCACCGGTTGCGCGCTGGCGGACGTGAGGCCGGCGCTGTAGTCCAGGCGCTTGCCGTCGGGGTTTCCCATCGTGACCTCGGTGCCGCCGTCGACACTGGCGGACAGGCGCTCGCCCGGGGCCGGCAGCACCGCGGTGAACACATTGGCCGACTTGCCCAGGCCGCCCTCGACGAGGATGGTGCGATCGCTGTCGTTTTGGGTGGCGGTGAAGCGCGGGCTGATCTCGTCCACGTTCAGCGTGGACGATTCCGTGCAGTTGCGAAAGGCGCAGATGAAACCGTCGACCACGGGGTCGGCGACGTCGTTGGTTGCGCCGCCGCAGCCGGCCAGCAGGGCGAACAGGACGAGCGCCGCCGGGCGCCGATGGGAAGGGAACTGCATGACGATGGATGGTTTTTGATTGACGCGGATACTAAGTGCGCATCCGGCCGGGCGAGGGCCCAAGGCTGATCGTGATTCTTCACCATTTGGAGTCGTTATGTTTTTGCCATCGATCCGTCCGGCAGCTGCGCTTGCGCTGTTGGCGTTTGCGCTTTCCGGACCTGCCCACGCCGCGCTCGCCGTGGGCGCGGCGGCCCCCGACTTCAGCGCCGATGCCGCGGTGGGTGGCCAGCCCTTCAAGTTCCACCTCGCCGACGCGCTCAAGCAAGGCCCCGTGGTGCTGTACTTCTACCCCAAGGCCTTCACCAGCGGCTGCACGGTCGAGGCGCACAACTTCGCCGAGGCGACGGACAAGTTCAAGGCACTCAACACCACCGTCATCGGCATGTCCAACGACGACATCGACACGCTGAAGAAGTTCAGCGTCGAGGCCTGCCGCAGCAAGTTCGCCGTCGCGGCTGACGCGGCCGGCAAGGTCATCAAGGACTACGACGTGGCGCTGAAGATGGTGCCCGGCACCATGGCCGACCGCATCTCCTACCTCATCGCGCCCAACGGCAAGGTCGCCGCCGTGCACGCCAGCATGGACCCCGACGGCCACATCGACGCGATGCTGAAGGCGGCCGAGAAGCTGAAGAAGTGATCGCCGGCCTCGACGCGGCGGTGCTGCTGGCCGCCTACCGGTCGGGCGAGCTGTCGCCCGTCGAGGTCATGCAGGCCGTGCTGGCGCAGGCCGAGCGGCGCGAAGGGGAGCTGCATGCGCTGTGCGCCGTCTATGCCGAGGGCGCGCTCGACGCGGCCCGCGCCAGCGAGGCCCGCTGGCGCGCCGGCACCGCGCTGCCGCTGGACGGACTGCCCGTCACGCTGAAGGAAAACATCGCCGTGCCCGGCGCCGCTTACCGCCTGGGCACCGCCGCCACGCTGAGCGATGCCGTGGCCGACTTCGAGGCCCCGCCCGCCGCTCGCTTGCGTGAGGCCGGCGCCATTGCCTGGGCGCGCACCACCATGCCCGACTACGGCATGCTCAGCTCGGGCCTCTCCAGCCTCTACCCCGAACCCGCGCGCAACCCCTGGGACGCGCGCATGACACCGGGCGGCTCCAGCGCCGGCGCCGCCGCCGCTGCGGCAGCCGGTTATGGCCCGCTGCACCTGGGCACCGACATCGGTGGCTCCATCCGCCTGCCGGCCGGCTGGTGCGGCCTCGTCGGCTTCAAGCCCAGCCATGGCCGCGTGCCCATCAAGCCGGGCTATGCCGGCCGCGTCGCCGGGCCGTTGACGCGCACCGTGGCCGACGCCGCGTTGATGCTGGCGGTGCTGTCTCAGCCGGATGCGCGCGACCCGACGCAATTGCCGCCGGGCCAGGTCTTGCCGCGGCCCATCGATCTGCGCGGCCTGCGCATCGGCTTGATGCTGGACGCCGGCTGGGGCGATGCCGTGCAGCCCGAAGTCGAGGCCGCCGTCCGCGCCGCCGCGCTCGCCTTCGAGCAGGCCGGCGCCGTCGTCGAACCGCTGGCCGGCTTCACGACGCGCGAGATGGCCAACGGCATCGACCGCTTCTGGCGCATGCGCTCCTGGCTCGACATCTCGGCCCTGCCGCCCGAGCGCCGCGCCAAGGTGCTGCCCTACATCCTCGACTGGGTGGCATCCGCCGCCGGCTACGACGGCGCAACCGTCTTCCACGGCTACAGCCAGATGCAGGCGCTGCGCGAGGCGGCCAATGCAGCCATGGACGGGCCTCAACCCTTCGACTTCGTGCTCTCGCCCGTCAGCCCCATGCCCGCCTACCCGGCCCACCAGGCCAGCCCGCTGCACGATCCGTCGCGACCCTTCGAGCACATCGCCTTCACGCTGCCCTTCAACATGAGCGAACAGCCGGCGCTGGCCATCAACGCGGGCTACACGTCAGCTGGTTTGCCGATCGGGCTGCAGATCAGCGGTCGCCGCTTCGACGACGCTGGCGTGCTGGCGCTGGGTGCGCTGTGGGAACAACTGCGGCCGGCGCAGCGCGCCTGGCCTTTCAGGGCCTAACGCCTGAACCGTGCGGCGGCTCCTGCGGCGGCAGGCCGGCGGCGATCAGGTCGGCGTTAACGAGGGCCCAGGCGGCGTCGAAGTTGTCGGCCCGGCGCACCGGGCGGCTGCTGCGCCAGATGTCCATCAGCGCCGGCAGGCGCTCGATGCCGGGCAGGCCGGCCGGCACGAGGAAGACGGTGGAAATGGCCACGAGCCCACGATTGGAGAAGCTCTCGATGCTGGCGCGCAGCTCACCCAGCGCGTCGGCGCCCATGTGCAGGTTGCCGCGGATTTCGAGCAGGTCGCCAAAGCGCCGGTCGGCCGGCAGCCGCTGGCCGGCCAGTGCGATCGCGCGCTTGGTGGCGGCCATCAGCTCGGCGTCGAACGGCCCCTCGGCGATGGAGATCATCACGCGGCCCTGCACGCCCACGCTGACGCGGCCGAAGCTCGGCTTGAAGGCCGGGCGGCGCGGCGAGGGCAGGGTCGGCGAAGGGCTCATGGTGTGAGACGATTTTGCACGCTCGATGAAGGAGTCAGGACCATGTTGACTTTGTACGGCAGCAAGAATTCTGGTTCAGCCGTCGTGGAGGCCGCGCTGGCCCGCGCCGGCCTGGCCTACACGGTGCTTGACGCGGCCAGGTGGAACCCCGGCCCCGCGTACGACGAGCTGCTGCGCGTCAACCCGCTTGGCCAGATCCCGACGCTTCTGCTCGACGATGGCACGGTGTTGACGGAGAGCGCGGCCATCCTCATCCACCTAGGCCTCACGGCCACGCCAGGCCTGCTGTTGCCGGCCGAGGCGAGCGCCAGGGCGCTGGCGATCCGGGGGCTGGTCTACATCGCCGCCAACTGCTACGCGGCCATCAGCGTCATCGACTACCCGGAGCGCTGGTGCGAGCCCTGCGACGACGCGACGAAGGCGCAGATCGTGGCCGGCACGCGGGCGCGGCTGCATCACCACTGGGGCCTGTTCGCAGACGCGTTCGAGCGCGGCTTCAATGCCGACTCGCCCGGCGCGCTGGAGCTGCTGGCCACGGTCGTGTCGCGGTGGTCGGGGGCGCGGTCGCATCTGCAGGCGCAGCGGCCGGCCTTCCACGCGCAGCTGCTGCGGGTCGAGCAGCATCCGGACGTGGCACAAGTCTTCCAGCGCCACTGGTCCTGATGCCATCGGCTGTCGGTGGCGGCCGGCAGGCCACCACCTCGTGTGCTCAGGTCATGCGCACGCTCTGTTGCTGCCGGTCAGCAGGGGCCGCCGGAAGAAACGCACTGGTTGTATTGGGTTGCATAGACGGAATTCTTGACCTTGGTGGCTTCCTGGCTGGCGTAGTAAGGGCAGTTGGGAGCACCGCTTGGAGCGCACGACTGAATGACGGCGTTGTAGACGTAGGTGTACGCCTGCTCCGACATTGCCGTTGCCTTGGAATGGCAGGCGACCGGGATCTGGCTGGCGGGCATCCCAGGGCAGGTTCCTGCCGACACCACGGTAGTCGCCAGAGTGCTCGCCAGCAGGATTGGCCGGGCGACGAGGGACCAGAAAGCACGTTTCATGAATAACTCCTTGGTGAGTTTGAGTTTGCCGATGTGGCGGCGGCATGGTGGGTGGAATCAGCCGTGCTGCATAGCGCGGGCTTACGCTGGCGAGCGATACCAGTTTTTTAAACGCCGCAGCTAATTGGTTATGCAAACGGATATGCCAGATGACGGGTGGCGCTGGCCGCGCATGGATTCACCCCGCCGCCGTTCAATCCACCGTTTGCCGATAGCGCAGCAGCGCCACGCTCCCGGCCACGGCCAGGAAGGCCAGCATCGGCCACAGCTCCGGCAGCAGTTCGGCCGCCCCGGAGCCCTTCAGCATCACGCCGCGCACGATGCGCAGGAAGTGCGTCAGCGGCAACACCTCGCCAAGGTATTGCGCCCACTGCGGCATGCCGCGGAACGGGAACATGAAGCCTGATAGCAGCATCGACGGCAGGAAGAAGAAGAACGTCAACTGCAGCGCCTGCAGCTGGTTGCGCGCCAGCGTCGAGAACGTGAAGCCCACGCCCAGGTTGGCCAGCATGAAGACGCCGATCATGGCCAGCAGCAGCGGCACGCTGCCCACCATCGGCACGTTGAACAGCAGGAAGGCCGCGCCGAGGATAACGCCGAGCTGCACATAGCCGAGCACGACGTAGGGCAGGATCTTGCCGGCCATCACCTCGATGGGCCGCACCGGCGTGGCGAGGAGGTTTTCCATCGTGCCGCGCTCGCGTTCGCGCGTCATCGCCAGCGCCGTCAGCATGACCATCGTCATCGTCAGGATGGTGCCGACAAGACCCGGCACGATGTTGTAGCGCGACAGGCCCTCGGGGTTGTAGCGGCGCTGGATGCGCACCTCGAAGGGCGGTGGCTGCTGCGCGCGTGAGGCGAGTGCGCCGCGCAGGTCGCGGTTCAGCGCGGTGGTGCCGAGCTGGCTCAACGCGGCGATGGCGTTGCCGCCGGCCGAAGGGTCGGTCGCGTCGGCGGCGATCAGCACCGCCGGCTTCTCGCCACGCACGACGCGGGCGCCGAAGTTGGCCGGCACGACGACGAGGAACTGGATGTCGCCGCTTTGCAGCAGCGCGTCGCCGCGTGCTTCCGAGATGCCGCTCTCGACGACATGGAAATAGCCACTCGTCTGCAGTGCCGCGACGAGGCTGCGCGCCATCGGGCTGGTGTCCTGCGCCACGATGGCCGTAGGCAGGCCCTTGGGGTCGGTGTTGATGGCGTAGCCGAACAGCACCAGCTGCATGATGGGCACGCCCACCGCCATCGCAAACGTCAGGCGGTCGCGCAGCATCTGCTGCACCTCCTTCAGCGCGATGGCGAATGTGCGGGCCAGGGCTTGCATGTCAGTGGGCGCTGGCGCCGAGGTTTCGATTCCCGAGCCTTATAGAACACAGCCACAGAGACACAGAGGCACAGAGAAAACGCGCTGTTTCTCTGTGCCTCTGTGTCTCTGTGGCTGTGTTGATTTGTCTTGACATCAGTGGGGCTCCGCAAAGTTGTCGGTGGCCTGCCCGACCAACTTGACGAAGGCGTCTTCGAGATCGCTCGCGCCGGCTTCTTGCACGATGGCTGCCGCCGCGCCCCGGGCGAGGATGCGGCCGTAGGCGATGTAGACCAGCTCGTCGCAGCGCTCGGCCTCGTCCATGTAATGGGTGGAGACGAGCACGGTGATGCCCTCGCCGGCGAGTTGGTGGATCTGGTCCCAGAACTCGCGCCGCGCCTTGGGGTCGACGCCGGCGGTGGGCTCGTCCAGCAATAGCAGGCGGGGCTTGTGCAGCAGGCAGGCGGCCAGCGCCAGGCGTTGCTTCCAGCCGCCGGAGAGGGACCCGGCGAGCTGCTTCGCGCGTGTCGTCAACCCCAGTCGCTCCAGCGCGCCATCGACGGCCTCGCGGCGGTTGGGCATGGTGAACAGCCGCGCGACGAAGTCGAGGTTCTCGCGGATGGAGAGGTCTTCGTAGAGGCCGAACTTCTGCGTCATGTAGCCGACTTGGCGCTTGACCTCGGCGGCCTGGCGGCGGAAGTCCAGCCCCAGCACCTGGCCCTCGCCGGCATCGGGCGTCAGCAGGCCACAGAGCATGCGCAGCGAGGTTGTTTTGCCACTGCCGTTGGGGCCGAGGAAGCCGACGATGCGGCCGCTGCCGACCTGCATGTCGACGTTGTCCACGACCTTGCGGCCGGCGTAGGACTTGCTCAGCCCTTTGACGTCGATGGCCAGCTCAGTCATTGAGTGACGTCCAACGGTTGACCGGGATGCAAGCGTTCCGCGTCCCCCGCCTTCACCGGCCGCGCCTCGACGAGAAAGACGAGCTTGTCGCGCTGCTGGTTGGAATAGATGACCGGCGGCGTGTACTCCGGGCCGGCGGCGATGAAGCTGATGCGCGCGGCGATGGCAGGGCCGCAGCCGTCGCAGTGCAGGCTCACCGCCGCGTCGAGCCTGAGGCTGCCCACCACCGACTGCGGCACGTAGAAGCGCGCCTTGCGGTTGGCCGGCGGCAGCAGGGCCAGCACCGGCTGGCCGGCGGCGACCCATTCGCCCGGGCGCATGAAGACGTCCTGCACGCGCGCTGGCATGGGCGCGCTCTGGCGCTTCTGCTCCACGCGCCAGGCGGTCTGCGCGCGGCCGCTCTCGGCGGCTTGCGCCAACGCGCGGGCGGCATTGCGCGCGTCGTCGCGCGCCGGCAGCCGGGCCACCTGCACGGCGGCGTCCAGTTCGACGACGCGGGCGCGGGCCTGGGCCAGCGTCGTCGCCGCATCGTCCACACGCGCCTTGGCGACGAAGCCCTGGGCCAGTAGCTCCTGCTGGCGCGTGAGGTCGATGCTGGCCAGGCGCTCGGCGGCGCGGGCCTGGTCGAGCTGCGCACGCGTCACGGCCACCTCGGGCGCGCGGCGGCCCTTGTCGGTGTCCTGCGCCTGGGCCTGGGCGCTCTGGGCGCGGGCGCGCGCCTCGGCGTCGGCAGCGAGCTCGGGCGTGGCGTCCAGCTCAAAGAGGGCCTGGCCGGCGGTCACAGCCTCGCCCGAGCGCACGGCCAGCGTCGTCAGCCGGCCCGCCACCGGTGGCGCGATATAGACCAGCTCGGCCTCGGCATAACCCGTCCAGCCTTCGGGTTGCTTGGGTGCGCAGGCGGCCAGCAGGGCGGGGATCAACAACAGAGCAAGTCTCATGGGCATCTCCGTCAAACGCCGCTGGCCAGGCCGAGCAAGGCCCATTCGATGCGGCGCTGCAGGGCGTCGTCGGACAACACGTCGGCGTCGACAGCGGCCAGCAGCGGCGGTGGCACGGCCTTGACAGACACCATGCCGCCCACCAGCACGACGGGCGCGACGACGGCGCCCATCAGGAAGGAAAAGCGCGTCAGCAGCGGCCGCTGCGGCAGGCGGCCTTGTGCTTCGGCTTGCTGCAGCAAGGCCATCAACACGCCCAGGTGCCGCGGCGCGTTGGCCCGCAAAAAGTCCTGTGCCACGGCCTCGCCGGTCTGCGCGTCGGCCCAGACGCGGGCGATCAGCGGCCGGTGCTCGCGCACGAAGCGCGCCACGCCCAGCAGCGCCTCCGCGAGGCGTTCCATCACATCGGCCTCGCCCTGGCTGGTGAGCGACAGCGCGCTGAACATCTCCTCGTAGTGCCGCTGCAGCAGTGCGCGCAGAAAGGCGTCCTTGCTGCCGAAGTGGTAATGGACCATGGCCGGGTTCACGCCGGCTGCTTCGGCCACACGGCGCACCGACAGGCCGGCGCAGCCGAGCTGCGGGTAGAGCGCGGCTCCGGCGGCGAGCAAGGCCTGGTCCTGATCCTGGCTGGGGCGGGGCATGGGCGTGATTATTGGTCGACTGACCAATAACGGCAAGCTGGGGCCTGTTCGGGCTGCGGCGACCCGTTGCCGTAGCGTCAACAGGCCCTAGGATCGGAGTCAGCAAGACTGCCCGAGCAGACGCAAAGGAGAACAAGCCATGGACTTCGCCACCTGGATGCGCAGCTTCACCATCCGCACCCGCATGCAGGGCGCCATCGCGATGGTGCTGCTGATGTTTGCGGCCCTCGGCCTGACCGGCCTGCTCGGTGGCCGGCAGCTGATGGCGCTCAATGTCGACGTGACGACGCATGGCATGCGCGACCTGCAGCAGCTCAGCGCCATCCGCCAGGGCCTGAACGATGTGCGGCTGGAAGAAAAGCAGATGGTCATCGCCTACGAGGACCCCGACCAGGTGAAGCAGTTCCGCCAGCGCTGGGACGCCGCCGCTCAGCGCCTGGCAACCGCACTGCAGGGCCTGCAGGACGGCAAGCAGGAGGACAACAAGGCCGTCGCCGTGGAGGCGCTGAAGTTCCTGCAGGACTACCGCACTGCCGCCCAGCCGGTGCTGAGCCAGATCGAGGCCGGTGGCTTCGACACCGCCAAGGTGGCCGACCGCATGCTGAACCGGCCCAAGGCCGCGATGCGCGAGATCGAGAAGCGCGTGGAGAAGGTGGCCGGCCTTATCGATGCGCAGACCAAGTCCACCGAGGCTGCGTTCAATGCCGAGATGAGCCGCATCGGCTGGCGCTCGGGGGCGGTGCTGCTGGTCGTCATGGTGCTCGTGGTGCCGCTGACGTTGATCAACTCCACCACCATCACCAGCCCGATGCGCTACGCCAGCAGCGTGGCCCAGTCGATTGCCAGCGGTGACCTGGACAACGACATCCGCGTCGTCGGCCGCGATGAAGCGTCGGACCTGCTGCGCGCGCTGGACGCGATGCAATCCAGCCTGCGTGACCTGGTGCGACAGGTGAAGACCTCGGCCCAGAGCATCGAGACGGCCAGCAGCGAGGTGGCCTCGGGCAACCAGGACCTGAGCCAGCGCACCGAGCAGGCGGCTGCCAGCCTGGAGGAGACCAGCAGCTCGATGGAAGACCTGACCAGCGGCGTGCGCCACGGTGCCGACGCGGCCGGCAAGGCGCGCCAGCTGGCCGAAGGCGCCGCCGAAGTGGCGCGGCGCGGCGGCCAGGAGGTGGCCAAGGTCGTCACGACGATGGACGAGATCAACACCAGCTCGCGCCGCATCGGCGACATCCTCGGGGTGATCGACAGCATCGCCTTCCAGACCAACATCCTGGCGCTGAACGCGGCCGTGGAGGCGGCGCGTGCCGGCGAGCAGGGGCGGGGCTTTGCCGTCGTTGCCAGCGAGGTGCGGGCGCTGGCACAACGCTCGGCCGGCGCGGCGCGCGAGATCAAGTCGCTGATCGCCGCCAGCCTGGAGCGCACCGAGGCTGGCACCCGCCTCGTGCAGCACGCCGGCACGACGATGCACGAGATCGTCGACCATGTGCAGAAGGTCAGCGACATGATCGGCGAGGTAGCCGAGGGCGCTGCCGACCAGAGCGCGCGCATCGGCCAGATCAACGGCGCCGTCTCCCAGCTGGACCACATGACGCAGCAGAACGCGGCCCTGGTGGAACAGTCCGCTGCGGCGGCCGACAGCCTGAAGCAGCAGCTGCAGCTGCTGACCGGCGCGGTGGCGCAGTTCAGGTTCTAGAATCCCGCCACAGCGCCGATTTGTTCCGGATTGCGGGCGCTTTATAAATGCCGCTAAACAGGGCTCCGAGATCAACCGGCGTCCCGCAAGTGGCACCGGTTTTTTTATTGGAGTGAGGCCAATGACGGGCCTGAGCGTCGGCGATGTATCGCCGCAGAGTTTTCATTTCGACGAACCGCTGCCACTGCGCAGCGGCGCCAGCTTGCCGGCCTATGACCTGACGGTCGAGACCTATGGCGAGCTCAACGCCGAGCGCAGCAACGCGGTGCTCGTATGCCACGCGCTGAACGCCAGCCACCACGTGGCCGGCACCTACGCCGGCCAGGCCAAGAGCGAGGGCTGGTGGGACAACCTCATCGGCCCGGGCAAGGCGCTGGACACCGACAAGTTCTTCGTCATCGGCGTCAACAACCTCGGCTCCTGCTTCGGCTCCACCGGCCCCATGCATGTGAACCCGGCAACCGGCAAGGCCTGGGGTGCGGACTTTCCCGTCGTCACCGTGCAGGACTGGGTGGATGCGCAGGCCCGCCTCGTCGAGCGCTTCGGCATCCTGAAGCTGGCCGCCGTGCTGGGCGGGTCGCTCGGCGGCATGCAGGCGCTGGACTGGGCGCTGCGTTACCCCGAGCGCGTCGGACACTGCATTGCCATCGCGACGGCGCCCAACCTGTCGGCACAGAACATCGCCTTCAACGAGGTGGCGCGCCGCGCCATCGTCACCGACCCCGATTTCCACGGCGGCCACTTCTACGAGCACGGCGTGGTGCCCAAGCGCGGCCTGCGCGTGGCGCGCATGATCGGCCACATCACCTACCTGAGCGACGACGTGATGGCCGAGAAGTTCGGCCGCGAGCTCAAGGGTGGGGCGCTCGGCTACTCGACCCAGGAGATCGAGTTCCAGATCGAGAGCTACCTGCGCTATCAAGGTGACAAGTTCAGCGACTACTTCGACG
Organism: Roseateles sp.; assembly: GCF_039929605.1. GTDB lineage: Bacteria > Pseudomonadota > Gammaproteobacteria > Burkholderiales > Burkholderiaceae_C > Pelomonas. The sequence goes on from NZ_JBDSQX010000098.1 coordinate 52,472, forward strand.
CCAACACCTATCTCCTCATCACCCGCGCGCTGGACTACTTCGACCCCGCGCTTGAACACGGCGGCGACCTGACCCGCGCCTTCGCCACCGCGCGCGCCAAGTTCCTCATCGCCAGCTTCACGACCGACTGGCGCTTCTCGCCGGCCCGCTCGCGCGAGATCGTCAAGGCGCTGCTCGACAACCGGCTGGACGTGAGCTATGCGGAGATCGACGCCCCCCACGGCCACGACGCCTTCCTGCTCGACGACCCGCGCTACCACGGCGTGCTGCGCGCCTACTTCCAGCGCATCGCGGCGGAGGTGGTCCGATGAGCTTCGACCCCGCCATCGCGGCCCTCGTGCCACCCGGCTCGCGCGTGCTCGACCTGGGCTGCGGCACCGGCGAGCTGCTGGAGCACCTCATCAAGCACAAGGGCTGCAGCGGCTACGGCGTGGAGCTGGACGACGCCAACCTGCTGGCCTGCATGAAGCGCGGCGTCAGCGTCATCCAGCGCAACCTGGAGGAAGGCCTGGCCATCTTCGAGGACCAGAGCTTCGACGTCGTGCTGCAGCTGGAGACGCTGCAGAACCTGCGCAATGCCGAGGCCATGCTCAAGGAGACGGCGCGCGTCGGCAAGATGGGCATCGTCAGCTTCCCCAACTTCGCCCACTGGCCCAACCGGCTGCAGGTGCTGTTCGGCCGCATGCCCGTCACGCGGGCCCTGCCCTACGAGTGGTACGACACGCCCAACATCCGCGTCGGCACCTTCGCCGACTTCGGCGTGCTGGCGCGCAAGAACCGACTCAAGATCCTCGACAGCTTCGGCCTGCAGAACGGCGGCGTCGTGCGCAACCGACCCAACCTGATGGCCAGCGTGGCGGTGTTCAAGTTCGAGCGGGAGTGACTTGAGGCCCCTCGCCCAGGCTTGCTCCGGCTGAACGCCGGCAAGTCTGGTCGGTCTTGCAGACCGCGCAGCCGACAGAGCGGCTGCCCTTCGGCAGGCACGGCAAGTCCGCAGGACTCGCCGTGTCCGGCCTCAGCCCCCGAGGGGGCGGCGATGCTCGCGGCATTGAGCCGCAAGCATCGCCAGACGGGCCGGCTTGGGGGCGGCCCGGCGCTCGGCCCGAAGGCGCAAAGGCCGCCCGCAGTGTGCGGCTGGGTCAGAAGCCGGTCTTGTGCGCGCCCGCCTTGGCGTGCTTCTTGTGCTTGGCCTTGCCGGCTTTCTTGCTGGTCTTCTTGGCGGTCTTGGCCTTGACTGCGCTGCTCATGTGGCTGGTGTCCTGATGCTTGGCCACGCGGGCTTCGGCAGCAGGGGCCAGGAAGGCGATGGCGAGGGCGGCGGCGGTGAGCAGAGTCTTCATGAACAGTCTCCTTCAAGGGTTGTGAAAGTATCCCCGCGATTCTGCGGGCCGCCCCCAAGCCGGCCCGCCTGAGGCGGTGTGCTTGCGGCTTAATGCCGTAAGCATCGCTGTCCCTTTGGGGGGCCGGCCGGGCTGCCCGCGTTCAGCGGGGCAAGACCGGGCGAGGGTCGCCCATCTTCAGCTGCCTTTGCGGATCGTGACGCCGTCGTCGGTGCGTTCGTCATCCTTGAAGACACCCTCCCAGCGGTCGCCGCTGGGCCAGTGGAAGACGCCGCTGCCGTGCTTGAGGCCGCGCGCCCAGGCGCCTTCGTAGCGTTCGCCGCTCGTCCAGGCGTACTTGCCTTCGCCATGCGCCTTGCCCGCCTCGAAAGTGCCTTCGTAGATGTCGCCGCTCGGGAAGACCATGCGGCCGCGGCCGTGGGGCAGGCCGGCGCTGAGCTGGCCTTCGTACTGGTTGCCGTTGGCAAAGCGCATCTTGCCCATGCCCTGCGGCTTGTCGTTGACCCAGTCGCCCTCGTAGCGCTGGCCGCTCATCCACACGTAGCTGCCCTTGCCGTGCGGCAGGCCCTGGCGGATCTGGCCGGTGTAGGCGTCGTTGGAGGCATAGGTCAGCTTGCCTTCGCCCTCGGGCTGGCCGTCCAGCAGCGTGCCCTCGAACTGGTTGCCGTTGGCAAACACCATCAGGCCGCGGCCGGTGGCGTGGTCGCTCACCCACTCGCCCTTGTAGCGCTGGCCGCTGGCCCAGCGGATCTCGCCCACGCCCTGGCGCTGGCTGCGCACGAGCGGGCCTTCGTAGACATCGCCGTTCTTCCATTCCACGCGGCCGGTGCCGGTGACGGTGTCGTCGTCGTTGCGCACGAACTGGCCCAGGTAGCGCGTATCGCCTGCCGTTCGGTCGAAGAGCTTGGGTTCGGGCGCCGCTGCAGGTGCGGGCGTTGGCGTGACGGCCTTGGCCAGCGGCACGATGGGCACCGCAGCGGCCTGGCGCATCGGCGTGGTCGCGGCAGCGGTCACAGCAGCAGCCGCGCCCGTGGCGGGCTTGCCCGGCGCTGCGGCGGCGGTGACGGCCGGCTTAGGCGCGGCGGCCACGACGGCGGGCGGCGGCGCGCCGGGCAGGGGCGTCGAGACCCACGGCGTGCCGCGCTCGCGGGCCAGGGCTTGCGCGTTGTTCATGGCCAGTTCCTGGGCGCTGCCCTTGCACTGGCTGGCGGTGTCGCGCCACAGCGTCTCGCCGATCTGGCTTTGCGTCTGGCGCTCGGCCAGCGGCAGCGCGGCGGCGCTGTTGCGCAGCTTGCCGGAGAACTCCCGCGCCCGCTCGAAGGGCGGGGCGCAGAACTCGGCGTTGTAGCCGTCGATCTCGCTCTGCTCGCGGCGGCGCTGGGCCGTCTGCTGCTGGCTGCCGTTGCATTGCTCGGCGGCCAGTTCCCACATGCCTTCGGACTTTCGGTACAGGCTCGCCGCCTCGGCAAAGCGTCGTTCGCTGAAGGCGCCGCGTGCCAGCTCCTGCAGCGCGCTGGCGTCGCGGTGGGCGCTCTCGCACTGGCTGCCGGACTGCAGCTTCTCGGCCAGCGCGTCGTGGGCCTTCTGGCTGTCGGCCAGGTTGCGCTGGGCGCGCTCGCGGGCGCGGCCGTCACAGGCGGCGATGGCCGCGCCCCACTGCGCCACGGCCTCGTCGTAGAGCTGGACCTGCAGCTGCAGCGGCTGGTTCTGCGACTGCGCGGTGGCCGCCTTCAGGTCGGCCGACAGCGCGCGGCTGCTCAGCTGGGGGCAGCTGGGCGGCGGTGGGGCCGGCGCCACCTGGGGCTCGGAGGCGGCGGGTTCAGGCGCGGACGCGGCGGAGGCAGCGGGCTCGGGCGGCGTCTGTGCCCGTGCAGCGGTGCCTGCCACCAGGGCCAGGCAAAGACTCAAAAGTACGGCGGGGACGAGCTTCATTGTTTTTTGCGCGCGCCGGACTCGGCCGGCATGTCCAGCATCGCGTCGATCAGCCCGCGTGAGAAACGGCCGGCGCCCGGGTCGTCCGGGTTGTCGAAGGAGAAGCTGGCTTGCGTGGAGGCCAGCGGCATGGCGCCGATCTCGGCCACCAGCGCGTCGGGGCGGAAGCCGCCGAGGATGGCCGTGATCTCGCGCTCGAAGCCGCGTGCGGCGGCCACCTTGTTCAGCGCGGCCAGCCGGTCGGCGTCAAACAGCAGGGCGTTGGATGCCAGGCTGCGTTCCACCAGCTTCTGGTGCAGCGTGAAGCCGGCCAGCGGCGGCGCGCCAAGCGCGGCCATGCGCGAGAAGGCCCAGGCGTCGGCGCGCTCGAAGGTGGTGGCGGCGATGCGCGAGATGCCCGACAGCGACCCCCGGTTGGCGGCGGCGGCCTGCATGACGTTGAGCACCTGCTGGCGCGTCAGCTGCGTCGCCGCGTCCACCAGGCCTTCGCGGATCTTCTGCGTCGCCAGAGCCCGACCCTGCTCGATGAGCTGCTGCTTGAGGAAGTCCGTGGCGACGTTCGCCGCAGCGCTCTTGGCGGCGGAGATGGCGGCGTCGGCCGCGAGCGCGGCAGCCTTCACGCCCGAGGCCAGCGTGGCCAGGTTGTAGAGGGTGCCGGCGATCTTGATGGCGTAGTGGTAGGTCTTCATGCGCGCCCCGCCTTCCTCCGACAGCCCTTGAGTCCACAGCACGGCCCACAGCGCCTCGTCGGGCGTGGGCTCGGCCTGGATGACCTCCAGCGGGTGCAGGCTGAGCAGCCAGTGGTAGTCCTGCAGCTGCGGCGTGTTGGGTGGCGCAAAGCGCGTGTAGCCGCGGCAGACCTCGAAGGGCTTGATGAGCACGGTCTTGCCCTCCGTCGTGCCGACGTTGAAGGGCTTGCCGGCGTCGCGCAGCTCGGCCAGCAACTCCAGCAGCTTTTCGCCGTCGTCGCTGGCCCGGTCGCCGATGCGGTTCAGCCGGGTGCCCACGGGCAGGGGCGAGTCCTGGGTCACGGCGATGAGGGTCAACCGCTCGTCCACCTGCAGGGCGCGCACCCAGGCGACGCGGTCGTTGTCGCTCCAGCCCTCGCTGGTGGCCACGGCGAAGGGCAGCTCCCACTGCTTGTCGCATTCCTTGTCCTTGAGCGCGGCGCTGCGGGCGATGGCCGGGCGGATCAGGCGCTCGCCCGCGCCATAGGCGCGCATGCCGGCCAGCAGCGTCTCGTCGACCTTGCGGCCGTCATCGACGGTGAATTTCGGGCCGGAGGCGCAGCCGGTCAGCAGCGCCAGCAGAACGATGAGTAACAAGCGGTTCATTGATGTCGAGCCTAAGCGGTCAACAAGACGAACGTCGCCCGTAGTTGTACGGAGCGGCGTGACGCCCGACTCAGGGGGAGGCCTAAACTTGTTGGCTGCGCCACAAGCGCCTGCCGCCCGAAGGAGACCGCCATGAACGCTCGAGATCCCAACCTGCCCTTGCAAGCTGACGAAGCCACCGCGCTGGGCGACTTTGCCGCCCGCGTCTGGGACGAAGAGATCGTCCCCGCGCTGACCGACTACATCGCCATCCCGGCCAAGAGCCCGATGTTCGACGCCGACTGGGCGGCGAACGGCCACATCGACAAGGTGCTGACGCAGGCCGCCGCCTGGGTCGAGGGCCAGAAGGTCGCCGGGCTCAAGCTGGAGGTGATCCGCATCCCGGGCCGCACGCCGGTGATCTTCTTCGAGGTGCCGGGCACCAAGCCGGGCAACCGCGACAGCATCCTGCTGTACGGCCACCTGGACAAGCAGCCCGAGTTCAGCGGCTGGCGCAACGACCTCGGCCCCTGGACGCCCAAATACGAGAACGGCCTGCTCTACGGCCGTGGCGGCGCCGACGACGGCTACGCCATCTACGCGTCCCTCACGGCCATCATGGCGCTGGACAGGCAGGGCATCCCGCGCCCACGCTGCGTCGGCCTCATCGAGACCTGCGAGGAGAGCGGCAGCTTCGACCTGCCCGCCTATCTGGACGTGCTGCGACCCCGCCTGGGCAATGTGTCCCTTGTCGTCTGCCTGGACTCCGGCGCCGGCAACTACGACCAGCTCTGGCTGACGACCTCGCTGCGCGGCATGGTGTCGGGCGTGCTGAAGGTGGAGGTGCTGACCGAAGGCATCCACAGCGGCGACGCTTCGGGTTGCGTGCCATCGAGCTTCCGCATCCTGCGCCACGTGCTGGACCGGCTGGAGGACAGCAAGACCGGCAACCTGCTGCCGCAGAGTTTTCACTGCGAGGTTCCTGGCGCGCGCCTGGAGCAGGCCAGGGCGACCGCGGCCATCCTCAAGGACGAGGTCTACAAGCGCATGCCCTGGGCCTGCGGCGCAGACGGCGGCCCGGTGCTGCCGGTGACGAGCGACCCCGTCGAGGTGCTGCTGAACCGCAGCTGGCGGCCGACGTTGTCGGTCGTCGGCGCCGATGGCTTCCCCGAGCTGAAGAACGCCGGCAACGTGCTGCGGCCGTACACGGCCTTCAAGCTGAGCCTGCGCCTGCCGCCGCTGATCGACGGCAACGCCGCCGCGCTGGAGTTGAAGACGCTGCTGGAAGACAACGCGCCCTACAACGCCAAGGTCACCTTCACACCCGACGGCCGCGCCGGGGCCTACGGTGCCACCGGCTGGAACACGCCCGAGCTATCGCCCTGGCTCAGCCAGGCGCTCAACGACGCTAGCCAGGCCCACTTCGGTGCGCCGGTGGGCTACATCGGCCAGGGCGGCACCATCCCGTTGATGAGCATGCTTCAGAAGGGCTTCCCCAAGGCGCAGATGATGGTGTGCGGTGTGCTGGGCCCCAAGAGCAATGCCCACGGGCCCAACGAATTCCTGCACGTGCCCTACGGCAAGCGGCTCACCGCTGCGGTGGCGCAGGTGATGGCCGCTCACCCCTGAGGAACTCAGCAAAGAATGGACCAGCTCCGCGCCATCAAGGTCTTTGTCCGCGTCATCGATGAGGGCAGCTTTGCCGGCGCGGCGCGGGCACTGGACCTGGCGCCGGCTGTCGTCACCCGCCTCGTCGCCGAGCTGGAAGACCACCTCGGCACGCGGTTGCTGAACCGCACGACACGGCGCCTGTCACTCACCGAGATCGGCGATGCCTATCTGGAGCGGGCGCGGCGCATCCTGGCCGACGTGGACGAGGCGGCGGCCCTGGCGGCATCGGCCACGCAGGAGGTGCGCGGCCTGCTGCGCATCCTGTGCCCGCCGGCCATCGCCGTGCACCAGCTCGCCAAGCACCTGCCCAAGTTCCACCGCGACTACCCGCTCGTCACGCTGGAGATCACGTCACCCGGTCCGGTCGAGACGGTGGACGACAGCTATGACCTGACCATCTGGCTGGCCCGCGACCCGCTGGATGGCGACTTCATCGCCCGGCGGCTGGCGCGCAGCGAATTCATCATGTGCGCGTCGCCCGAGTACCTCGACCGGCGCGGCCGGCCCCAGCACCCGCACGAGCTGAAGCAGCATGACGCGCTGCTGCCGCCCACGGCGGCACTGTCCCGTGGCCTGACGCTGCAGCGTGGCGACGGGCTGGAGGAGATCACGCTGCCCATCGTGCCCTCGCACGCCGCGCTGTCGACGACGCACATGGACACCAATTACGCCGCCGCTCTGCACGGCCTGGGCGTGGCCGGCCTGCCCAGCTTCATGGTGGAAGACGCGCTGCTGGAGCAGGCGCTGGAGCGCGTCATGCCGCAGTGGCGGCTGTTCACCACCACGCTGTGGGCCGGCATGCCGACGCGCAAATACGTGCCGGCGCGCACGCGGGTCTTCCTGGACTTCCTGATCGAGATCTTCGGCGGCGAAGACAAGGACCCGTGGCTGGTGGCCGCAGGTTGCGCGACCCGGCCCTGATCAGCGCAGCGAAAACCCTAGATCGAAGAGTTCCGGATACCGGGCCTCCATCGCCCGCTTCAGGAAGGCGAGCGCGACATAGCGCGCCGAGGTCTTGGCAATGCGGGCCAGCAGCCGCCGCTCGTCCGCATGACGCTGGCCCAACAGCACGAGGTGCTGCCGGATCGCGCTCCATTCGATGCGCCGCCAGTACTCGCCGAAGTCGGCCGCTTCGTCCTCGTCGAGCAGGCCAGCGGCGCGGCAGGCCTGCCAGTGGCGCACGGCCCAGTCGATCTCCTGGGCTTCATCCCAGGCTTGGTCGGGCGGGCGCAGCAGCGCGGCGAGCGCGTCGGTCGCGCTGCCCTCGGGCGCGTCGGCGACGAGGCGCTGCAGCACCACGTCCAGCCCGCTGTCCGCCACGCGAGCCAGGCCGGCGGCCAGTGCAGCTGCGTCCGGCGGCACGAGCGCGGGCGGCTGTTCGAGCAGCCGCGCGCAGGCGGCGCGCATCAGGGAATCGGCTTCGGTCGGAGATGTCATGGAGAAAGGCCTCGTGGATAATGAAATTCTAAGAAGCCGGCTCCGGCAATCCTCCAGTTTCGTGCCCTTGCCGCCCGTGCCGCGCCCGTCCCGCACCCCCCACCCCGCCCCGCTGCCCACCCTGATCGCCCTGGCCCTGTGCGCCTGGGGTCAGGCGTCTGCGCGGCCGGCTGAGGAGTCCTTGCCCCTGCGCGGCAGCCGCGTGCTGAGCGCGCCGGCCAAGTTGGCCGCCAAGCCGGCGCTCGTCATCAGCGCCGACAAGCTCAGCGCCCAGGCCGAGCAGCAGGCCGAGGCGACAGGGGCTGTCGAGCTGCGCTACGGCGAACTGCTGCTGAACGCCGACAAGCTGAACTACCGCGTCGTTGACGACCTGGCTCGCGCCGAGGGCAACGTGCGTATCGACCACAACGGCAACATCTTCACCGGCCCCTTGCTGCAGATGTATGTCAGCCGCTTCGAGGGCGAGTTCCTGACGCCGAGCTTCTTCCTCAAGGCCACCGGCGGCGCCGGCAAGGCCCAGGTCGTCAAGTTCCAGGACAGCGAGCATCTCAGCGCCACCGATGGCAGCTACAGCAGCTGCCCGGCCGTGGAGAACCAGGAGCCGGCCTGGCAGATCACCGCCAAGCAGCTGCGCCTGGACATGGCCGCCAACGAGGGCGAGGCCGAGGGCGCGGTGCTGCGCTTCCTGGGCGTGCCCATCCTGGCGGCGCCGTCCTTGAGCTTCCCGCTCAGCTCGGCGCGCAAGTCGGGCTGGCTGCCGCCCAATATCTTCCTGGACAACCGTAGCGGCCTCGAACTGGGCGTGCCCTACTACTGGAACATCGCGCCGCAGCGCGATGCGACGCTGGCGCCCTTCGTCTTGACCAAGCGCGGCGTCGGCGTGGACGGCGAGTTCCGCTACCTGGAACCCGGCCATGCCGGCCGCATCAACGTCGACCTGCTGCCCAGCGACCGCGTCTTCGGCCATTCGCGCTGGAGCTTCAAGTTCAACAACGATGGCCAGCTCGGCGACTGGCGCTACCGCTTGAAGAGCGAGCGCGTCTCCGATGACGACTACTGGAAGGACATGTCGCGTCGCGTCGAGAGCCAGACGCCACGCCTGCTGGCCAGCGACCTGAACATCAGCCGCCACCGCGAGCTGTCCTGGGGGGTCATCGACACCTACGCCCGCCTGCAGCGCTGGCAGACGCTGCAGGGCAGCGACGCGCTGGCCCGCTTCGACTCGCCCTACCAGCGCAGCCCGCAGGTCGGCATCCGCGTGACGACGGCGGCCGACGAGGCCGTGCTGGACAGCTTCCGCCCCTGGGGCCGCAAGGCGCGGCTGGAGGGCGGCCTGGAGCTGGAATACAACCGCTTCGACCTGCCCGGGTCAGCGCAGGCTGGCCAACTGCCTGGCGGCCAGCGCGTGCACGCCCTCGGCCACGTGGCCGCGCCGCTCGGTGGCGAGGCCTGGTGGTTCATCCCGCGCCTGTCCTTCAACGCCGCCGCCTACGACCTGGATCGCCCGCTGGACGACGGCCGCCGCCGCATGGGCCGCGTCATCCCGACGCTGAGCGTGGACCACGGCTGGGTCTTCGAGCGCGACACCAAGCTCTTCGGCCGGGCCATGCGCCAGAGCCTGGAGCCGCGTGTGCTCTACGTGAACACGCCGTTCCGTGACCAGGCCAACCTGCCCAATTTCGACGCGGCGGCCAAGGATTTCAATTTCGACTCCATCTACACCGACAACCCCTTCTCGGGTGTCGACCGGGTGTCGGACCTGCATTCGGTGAGCGCGGGCGCCACCAGCCGTTGGGTCAGCGCCGCCAACGGCGAGGAGATCCTGCGCGTCGGCGCCGTGCAGCGCTTCCTGTTCCGCGACCAGCGCATCACGCCCGACGGCCAGCCCGTCACGCAGCGCTTCTCCGACCTGCTGCTGGCAGCCGCCGCCCACCTGGACGAGAAGTGGTGGGCGGACAGCACGCTGCAGTTCAACTCCGAGACCAACCGTTCGGTGCGCTCCGTCGTGCGGGCGCGCTATTCGCCGGGGCTCTACAAGACCGTCAGCATGGCCTACCGGCTGGCGCGCGGGCAGAGCGAGCAGGTCGAGTTGGCCTGGCAATGGCCCATCTACGGCCAGCCCGTCACGCAGCGCGGCGCCGACAGCCAGGGCTGCGGCGGCGCCTGGTACAGCGCCGGGCGCGTGCAGTACTCGCTGCGTGACAAGCGCCTGACCGACTCGGTCGCCGGCTTCGAGTACGACGCCGGCTGCTGGGTGCTGCGCTTCGGCCTGGAGCGGCTGTCCACCGGCCGCGCCGAAACCAACACCCGCGTCATGCTCCAGCTGGAGCTCGTGGGCCTCAGCCAGCTCGGCTCCAATGCCCTGAAGGTCTTGAAGGACAATGTGCCCGGTTATCGCCGGTTGAGTTCCGACCGCTCGCCGAGTTCAGACTTCCTACCATGATCCATCGCTTAGCTCCTCCAATCCTTGCCGTGACGCTGGCTCTGGCCGCCCTTCATTCGGCCGCCCAGACGCCGCCCACGCTGCAGCCGGGGGACTACATCGCCGCCGTCGTCAACCAGGACGTCGTCGCTGCCAGCGAAGTCGTCGCGCGCACCGAGAAGCTGCGCCAGGAGGCCCGCCAGAAGGGCGAGGTCATGCCCGAGACGGCCGGCCTGCGCAAGCAGGCGCTGGAGGCCCTCATCGAGGACCGCGTGCTCGTCACCTATGCCCGTGACAGCGGCCAGAAGATCGACGAGGCCGAGCTGGACCGCGTGGTGGCCAACGTGGCCGCGCAGAACAAGCTGACCATGGCTCAGCTGCGCGAGCGCCTGAAGGCCGACGGCACCGACTACAAGAACTTCCGCGAGAACCTGCGCGATCAGATGATGACGGAGCGCGTACGCGAGCGCGAAGTGCAGGGTCGCATCAAGATCACTGACGCCGAGATCGACGCCTACCTCGACAAGAAGCGCGCCGCGCTGGAGCAGGGCGGGCAGGTGAACCTGGCGCAGGTGCTGGTGACCGTGCCCGAGGGCGCGGCGGAAAGCGTCGTCGCCGAAAGGCGTGCCCGTGCCGAAGGCGCGCTGGCCCGCATCAAGGCCGGTGAGGACTTCGCCAAGGTCGCTCAGGAAATTTCCGAGGACAGCAACAAGGCCAAGGGCGGCGAGATCGGCATGCGCCCGGTCGACCGCCTGCCCGACATCTTCGTCAACGCCGCCAAGGGCTTGAAGAGCGGCCAGGTCGCGCCCCAGTTGCTGCGCAGCGGCGCCGGCTTTCACGTCATCAAGGTCGTCGAGCGCCAGGGCGCGAGCTCACTCACGCAGACCCAGCAGACGCACGCCCGCCACATCCTGCTGCGCCCTTCGGCCCAGCTGACGGCCGAAGTCGCCGCCCGCCGCCTGGCGGAGTTCAAGCGCCAGATCGAAGCCGGCCAGGCCAGGTTCGAGGACCTCGCCAAGGCCAACTCCGAAGACGGCAGCGCCGAAGCCGGTGGTGATCTGGGCTGGATGGGTGCCGGCGCCTTCGTGCCCGAGTTCGAGGAAGCCATGAACGCGCTACCGCTGAACGGCATCTCGGCGCCCGTCATGTCGCGCTTCGGCGTGCATCTGATCCAGGTGCTGGAGCGCCGCATGGTCGACGTCGAGATGAAAACGCTGCGCGACCAGGCCCGCAGCGCCCTGCGCGAGCAGAAGTACGAAGAGGCCTACCAGGACTGGGTCAAGGAACTGCGCGCCAAGGCGTTTGTCGAAGTCCGCGAATGGCTCGACTGAGCGGCGGCCACATCGCGCGCAAGCGCTTCGGTCAACACTTCCTGACCGACAAGGCGCTGATCGAGGCCATCGTCGACCTGATCGACCCACAGGCCGGCGAGACCGTCGTCGAGATCGGCCCGGGCCTGGGCGCGATGACGCTGCCGATCCTGGCGCGGTACAAGCCGTTGACCGTCATCGAGCTGGACCGCGATCTCGCGGAGCGCATGCGCAAGCGCGGCGATGTCGAGGTCATCGAGTCCGACGTGCTCAAGGTCGACTTCAAGGCGCTGGCCGCCGCCAAGGGCGCCAAGCTGCGCGTCGTCGGCAACCTGCCCTACAACATCTCGACGCCCATCCTCTTCCACCTGCTGGACGCGGTGGACGATGTGGTCGACCAGCATTTCATGCTGCAGAAGGAAGTCGTCGACCGCATGGCCTCGGCGCCCGGCTGCAAGGACTACGGGCGGCTGAGCGTGATGCTGCAGTGGCGCTACAGCATCGAGTCGGTGCTGGACGTGCCGCCCGAATCCTTCGACCCGCCGCCGCGCGTGAACTCGGCCATCGTCCGCATGGTGCCGCTCAAGACCCCGCCAACGGTCGATCCCAAGCTGCTCGGCGCCGTCGTCACCAGCGCCTTCTCCCAGCGCCGCAAGCTGCTGCGCCACAGCCTGGGCCGCTGGCTGGCCGAGCGTGGCTACGAAGGCCCCTTCGACCTGCAGCGCCGCGCCGAAGAGGTGCCTGTCAGCGAGTTCATCGCGCTGGCCCTGGACGTCGCAGAAATGACAAAGCCCGCCTGAAAGCGGGCTTTGTCTCCTCCAGCGGCCGCCGTGGAACCGGCTTTGCCGGGCCACTGGCGGCACCCCCTTGAGGGGGAGCGCCGCAGGCGCTTCGGGGGTGGGTCGTCTATGCCGCGCTCAACCACATCGACGTATCGAAGGCGCTGCACATCATCGGCATGTTCATGCCGAAGTTGGGGTTGCCTACCGTTGCCTTCGCGCTTTTCGGCGCGGGCTTCTCAATAACCGGGGCCACTTCAGTAGCCCGCTCCCATGACCCGTTATCTTGGGAGCGGGCTACTGAAAAGAATAGAAGCACCTGAACGCTATCTTCCTGTCGGCCCAGTAATCGGCCGTGTCTCGGAAGACATCGAGCAACTGCTCTCGTGCCTCGCGGTCGAAGCGCACGTTGTCGGGCAACTGCTCCAGCACCACGACAAAGCCCGGCTGGCTGCCAGACTTGTGGACGAGGTCGGTCATGCAGTCATGCAGGGCGTCCAGGTTCTTGCCGAAATGTGTCGGGAACAGGAAGGCCTGCGCGATGCCATCGAGCACATCCTGCTTGGACTGCGCCTCCGACAGGTTGGCGTACAGGAAATGCTGGCCCGCTTCTTGGGCGGCCAACATCAAGTCCTCGACTCGGTAGGCGCGTATGGCCTGCACGATATTGGGACGGACGGTCTGCAAAAGCATGGTCGCGTTCCTCCTTTCAAGTCACAAAACTACTGAACCCCGACTCTCACCGACCAGCTGTGGCGCGGATGCGCTGGAAGCTGGCGTAGTGATCGCCGGTGTAATAACAAACTTCGGGCGCGGTTGGGGGTGAGCCGCCGCAGACGAGGCGGCGAGCGCCCCGATTGCGCGCGCCAGGCGTTTTGACCGTGTATTCGCGATAGAAGCCGCGAGCCTTGCGGGGCAGCAGGCGTTCGCGATTGCCGAACACCACGCCGTCCTTGGCTTGAGGAAACGGGCCGCCGGTAAGGACGAGCCGGTGAATTTCCTGGGCCTGGACGGGCAGCTCGCTCAGCGAAATTTCGGCCAGAGCGGGCGTTGTGGTGGGCAAAGCTTCCTTGGCTTGCACGCCGCCGGATAAGCCGGAAAGCAGCAAGGCGGTGGTGACCGCCGAGGCGCCGGAGCGCGCCAGCCACGAGAACAAAAACACGGGTTTACCCTGTTCCGAAAACCAACATGGTACCGAAGCGACCCCAAAAGCTCAAGCCGGACCCCTGCTGCGGAATCAGGGCATAGGCTCTGTTAGCCGGTGCTCACATCGCGGCAAACGCTTGTTTTTCGTGGATTTATGACCGCGCCGTGACGAGGTTGTCGCTCTGAAAACTTATGTCAATTGGAGGCGTCCGGGCGGCGCGGGGGCGCCCGGACCTCTCTCGGCAAGCGTTTAGGCGCGCGCGGCGTTGGCGTCGGCGACGGTCAATGCCGTCATGTTGACGATGCGCCGCACAGTGGCGGAGGGCGTCAGGATGTGCACCGGCTGGGCGGCGCCGAGCAGCACGGGGCCGATGGCGATGCCGCCGCCGGCCGCTGTCTTCAGCAGGTTGTAGGAGATGTTGGCGGCGTCGATATTGGGCAGCACCAGCAGGTTGGCCTCGCCAGTCAGCGGGCTGTGCGGCATCAGCTGCTTGCGGTAGGCGGGGTCGAGCGCGGTGTCGCCGTGCATTTCACCGTCGACTTCCAGCCAGGGCGCGAGTTGCTGGATCAGCGCCAGCGTGTCGCGCATCTTGATGGCCGAAGGCTTGTCGCTGGTGCCGAAATTGCTGTGCGACAGCAGCGCCGCCTTGGGCACCAGGCCGAAGCGGCACATCTCCTGGGCGGCCATGATGGTGATCTCCGCGAGCTGTTCGGCGTTGGGGTCGTAGTTGACGTGGGTGTCGACCAGCATGACCTGGCGGCCCGGCAGGATGAGGCCGTTCATGCAGGCGTATGTCTTCACGCCGACGCGCTTGCCGATGACCTGGTCGATGTAGGCCAGGTGGGTGGCCGTGGTGCCCCAGGTGCCGCAGAGCATGCCGTCGACCTCGCCCTTGTGCAGCAGCATGGTGCTGATGAGCGTGAGGCGGCGGCGCATCTCGATCTTGGCCAGCTGCTGGGTGACGCCCTTGCGCTCGGTGATGCGCAGATAGGTCTGCCAATAGTCACGGTAGCGGTCGTCGTGCTCGACGTTGACGACGTCGTAGTCGCGGCCCAGCTGCAGGCGCAGGCCGAAGCGCTCGCAGCGCTCGGCGATGACGTTGGGGCGGCCCACCAGCGTCGGGCGGGCCAGGCCTTCGTCGACGACGACCTGGGCGGCGCGCAGCACGCGCTCTTCCTCACCTTCGGCATAGGCGATGCGCTTGTTGGGCGCGCGCTTGGCCGCCGTGAAGATGGGCTTCATCGTGTTGCCGGAGGCGTAGACGAAGCTCTGCAGCTTTTCGCGGTAGGCGTCCCAGTCCTGGATCGGCCGGGCGGCGACGCCGGAGTCGGCCGCAGCCTTGGCGACGGCCGGCGCGATGCGCATCATCAGCCGCGGGTCGAAGGGCTTGGGGATCAGGTACTCGGGGCCGAAGCTCAGCGTGGCACCCACGTAGGCCGCGGCGACGACTTCGCTCTGCTCGGCCTGCGCGAGGTCAGCGATCGCGTGGACCGCCGCAATCTCCATCTCGACGTTGATCGTCGTGGCGCCCGAATCCAGCGCGCCACGGAAGATGTAGGGGAAGCACAGGACGTTGTTGACCTGGTTCGGGTAGTCGGTGCGGCCCGTGGCCATGATGGCGTCGCTGCGGACGGACTGCACCTCCTCCGGCAGGATCTCGGGCGTCGGATTGGCCAAAGCAAAGATCAGCGGTTGCGCGGCCATCGTGGCCACCATGTCGGCCTTCAGCACGCCACCGGCCGACAGGCCGAGGAAGATGTCGGCGCCGACGATGGCTTCGCGCAGGCTGCGCTGGGCCGTCGGCTGGGCGAACACGGCCTTGTCCGGGTCCATCAGCTCCGTGCGGCCCTCGTAGACGACGCCGGCCAGGTCGGTCACCCAGATGTTCTCGCGCGGCAGGCCGAGCTTGACCAGCAGGCCCAGGCAGGCCAGCGCCGCCGCACCCGCGCCCGACGTGACGAGCTTGACCTGCTTGATGTCCTTGCCGACGACCTTCAGGCCGTTCAGGAAGGCCGCACCGACGACGATGGCCGTGCCGTGCTGGTCGTCGTGGAAGACGGGGATCTTCATGCGCTCGCGCAGCTTGCGCTCGACGTAGAAGCAGTCCGGCGCCTTGATGTCTTCGAGGTTGATGCCGCCGAAGGTGGGCTCCAGCGCGGCGATGCAGTCGACCAGCTTGTCGAGGTCGTTCTCGGCCACTTCGAGGTCGAAGACGTCGATGCCGGCGAACTTCTTGAAGAGGACGGCCTTGCCCTCCATGACCGGCTTGGACGCCAGCGGCCCGATGTTGCCCAGGCCCAGCACGGCCGTGCCGTTGGAGACGACGGCGACGAGATTGCCGCGCGAGGTGTAGCGGAAGGCGTTGGCCGGGTCGGCCACGATCTCCTCGCAGGCGGCGGCCACGCCGGGCGAGTAGGCCAGGGCCAGGTCGTGCTGGTTGACGAGCTGCTTGGTCGCCGCGATCGCGATCTTGCCCGGCGTCGGGAACTCGTGATATTCGAGGGCAGCCTGGCGGAGTTGGGCGCGTTTTTCTTCTGGGCTTGGCATGGCGTGGACGAGCAAGAGCCGGCGGCGGGGTGGGAATCATGCCACCGCAGTCCGGCCTGGCGCGCTGCGGATGTCCACACATAGACAATCGCGAGCATGGGCGAATTCGATCTGATCCGGCGCTACTTCCAGCGCCCCGCTGCGGCCGGCGTGGACGTGGGCGTGGGTGATGACTGCGCGGTGCTCGTGCCCACGCCCGGCGCGCGCTGGCTGGTGTCCAGCGACATGCTGGTCGAGGGCCGGCACTTCCTGTCGACGGTCGACCCGGCGCGCTTGGGCCACAAGGCGCTGGCCGTCAACCTGAGCGACCTGGCCGCCTGCGGTGCGACGCCGCGAGGCTTCACTTTGGCGTTGGCGTTGCCGCGTGTTGACGAAGACTGGCTGGCGGCGTTCGCGCGCGGGCTGTGGGCGCTGGCCGACGCGAGCGGCTGCCCGCTGATCGGCGGCGACACGACGCAGGGGCCGCTGAACATCTGCATCACCGTCTTCGGCGAGGCGCCTGCGGGCCAGGCGCTGCTGCGCAGCGGCGCGCGGGTGGGCGACGAGATCTGGGTGTCGGGGCGGCTGGGCGATGCGCGGCTGGCGCTGGAGGTGTTCCGTGGCACGACGGCGTTGAGTGGCGACGGCTTCGAGACCGTGCGCACGGCGATGGAATGCCCGACGCCGCGCCTGGCGCTGGGCCAGGCGCTGCGTGGCATCGCGACATCGGCCATCGATGTGTCCGACGGGTTGTTGGGCGACCTGGGGCACATCCTGGCGGCGTCCAACATGGGCGCGCGGCTGGACATCGACGCGCTGCCACGCAGCGCCGTGCTGGCCGCGCAGCCGGTGGCGCTGCAGCACGAATGCCTGCTGGCCGGCGGCGACGACTACGAGTTGGTCTTCACCGCCCCGGCCGGTGCGCGCCTGCCGGACGTTGGCGTGGCGCTGACGCGCATCGGCGTCATCGAGGCCGAGCCGGGTCTGCGTGTCGTCGATGCGCAAGGTGCCACCGTCGCGCACGGCCTGCGCTCCTTCGATCACTTCAGCGCATGACCGGAGCACCCCTCCGGCCCACGCTGGCCTTCATGCTGCGCCACCCCGCGCGCTGGATCGCGCTGGGCTTCGGCAGCGGCCTGGCACCGAAGGCGCCGGGCACCTTCGGCACGCTGTGGGCGTGGGGTGTGTTCCTGCTCATCTCGCCCTGGCTGACCGACCTCGGCTGGGCCACGCTGATCGGCCTGGGCACGGCCGTCGGCTGGTGGGCCTGCACGCGCTGCGCCCAGCACATGAACACGCCCGACCCGGGTTCGATAGTCTGGGACGAGGTGCTCGCCTTCTGGCTCATCCTGTGGCTGATCGCTCCGGCCGGGCTCATCGGCCAACTCATCGCCTTCGGCCTGTTCCGCTTCTTCGATGCCGCCAAGCCGGGGCCCGTGCGGTGGGCGGACCAGCTCTTCAAGTCCGAGCGCGGAGCGCCCATCGGTTGGCGCCAGGGCCTGGGCATCCTCATCGACGACTTCGTGGCGGCGGGTTGTACGCTTGCCGTGATCGCGTTCTACCGCTACTTCATGGGGTAAGAGGGTGAGAGGCAATCCAGCATGCCCGCCTTGACTCGCCAAAGCACCCCACTCGTCGTTGCAAATGCTCGTCGTGACCCTAGCCACGACTGCGCTTTGCGCCTAGATTGGGGCGCTTTGGCGAGCCCTTTCTGGCACGCCGGATCACCTCTCACCCTCTGAGTCATGCCTGCTGAACAAGCCGAACTGATAGACCGCATCGCCGTGGCGCTCATGCAGCGGCGCGAGCGCATCGGCACGGCCGAGAGCTGCACCGGCGGCCTCATCGCGGCGGCCTGCACGGATCTCGCCGGCTCCAGTCAGTGGTTCGAGCGCGGGGTCGTCAGCTACAGCAACGAGGCCAAGGCCGAGCTGCTCGGCGTGCCAAAAGGCCTGATCGCGCTGCACGGCGCCGTCAGCGCCGAGGTGGCCGAGCACATGGCGCGCGGCCTGCTGGCGCATGCGCCCATCGACTGGGCGTTGTCGGTCACCGGCGTCGCCGGGCCCACGGGCGGCAGCGAAGCCAAGCCGGTCGGCACCGTCTGGCTGGCGCTGGTGCATGCCGGCCGGCCGGCCAAGGTCTGGCGCGAAAACTTCAGCGGCGACCGCCACGCGGTGCGCGCGCAGACGGTGACGGCGGGGCTGACGGCGCTGTGCGAGGCGCTGGAAGACCGCGACAGCTGACCTCAAGCGAGCTCACGCCAGCGGCGTGGCGCCCAGCTCGCGGCGCAGCCAGGCCCGCGCCAACGTCCAGTCGCGCTTGACGGTGGCCACCGACAGGTCCAGCGCCTGCGCGATCTCGTCGTTCTCCAGGCCGCCGAAGAACTTCAGCTCCACGACCTTGGCGGCGCGCGGGTCGACGGCCTCCAGCGCGAGGATGGCCTCGTGCACGGCCACCACGTCGGGTGCGGCCTGCACGCCGATCTCGGGCGCGCCGGTGACGGACAGCGACACCAACTGCGCCTCGCGCTTCTCGGCGCGCCGCGCCAGCGCGTGGTTCACGAGGATGCGCCGCATCATGGTCGACGCCACCGACAGGAAGTGCGCGCGGTTGGCCCACTGCGTGCGCGTCTGCTCGGCCATGCGGAACCAGGCCTCGTGCGTCAGCACCGTCGGGCTCAGCGTGTGCGCCTGTGCCTCGCGGCCCATGTGGGCGCGGGCGATGCGGTGCAGTTCGTCGTAGAGCAGCTCGAAGAGCTGGTTGGACGCGCCCGCGGCGTCGCTGTCGAGCCGGCGCAGCCACGCCGTCACGTCGGCCGCGGTGGGGTGGGCAGGAGGCGTGGCAGGCATGGCGCCGCGGATTGTGCGCGCCGCCCAAAAGTTATTTGCACGTCGGTGAGCCTTTTCAGCGTGCGGTGCGGCGTACCGGGTCGTGCCTCTCGAATGGTCGAGCGGCCTGACTCATCCACAGGACCTTCGACATGTTCTCGACCCCCTGCCCGTGCCCCGCCACCCTGTCGCTGCGCCGCGTCGCGCTGCTCGCGGCCACCGCCGCCACGCTCGCCGGCTGCGGCGGGGGTGGCAGCGCCGCCGTCACACCGCCGCTGACGCCCCCGGCCGCGCCGGCGCCTGCCGCGTCCGCCCCCGCACCGGCCATCGCGATGGTCACGCTGACCGGCGTTGCCGCACGCGGCGCGCCCATCGTCGGCGGCAGCGTCACGGCGGCCTGCATCAGCGGCCCGGCCACGGTGGCGCTGCCCACCAGCGCCACCGGCACGTGGACGGTCGACGTGCCGGCCAACACGCTGCCCTGCGCGCTGCAGGTGTCGGGCGGCACGGCGGGTGGCGTGGCCAACCCGCTCACGCTGCACAGCCTGGCGGTGGCCGCGGGGCGCGTGAACATCACGCCGCTGACCGACCTGACCATCGCCCGCGCCGCCGGCAAGTCGCCCGCCACCTGGTTCGCCGGCCTGGCTGCGGCGCCCACCGGCACGCGGCTGGACACTGCGGCCGCGCTGACCCAGCTGCTGGCCACGCTGGTGGCCGGCAGCTACACGCTGCCCGCCGGCACGTTCGACCCCTTCACCGTGGCCTTCGAGGCCAAGGCCGGCGACACGACGGACGCGCTGCTCGACAGCCTGATGGCCGGGCTGCTCGCCAGTCACAAGACCTACATCGACCTGATCGCCGACTTCAGCGTCGCCACCGCCGGCATCTATCACCTGCCGCCCGCGTTGACCGGCAACCCGCCGGCCCCGACCGGGCCGAATGCCATCGTGCTGACGCCCAAGGGCCAGGCTGCGGCGGCCGACGTCGCGCCCGCCGTGGGCACGTGGCAGGGCCAGCTCGGGCGCGTCTTCACGCCCGGCCAGGCAACGCAGGAGACGACGACCTGCAGCATCGCCGTGGCGGCAGACGGCATGCTCACCGTGTCGGCCGGCGGGCGCACGCTGCAGGCGGCCGTCAATGGCGACGTCGGTGACCTGATCCTCAACGTCGTCGGCCTGACGCGCGTGCAGGCCAGCGACGTGCCGAACGACCGCTACGCCCAGCTCACCCTCGTCAAGGGCGTGATGGCGCAGGGCGTGGCGCGGCAGGGCGGCTTCGGCTTCACCACCGCCGAAGACCGCGTCGAGTGCTGGCTCAGCAACCCCAACCCGACCGTCGCCGCCGGCAACGCCAACGTGGCCACGCTCAACGGCGCCACGGCGGCCGACATGTCGGCCGCGCTCGTGGGCCACTACACGGGCGCCAACTGCACGCTGGACGTCTCCAGCGACGGCGTCTTCCACCTCGTGGCCGGCGCGCTGGACGTGACGACGCGGCTCGGCGGCGACGAGAACGACGTCATCGTCACCTTTGGCGACAGCGCGGCCGTGCAGGCGCAGGATTACTTCACCGCAGGGGAGCAGATCTACGTGACGCTGAGCTATCAGGCCGGCAATGTGGCGCTGAACGTGCCCGCCTCCTTCAGTGCCGACGCACAGCACCGTGAGCCACGGCCGGTGAAGTCGCTGGCGCAGTGCAGCAGCCTCGTCAAGCAGTGACGCCAGCGCCGCTGGCGCGAGGGAGCGGGGGCGCGTTCCCCCGCTCCCTTGTCTGCCGGCACCTCACTACAGTCGCGCCGCCACCGCCCACCCCGAGCCCACCGATGACCTCACCCACCCCGACCCCCGACGACTGGGCCGCCGTGCGACGCCTCTTCGACGAGGCCGTGGCATTGCCGTCGGCGCAGCGCGCGGCGCACGTCGACGCGCTGCCCTTCGGCGCCGCCGTCAAGGCCGAACTGCACTCGCTGCTGGCCCACCACGCCGACGACACCGACAGCGAGCCGCTGCTGTCGGGCTCCATCGCCGCCGGCGTGGCGGCCACGTTGTCGCGCGACGGCGAGCGCTTCGGCGCCTGGCAGGTGGTGCGCAGCCTGGGCAGCGGCGGCATGGGCGAGGTGTTTGAGGCCGCCCGTGCGGACGGCAGCTTCGACGGCCGCGCCGCCATCAAGGTCATCAAGCGCGGCATGGACAGCGACGCCGTGCTGCAGCGCTTTGCGCAGGAGCGCCAGGCGCTCGCGCGGCTGCACCACCCGCACATCGCCCAGCTCTTCGACGCCGGCCTCAGCGCCGACGGGCTGCCCTATTTCGTCATGGAACTCATCGACGGCTTGCCCATCGACGCGGCGGCCCGCGCGCGGCCCGTCGAGGCGCGGCTGGCGCTGTTCCTGCAGCTTGCCGATGCCGTCGCGCACGCGCACCGCCACCTGCTCGTGCACCGCGACCTCAAGCCCGGCAACGTGCTGGTCACGCACGACGGCCAGGTCAAGCTACTGGATTTCGGCATCGCCAAGGCGCTGGACCCCGCCGACGCCGGCGCTGACACCACGCTGGGCGCCGCCCGCCCGTTCACGCCCAACCATGCCAGCCCGGAGCAAGTGCGGGCCGAGCCGATGGGCACCGCCACCGACGTCTACAGCCTCGGCATCCTGCTCTACATGATGCTGACCGGCGTGCGCCCCACCGGCCGCAGCGCCATCACCGCCGCCGACGCCGCACGCGCCGTGCTGGAGGAGGAGCCGACGCGCCCAAGCACGCTGCCCGGCGACGTGGTGCCCGACGTGGCCTGGCCGGCGACGCGCCGCGTCATCGCGGGCGACCTGGACAACATCGTGCTCAAGGCGCTGGAGAAGCAGCCCGAGCGCCGCTACAGCAGCGTCGAGGCCTTTGCCGACGACGTGCGGCGCTTCCTCGCCGGCCACCCGGTGCAGGCGCACGCGGCGAGCGCCTGGTACGTGGCCGCCAAGTTTGCGCGGCGCCACCGGGCGGCCGTCGCGGCCGCGTCGGCCGCCGTCGTGGCGCTGGCCGTCGGGCTCACCGCCACGGCCTGGCAGGCGCACGAGGCCCGTGTCGCCCGCGACGAGGCCACCGCGCGGCTGGCCGACATCCGTGCCATCACGCGCGACCTGGTGGCCAAGTTCGGCGACGCCGTGACCTACCTGCCGGGCGGCATGAAGCTGAAGGCCGACCTGCTGCAGCAGACCCTGGGCACGCTCGACCGCCTGGCCCGCTCACCCGATCGCGACTCCGCGCTGTTGTCGCAGGTGGCCACCACCTACGCCCGCCTGGCCGAACTGCAGGGGCAGGACCAGCAGCTCACGCTCGGCCAGCCCGACGCCGCCAAGGTCAACGCCGACAAGGCCATCGCCATCGCCGAGCAGGTGCTGCCGCAGCACCGCAGCGACTGGCAACTGGCCTCCTACACGGCGCGGGCCTACAACACGCTGGCCCGGCTGCTGCGCGTTCAGGGCCGCACGGCCGAGGCGCTCAAGGAGATCGACGCCGCCGCCGCCGTTCTGGAAGCCGCCGACCTGAGCCAGGCCGAGCCGCTCGGCAAGCTCAGCGTGCCGGCCGAGCAGGCCGGGCTGCTGATCATGCGGGCCCAGCTGACCGAGCAGCTGGCGGTGAAGAAGGAGGCCACGCTCGCCGAGGCTCTCGGTTTCTACGACCGTGCTGCCAGCGTGCAGCAGCGCCTGGCCGCGCAGCGCCAGCTGCTCGACGAACTCGACCGCGGCGGCCGGCCCGAGGAGCCCAAGGCCTACGCGCAGGTGCTGCAGCAGGTGGCTGTCA
Organism: Roseateles sp.; assembly: GCF_039929605.1. Classification (GTDB taxonomy): domain Bacteria; phylum Pseudomonadota; class Gammaproteobacteria; order Burkholderiales; family Burkholderiaceae_C; genus Pelomonas. Next base: position 74,965 of record NZ_JBDSQX010000098.1, read on the forward strand.
TCCACGGCGGCAAGAGCCTGGGCTACCAGCACGCCGCGCTGTGGCCCCAGGCGCTTGCCGAAGCGCAAGAGGCCGTGCGCTACGCCAAGGAAGCGGTGGCCTTCAACCCGGAACCCACGCTGTGGAAGGACACGCTGGCGGTCGAGTCGAACAACCTGGCCGTGACGCTGCTTCAGCTGACGCGTTACCCCGAAGCGCTGGCGGCGTCGACGCTGAGCCTGGCCACCGCACGTGAACTGATCGCAGCGGACGGGCCTGCGAGCCGCTGGACGCTCAAGCAGTCGCAAGTGAAGCTCCAGCACGGCCGCGCGCTTGCCGGCCTGGGGCGCAATGCCGAGGCGGCGGCCACGCTCGACGAGGCCATTGCCAGCTTCAGCGCTGCCCTGCCCGGCGTGACCAACCCGGTGCAGAAGGCACAGATGGCCGGCCTGCTTGAGCAGATGCACACCGTGCGACGCCAGCTGCCCGCGCGCCCCCGCCAAAACTAGAGCCCGAGCAACCGCAACCGGCGGCCACGGGGCACTCAGCCCAGCTTGGCAATCACACTCTCGGCCGTGACCGAATTGTCCGGCGGCTGCCAGCTCTGCGCCCACGCAATGAACTGTTCCTGCGGCATGGGCTTGCAGATGAAATAGCCCTGACCCTCGTCGCAGCCCAGGCGTGCCAGCAGAGCCCAGGCCTTGGCCGTCTCCACGCCCTCGGCGACGACGGTGAGGCCGAGGTTGTGGGCCAGCTCGATGGTGGAGCGCACGATGCGCGCGTCGTCCAGATCGCGCTCCATGGCCATGACGAAGCTCTTGTCGATCTTCAGCTCGTCCACCGGCAGGCGCTTCAGGTAGGCCAGCGACGAATAGCCGGTGCCGAAGTCGTCGATGGACAACTTGAAGCCCATCGCGTGCAGTTGCTCCAGCGTCGACAACGCCCGTTCGGGGTCGTCCATGATGGCGCTCTCGGTGATCTCCAGGCACAGCGAGGCCGGCGGCACCTGGCGCGGCGTGATCAGGGCTTCGATCTTGGCCGGCAGGTCCTGATCCATCAGGTCGCGCGTGGACAGGTTGACCGACAGCCGCAGCGACAGGCCCGCGTCCAGCGCCTCGCGCGCAAACTTGGCCGCGCCCGACAGCACCCAGGCGCTCAACATGCGGATGAAGCCGGTCTGCTCCGCGAACGGGATGAACTGCATCGGCGGCACCAGGCCGCGCTTCGGGTGCTGCCAGCGCACCAGCGCCTCGGCGCCGATGACTTTGCCGGTCTGCAGGTCGATCTTGGGCTGCAGGAAGAGGCGCAGCTCCTCGTTCTCCACCGCGTGGCGCAGCTCGGTCAGCAGCGACAGCGACTCCTGGCTGCCGGCGTCCAGCTGGGCGTGATAGATCAGGCTGCCGCACTGGCGCGCCTTGGCCGCGTACATGGCCAGCTCGGCGCGGTCCAGCAACGGGTTGACGTCGTGACCATGCTCGGGGAAGAGGGCGATGCCGATGCCGGCGCCAAGGTCGACGGTCTCGTTGTCGATGAGCAGCGGGTGCTCGAAGTCCTTCAGGATGGCCAGCGCCGCCTCGCTGGCGGCGTGCGCGTCGGTGTGGGCCAGCAGGATGGCGAACTCGTCGCCCGACAGCCGCGCCAGCACCGAGTGAGCCGGCGCGCACAGCGCCCGCAGCCGCTCGGCCACGCTCTGCAGCAGGCGGTCGCCGACATCGTGGCCCAACACGTCGTTGACGTGCTTGAAGCGGTCCAGGTCCAGCATCAGCACGGCGCCCGGCGTGTCGCTGTGGGTCAGGTGGTGATACAGGAACTCGGCAAAGCGCGCGCGGTTGGGCAGCAGCGTCAGCGGGTCGACATAGGCCAGGTTGTTGACGAGGGCGTCGCGGCGGCGGATGCCCTCGCGCATGCTCTCCAGCGACAGCGCCAGCTTGTGCACCTCCTCCAGCCGCGAGGTCGAGGGCACCGGGGTGTCGTAGTCGCCGCGCTCCAGCCGCCGTGCGGCGGCGGACAGCGCCTTGATCGGCCCGCTGATGCCGCGCGCCAGCAGCACGCTGACGAGGGCGAAGACGGCGACGCCGAGCAGGGTCAGCCCCAGCAGCACGAGCTGCAGCTGCCGGTAGGGCGCGAGCGCCGCGTCCAGTGAGCGCAGCAGCAGCACGCCCAGCCGCTGCTCGCCGCCGAGCAGCGGCACGAAGCGCGCGCGCATGCGCTCGCCGTCCAGCTCGATCACACCGCCTGCCGGCGCCTCGCTGCCGAGGCTGCCCTGCAGCGCCGCAGTGGCGCGGGTGTCGAGGTTGGTGACGATGTTGAGCCAGGGCCGGCCCGTGGGCTGCAGCAGCACGACGCTCTGCAGCTCCGACAGGGCCTTGAGATCGTCCAGCACCTCTCGGTCGAGCGCAAAGCCCATCAGCACCCAGCCCACCGGTGCCGGCGTGCGCACCTGCACGGCAACGACCTGGTAGACGTGATCCCCGAGCAGGGACAACGCCGTGCCCTCCTTGCTGCCCACCAGCGCCTTCAACGCCCCGCCAAAGGAGGCGGCGCCGTCGCGGGTCGCGGTGACGAGCTTCAGATCGGCGTCGAAATACGCGACGACCGAGGCGCCGATGCGCTCGCCCTGGTTGGACAAGGCGTCCTTGATCGTCTCGACCGTGCCCGTCTCGGCCAGCGACAGGCCGATGGTGGTGCGAAAGCCGTAGTCCTTGGCCAGCAGCTCGGCCGCGTCGTGCAGCTTGCCGGCGCGCTGGTCCAGCAGGCGGCGCAGCACGCGCTCACCCGTCTGCAACTCGGCCGCCAGGGAGTCCTCGGCGTTGTGCGTGATGCTGGCGTTGATGGCGACGAAGCTGACCAGCTGCACGACGAGCAGAAGCGCCAGGAACAGGCCGACGATGCGGCCTTCCAGGCGACGCAGATTCAGCCAGGCCGGCAAGTGCATCGTGGTCAAGTCAGTCGTTCAGCGTCAGCACGCTGGGACCGCCGCCGGCCGGCACGCTGATCTTGAGGCTCTGCAGCGCGGGCGACTTCTGGCCGTCGTGCCAGGCCTTGACGGCGTGCTCGCCGGCGGGCAGCTCGAACGTGGCCTGGCCCATGTCGTCGGTGCGCGCAAAGGTGGGCGTGTCGACGACGATGACGTGAGCGCTCATGCGGTCGTGGATGTTGCAGCCTAAAGCGGCGACGCCGGGCTTGTCGAAGACGACGGGCTCGGTCGGCGTGCCCGAGTAAAGCTTGATGTCGATGACCTTGATCGGCGAGATCGAGTAGACGTGATGCCGCACGGTGTCGAAGTTCGGGAAGTTCACCGCGGTGCCCGTCTGCACGACGAGCAACTGGGGCGTGAACTGGCGGTCACGCTGGCCCATCTCGGCCTTGGCCGTCGTCGTCCTGGCCGGCCGACCCTTGACCTCGACGGCCACCACGGCGTTGGCCAGCGGCTGACCCTGGGCGTCACGTAACTGCACTGTGACCGGCACGGCCAACGCTGCTGGCGCCAGTACGGCGGCAACGGTCAGGACGGCGAGGTGGGGAAGAGTCGACATGGCGGGCTGGGTTTCGCGCCCGACGATAGCCCAATCGCGCTCAGCGAACCGTGAGAACTGCCCCGGTCTTGCCGCTGGCGGCTTCGGCCAGCATCAGCGCGAAGCGGCGCAGGGCGGCCCAGGGGTTGCTGGGCCAGTCGGGGTGGCGCAGCCCTTTGACGAGGCCGTCGCAGACCTGGGCGGCCTGCACCAGTGCGCCGGCCTGGGCGCTGTCCAGTCGCGGCGCGATGCGCTCCACCAAGCGTTCCTTGGCGCCCCAGACACGGGCTTCTCGCAGCGCCAGTGGCAGCGGCTTGCCGGCGTCCAGCGCGGCGCGCACGCGGGCCAGCGCGCGGGCGTCTTCGGACAGCGTCCAGTGCACCAACACTGCTGCCTCGCCCTCGGCCTCCAGGCCGTCGAGCATGCGCAAGAGGCGCGGAACGGCGCCAGACAGCACGGCCTCGCTGAGCTTGAAGACGTCGAAGCGCGCCACGTCCATGACGGCCGCCTCGATCTGTTCGAGCGTCAGCTCGCCCTTGGGGTGCAGCAGCGCGAGCTTCTGCAGCTCCTGGTGGGCAGCGAGCAGGTTGCCCTCGACGCGGTCGGCAAAGAAGGCCAGCGCGCGTTGGCCGTCCTCGCCTTCGGGTACGGACTGGCCCTGGGCCTTGAGCCGCTGTGCCAGCCACGCGGGCAGCATGCGGCGCTCGACGGGCTCGACGCGGATGGACGCGCCGTTGCCGTCCAGCGCCGTGAACCACGCGCTGGAGAGCTGGGTCTTGTCCAGGCGCGGCAGCGTCACCAGCGTCAGCACGTCGTCGGGCGCGGCCTGGGCATAACGCTGCAACGCCTCAGAGCCTTCCTTGCCGGGCTTGCCGCTGGGAATGCGGATCTCGATGAACTGGCGGTCGGCAAACAGGCTCATCGCCTGCGCGGCGGCCAGCACCGGCGCCCAGTCGAAATAGGCGCCCGAGACGATGAAGATCTGCCGCTCGCCAAAACCGTTGGCGCGCGCGGCGGCGCGGATCTGGTCGGCCGCCTCCTGCGCGAGCAGGGGCTCGTCGCCGTGGACGGTGTAGATGCGGGCCAGGCCTTTGCTCAGATGGCCGGCGAGGGACTCGGCGCGGAGCTGCATATCAGCGACCGAGAACACAGCCACAGAGGCACAGAGACACAGAGAGACCTTCATCCCGCTGCCTCTGTGCCTCTGTGCCTCTGTGGCTTTGTTTGGTTTTCATTTCACGTCGGCAATTTCACTGCTGCCAGGCGGCGCAGCACCTGCGCGATGGCATCGGAATGCATGGCGCCGTAGAGGTTGGCGGCCTCCTGCTCCTTGGCCAAGGCGTCGCTCTCGGTGTAGTTCATGTCTCGCGCCAGGCGCAACTCGACCTTGGGCACCAGCAGCTCGCCGGCTGCCGTGCGGATCATGTAGTCGAACTGCAGGCGCAACTGGAACTCGCGCACCTGCCCGACGCTGGTGGACGCGACGACGGTGCGGTCGCGGGACTCGTGCAGCACCTCCAGCACGACTTCGGCGCGCGCCGGGTCTTCCAGCAACTGCACCGGCGTGCGCTTGATCTGGCGCCTGAGGCCGGCGGCCAGCGGCGAGTTGGGCTCGAAGCCGATCAGCGCCAGCGTCTTGAACGGCAGCTCGGCTTCACGGCGCAGCTCGAAGCCGCAGCCGGCGAGGGCGGTCAGGCCGAGAAGCAGGATGCGCCTGTTCATCAGACGACGATGTTGACGAGTCGACCGGGGACGATGACGACCTTCTTCGGCGCCTTGCCTTCGCTGAACTTGGCGAACTCGGGGTTGGCCAGCGCGGCCGCCTCGATGGCGGCCTTGTCGGCCGAGGCCGGCACTTTCACCGAGCCCCGCAGCTTGCCGTTGACCTGCAGCATCAGCTCGATCTCGTCCTGCACCAGCGCCGCCTCGTCGACCGTGGGCCAGGGCGCGTCGAGCAGGTCGCCCAGTTCGGCCGCGAAACCGAGGTCTTGCCAGAGCTGATGGCTGATGTGCGGCGTGGCCGGGTAGAGCACGCGCAGCAACACCGAGAAGCCGTCACGCACGGCCGCAAACTGGCCTTCGGCCTTGAAGCCTTCAAGCGCATTCAGCAGCTTCATCGCGCCGGAGACGACGGTGTTGTACTGCATGCGCTCGTAGTCGTAGCTGACCTGCTTGAGCACGTTGTGCACCTCGCGGCGCAGCGCCTTGCCGTCGCCGTTCAGCGCGGCAAAGTCCTTGCCGCCGGCCTTGATCGCGTCGGCATTGCGCGCGCCGAAGCTCCACACGCGCTTCAGGAAGCGATGCGCGCCTTCCACGGCCGCGTCGTTCCACTCCAGCGTCTGCTCCGGCGGGCTCGCGAACATGACGAACAGGCGGGCTGTGTCGGCGCCGTACTGGTCGATCAACGCCTGCGGGTCCACGCCGTTGTTCTTGGACTTGGACATCGTCGTCATCTCGTACTCGAGCGGCGTGCCGTCCTTCTTCAGCTTGGCGCCGGCGATGCCGCCCTTGTCGTCATGGATGACGTCGATCTCATGGTCCCAGTAGTAGTCCTTGCCGCCGCCCTCGGGCTTGTGGAAGAACGCACCCTTCAGCACCATGCCCTGCGTCAGCAGCTTCTCGAACGGCTCGCTGATCGTCACCAGGCCCAGGTCGCGCATCGCCTTGGTCCAGAAGCGCGCGTAGAGCAGGTGAAGGATCGCGTGCTCGATGCCGCCGATGTACTGGTTCATCGGCATCCAGTACTTCGTGCCTTCGCCGACCATGGCTTCGCTGTTGGTCGGGTCGCAATAGCGCATGAAGTACCAGGACGAATCGACGAAGGTGTCCATCGTGTCCGTCTCGCGCTTGGCCGGCTTGCCGCAGGTCGGGCAGGCGACGTTCAGGAAGGCCGCGTGCTTGTTCAGCGGGTTGCCGGTGCCGTCCGGCACGAGGTTCTCGGGCAGCACGACCGGCAGGTCTTTCTCCGGCACCGGGACGTCGCCGCAGTCCTTGCAGTGGATGATCGGCACCGGGCAGCCCAAGTAGCGCTGGCGCGAGATGCCCCAATCGCGCAGCCGCCACTGCACGTGCTTGTCGCCGAGCCCTTTGACCTTGAGGTCGGCCGCGACGGCATCGACCGATGCCATGAAATCGAGGCCGTCGTACTTGCCCGAATTGATGTTGGTGCCATAGTCGGCGTATTCCGGTTTCCATGGCGCGGGCACCGTGTCGCCCGCTTTGCCATCCACCAAATGCCGGATGACCGGCTGGATGGGCAGGCCGTACTTGGTCGCGAACTCGAAGTCGCGCTCGTCATGCGCCGGCACGCCCATGACGGCGCCATCGCCGTAGCTCATGAGCACGTAGTTGCCGACCCACACGGGCACCT
>NZ_JBDSQX010000099.1:0-72147 GCF_039929605.1 Roseateles sp.
GTCATTTCAATGCAGGTGGATTTTGCTGATAGATGTGTGACGTTCGCCTTCTGGAACTGGGTGATTTTTCACACTGCGCTGAAGGTCTAGGGTTTGCGCTGATCTCGTGGGATCAACGGCCTTTCTGCTTCGATTTGTTTGTGACGGACCGTCTAGGGTGTGTGCGCCGCAATCGCTACAGGCCGTGTGGCGCTCGCGTCCAATAGAAGGCTCTTAAATCGTGCTGTTGCGATAATCCTTCTTATCGCAATCGCTACGTCTGGCGCCTAAACTGGACTTCATGAAAACTCGCCAGTCCCCGCCGAAGGAAGCGGCCAGCCCGCAGGACTGGGATGGCATGCCCAACGCGGCATCGCTCGCCGCGCTGCGAGCCTGGTACGAGGGCCTGTCGGCGCGCGAGGCGGTCGCGCGCTACCTGGGCCACAGCAAGGCCGACGGCGAATCCTCTCGGGGCATGCTCGGTGCGATTCGGCGCCAGTTGATCGCCCTGGCCAGGGCCAAGCACCGCAAGGACATGGCTGCCCTGTTCACGCACCCGGACTCCGAGCGGGCCAAGCACGCGCGCGCTGTCGCCCATGCCATCGAGGTCCTGCCGACCTTGGTGGCAGCTGAGCCTTTGATTGGCGACGACATCGCGCAATGGCTCGCGCCGCGAGCCGTGCGCGCGCTGCAGGCGCAGGGCATCAAGACACTGGCCGCGTTGACTTTGCGCATCCCACGCCGGCGCCGCTGGTGGACGACCGTTCCGGGGCTGGGCGCTGCCAGCGCCAGGCAGATCGAAGCCTTCTTCGCAGCACACCCGCAGCTCACCGAGCGCGCCCGCGCACTGGTGCCCATCGCGGCGCCGCAGGCCATCGCGCCATGGGAGCTATTGACGGTCCCGCAGGACGTTGACGGGTCGCAGGGAACATTCCGCGCACCGCAGGCGACATGCACCCTGAGCGCGAGCAATGACTACGACGCGGTGCACGCCTGGCTGGCGCTGCACGAGTCGGCCGCGACGCAGCGAGCCTACCGAAAGGAGGCCGAGCGGCTGATTCTTTGGGCCATCGTCGAGCGCGGACGCGCACTGTCGTCGCTGACCACCGAGGATGCAGTGGCGTACCGCGCCTTTCTTCGTCATCCGTCGCCGCGTGGTCGTTGGGTGGGTCCGCCGCGGCCGCGACCCTCGGCCGAATGGCGACCCTTCGCGGACGGGCTTGCCGCGCGCTCAGTGGCGTACGCGCTATCGGTGCTGGGCGGAATGTTCCGCTGGCTGATTCAGCAACGCTACGTGCTGGCCAACCCGTTTGCGGGCATCAAGGTACGTGGCGCAGACAAGTTGGCGGCGATGCCAGCGACGCGGGTGTTTGCTGAAGGCGAGTGGTCCATGGTCCAGACCGTTGCCGAGGGGCTGGAGTGGTCGTATGGCTGGGAGCGGGAGGCCGCCCAGCGCCTGCGCTTCGTGATTGACTTCGCGTACGCGACCGGCCTGCGTGCCAGTGAGTTGGTGGGCGCCACGCTCGGGATGATCGAGGCGGACGCAGACGGCGAGCAATGGCTGCACCTGGTCGGCAAGGGGAGCAAGGCCGGCAAGGTCTCGCTGCCACCGCTGGCCCGTGCGGCGCTGGACCGCTACCTGGTACAGCGACAGTTGCCGACGACGAGGGCGCAATGGCAGCCGTCGACACCGCTTGTGGGAAGCCTCCAGCCAGACAGCCAGGCAGGCATAACCGCCCCTCGGTTGTGGTCCATCATGAAGCGGTTCTTCGCTACCGTGGCCGACGTGATCCAGGAGCAAAGCCCGGCGACGGCCGAGAAGCTGCGCCGCGCCAGCCCGCACTGGATGCGCCACACACACGCCACCCATGCGCTGGCACGCGGCGCGGAGTTGACGACCGTGCGCGACAACCTTCGCCATGCGTCCCTGACCACGACATCGATCTACCTCCACGGCGACGAGGTCAAGCGCGCCCGGCAACTGGGAGCGGCGTTCGCTGCAAAGTGAGTGGGACCGCGCCCAAAAAAGAGCCCCGGCCGCAGGACGGCCGAGGCGCTAAAGCCCTTGCGCTGTCATGCCGCAAAGGCTCCTGCTCAGGGAGGTGAAGCAGGGGGCCAGATCTCACGAGCCAGCCCGGCACGGATTATCGGCAGAATCTTTATCGGCCAGCCGGCGGCCTTGGCTGCAGGCTTCAGGTGTACGCCCGCCTGGCTCTTCACGAGAGATCCCATGCTTCGATGGTGAGCTGGTGCAGGCTGGGGCATGCCGCTATGCGATCGGGGTGCATCTCGACCTTGCCGATCCATTTCGCCGGCATCACATAGTCATCACCGATGACCATGGCACCGTCGTGCGCTGGCGGTCCGTCGAGTAGCAGCGGAAGCACGGCCTCAGCCGACGCGATGTAGATGTTGGGGTAGCCATCGCCACGGAATTTTTGCGCAGCGGCCAACGCTACCAGGCGTTCGAGCCAGTCGAGGCCGCCCAAGCCGACTTCCCACATCGCCAGGATCGACGCCCGGCGGTCGTCGGGATGACGGCTGCGTTCTTCAGGGGTCTCGGTCGAAATCACGATCCACCAGCCGATCATCTTTGCCTCCGACAACTGGTTTGCGGATCAGCGCTCGAGCGCTGCGCCAGTTCACCATGGCGATTGTTGCAATGATCAGCAGCAGGCGATGAACTTCCCGATGGTCGGCCTGCCAACCCATTTGGCGACAGCCGACGCAGGGAAGCTTTATGCAATTCGCATCAATACGCGGCAGCCGTTAGACCTCGCAGGCTTAACGTACAGAATTTCCCGTTTCTTGAGGGCACCCCTACTTCTCGAAGCGCTGCGCGATCTGCGGCCACAGCTTGCCCAGCACGTCGGCGGCGCGGGCTTCGTTCGCCAACGTCGGCGCCCCCCAGTCACCGTTGTGATGGATGTTGACGATGACCGTCATGCCCGCGGCGAGCGCGTAGCCGGTGATCTCGTCGACGCGGTCCAGCCAGGCCTTGTGGATCGTCCAGCCGCTGCCGGTGACGTGGTCGTCCCAGCTCACCGGCAACCGCAGCGAGCTGAAGCCGGCCTTCTTGATGGCGTCGATGATGGCCTGCGTGGTGCGTGGGTTGCCCCAGGCCGTCTCGTCGGCCAGCGTGTCGGCGGTCTGGCCGGTCGCGTCCAGCGTGTTGCCGAGGTTCCAGCCGGCGCCCATCGCAGCGGTGATGTCGAAGCCGGTTCGCATCTGGCAGGCCTTGCCGCCCTCGCTGCCCTGGCCGTCGCCGTCGGGGTCGGCGCTCAAGGACGCGCAGAAGGGCAGCGCGCTGCCGCTCTGGTGGGGCATCACCGTTGTCGCGTTGGTGCAGGCGGCGGTCGCCGGGGCTGGCACCACGGGCGCGGCCGGCGTGCTCGAAGCGGATACAGCGGCCGCCGCCGAACCGCCGCCGCCACAACCCGCCATCAGCGCCACGGCCAGGCTCAGGGCGGAGCGGCTCAGCATTGGCGCCGAACGAGAAGAAGAGGCGAAGCGAATCATGGTCATCCGTGAGGTCGAGGAGTCCTTGGCATTGGACAGCGTTGTCCCTCGTGCCGCATCAGCATTGGCCCTCTTACAGGGGTGGCCCTGGGCTGACACACAATGCGCCCGCAGTGACCGTTGTAGCCCTCCGCCGCCCGCCGCCCGACCCCCGCCAGTTCCAGCGTTGCCTGCTGCTGGCCGCGCTGCTGCACGTCTGGCTGGTGCTGATGTTCGGCAACGCCGCCGGCACCGCCGCGCCCGGCCAGGGCGTGTGGGGCAGCCTGACCGTGAAGCTGGTCGGCCGCAGCGGTGCCCAGTCGGACGCGGCGCCCGGCGATGCCAGCTCCGCCACCCCGCCGCGCCAAAGCAGCCCGGCCGCACCCGCCGAACCGGGGGCCGCTGCAGTCGGTCACCCCAACCCGCAGCAGGTGCCCCCCGAGGCCGCCCGCACCGAAGAACCATCACCGGCGCCACCCAGCACCGCCACCCTGGAACTGCCCGAGGGCTTTCGCCCGGTGGAGCGCCAGGACCTGAGCCCCGCGCCGCGCAGCGCGCCGCTGCAGATGCCCACGCCGGAGCTGCCGGCCGCAACGCTCGGCCGCCTGGAGGCGCTGCCCGATGCCAGCGTGGCACCGCTGCAGCCCGCCGCCAACCTGCGCACGCCCAGCCGCCCGGTGGCCTTGCCTGCCGCGCCCACGGACCTGCCGGCGTCCGTGAACCGGCTGGAGGCTGCACCCGCCACGCCGGCCACCGCCACGCTGCCGCGCCCTGCCGACCTGCGTGCCCTGCCCTCCCCGGCAACGACCCTCGCCTTGGACGCCGAACTTCCAGCCCCCGTGCGCCGGCTCGAAGCCGCGGCCGCCGAAGGTGCGGCGACGCCCCTGCCCCGCCCCGCCGAGCTGCGCGCGACGACCACCGCATCGCCCTCGCTTGCGCCCGACACGCCGCTGCCGTCGCCGGTGCAACGCCTCGAAGCGCCAACAGCCGACGGCGCCACCGTGACACCGCTGGCCCGCTCCAACGAGCTGCGCGCGCCCGTGCCCGCCGCCGCCGTGACCGAGCTGCACGGTGCGCGGGACCTGCCCGCCCCGGCGCGCCGCCTGGAGTCGGCCGACGGTGGCAGCAGCGTGACGCCACTGCAGCCCGCACCCAACGCCCGAGCCGCCGCCGCCGCGCCGGGCGCGGCCACGCTGGCCGAGCTGTCGGGCGCGCTGCCCGGCCAGGTCAACGCCCCCGCCGGCCCCGCGCGCGGGGACCCCACCGCCAACCCCACCGCCAACCCCTATGCCGCGCCCAAGGCCTCGGCCGGCTCACCGAACGCCGGCTCGCGCCTCGGCCCCGACCTGCCGGCGCCGCCTATCCCGTCGATCGCGCCCACCGCTGCGGCCAGCGCGCCGGCACGCACGCCGCTGAACCTGTCGCTGCCGCGCGGCGACATGTCTGCCAAGCGCGGCACCGGTCTCATCGACCTGATCCCGCCGCCGCCCGAGCGCAAATCCAAGCTGGAGCAGGCCATGGAAGACGCCACCAACAAGGACTGCCGCAAGGCCTACGCCGGCGCCGGCATCCTCGCCGTCGTGCCACTGGCGCTGGACGCAGCGCGCGGCAAGGGCTGCAACTGGTGAGTCAGAGCAATTCGCGCAGCTCAAGCGCGTTGCCCAGCGCCGCACCGGAAGCCGTGTTGTCGAACACACACCAGCGCGGCACGCGCTTGCGCAGCGCCTTCAAGGCGGTTGCCCGCTCGGTCAACCAGTCGCTTTCGTAGGCTGACCAATACATCCGCGGCGAGCCGTGCCAGCGGAAGTAGAAGACCGAGGGATGACCGCCTGGCATGTCGGCGCCAGGCCATTTGGCCGGGTCGACGGCGGCGCGGGCAACCTCGCAGCTCGTCATCAACTGCTCGGCCTCGGGCGTGAACCAGCTTGCATGACGGGGTTCGCAAACGACGGCGCCGCCGAAGGCCGCATGCACGCTGTCGAAGAAGGCTCCCGCCACGCGCGCGTCGAAGCTCAACGACGGTGGCAGCTGCACGAGCAGCACCGCCCACTTCTTGCCCAGCGCGCCGGCTTCGCCGACAAAGCGCGCCAAGGCCTCGTCGGCGCCCGCCAGCCGCGCGACATGCGAGATCGTCTTCGGCAACTTGACCGCAAAGCGGAAGGCTGCTGGCGTGCTGTGGGCCCAGCGCTCATAGGTCTGCGCGCGGTGCGGGCGGTAGAAGGAGGAGTTGATCTCGACGCCGTTCAGCACCGCCGCATAACGCTCCAGCTGCGAGCCTTCGGCGGGGAAGGCGCCCGCATGCGCCGAGGGCAGCGACCAACCCGCCGTGCCGATGTAGTTCGCCATGTCGCAAGCCTAGACCAGAGCCGTCGGGCACCGCGTCGGACGAAAGCCAATCCAACGCCGATGGTTGACCGCCGACCGGCGGCGGCCTGCTGCCAAGCGGTGCGCGAAACAGCTTGCGCGCGCACCGCGCTGGTCATCAGCGCTGGTTGACGGTTGACCCGTTAGGGATGCCGTCGATGGGCGCTTCGTCGGTGCCGACGGTGTCGCGCGTGAGGGCCTCGACGCGCTTGCGGGTGCCCTGCGGGTCGTTGACCCAGTCGCTGTAGAAGGTGTACGGGCAGGCGGCCACGCCGTGATCGCCCTCACCGGAGTTGATCAGGCCGGTGTAGCCGCGATGCAGCAGCTTGAACAGGTGGTTCTCGCTCTGACCGTTCTTGCGAAAGTCGCGGATCAGGCTCTTGGACAGGGCCGCGTACTGGATGCCCATGTCCTCCTCGCCGCATTCGCCGAGCGTGCGGCCGTCGAAGCCGATGATGGCGCTGTGGCCGAAGTACGAGTACACGCCGTCGAAGCCGGCCGCGTTGGCCACCGCCACGTAGGTGTTGTTGGCGAAGGCCATGGCCTTGGAGATCATGATCTGCTGCTCCTTGGCGGGGTACATATAGCCCTGGCAGCGGATGATCAGTTCGGCCCCCTTCATCGCGCAGTCGCGCCAGATCTCGGGGTAGTTGCCGTCGTCGCAGATGATCAGGCTGATCTTCATGCCCTTGGGGCCGTCCGACACGTAGGTGCAGTTGCCCGGGTACCAGCCTTCGATGGGCACCCACGGCATGATCTTGCGGTACTTCTGGACGATCTCACCCTGGTCGTTCATCAGGATCAGCGTGTTGTACGGCGCCTTGTTCGGGTGCTCCTCGTGGCGCTCGCCGGTCAGCGAGAACACGCCCCAGACCTTGGCCTTGCGGCAGGCCTCGGCAAAGATCTCGGTCTCGAAACCCGGCACCGTGGCGGCGTTCTCGTACATCTCCTGCGAGTCGTACATGATCCCGTGGGTGCTGTACTCGGGAAAGATCACCAGGTCCATGCCCGGCAGACCCTGCTTCATGCCGACCACCATGGCCGCGATCTGCTTCGCGTTGGCGATCACCTCCGCCTTGCTGTGCAGGCGCGGCATCTTGTAGTTCACGACGGCCACGCCCACCGTGTCCTTGCTGCTTGAAATGTCGCCGTGGTGCATGGGGCTCTCCTGGTTGCAAGAAGTGTTGTGATGCCCGCCGTCAGTGGCTGATCATCCAGGGCCGTTTGCTTGGGAAGGCCTTGTTGCCATTCGCGCCGGTGAGCGTCGCGCCACGTTTGCCGCTACCACTGCTACCGCAGCAACCGCAGCCGGACGGGTGCTTGAGGCGCGCGTACTCGCCCGACGTCTTGGGCTCGTGGCGGGCCCGCTCGTTCGTGGCGAAGGCGGCGCGCGTGCCGCCGCTCATCAGAGCCAGGCGCGGCGCCGTGACGAAGACGCGCGGGGCGGCGGCGCCGCAGTCCGGGCAGGCGGCCGGCTCGTCTCGCGCACTGACCGAGCGGATCGCGTCGAAGCCGCCGCAGCCGGCGCAGGCGTAGTCATAGGTGGGCATGCGGGCGCTCCTCCTCAGTCCTTGTCCGGCGACAGCGGCATCACGACCGAGCCGTCCAGGAACTTGGTCGGCCCCGAGGCATTCGGGTTGATGTCGAAGTCGAAGATCTGGGTCGGCAGCCACAGCGTGGCGCAGGCGTTGGGCACATCGACGACGCCGCTGATGTGGCCCTGCACCGGCGCCGTGCCGAGGATGGAATAGGCCTGCGCGCCCGAGTAGCCGAACTTCTTCAGGTACTCGATGGCGTTCAAGCAGGCCTGGCGGTAGGCGACGTTGACGTCGAGGTAGTACTGCTTGCCGCTCTCGTCGACCGAGATGCCCTCGAAGATCAGGTAGTCGTTGTAGTTCGGCGTGATCGGGCTGGGCTTGAAGATCGGGTTCTTGATGCCGTACTTGGCCATGCCGCCCTTGATCAGCAAGACGCGCATGTGCACCCAGCCGGCCATCTCGATGGCACCGCAGAAGGTGATCTCGCCGTCGCCCTGGCTGAAGTGCAGGTCACCGACCGACAGGCCCGCGCCGTCCACGTAGACCGGGAAGAACACCTTGGCGCCGCGCGACAGGTCCTTGATGTCGCAATTGCCGCCGTGCTCACGCGGCGGCACGGTGCGCGCGCCCTCGGCCGCCGCCTTGGCCTTGGCTTCGCCCGTCATCCGGCCCATGTGGGCGGTGCCGGCAAACGGCGGGTTAGCGAGGCCGCTGGTGGCGGGGTCGGAATCGATCAGCGCCTGCTCGCGCGTATTCCAGATCTCAAGCATCTTCGGGTCGGGCAGGCAGCCGATCAGACCCGGGTGGATGAGCCCGGCGTAGCTGACGCCCGGCACATGGCGCGAACGCGTGAACATGCCTTCGATGTCCCAGATCGACTTCTGCGCCAGCGGGAAGTGCTCGGTCAGGAAGCCGCCGCCGTTCTTCTTGGAGAAGAAGCCGTTGAAGCCCCACAGGCTGTCCTGCTTGGCGCCGATGTCGAGCAGGTCGACCACGAGCAGATCGCCCGGCTCCGCACCCGTCACGCCGACGGGACCGGAGAGGTAGTGCACCGTGCTCAGGTCGATGTCGCGCACGTCGTCGGCGCTGTCGTTGTTCTTGATGAAACCGCCGGTCCAGTCGAAGGTCTCGAGGATGAAGTCGTCACCCGGCTTGACCCAGCAGGCCATCGGGATGTCCGGGTGCCAGCGGTTGTGGATGTTCTCGTTCTCGGTGGGCGACTTGGTGAGGTCGACCTTGATCAGCGTTTCGGCCATGGGGCGTCTCCTGCGGGTTGGGTGATGGCGGATTCAGACGGACAGGTACTGCTTGATGCGGCTCACGTCGGTGTCGGCGCGCGAGGTCTCGTGCACGAGGCGACCGCCCTCGATGACGAACAGGCGGTCGGCGACATCCATCGCAAAACTCAGCACCTGCTCGGAGACGATGATCGTGATCTCGCGCAGCTTGCGGATCTCGTTGAGCGCCTTGGCGATGTCCTTGATGATGGACGGCTGGATGCCCTCGGTCGGCTCATCGAGCAGCAGCACCTTGGGCTCGGTGACGAGCGCGCGCGCGATGGCGAGCTGCTGCTGCTGGCCGCCGGAGAGATTGCCGCCCTTGCGGCGCTTCATGTCGAAGAGCACCGGGAACAGCGCGTAGATCTCGTCCGGGATGCGGCGCGTCTTGGAGTTCTCCAGGCCGGTCTGGATGTTCTCTTCGACCGTCAGCGTCGGGAAGATCATGCGGCCCTGCGGCACATAGGCGATGCCCTTGGCGACACGCCGAAAGCTCTCGTCCTTGGAGACCTCGCCGCCCGCGACTTCGATGCTGCCGCTCTTGACCGGCAGCACGCCCATCAGGCTCTTGAACAGCGTGGTCTTGCCCATGCCGTTGCGGCCCATGATGGCCACCGTCTCATTCTTGCGGCCCTCGAAGGAGATGCCGTGCAGGGCTTCGCTCTGCCCGTAGGCGACGAACAGGTCGGCGACCTTGAGCATGGGGTGCGGGTCGGGAGTCATGGTGGGCTTTCAGTGGCCGAGGTAGACGTCGATGACCTTGGGATCGGCCTGCACCTGCTCCATGGGCCCCTCGGCGAGGATCTTTCCCTGGTGCATCACGGTGACCTTGTGGGCGATGCGCTTGACGAAGTCCATGTCGTGCTCGATGACGATCACCGAGCGGTTCTTGCAGATGCGCTGCAGCAGCTCGGCCGTGAGCTCGCGTTCGCGAGCGCTCATGCCGGCGATGGGCTCGTCGAGCAGCAGCAGCTCGGGCTCCTGCATCAGCAGCATGCCGATCTCCAGCCACTGCTTCTGGCCGTGGCTGAGCAGCCCGGCCTCGATGTCCAGCCGGTCTGACAGGAAAATGTCTTCGGCGACGACCTGCACCCGCGCCTTCACCTCGTCGGTGCACTTGAACGCCAGGGCGCCCATGACGGAACGGCCTTTCGGGAAGGACACCTCCAGGTTCTGGAACACCGTCAGGTTCTCGTAGATGGACGGCGTCTGGAACTTGCGGCCAATGCCCAGGTGCACGCGCCGGAACTCCGCCATCTTGGTGAGTTCGGTGTTCTTGAACTTGATGCTGCCGGCGCTGGCCTTGGTCTTGCCGCAGATCAGGTCGAGCAGCGTCGTCTTGCCGGCGCCGTTGGGGCCGATGATCACGCGCAGCTCGTTCTTGTCGATGTACAGCGTCAGCGCGTCGATGGCCTTGAAGCCGTCGAAGGAGACGGTCAGGTCCTCGATGGCGAGGGCGAAATCGGTGTTGCTCATGGCTTGCTCTCGCGATCAGGCCTGCTGGCCGGTGACACCGGCGGGCAGGCGTGCGCCACCGGTGGGATCAGGCGCCGTGGCACTGGTTGCAGTGGCGGCTGCGACGGGCAACTCGGCGACGGGTTGCTTGCGTCCCTGGCGCTTCGCCCACCACGGCACGACGGTGCTTTCCCACAGCCCCGCCAGCCCCATCGGGAAGGCCATCGTCACGCCGATGAACAGGGCGGCCATCAGGAACAGCCAGAGGTCGGGGAAGCTCTCCGAGAAGAAGGTCTTGCCGGCATTGACGAGCAAGGTGCCGTAGACCGCACCCACCAGGCTCATGCGCCCGCCGACCGCCGCAAAGATCACCATCTCGACCGACGGCACGATGCCCACGAAGCTCGGCGACATGAAGCCCACCTGCAGCGAGAACAGCGCGCCGCCGATGCCCGACAGCGCCGCCGCCAGGCAGAAGGTGAAGATGCGGAAGTTGGCGACGTCGTAGCCGGAGAAGCGCACCCGGTCTTCCTTGTCGCGCATCGCCAGCAGCAGCGTGCCGGCCTTGCCGGTCTGGACCCAGCGACACAGCAGGATGCTGGCCAGCAGCAGCGCCACGCACAGGTAGTAGAGGATGTATTTGGCTTGGTCGGTGCGCGTGTCCCAGCCCAGCACGGTCTTGAGGTCGGTCATGCCGTTGACGCCGCCGGTGTAGCCCTGCTGGCCGATGATCAGCACGGTGACGATCAGCGCCACCGCCTGCGTGATGATGGCGAAGTAGACGCCGCCGACGCGGCGCTTGAACATCGCGAAGCTGACGATCCAGGCCAGCAGCGTCGGCGCGGCCACCACCGCGAAGAGCGCGAAAGTCAGGCTTTTGAACGGCACCCACAGCGCCGGCAAGGCAGTGATCTGGTTCCAGTCCATGAAGTCCGGGATGCCGGGCGTCGACTGGATCTTGGTGGTGATCGGGTCCGAAGCTTCAAGCTTCAGGAACATCGCCATCGCATAGCCGCCGAGGCCGAAGAACACGCCCTGCCCCAGGCTCAGCACGCCGCCGTAGCCCCACACCATGACGAGCCCGACGGCCACGAAGGCGTAGGTCAAATACTTGCCGACCAGGTTGAGGCGAAAGATGTCCAGGGCCAGCGGCAGCACGACGGCGAGAAGCACCGCGAGTACCAGCACGCTCGCGAGCTGGTAGCGCTTGATCAGGGTTCGAAGGGCATTCATGTCAGAGGCTCCCAGGGAAATTCAGGCCTTGAAGGCGTGCAGGAATCGTCGCGAGCGCAGGTGCGAGATCGGGTCGCGCAGTAGATTCATGCATGCCTTCAACGGCGCACCTTGCTGGCGAAAAGGCCCTGCGGACGCAGCATCAAGATCAGCACGATCAAGGAGAGCGTGAGCACCTTGGCCATCGAGCCGGCCAGGAAGAACTCCGAGATCGACTGCGTCTGCGCGATGCCGAAGGCCGACACCACCGTGCCGAGCAGGCTGGCGGCACCGCCGAAGGTCACCACGAGGAAGGAGTCGACGATGTAGAGCTGCCCGGAGGTTGGGCCGGTCGAGCCGATGGTGGTGAACGCGGCACCGGCCATGCCGGCGATGCCGCAGCCGATGGCGAAGGTGAGCCGGTCGGTCTTCATCGTGTTGATGCCGATCGCATTGGCCATGACGCGGTTGCTGACCGTGGCGCGCACGCGCAGGCCCCAGCGGCTCTTGCTCAGCGCGATCAGCACGCCGAGCGTGACGACAGTGGTCAGCCCCAGCACGAACATGCCGTTGATCGGGATGTCCAGGCCCGGCGATGGCGCCCAGGAGCCGAGCAGCCAGTCGGGCAGCGTCGGGCTCACCTCTTTGGGGCCGATGAAGCTGCGAAAGCACTGCTGCATGGCCAGGCTGACGCCCCACGTGGCGAGCAGCGTGTCGAGCGGGCGCTTGTAGAGGTGGCGGATGAGACCCCACTCCACCAACCAGCCGCCGATGAAGGCAAAGCCGAAGGCCAGCACGATGGCGAACGGAAAGTAGAAGGGCACCAGCGACGGTGCATACAGGCTCGTCAGGTGCGAGCCCAGGTAGACCGTGTAGGCGCCGATGGTCATGAACTCGCCGTGCGCCATGTTGATGACGCCCATCTGCCCAAAGATGATGGCCAGGCCCAGGCCCATCAGCAGCAGCACCGCGAACAGGCTCAGGCCTGCGAAGCCCTGCATCAGGCCGATGTTCAGTAGTTCGTCGAAGCTCATGGTGAGGTCCTGGGCACAAGAGTTGACGATGGCAGAGCGCGGGACAGAAACCGTAGCGAGCGGCCCGAGGTCGCGTCGAGGAGCGGAGCCGTACTCCCGTACGGTGAGCACCGCAGACGCGAGATCGGGTCGCGCAGTAGGTTTATGCCCGTGCACTCACTGGTAGCCCTTGGGGAACGGGTCCGGCTTGATGAGCTCCGGCGACTCGGAGACGATCTTGAACGTGCCGTCCGCATTGCCCATCGCGATGCGCGACTTGCTCCACAGGTGGTGGTTGGCGTCCAGCTTGACGTAGCCCTCGGGCGCCATCTTCAGCTCGATCCCCGGCGAAGCGGCGACCACCTTGTCGACGTCGAAGCTCTTGGCGCGCTCGACCGCCGCCTTCCAGAGCCAGGGGCCGAGGTAGCCCGCCTGGGTGACGTCGCCGATCACGGCGTCCTTGCCGTATTTGGCTTTGAAGGCCGCCACAAACTTCTTGTTGTTGGGGTTGTCGAGCGACTGGAAATACTTCATCGAGGAATAGAAGCCAGCGAAGTTTTCACCGCCCACGCCGGTCATCTCGTCTTCCGTCACGGCCAACGTGACGAGAAGTTGCTTGTCGCCCGTAATGCCGGCAGCCTTGAGCGCCTTGTAGAACGCGACGTTGGAGCCGCCGACGACGGCGGCATAGATGCAGTCGGGCTTTTGCAGCTTGATCTTGTTCATCAAGGAGCCGAAGTTCGTGCTGCCGAGCGGGTAGTACTCCTCGCCGACGACCTTGCCCTTCTGGAAGTTCTCGATGTGCTTGCGCGCGATCTTCATCGACGTGCGCGGCCAGATGTAGTCCGAGCCGATCAGGAAGAAGGTCTTGGCCTTCTTCTCGTTCTTGGCCCACTCCAGGCTGTAGAGGATCTGCTGGGTCGCTTCCTGGCCCGTGTAGAAGACGTTCTTGGACTGCTCCAGGCCTTCGTAGAAGGTCGGGTAGTACAGCAGGCCGTTTTCCTTCTCGAACACCGGCAGCACGGCCTTGCGCGAGGCGGAGGTCCAGCAGCCGAACACGGCGGCGCAGTGGTCGTTGATCAGCAGCTTCTTGGACTTCTCGGCGAAGGTGGGCCAGTCGGAGGCGCCGTCTTCCTTGATGACCTTGATCTTGCGGCCGAGGATGCCGCCCATGGCGTTGATCTCGTCGATGGCGAGCTGTTCGGCCTGGATCGAGCCCGTCTCCGAGATCGCCATCGTGCCGGTCGACGAGTGCAGCTGCCCCACGGTGACTTCGGTGTCGGTGACGGCGAGTTTGGTCGTGTTCACCGAGGCGGTCGGCTGGCCGAAGCTCAGGCCCCCGATGCCCAACATCGGCAGGGCCGCAGCGCCCTGCAACAGGCGGCGGCGGTTGGAGTCGGGTGCGGAGGGATCGTTGTCACGGGACATGTTGGAGGCTCCAGGCAGGTGGTGAGGCAAGCGTTGCGCCGAAAGCCATCACGTTCAAAACGGTGCACTGGCGTCGGACTGATGTGCATCTTGCGAGCCGGTCCCGGCTTGGCGAATACGTCAATCGACGTAGTGCCTGTGCGCACGCTGCCCATCACACTGGCTGCCCGCCTGTTACCCGGGCGGCGCACAGTTCTTGCTAGATCTCCTGTTCCGGCTTCATTGCCTGAACGGGAGATCCTGTTACGTGTCCTCGCAGCCCCAGCGCATCTTTCGCATCCGACGTGAATACAACTCCTGGGTCGCCAACGAGTCCATGGAGGACTACGCGCTGCGTTACACGCCGCGCAGCTTTCGCAAGTGGAGCGAGTTCCGCGTCGCCAATGCCGCTTTCGGCGCGACGTCATTCCTCGCGCTGGAGGCCATCGGCGGCGCCATCGCACTGAGCTACGGCTTCACGAACGCTCTGTGGGCCATCCTCGTCGTCGGCCTCATCACCTTCCTGACGGGGCTGCCGATCAGCTACTACGCCGCCAAGTACGGCGTCGACATGGACCTCCTCACGCGCGGGGCCGGCTTCGGCTACCTCGGCTCGACCATCACCTCGCTCGTCTACGCCTCGTTCACCTTCATCTTCTTCGCCCTCGAGGCGGCCATCCTCGCGCTCGCGCTGCAGCTCTATTTCGGCTGGCCGATTGCTGTGTGCTACCTCGTCTCGTCACTGTGCGTCGTGCCGCTGGTGATGCACGGCGTGACGCTGATCCAGCGCCTGCAGTGGTGGACGCAACCGGTCTGGCTGCTGCTGCTCTTGCTGCCCTACCTGGCCGTCCTGCTCAAGCGACCGGAGGCCTATGCCGACTTCACGACGCTGGTGGGCGGCGTCTCGCACAGCAACGGCTTTGACGCGGTGATGTTCGGCGCTGCCGCCACGGTGGCCTTCTCGCTCGTCGTGCAGATCGGCGAGCAGGTCGACTACCTGCGCTTCCTGCCCGAGAAGACCGCCGCAAACCGCAGCCGCTGGTGGTGGGCCGTGCTCGTGGCCGGGCCGGGCTGGGTGTTGCCCGGCATGCTGAAGATGCTGGGCGGCGCCTTCCTGGCCTTCCTGGCGCTGCAGCACGAGATCACCGTCGACAAGGCCGTGCAACCGACGCAGATGTACCTCGCCGGCTTCGGCTACGTGTTCGACTCGCCGGCCTGGGTGCTGGGCGTCACCACGCTGTTCATCGTCGTCTCGCAGGTCAAGATCAACCTGACCAACGCCTACGCCGGGTCGCTCGCCTGGTCGAACTTCTTCGCGCGGCTCACGCACAGCCACCCCGGGCGCGTGGTCTGGCTGGTGTTCAACGTACTGATCTCGGTGCTGCTGATGACGCTCGGCGTCTTCGAGGCGCTGGAAGGCGTGCTGGGCCTCTACAGCAACGTGGCGATCGCCTGGGTCGGCGCGCTCGTGGCCGACCTCGTCATCAACAAGCCGCTGGGCTTGAGCCCGCCGCACATCGAGTTCAAGCGCGCGCATCTCTACGACATCAACCCCGTCGGCCTCGGCGCGATGCTGGTCGCCGCCGTGCTCGGCATGACCGCCTATGTCGGCGCGTTCGGGCCGACGGCCAAGGCGTTTGCGCCGTTCATCGCGCTGTTCACATCCATGACCGCGTCGCCGCTGCTGGCCTGGTGGACACGCGGGCGGTTCTACGAGGCGCGGCCCAACCTCGCGACCTGGAAGCCGGGCCAACTCGTCAACTGCTCGGTCTGCGAGAACGCGTTCGAGTCGGAAGACATGGCGCACTGCCCCGCCTACGCCGCACCGATCTGCTCGCTGTGCTGCACGCTGGAGTCGCGCTGCCACGACCGCTGCAAGACAGATTCGCGCGCCGCCGAGCAGGTGCATGCCGTGCTCAGCTCCGTGCTGCCCCAGAGCCTGAGCCGGCGCGTCAACTTCCGCGTTGCGCACTATCTGGTGGTGGCGCTGTCGCTGGTGGCCCTCTTCGCCGTCATCCTCGGCGTGGTCTACGAACAGCAGGGGGCCCTGCACAGCGCCGAGCATCTGCTGCTGCGTGACCCGCTGCTCAAGGCCTTTGCGCTGCTGTCGCTGGCGGCGGCCGTGGGTGCCTGGTGGATGGTGCTCGGCAGCGAGAGCCGACGCATGGCGGAGGACGAGTCCAACCGCCACAACGAACTGCTGGTGCGTGAGATCAGCGCGCACCGACGCACCGACGCCGCGCTGCAGGCCGCCAAGGAGCTGGCGGAAGCCGCCAACCAGGCCAAGACGCGCTACGTCACCGGCATGACGCACGAACTGCGCACGCCGCTGAACGGCATCCTGGGCTACGCGCAGATCTTGTTGAAGGACGACAAGATCAGCGGTGCGCAGCGGGCGGCGGTCGACACCATCCACCACAGCGGCGAGCACCTGCACGGCTTGATCGACGGCCTGCTCGACCTGGCGCGCATCGAGGCCGGCAAGCTGCGGCTGGACATCGCGCCACTGCCGATGCGCGACTTCCTTGATGATGTGGTGCGCATGGTCGCTCCGCAGGCAGCTAGCAAGGGCCTGGTGTTCGAGTTGCGCACGCTCGGCCGCGTGCCGACCTATGTGCGGGCAGACGCACGCCGGCTGCGCCAGATCCTCATCAACCTGCTCGGCAACGCCGTGCGCTTCACCGACTCGGGCAGCGTCACGCTGCTGCTGGACCACACCCGCGAGGTGGCGCGCTTCGACGTCATCGACACCGGCATCGGCATCGCGCCGCAGGACCTGGAGCGCATCTTTTTGCCCTTCGAGCGCGGCAGCGCCGGCCGGCGCACGGGCGAGCCCGGTACCGGCCTGGGCCTCACGATCACGCACCTGCTGACCCAGCTGATGGGCGGCGAGCTGACGGTGCGCAGCGTGCCGGGCGAAGGCAGCACCTTCACCGCGCGCCTGTACCTCAGCGAAACGTCCGAGCCTGCGCGTGCCCGCGCCGCAGCGCATCGTCCGGTCAGCGGCTACATCGGCGAACGGCGCACGCTGCTCATCGTCGACGACCATCCCATACAACGCCAGATGCTCGCCGGGATGCTGCTGCCACTGGGCTTTCGCATCCGCGAGGCCGCCAGCGGCCGCGAGTGCCTGGAGAGCGTGCTGCGCTCGACACCCGACGCGGTGCTCATGGACATCTCGATGGACGGCATGGACGGCTGGGAGACCGCACGTGTCATCCGTGCGCATGGCCTCGGCGACCTGCCGATCATCATGGTCTCGGCGAATGCGTTCGAGAACCAGATCGACAAGCTGGAGGCGGCGGGTTGCCAGGGCTTTGTGGACAAGCCGGTGATCGAGTCCGAGCTGCTCGTCGTGCTGCAGCATCACCTCGAACTGGAGTGGGTGGCCGAACTCGCCTTGCCGAGCTGGGCGCCCTCCGAGGCGGCGCCGGCCGACAGTGCCACACCCTTGCCGGCGGAGCAGGCGCAGGAACTGCTGCGGCTGGCGCGGCTTGGCCACGCCTTCGGCCTGCAACGGGCGCTGGATGCGCTCGCCGTGGACCACAGCGAGTGCGTGCCTGAAGTGCTCGTGCTGCGCGGCCTGGTCGCCCGTTTTGCATGGGAAGAGCTTGTCGAGCGGCTCAGCGCGGCGCTCGATCTGAGCGACCCGGAGCTGGTGTCGTGAACCGCCCCTCCGAAACGGGTACATCAGGCGGCAGCGTCGTGCTCGTCGTCGACGACATGCCGCAGTCGCTGGGCGCCCTGTGCATCGAGCTTGACCAGGCGGGCTACACCGTGCTCGTGGCCGCCGACGGCGCCTCGGCGCTGGCGCGGCTCGACCTCGTCAGCCCCGACGCCATCCTGCTGGACGCGCTGATGCCCGGCCTGAACGGGTTCGATCTGTGCCGGCGCATCAAGGCCAACCCTGCGTGGTCGCACATCCCGGTGATCTTCATGACCGGCCTGTCGGAAACCAGCCACATCGTGCAGGGTTTCGATGCCGGCGGGGTGGACTACGTCGTCAAGCCGCTGCGGGCGCAGGAGGTGCTCGTGCGCCTGGCCACCCATGTGCGCAACGCGCGGGCGGTACGCATGGCGCGCGACGCCATCGACATCGGCGGGCACGGCGTGCTGATGATCGACGCGCAGCAGCGGATGGCCTGGCGTTCGCCGCAGGCGCAGCAATGGCTGGCCAGGTTCTTCGGTGCGCGCGGCGATGCGGTCTGCATGGCGTGGCTGGCCGGGCAGGCGGCCGGCAACACCGAGGGGCTGCGCACGCTGACGCTCGCCGGCCAGACGCTCACGGCGCGCCGCCTCGGCAATGCGGGCCTGGGCGAGGTGATGTGGCTGTTGGGGTTGCGCACGGCGGACGCGCCGGCCCCATCGCGCCTGTCGACGGCCTCATTGACCCTGCGCGAGACGGAGGTGCTGTCCTGGATCGCCAAGGGCAAGACCAACCGCGATGTCGCCGAGATCCTCGGCATGAGCCCGCGAACCGTGAACAAGCACCTCGAACACGTCTTCCAGAAGCTCGGCGTCGAAACCCGAGCCGCAGCCGCCGCGTTGGCCAGCCGCGAACTGGGCTGAGCGCGCGAAGCCCACGCTCAGTGCGGCAGCTCCACCGCGTAGATCGCTGGCTTGCCCTCGACGTTGGCGCGATACACAAGCCACTTGCCGTCCGGCGTGAAGTGCTGGTTGGGCTCCAGCGTGTAGTCCTGCTTGCCCAGGTCGGCCACGCGCACGGTCTCCAGCCGGCCCGGCGTGATGAGGCCGGGCACCGGCTTCTCGCGCGCCACCGGCTTGAGCAGGCTGATCCACTTGCCGGCGTTGCCGCCGTCGCCCGAGAACAGCTGGCCGTCGGGCGACTGCGAGAAGTGATACGACGCCTGCTCACGCGCCACCTCGTAGCGCCACTGCTCGCCGGTGGCCAGGTTGCGCCCCGTCAGCCAGGTCGTGCCGCCGCGCGGCATCTGCAGGTCGTACCAGACGGTCTTGCCATCGCTGCCCCAGAACTCGTGGCCCGCGATCTCGCCGGCCATCGTGCGGGTGTGGATCTTGGTCAGCTGCGTGCCGTCGGTGCGGATGGTCCAGATGCGGTCCACCTCGTGCCAGGGCCCCTCGTGGCAGAACATCAGCAGCGTCGGGTCGCTCGGCGAGAACAGCAGGTGGTTGAGCCAGTCCGTCGCACGGTGGATGGGCTTGCGCTCGCCGGTGGCGATGGACACGCTGTACATCTCCATCGGCACGCGCGCGGCCAGGCGGTCCGCCATCCACTTGCCCTTGGCCGCTGCGAACGACAGCGGCTTGCCATCCGGCCCCACGCCCGCGTAGGCGGGCGAGCCTGTCACCGGGTCGCGCCGGCCTTGGGCGGCGATGTCGGGCGGCGGCGGCTCCACCTCATAGGCGCCCGCGAGCAGCGTCTCGTCGGCGTTGATGGATTGCACGCGCCCGCCGGGCAGGTCAGCGATCTTGCGAGCATTGCCGCTGTCCAGGTCCACCGACCATACCGAGAACGGACCGCCCTCCTCCACCGTTGCGTCGCGCAGCGTGTAGTAGGCCGAGCGCGATTTCGGCCCCGCAAACAGCAGCCGGTCCACCTGACCCTTCAGCACAAGCCGCGTCTGCCAGGTCCGGGTGTCGGCCACGCGGATCCCCTCGGGCGTGAGGTAGATCATCAGGTCGCCCTGGGGCGTGAAGGGGTTGTAGTTGAAGTAGAGGCCGTAGTTGCCCGGGCGGTCGTCGATGCGGACGATGCGCTGGCCGGTGGTGGCGTCGCGCCAGCTGGCAGGCTCGGCGTCGCCGGGCGCCGAGACGGCCGGCAGCACGCAGCCGACCAATGCGGTGGCGAGCATCAGCCTGCGCCGGAACGAAGGATTCATCATCGGAGTCGCCCGCGGGGGGGCCGTCTTGCGAAGCGAACGATGCTAGCGACGCAGGGCAACCCATGCGGGCGCCGCCGACAACCGTCCTGCGGTTCGTGACGGATTGACGGTGCGCGCGGCCGGGCGGTTACAGCTCTGTGACGGTCTTGTCCGAATAGTTCACGACGCGCGCAGCGTGCCGTGTGAAGCAGCGGCCCTGCCGCGCCGAAGATGCTCTCAAAGGAGCCTCCGACGTGCTGCGCCGACTGCCCATCCTCATCGCCCTGCTGTCCGCCGCGCTGTCGCAGAGCGCCCACGCCGCCGACCTGACGGCGCTCGAAACCCGCTGGCTGCAAGGCATCTGGCCGGTCATCGTGCATGCCAAGCAGAGCCTGGCGCTGCCGCTGGACCTCGTCGTACAGCCGCAGGACGCGCCCGGCGCCGCGCCGCTGGCACTGGGCTATGACGAGGGCCGCTGCAAGATGGTGTTCTCGATGCGCGGCAACCCGGACGGCCAACGCCAGCTGGACTCGATCGACCCCGACTTGCGCGCCGCCGCGCTGGAACTGATGGCCGCGCACGAGCTGGGCCACTGCCGCCGCTACCTCGACGGCGCCTGGTACCGCCTGCCGGCCGGCTTCGTCGCGGCCCAGGTGCCCGAAAACCTGGCGCCCCACTTGCAGCAGGCCTGGCTCGACATGCGCTCCACCCGCCGCGAAGAAGCCTATGGCGACCTCGTCGGCCTGGCCTGGACGCGCCAGCACCACCCCGAGCTCTACACCCGGCTGCACGCCTGGCTCGTGGCCGAGCGCTCGGCCGCCTTGGTGCCGGGCAGCCACCACGACACGCTGGACTGGCTGGCCCTGGCGCGCGACCGCGAGTCACTTCAAGGCAAGACGATCTTCGAGGCCGCCGACCGGCTGTGGCAGCGCAGGCTCAGGGACTGAGGCGTAAAAGCGCGGCATCAAACGCGACCTCCGTGACATCCGACAGCGACTGCGAGCAGAGCCGCAGATAAGCTTTCCGGCATGTTCCCATCGGCCGTCGCAGGTGACGGCGACCGACCTCATGACCTGCCATTTCCTCGCGCTGGCCCGGCTGGCCTGGCTGGCCTCGCTCGCCTGGCCGCTGGCAGCTCACGCCGCCCCGCCTGCCGATTCATCCGACGACGCTGCGCTGGAAGCCCTGCTCAAACGCGAAGTCCAAGGCCCCTCGCGCTATGCGCAGAGCCTGATGGACGCGCCGGCCTCGGTCAGCGTGCTGGAGCGGCAGGAGTCCGCCGCCCTGGGCCACCAGACGGTAGGCGACCTGCTGGCCCGGTTGCCGGGCGTCTACGTCAGCAACTCGCGCACCTACAGCGCGCTGGGGCTGCGCGGCTTCAACCGCCCGGGCGACTACAGCTCGCGCCTGCTGATGGCCATCGACGGCCAGCGCGTCAACGACGCCATCTACGACCAGGGCCTGCCTCAGCTCGAATTGCCGGTGATGGCCGAGTGGGTCAAGCGGGTGGAACTGGTGCAGGGCCCCGGCTCGTCGGTCTATGGCAGCAATGCGCTGCTGGGCGTCGTCAACGTCGTCACGCTGAATGGCGCGGATGCCCCTGGCCTGACCACCCAGGCCAGCCTGGGCGAGCAGGGCCTGCGCCGAGTCGAGATGCACTACGGCGCCAGCAGCGCCGCCGACCGCGATTTGTTTATCGGCCTGAACTTGCAGCGCAGCGCTGGCGAGAATCTCTATCTGCCCGAACTCGGTACCCCCGACGGCTGGGTGCGCGGCCTGGATGGCGAGCGGCAGGCGGCCTTGCTGGCCAAGTACCGTCACGGCCCCTGGCGGCTGGCATTGAACGCCGTGCGCCGCGAGAAGGATGCGGCTACCGCGCCCTACGGCACATTGGCCGGCGTGCCCGGCACCTACTACGTCGACAGCCTCGTCCTCGGCGAGGTCTCCTACGACGAAGGCTGGCAGGACGACGTGCACCGCACCGTGCGCCTGAGCGTGGCCGGCTACGACTTCCGCGGCCGCTACGTGTTCGGGCAGGCGCCCGACCTGGTCAACAAGGACGTGGCTCATGCGCAGTGGACGACGCTGGAGGGCCGCATGCTGTGGCGCGGCCTGCTTAATCACCAGCTCATGCTGGGCGCGGAGCTGCGCACCTCGCCCCAAGGCGTGCAGCGCAACTTCGACCTGGAGCCCTATCGGGTGAGCCTGGATTCCCGGGTCTCGCAGGACTCCGCAGCGGTGTACGCGCAGGACCAGTGGCGCCTGTCGTCCACGCTGCACCTGACCACCGGCCTGCGCGTGGACCGCGTGCGCAGCTTCTCGCCCGCGCTGTCACCGCGCGCCGTGCTGGCCTTCCGGCCCGATGAGCGTGAATCGTTCAAGCTGATGTGGGCCCGGTCCTTCCGCACGCCCAACCTCTACGAGCGCTTCTACGACGACGGCGCCACCCAGCTCAGCAACACGGCGTTGAAGCCAGAGCATGTCAACTCGGCCGAGGCAGCCTGGGAATACCTGCTGCTCAGTGGCCAGGCCGTGAGTGCCAACGCCTACTACACGCGCATGAGCCGCCTCATCGAGCCGGTGATGCTGGGCAACGAGCCCGACGCCGTCGTGCAGTACCGCAACGTCGGGCGTGTCAGCCTGCGCGGCGTGGACCTGGGGGTGGAGCAGCGCTCAACCGAGGGCTGGCTGTGGCGCGCGAGCGCTTCATGGATGGACGCGCGCGACGACGCGGGCGACCGGCTGAGCAATGCACCGCGCTGGATGCTCAAGGGCCACGTCGTCACGCCTGAATGGCAGCGCTGGCAACTGGGCGCCGAGTGGAACCTGCTCGGCCCGCGCCTGGGCCGTGTGGAGGAAGTGCCTTCCACGGCAATCGTCAACGCCCATCTGCGCTACCGGCTCAACGACCGCCAGAGCCTGGCCCTGCACGTGAACAACGCGCTGAACCGGCGCAACCTCGACCCTTCGACACCGGATGTGACGCTGGGCAGCATCCCCCAACCCGGGCGCGCCTGGCGCCTTGATTGGCGGTTCTCGCTCTGACAACGCCCATGCCCTACAAGCAGCGGATTTCAAGCCAGTCAGCGCATTGGCGCTGGGTGGCCGGCTGCGCGCTCGCTGGATGCTTGTCGGCAGCGGCGTTGGCGCAGACGGCCAGCCCCGAGTCGCTGAAGGCCGAGGTCATCTACCGCGTGCTGATGTTCGTCACCTGGCCGCCCGAGCGCGACGCGCCGGAGGGCGGCCTGCAGGTCTGCACGGTGGGCGAAAGCCGCACGGAAGGCCGCATGGAAGGCTCTTTGCAGGCGCTGTCCGGGCGACCCATCCGCCAGCTGACCGTGGCCGTGCGCCGCATCGCCCGTGCCGACCAGCTGGCCGGTTGCCACCTGCTCTATCTGCCCGCGCCACAACCGGCGTTGCGGCCTATGCTGGCGCAGGCGTCGGTCCTCGTGGTGTCCGACACCGCAGCGATGCTGGACCAGGGCGCCATGATCAATCTTCAGGTCGAAGACGGCCGCATCGTCTTCGACGTCGAGCTCGACGCCGCGCGGCGCGCAGGGCTGGTGATCAGCACCAAGTTGCTGCGCCTCGCCCGCTTTGTGCGTCATCAGACGGCCACGCCATGAAGCCAGGTTTTTCCGAAGCCTTCGAGCGCCTGCGCGAACTCGTCGTGGCGCTGGCGGCGCTGCTGGCCTTCGCCCTCGTGCTGAGCCTGCTGCAATACCTGCGCCTGAAGGAGCGCCAGACCAGCGACCTGCAGACCCAGGCCAGCATCGTGGCGCAGACCGTGTCCGCAGCGCTGGTGTTCGACAGCCGCAACGACGCCAGCGAGAGCCTCGCCGCCTTGCAGCAGAACCCGGCCATCCTGCACGCGCGGTTGCTCAAGGCGGACGGCAGCGTCTTCACGCTCTACGCCCGCTCCGCAGCCGCGCTGTCGAGCCTGGACATGCTGGCCGGCAGCGCCCAGGTGGAGGTGCCGGTGGACGCTGCCGGGCGCCGCGTCGGCACGCTGGCCGTGGAAGCCAGCCGCCTGCCGATGTGGCTGGACCTGGCCCAGTTCCTGGGCGCCACGCTGGGCACGCTGCTGGCGACGGCGGGCCTGGCCTGGTGGATGTCCAAGCGCCTGCGTGTGCAGATCAAGGAGGTCGAGCGCCGCACCCGCTACCTCGCCCGCTTCGATGCGCTGACCGACCTGCCCAACCGCGAGCATCTGCGCGGCCGGCTGGAGCGCGCGCTGCAGCAGGGCGGCGGCGCCACGCTGCTGATCCTGGACCTGGACGACTTCAAGCAGATCAACGACCAGCACCACCACGCCACCGGCGACGCGGTGCTGCAGGCCATCGGCCAGCGCCTGCGCCTGCTGTGCCGGCACGCAGACCAGGTGGCTCGCCTGTCTGCCGACGAGTTCGCAATGCTGCTGGTGCCCGGGTTGCCCGAGGACGCGCTGCGCGCCCATGTCGCACAACTGCAGGCCGACCTGACCCAACCCGTCTTTCATGACGGCCAATGGCTGCCCCTGCATGTCAGCATCGGCGCCGTCTCGCTGCCCGACCACGCACGCAACGCCAGCGAGGCCATGCGCTGCGCCGACGCCGCCATGCGCCACGCCAAGCAGCTGGGCAAGGACAGCTTCCAGCTCTTCACGCCCCAGATCGGCGAAGCGCTGCGCCTGCGCCTGGCGCTGGAGCATGACCTGCGCACCGCGTTGGCGGCCGGCGACGAGCTTTCGCTGGCCTATCAGCCGCAGTACGACGCCCAGCGCCGCATCCACGGCTTCGAGGCACTGGCGCGCTGGAAGCACCCGCAGCGCGGCTGGATCTCGCCGGTCGAGTTCATCCCCGTGGCCGAAAGCTCCGGCCTCATCGTCGACCTCGGCCTGGCCACGCTGGCCATCCTGCGCCGCGACCTGGACGCCTGGAAGGCGCTCGGCCTCAGCTGCCCACTGGTCGCCATCAATTTGTCGTGGGAGCAATGCCGCAAGCCCCAGCACCGCGAACGCTTCCTGCAGCAGCTCAAGTCCCTGCATCTGACCCCGGCAGAGATCGAGTTCGAACTGACGGAAAGCGCCGGCTTCGAAGACATCGACAAGCCCGACTCCTTTGTCTTCACGCTGCAGGGGCTGGGCTACGGCCTGGCCATCGACGACTTCGGCACCGGCTACAGCTCGCTGGCCTATCTGCGCCGCATCCGCTGCCGCAAGCTCAAGATCGACCGCTTCTTCGTGCACGGCCTGGCCAGCAGCGCCGACTCCCGCACGCTGGTCGAGTCCATGGTGAGCGTCGCCCACGCGATGCGCATGCTCGTCGTCGCCGAGGGCGTGGAGTTGCCCGCCGACGAAGCCGCGCTGATCGGGATGGACTGTGACCTGATGCAGGGCTTCGGCTTCTGCAGGCCGGTGCCGCCGGATCAGGTGGCGAGGCTGCTGGCGGGCGAGCCGCCGGACAGCTCATATTGAACCCGTGAGTGGAGCGAGTTGCAGGCGGCCATACTGCCGCCATGCGTAAACCACCGCTACAGCGGCCCACCACTGAGCAGATCGCCGCCCTGCCGGCCTACGAAGCGCTACCGGCCAGCCGCATCCACGTGCTGAAGACCGCCGCGCAACTCGAGTTCGCCGAGCAGGCGCTGCGGCAGGCCGGGCATGTCGGCTTCGACACCGAGAGCAAGCCCACCTTCGTGGCCGGCGCGCCGCAGACGGGCCCCGAGGTCATCCAGTTCGCCACGCTGACCGATGCCTTCATCGTGCAGACCGCCACGCCGGGTGTGGGCGACTTCCTGCAGGCCATGATCGAGTCGGACGATGTCGTCAAAGTGGGCTTCGGCCTGGCCTCGGACCGGCCCCAGATCCAGCGCAAGCTGGGCCTGCGCCTGGGCCAGTCCATCGACCTGGCGCACCTGGTGAAGCGGCTGGGCTTCAAGGATGAGGTGGGCGTGAAGGCGGCAGTCGCCATCGTGCTGGGCCGGCGCTTCTCCAAGTCCAGGAAGGCGACCACCTCCAACTGGGCCAACAAGACCTTGACCCCGCAGCAGCTGCAGTACGCGGCCAACGACGCGCACGCCTCGCTGCGGGTCTACCTGGCCTTGAACCAGGCCTTGATCGAGGCCGACCAAGGCTGATCAACGCGGCAGGCTGGGGTGCGGCCAGCCGGCCCGCGTCGCCAGCGGCATGGCCGCGCCGCTGCGCCAGGCATCCAGCCACTCGCGCACCGGCAACTGCGTCAGCCCGCGCACCACGCAGCCGGCGCTGGCGCCGCAGGTCGCGATCTGGATCAGCTGCTCCGGCGCCAGCACACCGCCGATGCCCACTACCGGCACGGGCGACATGGCCGCCCACCAGGCCAGGTTGTCCAGCCCCTGTGGCCGCCACGGCATAGCCTTGGTGAGCGTGGGCCAGACGGGGCCGCAGGCCACGTAATCGGGCGCCCAGGCCGCCGCGCGGGCCAGCTCCCACAGGCTGTGCGAACTGAGGCCCAGGCGCAGGCCGCGAGCGCGGGCCTGGGCGAGATCGGCGCGGGCGGTGGCGTCCAGCGCCAGCAGGTCTTCCTGGCCGAGGTGGACGAAATCCACCCCCAGCGCGAGCGCGGCGCGCCAGTGGTCGTTGACGATGAAGGTCGCGCTGTGGCGACGCGCGGCGTCGCGGGCGGGCTGCACCTCGCCGGCCAGGCGGGTGTGCCAGGCGGCGGCGCCTTCGCCTTCGGCACGCTTGATGCGCAGTTGCACGGTGCGCACACCCGCGCCGAACAGCCGGGCGGCATGGGCGCCGCTGTCGGTGATGGCGTAGACGCCTTCGACGGCGGGCGGGTCGGTGCGGCGGGCAGGCAACCCGGCGGGTAAGGTCTCGAACAGCGCGGGCAGCAGGCTGGCGTCGGTGATGAAGCCTGCCGACGGCAGCACCGGGCCCGCCCCGGCGCCGGGAGCGGCATCGGCACGCAGGCCCGAGGTCGTCAGCATCTTGGCCAGCACCGCCGCATCGGCAGCGACAAAGCCCCGCGCCAACGCGGCGGCCAGGCCGGTCGCGAAGCAGCAGCCGGTGCCATGGTTGTTGCGTGCGTCGCGGCGCGGCAGGGCGAGCCAGCCGTTGGCGTGCGGGCTGGCCAGCCAGTCGACGGCGAGCGGGCCGGCTTCATCGCCGCCGGTGATGCAGACGCTGGCCACACCCAGGGTCTGCAGCGCGCGGGCTTGTTCGGGCGCACTGCCCTCGCCCACCAGCCGCGCGGCTTCACGCCGGTTGGGCGTGGCGACCGTGGCGCGCGGCAGCAGCTCCTCGCGGTAGGCACGCAGCAGCGCCTCGTCGGTAAAGCTCGCGCCGGTGGAAGCGCGCAGCACGGGGTCGACGACGAGTGCCATGGGCGCGTGCTCGCGAAGGCGGTCCACCCAGCGCGTGACGACACGCAGTTGCTCGACGCCACCCAGCAGCCCGGTCTTGATGGCCGCGGGCGGCAGGTCGCTGGCGAGTGCCGCAAGCTGGGCGTCCAACTGCTCGGGCGGCACCGGGAAGATGGCTTCGACGGCAACGCTGTTTTGCGCCGTCAGCGCGGCGGCGCCGGAGCAGAGATGAACGCCGGCTGCGTCCGCCGCACGCTGGTCGGCCGACAGCCCCGCGCCGCCGCCGCTGTCCAGGCCGGCAATGCTCCAGATGACGGGCTTGTTCATGGGATGAGGAAGGGCCGGCCACCCACCGGCGTGCTCGCCACCGCCATGTCCTGCTTGGCCATCACGCCGGCTTCAAAGCCCAACCGCCCGGCCTCAATCGCCTGGCCGAAGGCGGCGGCCATGCGGATGGGGTCGCCGGCCTGGGCGACGGCGGAGTTCAGCAGCACGCCGTCGTAGCCCAGCTCCATGGCCTGGGCCGCGTGCGAGGGCGCGCCGATGCCGGCGTCGACGATCAGCGGCACGCCGGGCAGGCGCTCGCGGAGCGTGCGCAGCGCAAAGGGGTTGAGGAGGCCCTGGCCCGAGCCGATGGGCGCGCCCCAGGGCATCAACACCTGGCAGCCCGCGTCGAGCAGGCGGCGGCAGGTGACGAGGTCGTCGGTGCAGTAGGGGAAGACCTCGAAACCGTCTTTCGCTAACGCCTCCGCCGCGATGACCAGCTCCCACGGGTCGGGCTGCAGCGTGTACTCGTCGCCGACGACTTCGAGCTTGATCCAGTTCGTCTCGTACAGCTCGCGGCTCATCTGCGCCAGCGTGACGGCTTCGCGCGCGGTGCGGCAGCCGGCGGTGTTGGGCAGCAGGTGGCCGCCGGTTTCGCGCAGCGTCTCGCGGATGGCAGCGACGAAACCGTTGTCACCGGCTGCGGCGAGCGTGCGCTTGAGGCCGACGGTGAGCACCTGCGCACCACTGGCGAGCACGGCGCGGCGCAGGATCTCGGGCGAGGGATAGCCTGCTGTGCCGAGCAGGAAACGGCTCGTCAGCGTGCGGCCGTAGAGAGTCCAGGGCGACATGGTCAGCCTCCGGTAATGGGTTGGATCAAGGTCAGCTCGTCGCCGGGTTGGATCAGCGTCGTGTCGCGGCGAGCGCGTGGCACGAAGATGCCGTTGATCGCCGTGGCGACGGCATCGGGCGCCCTGCCCTGTTCGGCCACCAAGGCGGCGACGCTCAAGGCCTCGCGCCAGGGTCGGGGCTCGTGGTTGAGCGTGAAGTCAGACATGTTCAAAAGCTTTCTCGGCCAGCGCTG
The DNA here is from genome assembly GCF_039929605.1 of Roseateles sp. Classification (GTDB taxonomy): domain Bacteria; phylum Pseudomonadota; class Gammaproteobacteria; order Burkholderiales; family Burkholderiaceae_C; genus Pelomonas. The sequence continues at coordinate 28,261 of NZ_JBDSQX010000099.1, forward strand.
GCGCCAGCAGCCAGCCGTGGCGGAACAGGCCGTTGATACGCAGCAATCCAGGCTGCTGCTGGATGCACGGGCGATGGTCCGGCAAGGCCGGGCGGAGGTTGGTTTCCATGTGCACGATGCGCGCCTCCGCCAGCGCGGGCAGCACGCTGTGGGCCGCAGCCATCAGCTCGACGGCGCTGCGCAGGCTGACCGGCGAGCGGTCCTCGCTCTCGACCTCGGACGCGCCGACGACGATGACATCGCCCGGCCTCGGCACGAGGTAGACGCGGTGGCGCGGGTGCATCAAACGCACGGGGCGGTTGAGCGTGACACCCGGTGCATGCAGCCACAGGATCTCGCCCCGAACACCGCGCAGGGTCGGCAGGTCGGGCTTGGCGCCGAGGCCCCGCGTGTCGATGACCAGGTCGGCGTCGATGCGAGTGCCGTCGCCCAGCTCGATTCGATGCGGCTGCACGGCCGTCGCACGCCGACCCCAGCGCCAGTCGGCGCCGGGCGCCTGCTGCACGAGCGCGGCCAGCAGCTCGCGCGGCAGCAGCTGCCCCTCGCCGGGCAGCCACCAGGCCTTGAGGTCGGGCGCGAGCGAGGGCTCCAGCATCTGCAGCGCGGCGCGGTTCAACGGCTCGGGGCCGCCCTTCAGCCGGGCGAGCACGCGCTGCGCCGATCCCACGTCGCTGCCATGGGCCAGCAGCAGGCTGCCGTCGGTCCTCACGAGGCCGGGCTGGCTCAGCGCGCCGGCAATGCCTGGCCACAGTTCGAGCGATCGCCAGCCCAGTGCCGTGATCTCGGGCTCGGCATGCTCCTGTTCGGCCCACGGGCTCAGCATGCCGGCGGCCGTGAAGGCGGCGGCAACGGGCTCGGTCGGCCCAGCAGCCCGGTCGACAACGGACACGCGATGCCCGGCCCGCGCCAGCTGCCAGGCCAGCAGCCGGCCCATGACGCCGGCGCCTGCGATGGCGATATCCATCAGGCTTGCGGCTTGATGGGGATGTAGAGCTCGCCGCCCGCCGCGCGGAACTCGGCCGACTTCTGCGCCATGCCGTCGGCCACCACATCAGAGGCCTCCAGCCCGCGCGTCGCCGCGTACTCGCGCACGTCCTGCGTGATCTTCATCGAGCAGAACTTCGGGCCGCACATCGAGCAGAAGTGAGCTTCCTTGGACGAATCCTTGGGCAGCGTCTCGTCGTGATATTCCCGCGCCGTGTCCGGGTCCAGGCCGAGTGCGAACTGGTCGTTCCAGCGGAACTCGAAGCGCGCCTTGCTCATCGCGTCGTCCCGCGCGCGGGCGCCGGGGTGGCCCTTGGCGATGTCGGCCGCGTGAGCGGCGATCTTGTACGCGATGAGGCCTTGCTTGACGTCGTCGCGGTCGGGCAGGCCGAGGTGCTCCTTGGGCGTCACGTAGCAGAGCATGGCCGTGCCCATCCAGCCGATCATGGCCGCGCCGATGGCGCTGGCGATGTGGTCGTAGCCCGGCGCGATGTCGATGGTCAGCGGGCCCAGTGTGTAGAACGGCGCCTCGTGGCAGTGCTTCAACTGCTCCGTCATGTTGGCCTGGATGAGGTGCATGGGCACATGGCCGGGGCCTTCGATCATGGTCTGCACGTCGTGCTTCCAGGCCACCTTGGTCAGCTCGCCCAACGTGCGCAGCTCGGCGAACTGGGCCTCGTCGTTGGCGTCTGCGCCGCTGCCGGGGCGCAGGCCGTCGCCGAGCGAGAAGGTCACGTCGTAGGCCTTCATGATTTCGCAGATCTCTTCGAAGTGCGTGTACAGGAAGTTCTCGCGGTGATGCGTGATGCACCACTTGGCGAGGATGGAGCCACCGCGCGACACGATGCCGGTGCGGCGCTTGGTGGTGAGGTGGATGAACGGCAGGCGCAGGCCGGCGTGGATGGTGAAGTAGTCGATGCCCTGCTCGGCCTGCTCGATCAGCGTGTCGCGGAAGACGGCCCAGCTCAGGTCTTCGGCGATGCCGCCCACCTTCTCCAGCGCCTGGTAGATGGGCACGGTGCCGATGGGCACGGGCGAGCTCCTAACGATCCAGTCGCGCGTGGTGTGGATGTTGCGGCCGGTGGAGAGGTCCATCACGGTGTCCGCGCCCCAGCGGATGGACCAGACGAGCTTTTCGACCTCTTCCTCGATGCTGGACGTGACGGCCGAATTGCCGATGTTGGCGTTGACCTTGACGAGGAAGTTGCGGCCGATGATGGTCGGCTCCAGCTCGGTGTGGTTGATGTTGCCCGGGATGACGGCGCGGCCTCGCGCCACCTCCTGGCGCACGAACTCGGGCGTGATGATGTCGGGGATGGCAGCACCCATCGCATCACCGCGCAGGCGCGCCTCGCGCTCGGCGTCGCCCAGGTACTCGCGCATCCACTCGCGCTTGCCGTTCTCGCGCAGCGCCACGAACTCCATCTCCGGCGTGACGATGCCGCGGCGGGCGTAGTGCATCTGGGTTACGTTGGCGCCGGGCTGGGCCCGGCGGGGTTGACGCTGGAGGGCCTCGGCCTCGGCGCGGAGGGTGGCGATGCGCTCGTTGTCCTCCTTGCCGCCGTCGTCCAGCGCCACACGGGTGCGGCCGGTGTAGGCCTCGGTGTCGGCACGGTCACTGACCCAGCCGGTGCGGATGGCGGGCAGGCCTTGGCGCACGTCGATGGTGGCGTTAGCGTCCGTGTAGGGGCCGGAGGTGTCGTGCACGACGACCGTCTCGCCGTTCGTCAACGCGATCTCGCGCATCGGCACGCGCACGTCAGGCCGGCTGCCGGCGACGTAGGCCTTGGTCGACGCGGGAAAGGGTTCACGCGTCAGCGACAGGCGGTCATCAATCGAGAGGTGTTTTTCGGGGGCGTTCACGGCGGTCTCCTGGAGCGGGTGGGTCTTCTGCTCCAAGGCCGCCTGCGGGGTGCGTGCGCGCCACTGGGTGGCCGCGCCAGCACGCCACAAGGCATGCGCTCTCCTTACGCCGGTATTAGCCGGTTCAAGTTCACGGGTTCGATCCCTTTGGATCGTCTCAGCGTCTGGGTCTGGCAAGCCAGTCCCGGGCACCCCGGAGCGGGGGCGATTGTGCGGGTCAACGCACGCGCCTGGCAAGCCCGATGGCCAGGGCAAGCATGAGTACAGCAATCGCGAAGCTCACCCTCAGCCCGCCCATCGCGTAGACCGCCGCCATGGCCGAGGCGCCGCTGATGAGGCCGAGGTTGCGCGACAGCGTCAACACGCCGGAGACGACGCCGCGCTGCTCGGCTTGCACGCCGTCCATGACGGCCGTGTTGTTGGCAGCCTGGAAAAGCGCATAGCCCGGCGTGACGATGACGAGCGGCCCAACGTAGGCGATGGCGCCGAGAGATGCCGGCAGCAGGCCGATCAGCCCGCAGCCCGCCGCCATCGCGACGAGGCCTAACTGCGCCATGCGCTGCGTGCCGAAGTGGTCGACCAACCGGCCGGCGGGCACGCCGCTGAAGGCCGACACGACGGGGCCGATGGACATCAGCGCACCCACCGCCGCAGCGCCAAGACCCAGCGTGCCGCTGAGGTGGAAGGGCCCGATGACGAGCGTGGCCATCATGACGGCAGAGACCAGCGTGTTCATCGCCAGGCCGGCGCCCAGGGCGGGCTCGCGCAGCCGCTCCAGTCGGATCAACGGCGACGCGGCGCGGGCCTCGGTGCGTATGAAGAGGAGCAAGCCGATTGGCGCCACGGCGAGCAGGCCGAGGTGCTGTGTCATCGCGAGCGCGAAGGCGGCCAGTGTCAACGCCAGCCAAAGCATGCCGGGCAGGTCGAAGCTGGTTGTTTGCCTAACCTCGCCATCTGCCGGCAGCCAGCGCCAGGCCATCACCAAGGCCAGCAGGCCGAGCGGCAGGTTGGCAGCAAAGATCGCCGGCCAGCCGAAAGCGGCGATGAGCACGCCGCCGAGCGACGGCCCGAGGGCGGTGCCCGCGGCCGACATCGTGCCCAGCAAGCCCATCGCGCTGCCCGCACGCGCCTTGGGCAGCGCCGCGCCGACGAGGGCCATCGTCAGCGCCAGCATCGCCGCCGCGCCCACGCCCTGCAGCGCGCGCGCGGCGATCAGCCATGCAAGGCTGGGTGCCACGGCACACAGCGCCGATGCCACGGTGAACAACGCGATGCCGCCCATCAGCACGCGGCGCCGACCGATCAGATCGCCCAGGCGGCCGGCGCCGACGACGAGGATCGTTGTGGCGAGCAGATAGGCCAGCACGACCCATTGCACGTCGGCAAAACGCGCGCCGAACGCCGTGGCCAGCGTCGGCAGCGCGACGTTGGCGCTGCTGACTGCAAGCGAGGGCAGCAAGGTCGCCAACGCCAGGCTGGCAAGCACGCCGGTGATGGGTGGCGCGGCGGTTGGGGCAAGGGTTGTGGTCGTCATGCCGCAACCTTAGGCATTTACCGGCCATGGCGGAAGACGCATCATGTGCACTTCATTGCTGCACCAGACGCCATGTCAGACCCCGACCTCAATCTGCTGCTGACGCTCGATGCGCTGCTTGCCGAAGGCAGCGTCGCCGGTGCCGCACGCCGGCTGCGGCTGAGCCCGTCGGCCATGAGCCGGTCCCTAGCCCGCCTGCGCGAAGCCACCGGCGACCCGCTGCTGGTGCGCGCCGGGCGCGGGCTGGTGGCGTCGCCTCGGGCATTGGAACTGCGCGAACTCATCGGCCCGCTGGTGCAGGGCGCGCAAGCGGCGCTGCGGCCGGCGGCGGCGTTGGACCTGGCCAAGCTGGAACGCGAGTTCTCGCTGCGCACACGCGAGGGTTTCGTCGAGAACTTCGGCGCGGCGCTGCTGGCGCGCGTGGCCGCCGAGGCGCCGGGTGTGCGCCTGCGCTTCGTGCCCAAGCCTGACCGGGACAGCACGCCGCTGCGCGATGGCCGCGTGGATCTTGAGACCGGTGTCATCGGCTCGACCACCGGGCCGGAGCTGCGCGCCCAGGCGCTGTTCCGGGAGCGCTTCATCGCCGTTGTGCGAGCCGGCCATGCGCTGGGTCGCGGCAAGTTGACGGCGGCGCGCTACGCGGCCGGTCGCCACGTCGCCGTCTCGCGCGGCGGCGCGGCGCACGGGCCGGTCGACGAGGCAATGAGCCTGTTGGCCCTGCGCCGCGACATCAGCGTCACTGTGGCTGGCTTTGCCGAAGCGCTGGCGCTGGCACGCGCCTCCGACCTGATCGCCACCGTGCCGGAGCGGCATACCGCACATCTGCGCGAGGGCTTGTTGAGCTTCGAGTTGCCGCTGGCGTTGCAGCCCTTCACCGTCTCGCTACTGTGGCATCCGCGCATGGATGGAGATGCGGCGCATCGATGGCTGCGAGGCGTTATTCGCGAAGTTTCATTGGCATAGTCGCCACGCATCCACTGCCCGGGAGGGAGACGCCATGCCGCATCCAACAGCCGCCGCCTTGTTCGCACTTTCCTTGCTCGCGACGGCAGCAATGGCCACCCCGCCTCCCCCCGAGGCAAGCTTCGAGCAGGAGATTTGCGCGGCCACGCACGTTTTTGTTGGGACCGCCAGCAATGTCCGCTTCGTGACCGCCAAGGGTCCGAGTGCCTGCAAAGGCGAGCCTGCCGTGGACGGCGGCTTCATTACGCTGTGCGGAAGGGCAGAAGTTGACGTGAAGGTCGAGAAGGTTCTTTATCCGAAGAACTGGAAAGCTCCGCAGACGGTTCGATATCAATTTGGCGGCGGGTACTTCGCCGTGGAGAGCTTGAAGCGCGATCTTGAAGGGCAGCGCTACCTGTTGCATGCCGTCGCCATTGAAGGCGAGCCTGCGGATGTGTTCGGCCCTTCGTATCCCTGGGTTCTCGGGAAATCGCCGAAGGACGCAAGCAGAGTCGAGAGGGCGCTGAAGACTTGCAAGCGACGGAAGTAGCAGGGGCCGACGGCCATCCACAGCTCAGCCCTTCGCCAGCAGCCGCGCGCCATCCACCTTGGCCACCCCCTTGTCGAGCGTCCACAGCGGCTGCTCGCCGGCCTGGGCGGCCAAGGCGATGTGCAGGCAGTCGGCAAAGTCGGCCGGGCCCTGGCGGAACAGTTGCAGCGCCACTTCAAGTGCGCGCTCCGATTCGATGCTGAGCTCCGCCGCCGAGAACAGATGCGACAAGGCCAGCAGCACGTCGTCCTTGGCGAAGCCGAAGCTCTTGCGGAGCACCCATTCAAGCTCCAGCACGACGGTGACGGGCACGAACAAGGTGACACCTTCACTGACGCAGCGGCGGATGAACCGGCGCGCTGCAGCGAGTTGGGCCGCATCGTCCTCGACGAGGTAACGCACCAACACGTTGGTGTCGAGCGCCGGCACGGCTCGCGTCCCGTCAGCGCCAGGGGTTCATGTCGTCGACGCTGACCTGCCTGCCTTTGGGCGCCTTGAGCATGCCGGCCATGTCCAGGATGGACTTGGTCTTGGCGCGCACGATGATGGTCCCGTCCGGCATGGCCGACCACACGAGGCGGGTGCCCGGCTTGGCATCGATGAGAGCCCGGATGTCCGCAGGTACCGTGGTTTGCCCCTTGGCGGTGACGGTAGATTCAGCCATGGCGTCTCCTTACTTTCGCGCCGATTGTAATTCGACTGCCCTCCCCGGGCCAACAAAAAGGCCGGCCCCCGAAGAGGCCGGCCCAAGCGCTGAAGCGCTCGAGGGAGATCGGTTCGGTTATTCCTTATCGGCCGGCATCGCGCCGGGCATGCCGTGCAAAGGCAGCGCACCACCGCCCTGCTCCGCTTTCTTGACGGCGGGCTTCTTGTCCCGCACCAGGTAGCTGTACAGCACCGGCACCACTACCAGCGTGAGCAGCGTCGACGTGATAACGCCGCCGATGATGGCGCGGCCCATGGGCGCTTGAATCTCGCCGCCGTCGTTCAGCGCAATCGCCATCGGCAGCATGCCGAAGACCATCGCCGACGTCGTCATGATGATGGGGCGCATACGGATGAGGCCGGCCTCGCGCAGCGCCTCGGCCACCGTGGCGCCGGCCTTGCGGGCGTGGTTGGCAAAGTCCACCAGCAGGATGGCGTTCTTGGTCACCAGGCCCATCAGCATGACCAGGCCGATCATCGAGAACACGTTCAGCGTCGAGCGCCACAGCAGCAGCGCCAGCATCACGCCGATCAGCGCCAACGGCAGCGAAGCCATGATGGCGATCGGCTGCAGGAAGCTGCCGAACTGGCTGGCCAGCACGATGTAGATGAACACCACGGCCAGGCCCATTGCGGCGAGCAGGCCGTTGAAGGCTTCGGCTTGCTGCTTGCCGGCGCCGTCCACCTTGAAGCTCGTACCCGGGGGCAGCTGTGTGTTCTTGATGAGCTTCTGCACGTCGTCGTTCACGTCGCCACCCGGGCGGCCTTGCACGCCGGCGAACACGGCCTCGCGGCGCTGCAGGTTCTCGCGGCGGATGACCTCGGGGTTGAACACGGGCTCGATGGTGGCGACCTGGTCCAGCGTGATGGGTGCGCCGTCTTTGGAGAAGGCGACCGGCAGCTTAGCCATCTGCTCGATGCGCTCGCGCTGTTCGCGCGGCAGGCGCAGCAGCACCTCGACCTGGTTGCCGTCGGGCGTCGTCCAGTAGGTCGCGATCTCGCCGTTGACGTAGGCGCGCAGGCTGGAAGCGATCTGCGGCGCGGTCAAGCCGAGCTCGCGGATGGCCGAGTCCTTCAGGCGCACGGCGAAGGCGGGCACGCCGGGCTTGACCGTCGTGTCCACGTCCACCGCGCCAGGGATCAGCTTGATCTTCTCGACCAGGTCCTTGGCGGTCTGGGTCAGCACCTCGGGGTCGGTGCCAAGGATGGTGATCCAGATCGGGCGGTCGAAGCCGACGCTGACCTCGATGCCGGGGATCTTGGCGATGTCGGCGCGGATGGCGTCCTCGATTTCCTTCTGCGAGCGCTTGCGTTCGCTGCGGTCGGTCAGCGAGATGTTCAGCGCGGCCTGGTTGCGGCCGGTGGACAGGCCTTCACCGGTGCTGCCCACCACGGTCGAGACGGTCTTGATCTCGGGGTAGCTCTTCAGGATCTCCTCGATCTGCGCCACCTTGGCGCTGCCGCGCTCGATGCTCGATGCCACCGGCATGCGCAGGTTGACCTGCGTGAAGCCGTTGTCGGTCTGCGGTACGAACTCGCTGCCCACCAGCGGCGCCAGCGCCAGTGCCGCCACAAAGCTGGCGACTGCGCCCCACATGACGAGGCCGCGCGGCGTCAGCGTTGCGAAGCGGAAGACGCGCTTGGCGGCCTTGTCGCGTTTGCCATCGGCGCTGAATGGGTGACCGTAGGCGGGGATGGGCGGCACGAAGACGCGGTAGCGGCGGCCGGAGAAGGCCCAGTCGATCAGGTGCGCGTAGAGGTCGTGCAGGCGCTCCATGCCCCAGTCGGTCGCGCGGATGAGGTGGCCGATGACGGGCCACTTCTTCAGATGCGTGCTCGGCGGGTCATGCCAAACGGAGGACAGCATCGGGTCGAGCGTGAAGCTGACGAACAGGCTGACCATCACCGCCACGGCCACCGTGATGCCGAAGGGGTAGAAGAACTTGCCGATGATGCCGCCCATGAAGGCGACCGGCACGAAGACGGCGCAGATGGCGAAGGTGGTGGCCATGACGGCGAGGCCGATCTCGTTGGTGCCGTCGAAGGAGGCGGTGCGGTGGTCCTTGCCCATGCCGACGTGGCGCACGATGTTCTCGCGCACGACGATGGCGTCGTCGATGAGCAGGCCGATGCACAGGCTCAGCGCCATCATCGTCATGAAGTTCAGCGTGAAGCCGAAGGCATGCACGGCGATGAAGCTGGAGATGACGGCGATGGGCAGCGTCAGGCCCGTGATGATGGTGGAACGCCAGCTGTGCAGGAACAGGAAGACGATGGCCACCGTCAGCAGTGCGCCTTCGATCAACGTGTGCTTCAGGCCCGTCAGCGAGCCCTTCACGAAGTCGCTGTTGGCGTAGATCAGGCGCAGCTCGACGTCCTTGGGCAGCACGTTGCGCAGTTCCTCCATGGCCTCCTTCACGGCGTCGCCGGTCTTGACGATGTTGGCGTCCTGCTGCTTGAAGATGTTGAAGCTCACGGCCGGCTGGCCGTTGATGCGGGCGATGCTGTCCTGCTCGCGCTCGCGCTCGACCAGTGTGCCGAGGTCGTTCAGCGTCAGCGCCAGGTTGCCGCGGCGGGCGACGACCATCTGCCCAAACGCCTTGGGGTCTTTCACGCGGCCTTCCACGCGCAGGATGGCGTCGGAGGTCTGGTCGGACAGCAGGCCGACCGGCTGATCGGCATTGGCCTCGCCCAGTGCCTTGGCGATCTCGGCCGGCGTCACGCCGTAGGCACGCAGGCGCAGCGGGTCGAGGTCAATGCGCACCTCGCGCGTCGTCATGCCGCCCACGTCCACCTTGGCCACGCCTTCGACGCGGCCCAGGCGCTTGGCGACGATCAGGTCGGCCATCATGGACAGCTCGCGCGAACCGCGGTTGGGCGACAGCAGCGCCATCACGACGACGGGCTGGGCGTTGTCCGCCTGGAAGCGCTGCACGGTCGGCGGTTTGGCGTCCTTGGGGAAGCCCGCCTGCGCGCCGGCGACGCGGTCACGCAGGTCCTGCATGGCGCGGCTCATGTCGGTGTTCAGCGAGAACTCGACGCTGGCCTGCACGCGGCCCTCGAAGCTGCGCGACTGGATGCGGTCCACGCCGGCAATGGTGTTAAGTGCCTCTTCCAGAGGCTTGGCAATCTCACGCTCCACGGCCTCGGGCGAGGCGCCGGGGTAGCGGATGTCGACACTGGCGCCGGGCAGCGAGATGTCGGGCATCTGCTCGACGCCGAGCTTGGAATACGAGAACAGGCCCAGCACACACAGGGCCACCATCACCATCGTCGCGAAGACCGGGTTCTGGATGGAAACGCGAGTCATCCACATGGCACGCTCCTCACTGTTGCGCCGGGGCGGACGCAGCGCCGGCGGCGCTGGCGACCTTGGCGGACTTGGTGGCCACGATCTGCGCCGGGTCGCCCTCGCGCAGGTTGTCGAAGCGCGCAGCCAGCACCTGGGCTTCAGGCTTGAGCCCGTTCAGCACCTCGACGCGGCCTTCACGGGCATCGCTGCGGCCGGTCGTCACAACACGGCGCACCAGGGCGCCCTTCTCGATCATCCAAACCTGTTCCTGCCCCGAGTTGCGGCTGATGGCGGCGATAGGCACGGTCAGGCGCTGGGTGTCGTCTTGAAGCACGACCTTGGCGACGGCGTACTGGCCGGCGCGGTAGAGCTCCTTGGGGTTGTCCAGCACCAGCGTCACGCCGATGGAGCGCGTGCCCGGCTCGGCGGCCGGCGCGATGCGCGCGATCTTGGCCTCGACCGGCTCGTCAACGCCCTCTACCTTGACTTGCACGGCCATACCCGGCTGCAGGCGGCTCACCTCGTGCGTGCCCACCAACCCGGCCAGCTCCAGCTTGGCGAGGTCGACGATGCTCAGGATTTGCTGCTCGGCCGCCAGCTTCTCGCCCGGCAGCGCGTGGCGCTTGGCGACGATGCCGTTGATGGGCGCGATGAGCGCCGCCTGGCGCATCGTCACCTGGCTGGTGTCGAGTTGCGCCTTGGCGGCATTCCAGTTGGCGCGGGCCGACTCGTAGGCTGCGCGCGAGTTGTCCAACGCCGTCTGGGCGATGAAGTTCTTGGCCGCCAGGTCCTCGTTGGTCTTGAGCGTGCGGCCGGCCTGGTCCATCTGGGCACGCATGGCCTCGACACTCGCGCCGCGCTCGGCGATGCGATAGCGCAGCTCTTCCAGGTCGACCTGGCCCAGCACCTGGCCCGCCTTCACGCGGCTGCCCTCGCCCACCGCCAGGTTCAGCAGCGTGCCGTTGGACTTGGCGCGCACGACGACCGTGCCCGGTGCCACCAGCGGGCCGCTGAATTCGATCTGGGCCGGCATGGCGGTGAGCACGGGCTTGACGACCTCGCTGGCGACGAACTCCAGCGTCGGCTTGGCCTTCTCGTCACCCGGCTTCTTGGGGCCGTCGCCCTTGCTGGCCATGACGGCCACACCGGCGCCACCCACCAGCAGCACAACGGCTGCGATGCCACCCAATTTCACGGACTTGCGCATGACTCCCCCAGACACTCTCTGCCACAGACACAGCAGTCTAGAAACAGAGGCGCCAAGGCGCAGCGGCGGTGTGACGAAACGCGGTTTGTGAGGGCTGAGCTGCACCGGCCCGGGATCGGCCCGGCGGCCTGGCCGACGAACTGCGGCTCAGTCCGGACGGGCTGCCGGAATCGGGTCGACCGGCAGCACCACATCACCGCACTGAGCCCGATGCCGCAGCGCATGGTCCATCAGCACCAGGGCCAGCATGGCCTCAGCGATGGGCGTGGCGCGGATGCCTACGCAGGGGTCATGGCGGCCGAAGGTTTCCACGACGGCCGGGTTGCCGGCGCGGTCGATGCTGGCCTTGGGGCTGCGGATGGAACTGGTGGGCTTGATGGCGAGGCTGGCGACGATGTCCTGGCCGGTGGAGATGCCGCCCAGCATGCCGCCCGAGTTGTTGCTGGCGAAGCCGTCGCGGCTCAATTCGTCACCGTGCTCGGTGCCCTTCTGCGCGACCACGCCGAAGCCGGCGCCGATCTCCACGCCCTTGACGGCGTTGATGCCCATCAGCGCGTAGGCGATGTCGGCGTCCAGCTTGTCGAACAGCGGTTCACCCAGGCCGACAGGCACGCCGGTGGCCTCGACGCGGATGCGCGCGCCGACCGAATCGCCGGCCTTGCGCAGCGCGTCCATGTAGGCCTCCAGCTCGTCGATCTTGCTGGCGTTGCAGGCGAAGAACGGGTTCTGGCCGACGTGCTGCCAGCCCTCGAACGGGATCTCGATATCGCCGAGCTGCGTCATGCAGCCGCGGAACTCGGTGCCGTAGGCCTGGCGCAGCCATTTGCGGGCGACCGCGCCGGCGCCCACCATCGGCGCCGTCAGCCGCGCCGACGAGCGCCCGCCGCCGCGCGGGTCGCGCACGCCGTACTTGCGCCAGTAGGTGTAGTCGGCGTGGCCGGGGCGGAAGGTGTCGAGGATGTTGCCGTAGTCCTTGCTGCGCTGGTCGGTGTTCTTGATCAGCAGGCAGATCGGCGTACCGGTCGTGACGCCTTCGTAGACGCCGGACAGGATCTCCACCGCGTCCGGCTCGTTGCGCTGCGTGACGTGGCGGCTGGTGCCGGGGCGGCGGCGGTCCAGCTCGGGCTGGATGTCGGCCTCGCTCAAGCGCATCCCCGGCGGGCAGCCGTCGATAACGCAGCCGATGGCCGGGCCGTGGCTTTCGCCGAAGTTGGTGACGCGAAAGAGTTCGCCGAAGGTGCTGCCTGACATATGCGCTGAATTTTAGGCGGCCCTGAAAAGCAAAAGCGGCCCTGCAAGGCCGCCTTCATGCGTTGCGAACTTCCTAGAGCTTGGACTCAGGCTCGGCGTTCTCTTCCACCGGCCAGTCGCGGATGTAGGCCTTGAGCATGCGGTTCTCGAAGTCCTGGCTGTCCACCACGGCCTTGGCCACGTCGTACAGCGAGATCACGCCCATCAGCGTCTTGCCGTTCAGCACGGGCATGTAGCGCGCGTGGCGGCCCAGCATCATGCGGCGCACCTCGTCGATTTCGGTCTCGGGCGTGCAGGTGAGCGGCGCATCGTCCATCACCGTGCGCACGATGGTCGTGCCGACCTCGCCACCGTTCTTGACGACCGCCTGGATGACCTCGCGAAAGGTCAACATGCCGACGAGGTCGCCATGCTCCATGACGACGAGTGAGCCGATGTCGCGTTCGGCCATGGCCGCGATCGCCTCCTTCAGCAGTTCGTCGGGCGTGACGGTGAACAGGGTGCCGCCTTTGACACGCAGGATATCGACGACTTTCATAGGTGCCTCCGAGGCAAATTTCATGGGCAACATAGCACACTATCCCTGCGCTTCCACCCCATAGAAAACACCATGTTTGCCTGCGCTGCCGCGCGCTTGAATCGGCGCATGAGCACCGAACGCTTCACCCGCTTCGCCGACTTCTACCCCTTCTACCTGCGCGAGCACAGCAACGTTGTCTGCCGGCGCCTGCACTTCATCGGCTCGACGCTGGTGCTGGTCTGCCTGTGGCAACTGTTCAGAACGGGCGCCTTCGTCTGGCTGCTGAACGGCCTGCTGTGCGGCTACGGCTTTGCGTGGATAGGCCACTTCTTCTTCGAGAAAAACCGGCCGGCCACCTTCAAGTACCCGCTCTACAGCTTCATCGGCGACTGGGTCATGTACGCCGACATCTGGCGTGGCCGCGTCAAGCTGTAGAGGTCGCCGCTAATTCCGCCAGGCGACGCCCATGGCGGCTGTGGTGTTCGTGCGGCTCTGCACCAGCGGGCTGGCGGCCGCCGGGCCGAGCAGGCGGCTCGCGCCGGCGCCGCCGAACACGAACCAGTGCGGGGTCAGCGCATGCTTGAAGTTGACGCCGATGTGCGTATCACGCAACCCGCCGCCCGGCTCGTAGGCCGGCTTGCCCGAAGCAGCGGCGGCCGAAGCCGGCACGCCGAAATAGCTGCGCAGGTTGAGCCCGTTGGCTGCGGACAGGCCGACGCCGGTCGTCCACTCCGTCTCGTCGCTGCGGTAGAAGCGCCAGCCGAGATCCAGCCCCGCCGTCATGCCGCCCTTGCGGCCCAAAACGTCTTGGGACACCGAGGCGCTCGCATTCCAGTCCTTGGTGAAGCTGTAGCCCGCATTGAGCCGGGCACGCAGCGTGCGCTTCACATCCGGCAGGCCCCGCGTCGTGTCGGCATCACCACTGCTGCGGCCACTGTCGACGCGCAGCGACAGGCCGAGGCGCCACTTTTTGCCCTCGATGAGCTGGGTGCTCGCCCCGGCGCCCACACTCTCGCGGCCGAAGCCGAGCAAGGCGCTGCCGCCCGAGGTGGCGACACGGATGCGGCCGAAGCGGGCCGCCCACAGCGGCCTGATCTTGATTTGGCGCTGGCTGGCGCCGTCGTACTCCGGGACGCTGGCAACGGACGCGCCGAGCAAGTAGCGAAAGCTCTCGTCCTTCTCAGGCGGGGCCTCAGACGCAACCTGCGCGAACGCCTGCAGCGCGGACATCAGGGCCACGGTCACCAGGCCGGCAGGCAGCATGTTTGTCATGCGGGTCAGCCTAACAGCGGCAGCGCGCACGGCCTTTCAGGTGCGTTTCAGTTCCCGTGCCAGATTCGTCAGCATGTCGTCGACCATCGCGTCGAGGTCGTACTTCAGCGCCCAGCCCCAGTCGGCTTGTGCCGCAGCATCGTCGATGCGCTGCGGCCAGCTCGCGGCGATGGCCTGGCGGAAGTCGGGCACGCAGTCCATCGTGAAGGCGGCCAAGCGGCGGCGGATGCTGGCGGCGATGCCCTCGGGCGTGAAGCTGACGCCGGCGAGGTTGTAGCTGCCGCGCTGCCTGACGTGGTCGGCCGGCGCGTGCATCAACTCGATGGTGGCGCGTAGCGCGTCGGGCATGTACATCATCGGCAGCGCCTGGCCGGCTTCGAGGAAGCAGGTGTAGCGACCCTGTTGAAGCGCCGCATGGAAGATCTCCACGGCGTAGTCCGTCGTGCCACCGCCGGGCGGCGTCTTCCAGCTGATGAGGCCGGGGTAGCGCAGGCTGCGCACGTCCACGCCGTGCTTGGCGTGGTACCAGGCACACCAGCGCTCACCTGCCAGCTTGGAGATGCCGTAGACGGTGGTCGGGTCCATCACGGTCGTCTGCGGCGTGTCGATGGCCGGCGTGTTGGGGCCGAAGGCGGCAATCGAGCTGGGCCAGAAGATGCGGTCCAGCTTCTCGTGCCGGGCCAGCTCCAGCACGTTGAGCAGGCCCTTCATGTTCAGGTCCCAGGCCCACATCGGGTGCTTCTCGCCATTGGCCGAGAGGGCCGCAGCGAGGTGGTAGATCTGCGTGATGCGGTGGCGCTTGACGATGGTGGCCAGCGCGCCGGCATCGGTCACGTCCAGTGTCTCGTGGTGCAACTGGGGCACGCGGCCTTTGGGACTGAGGTCGCTCGTGACGACGGCGTCGTTGCCGTGCAGCTTGGCCAGCTCCGTCGCCAGCTCGGTGCCGATCTGGCCATTCGCGCCAATGATGAGGATCTTCATTTGATGAGGTCCAGTTCACGGCCCGCCAGCGTGAACGCGGCAACGGCCTTCTCCAGATGCTCTCGTTCATGCACAGCCGACACCTGCACGCGGATGCGCGCCTGGCCCTTGGGCACAACCGGGAAGAAGAAACCCACCGCGTAGATGCCCAGTTCCAGGATGCGCGCGCTGAGCTTCTGCGCCATCACCGCGTCGTAGACCATGATGGGCACGATCGGGTGGGTGCCGGGCTTGATCTCGAAGCCGGCGGCCTGGATGGCCTCGCGGAACCAGGCGGTGTTTGCTTCGAGCTTGTCGCGAAGCGCCGTGGAGGCTTCCAGCAGATCTAGCACCGCGAGCGACGCGCCGGCAATGCTGGGCGCCAGCGTGTTGCTGAAGAGATAGGGCCGCGAGCGCTGGCGCAGCAGCTCGACGACTTCCTTGCGCGCGGCCGTGAAGCCGCCGCTCGCGCCACCCAGCGCCTTGCCGAAAGTGCCGGTGATGATGTCGATCTTGCCGAACACTCCTCGGTGCTCGGCCGTGCCGCGGCCGGTCTTGCCCATGAAGCCTGACGCGTGGCATTCGTCGATGCCGAGCAGCGCGTCGTAGCGGTCGCAGAGCGCGCGGATCTTGTCGAGCTGGGCGATGGTGCCGTCCATCGAGAACACGCCGTCGGTGAACACCAGCGTGAAGCGGGCGCCCTTCTCCTTGGCTTCCTTCAGGCAGCGCTCCAGGTCGTCGAGGTTGTTGTGCTCATAGCGCCAGCGCTGCGCCTTGCACAGGCGGATGCCGTCGATGATGGAGGCGTGGTTGAGCGCGTCGCTGATGATGGCGTCCTGCTCGCCCAGCAGCGGCTCGAACAGGCCGCCATTGGCATCGAAGGCGGCGGCGTAGAGGATGGCGTCCTCGCAGCCGACGAAACGGGCGATGCGCGCTTCGAGTTCCTTGTGCACGTCCTGCGTGCCGCAGATGAAGCGCACCGACGACAGGCCGAAGCCATGGGTGCGCAACGCCTCATGCGCCGCCTCGATCACCTGCGGGTGCGACGACAGCCCGAGGTAGTTGTTGGCGCACAGGTTGATGACCTCGCGGCCCTCGGTTGTCTGCACGACGGCGCCCTGGGGCGTGGTGATGACGCGCTCGGACTTGTAGAGGCCGGCGGCGCGGATGCCGTCGAGTTCGGTTTGCAGGTGTTGAAAGAAGGCTTGGCTCATGGCCACTCTCCTGGTGCACAATTCGGCAGTGGACGCGTTCGATATATCGAACATTCGTGCAGTATCTGAAAAACGTCTATTGCCGTCAAGCATGAACAAGCCCGCTACCGATCTCGAACCGCCGCGCGTCGGCGCCGCGCTGCAAGCCTTGCGCGCCAGCCGTGGCCTGTCGCTGGATGATCTCTCCAAGCGGGCCGGCGTGAGCAAGTCGATGTTGTCGCAGATCGAGCGCAACCAGGCTAATCCCACGGTGGCCGTGGTGTGGCGGCTGGCGAACGCGCTGGGTGTGGAGATGGGCGAGCTGCTCGGCACCGAACGCACGGCCACGCCGGCCATCGAGACCGTACCGGCCCACGCGACGCCGGGGCTCACCAGCCCGGACGGGTTGTGCAAGCTGCGCATCCTCGGGCCCATCGAGCTGGCGGGTCAGTTCGAGTGGTACGAGCTGAGCATGCAGGCCGGGGGCGTGCTCGATTCGCAAGCCCACGAGCCCGGCTCGCGCGAGCACCTCAGCGTGCTGACCGGCAGCCTGGAGGTCACCGCGCAAGGCGTGACGAGCAAGCTCAAGGCCGGCGAGACAGCACGTTATGCGGTGGACGGGCCGCATGCCATCCGCAACGTGGGCAAGTCCGCAGCGACGGCCCTGTTGGTGGTGCTGCACTCCTAGGAGCGGGCGCTTCCAGCCTCAGTGAGCAACTGGTCCAGCGTCAGGCTGGACAGCTCACCGCGCGCCCACAGGTTGGCCAGCAAGCCATGGCGCTCGGCCAAGAAGGTGGCGATCAAGGGCGCAGCCGCTACCCGTTCGGGCGAGCACAACAGCACCAGGCGCTGGGCGCCCTCCTCTTCCAAGCGACCCAGCCAGTCCATCGCCAGCAGCTTGTCGACGACGGGACTGAGCTGCAGCGGGTCCACGCGCAAGGCGCTGGCCAGGCCCAGGTCTGACAAGCCCTGCTGGCCGGCCTCGCGCACGCGCCAGAGTTCGCGCAGCACCTCCAGCGCCAGCGCCATGGGCTGGCCCGGCGTGTCGGGGCGCAGGTGAAGGCGGCCGGTCAGGCTGGGCGTGTTGGCCGCCAGGATGGCGCCGAGCAGCACGATCACCCAGCCCAGGTAGACCCAGACGAGAAAGACCGGCACGGTGGCGAAGGCGCCGTAGAGCGTCGAATAGGTCGGCACCAGCTTCAAGTACCAGGCGAGCAGCGACTTGGCGAACGAGAAGCCGATGGATACGAAGGCGCCGCCCAGCAGCGCGTGGCGCCAGCGCACGTGGGTGTTGGGCACGTAGTGGAAGAGCCCCGCCATGGCCAGGCCGAGCAGCAGGATGTCGGCCCCGCCGAGCAGCGCAGCCAGGTTGCCCGGCATCTTGGTGAACAGGCCCTCGCCGACGCTGACGGCATAGCTCGTCAGCGTGAGGCTGCCGCCCAGCAGCAGCGGCCCCAGCGTCAGCGCGGCCCAATAGACGAGCACGCGCTGCGCCATGGGCCGCGGCCGCGGCACGCGCCAGATGGCGTTCAGCGTGCGGTCGATGGTGAGCATCAGCGCCAGCGCCGTGACGCCGAGGAAGACCAGGCCCACGACACCGAGCTTGTTGGCCTTGGCCGCGAACTGCGTCAGCGAGGCAAGCACGGGCTTGGCGATGTTGGGCGGGATCAGGCTCTTCAGGAAGTACTGTTCCAGTGCCGCCTGGAAGTTCGAGAACATCGGGAAGGCCGTGAAGATGGCCAGCATCACCGTCAGCAGCGGCACGAGTGAGATGAGCGTCGTGAAGGTGAGGCTGCCGGCGGTGAGGCCGAGCTTCTCCTCGCGGAAGCGCTGGCGGAAGGTGTGCAGCGTCTGCAGCCAGGGCCAGGCCAGCAGGTCGGTGACGAAGTTGCCCGCGAAGGCGATGGGGTTGCGCGCCAGCGGCGCATCGGGATCGGCGGAGACGGGAGCGGCAGGCGGCAGGGACATGGCTTCTATGATGCCGCAGCTATGTCCCCTGCCCTTGAAAGAACCGAACCAACGGCCCGCGAGCGCCTCTCCCATCACGTCGCTTTGGGGGCCACCGTCGCGCTGATTTTGCTGTGCCTGGCCTGGGAGTTGTGGCTGGCGCCGACCGGCCGCGGCACGCTCGCCGTCAAGGCGCTGCCGCTGCTGGCCGCGCCCGTCGGGCTGTGGCGCTACCGCATGTACACCTACCGCTGGCTG
The DNA here is from genome assembly GCF_039929605.1 of Roseateles sp. Lineage (GTDB taxonomy): Bacteria > Pseudomonadota > Gammaproteobacteria > Burkholderiales > Burkholderiaceae_C > Pelomonas. The sequence continues at coordinate 46,739 of NZ_JBDSQX010000099.1, forward strand.
TCGTTGGCCATCTGGCTCTACGTGTTGGAAGGCCTGGTGCGCTCGACGAGCGAGGGCGGCCTCGGCCAGTGGCTGGCGCTGGGTGAAGTCATCCTCGGCGCCGTCATCTTCATCGCCTGCACGGCGCAGATCCGCCAGCGGCTGGCGGCAGCGAAGGCCATATGAACCCGTTGCTCGACGCGCTGCGTGAGCGGCTCGGCGAGGCGGGGTTGCTGGCGGGTGGCGACCTGGCCGCCTACGAGAACGACTGGCGCAAGCGCTACGTGGGCCGCGCGCTGGCCGTCGCTCGGCCAGCGTGCACGGACGAAGTGGCCGCAGTGATGCGGCTCTGCCACCAGCACCGCGTCGCTGTCGTGCCGCAGGGCGGCAACACCGGGCTGGTCGGCGGCTCGACGCCGGACGACAGCGGCCGCCAACTCGTGCTGACCCTATCGCGCATGAAGCGCGTGCGCGAGATCGACTTGGCCAACGCCAGCCTGACGGCCGAGGCCGGCTGCGTGCTGGCCGAGGTGCAGGCCGCCGCCGCCGGGGCCGGCATGTTGTTCCCGCTCAGCCTCGCGGCCGAGGGCTCGTGCACGCTGGGCGGCAACCTGGCGACGAATGCCGGTGGCACGCAGGTGCTGCGTTATGGCAACGCGCGCGAGCTGTGTCTTGGCTTGGAGGTGGTAACAGCCACCGGCGACGTCTGGCACGGCCTGTCCGGCTTGCGCAAGGACAACACCGGCTACGACCTGCGCGACCTCTTCATCGGCAGCGAGGGGACGCTGGGCATCATCACCGCAGCAACGATGAAGCTCTATCCGCAGCCCAAGGAGCGGCTGACGGCGCTGGCCGCATGCGGCACGCTGAACGATGCCGTCGCGCTGCTGGGCCTGGCGCGCGACCGCGCAGGCGATGCGTTGACCGGCTTTGAAGTGATGAGCCGCGCGTCGCTGGCGCTCGTGGCCCGCGAGTTGCCGCAGTTGGCCCAGCCACTGGGTGCCGCCGAATGGACGGTGTTGCTGGAGCTGTCCGACGCCGAGAGCGCCGAGCATGCGCGCAGCGTTTTCGAAGGGCTGCTGCAGGCCGCCATCGAGCGCGGCGCCGTGCAGGACGCGGCCATCGCTCAGAGCCTGCAGCAAGCGAACGCCTTCTGGCACTTGCGCGAATCCATCCCGCTGGCCCAGGCCCAGGCGGGGCTGAACATCAAGCACGACATCTCGTTGGCGGTGTCGGCCATCCCCAGCTTCGTCAGCGAGATGGATGCGGTGCTGGCCGACTATCTGCCGGGCATAGCCGTCATCAACTTCGGCCACCTCGGCGACGGCAACCTGCACTACAACGTGCAGGCGCCTGCGGGTATCGCGCCGGCCGAGTTCCTGGCCAGGCACGAGCCGGCGATCAACGAGCTGGTCTACAACGCCGTGCAGCAGCGCGGCGGCTCCATCTCGGCCGAGCATGGCATCGGCCGGCTCAAGCGCGAGGAGCTGGCGCAGCGCAAGGACCCGACGGCGCTCGCGCTGATGCGGGCGATCAAGCGGGCACTGGACCCGCTCGACCTGCTCAACCCTGGGCGGCTGGTGTGACCGGCACGCGGCGGCCGGTGGCGAGGCGGCCGAGCTTGACGATCATGCGGAACACGAAGCGCAGCATCACCAAGGTGAGCACCGCCTCGATCAGGGTCACGAAGAAAGCGCCCACCACCGTCAAGCGCGGCACGCGGCGCTGGAACTTGGCCAACGCGCCATCGCGGGCGAGCTCGATGCTGTCGTAGAAGGTCGGCACGATCAGCAGTGTCAGGAAGGTCGACGTGATCGTGCCGCCGATGATGGCCACGGCCATCGGGCGGTAGAACTCGCCGCCCTCGCCGATGCCCACGGCCACCGGCAGCATGCCGGCGATCAGCGCCAGCGTCGTCATCAGGATGGGGCGGAAGCGCTTGCGGCCCGCATGCATCAGCGCCTCTTCGCGGTCGATGCCGGCACTCTCTTCCTGCCGCGTCGCGTCCAGCAGCAGGATGGCGTTCTTGGCCACCAAGCCCATCAGCATGATGACGCCGATGAGGCTCATCAGGTTCAGCGTGCCGCCCGTCAGGATCAGCGCCAGCACGACGCCGATCAGGCTCAGCGGCAGCGACAGCATGACGCCCAGCGGCGCCGTGAAGCTGTTGAATTGGATGACGAGCACAAAGTACATCAGCGCGATGCCCGACAGCAGCGCTGTGATCATGGCGGTGAACACCACTTCCTGGTCGCGTGCGGAGCCCGCCAGCTCGACGCCGAAGCCCGGGGGGAAGTTGATGGCGCTGGCCAACTTCTTCGCCTCCGACGTGATCTCGCCGGGCGCGCGCCCCTGGGCGTTGGCGCTGACGGTGATGGTGCGCTTGCCGTCACCGTGCTGGATCTGGCCGGGGCCCTTGCCCATCGTGACGGTGGCGATCTGGTCCAGCGGCACCATGCGGTTGGTGCCGGTGACGGTGATGGGCAAGCGCTCGATGTTGGCGGCGTCAACACGGTCGGCCGGGTGCAGGCGCACGGCCACGTCGCGGGCTTCGCCGGTCGGGTCGATCCAGTCGCCCACCTCGACGCCGGCAAAGGCCACGCGCAGCGCCTGGGCCGCGTCGTTGACCGAGATGCCCATCTGGTTGGCCAGGCCGCGGTCGAGCTCGATCTGCAGCTCGTTCTGCGGGTCCTGCTCGGAGTAGCCGACATCGACCGCGCCCTTGACGCCGCGCAGCGTGGTCACGAACTGCTGCGTGATCTCCTGGAGCTTGCGCGAATCAGCACCGTAGAAGCGGATCTGCACGGGCTTCTGCGCGCCGTTGTTCAGGTCGTCGAGCACGACGTACTCGGCGCCGACGAGGCGGCCGACCCGCTCGCGCAGGATCTTGGCGACGTCGCCGGCCGAACGCTGGCGCTCGGTGCTCTTGCCGATGTCGACATAGATGCGGCCGCCGCTGGCGTTGGGATAGGCCGTCGTCGCCTTGGTCTCGGGCATCGTCGAGGCCAGGGCCGCAGCGGCGTCGAGCTTGAGCTTTGAATACTCCAGGCTGCTGGACGCCGGTGCGCGCACGTCGATGATGAGGAAGCCGGCATCGGCCTGCGGCAGGAAGCTGGAGCCGCCAATCGTGGCCTGTAGCGCGATGGCGCCCACGAAGCTCACCACGGCGAACGCGGCCATCCAGCGGCGGTGATGCAGCGCCCAGGCGATGACGTGGCCGTAGCCGTTGGCCACGCGGTCGAACCACTCGTTGAAGCGGTGCAGCACTTTGCTGATGCCCTTCTTTTCGGCGTGGTGGTAGCCCGGGGGGTCGCCCCAGTAGGCCGACAGCATCGGGTCGAGCGTGAAGCTGATCAGCAGCGAGACGATGACGGAGGCGACGACGGTCAGTGCGAAGGGCTTGAACCACTGGCCGGGGCCGTTGCCCATGAAGGCGACCGGCACGAACACCGCGACGATGGCGAAGGTGGTGGCCGCAACGGCCAGGCCGATCTCGGCCGTACCCTCGCGCGCGGCGGTGACCCGGTCGCTGCCGCGCTCCATGTGCCGCACGATGTTCTCCCGCACGACGATGGCGTCATCGATGAGCACGCCGATGGCCAGGCTCAGACCGAGCAGGCTCATGAAGTTCAGCGAGAAGCCGAGCAGCCAGACGGCGATGAAAGCGGCCAGCACGGAGGTGGGCAGCGACAGCGCCGTGATCAGCGTCGAGCGCCAGCTGTTCAGGAAGGCGTAGACGACGAAGATCGTCAGGCCGGCGCCGAACACCAGCGCATGGGTCACGTTGTCGAGGCTGTTCTCGGCGTCCTTGCCGCCGTCCTGCGTGATTTCCAGCGTCGTGCCCTTGGGCAGGTCCTTCTCGACTTCCTTCAGCAGCGCACGGGCGGCGACGGCGACGCTGACCGTGGAGCTGTCGCGTGAGCGCGTGATCGAGAGGCCGACGTTGGGCCGGCCGTTGCGCAAGCTGTAGCCGGTCATCTCGGCAAAGCCGTCCTTCACTTCGGCGACCTGGCCCAGGCGCACGACGGTGTTGCCCGTGGCTGTGACCAAACGCTTGACGATCATCTGCTCGAACTCGGCCGGGCTCTCCAGGCGGCCGAGCAGGCGGATGCTCTGGTCTTCCAGCTCGCCACGCACCTTGCCCACCGGCGCGGTGGTGTTCTGCGCGCGCACGGCGGTGGTGACTTCGGTGACCGAAACGCCGAACTCGCGCAGCTTCTCGGCGCGCAGCAGGATGGACAGCTCACGTTTGAGCGCGCCATTGACGGTGACGACCGCCACGCCGGTGATGCCGCGAAAGCGCTCGGCGAGCTGGTCTTCGGCCAGCCGGCTGAGCTGGGCGTGCGTCAGCATCGTGCTGGACAGCGACAGCTGCAGGATGGGCTGGGCGCCGGGGTCGGCCCGCGTGATGATGGGCTCGCGGATCTCGGTGGGCAGCTTGTAGCGCACCGAGGCGATGGCGTTGCGCACCTCGTCGGCGGCCTCGATCATGTTCTTCGAGAAGTCGAAGATGAGCACGATGGTGGCGCTGCCTTCGCGCGACGTGGAGTTGGAGCGATCCACGCCGGAGATGCTCTGCAGCGCCTTCTCGATGCGGTTGACGACCTCGCGCTCCACCGTCTCGGGCGACGCACCCGGATAGGGGATGTTGATGACGAGCACCGGCGGCTCGACCTCGGGGAACTGGTTGACCTTGAGCTTGGACAGCGCCAGCAGGCCCACCAGCATCAGCCCGATGACCATGACCACGGTCGCGACGGGCTTGTTGATGCTGAAGTTGGAGAGGAACATGCAGCCTCCTGCGGTTACTTGCTGGCAGCGGCGGCCGCCGGGATGGCGGAGGCCGCGCCGGCACCGGCGCCAACGCGCTGCACCGGTGCGCCGTCGACCAGGCTGCCGGTGGGCGCGCGAAGCACTTGGTCGCCCAGGGCCAGGCCCGAGACGATCACGACCTCGCCGCGGCGGTCGTCGCGCTCGCCGAGCGTCACCGTGACCTTCTTCAACTGATTGCCGGCCACCTTCCAGACGACGGCGGTGTCGCCCTGGCGCTGCACCGAGCCTTCGGCCAGCACCAGCGAGCGACGATCGGCGTTCTCGACGCGACCTTCGGCGTAGAGGCCGGCCACCTGCGGCGCCTTGCTGCGGTCGTTGAACTCGGCGATGAGTTCGACCTGGCGGGTCGTCGCGTTGGCAGAAGCGTCGATGCGGGACAGTTTGCCGCTGAACTCGGTATCGCCGAAGCCATTGATGCGAAAGGCCACCGGCTGGCCGACCTTGAGTTCACCCAAGCGGTCGGCGGAGACCTGGCCTTCGAAGCGCATGGACGTCGGGTCGATGACCTTCACGAGTTCGCGGCCGATCTGCACGGTGTCACCGACCGACGTCTTGCGCTCGCTGACGACACCGTCGAACGGTGCGCGGATCTCGGTGCGAGAGACCTGCTGGCGCGCCGTGGCAGCACGCGCCTTGGCTGCGGCCAGTTCGCTCTGCGCGGCGTTGCGGCGCACTTCGGCGTCTTCGAGGCCTTGCATGGAGATCATGCCCTGCTGGTTCAGCGTGCGCTGGCGGGTCAGCACGCGCTCGGTCTGCTCGAAGCTTTGCTGGGCAGCGCGCAAGGCCTCGTCGGCGGACGTGAGGCCGTCGCGGATGGAGGTCGGGTCGAGGCGAATGATGAGGTCCCCCGCGCGCACGCGCTCACCGTTGTCCTTGGCCACTTGCACGACGACGGCGGCCACCTCGGCACGCAGGTCGGCGCGGCGCGCCGGCTCGATGGCGCCGGAGATGACGGCGCCGCCGATCAGGCCGCTCTGCCCCACCGCACGCAGGTCCTCGGGCGCCAGCAGCAAAGGGGCAGCGGGCTTGGCCGCCGCAGCCTTGGCGTCATCGGGCTTGCCACCCTTGCCGCAGGCGGTGAGGGCCAGGGCCAGCGTCAGAACGGTGAGGATCGGCGTTGCGCGAGTCATGGAAAGACCTTCTTCTGAGGACGGGGTTCGGAAGACAAAACGCTTGAGGGTAACGGCCTGATACAAAGCCGCCAGAGGTCATGCACGAGGGCCCGGCCTGCGCAACGGACAGGCGCAGCGACGTCAGGCCGGCTGCCAGTCGAGTGCCCAGGCGCCCTGCTGCCAGCGCTGCAGCCACAGCAGGCCGATCAGCGTCTTCGCGTCTGTCAACTCGCCATTGGCCGCCAGGCGGTCGAGTTCGTCGGCTGTATGCGTGACGATCTCCAGAAACTCGCCATCGTCGAGCTTCTGCTCGCCACGCTGCAGGCCGCGCGCGAAGTAGATGTGGATGCCTTCGTCCGAGTAGGCGATGGCGTTGTGCAGCACGCCGGCATAGGCCCATTCGGCGGCGCTGTAGCCGGTTTCTTCAAGCAGCTCGCGCTGGCCGCAGACGAGCGGGGCCTCGCCCGCATCAAGCTTGCCGGCCGGGAACTCCAGCATGACGCGCGCCATCGGGTAGCGGTACTGGCGCTCCATCAGCAGGCGGCCGTCGTCGAGCAGTGGCACAACCATGACGGCGCCAGGATGGCGGATGTATTCGCGGTGTGAAGTGTTGCCGTCGGGCAGCGCGATGAGGTCGCGGCGTACGTCGAGGAAATGGCCGCGATAGACCTGAGTGCTTTCGAGCGGGCGCTCGATCAGATGGTCGTCAGGCTCTTGAGACTGGGCCACGGCGCAGGTATCTCCAGACAAAGCCGGGAAAGCCCAGCGTGATGAAGAGGCAGGCACCCGCCGCGTAGAACTCCCAGCCCTGCGCGTGGCGCTGGCCGATGCGGGCCTCCAGCGCAGACCCAACCCCGAAGGTGAGCGCGGCCATCAGCACCAGCTCCAGCAGCCGCCACCAGGCCGCCTTGGGCGCGCGGCGCGGGCCGACGAGCAGCAGCCGCTCGTTGAAATACGGCAGATTGGCCGCGATGGCGGCCAACGCAAGGACCAGCCAGACGGCGACGGACTGGTCCATGCCTGGCCGCGCCTCAGGTCGCCAAGGCTTGGCGGATCGCGACCTTGCACAGCTCCAGCAGGCCGCCGGGCAGCAGGCCGAAAACCAGCACTGCCGCGCCGTTCAGCGTCATGACGAAGCGCACATCGGCGGGCGCGGCAAGCGGCGCCATGTCGGTCGGCTCATCGAAGAACATGACCTTGACGACGCGCAGGTAGTAGAAGGCGCCGATCAGCGACACGACGACCGCAAAGCCCGCCAGCCACAGGTAGAACGGCAGGCCGGTGGACACCAGCGCCTGCAGCACGGCAAGCTTGGCGTAGAAGCCGACGGTGGGCGGCAGGCCGGCCAGCGAGAACATGAAGAGCGCCATGACCAGCGCGAACCACGGGCTGCGCTTGAAGAGACCGGCGAGGTCCTTGATCTCCTCGGCCTCATGGCCTTGGCGCGACAGCAGGATGATCATGCCGAAGGTGCCCAGCGTCGTCAGCACGTAGGTGATGGCGTAGAACATGGCCGAGCTGTACGCGTTGGCGGCAGACAAGGTGTTGTTGTTGACGACACCAGAGGCCATGCCCAGCAGCATGAAACCCATGTTGGCAATGGTCGAGTACGCCAGCATGCGCTTCAGGTTGCTCTGCGCGATGGCCGCCAGGTTGCCGATGAGCAGCGACATGACGGACAGCACGATGAGCATCTGCTGCCAGTCCACGGCCAGGCCGATCATGCCCTCGACGAGCAGACGCACGGTGATCGCGAAGGCGGCCAGCTTGGGCGCGCCGCCGATCAGCAGCGTGACGGCGGTAGGTGCGCCCCGGTAGACGTCGGGCACCCATATGTGGAAGGGTGCGGCACCGAGCTTGAACGCCAGGCCGGCGACGACGAAGACGGTGCCGAAAACCAGCACGGACTTGTTCGGAATGCCCTTGGAGATGACGTCGAAGACTTCGGGAATGTTCAGCGAGCCGGTAGCGCCGTACATCATCGACAGGCCGTACAGCAGGAAGCCACTCGCCAGCGCGCCGAGGACGAAATACTTCATCGCGGCTTCGGTCGACACGGCATGGTCGCGGCGCAACGCCACCAGCGCGTACAACGACAAGCTCATCAGTTCCAGGCCGAGGTAGACAACCAGGAAGTTGTTGGCCGACAGCATCACGTTGATGCCCAGCAGCGAGAACAGGCTGAGGATGAAGAGCTCGCCTTTGAGCATCTCGCGGTGCGCCGCGTAGGGACGCGCGTAGACCAGCGTGATCAGCGTGGCCAGGCAGGCGAAGCCCGCGAGCAAGTGGCCCATGGGGTCGGCCACCACCATGTTTTGCATGGCGTAGGACGTCGCGCCCGCGTCGTAGTAGTAGAAGTGCATGCCGCCCACGACGACCAGCGTCAGTTGGGTCAGCCAGTAGGTCGGGCGGCGTTGCTCGTCGGTGACCCACAGGTCCGCCAGCGCAACGACGCAGGCCATCACGAGCAGCAGGATTTCAGGGTAGATCGCGAGCCAGTTCATGTCGTTCATTGTTCTTGCCTCTGCTCGGGATCAGGCCGGGATCTTGGTGAGCGCAACGTGCTTGAGCAGCTCGGTGACCGACTGGTGCATCACGTCGGTGAAGGGCTTGGGATACAGGCCCATGAAGAGCGTCGCCACGGCCAGCAGGGCCAGCATGAGGAACTCGCGGCTGTTGATGTCGGTCAGCGCGCGGACCTTGTCGTTGGCGATGTCGCCGAAGTAGACGCGCTTGATCATCCACAGCGTGTAGGCCGCACCGAAGACCAGAGCCGTGGCCGCGATGCCGCCCAGCCAGAAGTTGAACTGCACGGTGCCGAGGATGACCAGCCACTCGCCAACGAAACCGGCCGTGGCAGGCAGGCCGCAGTTGGCCATGCCGAAGAAGACGGCGAAGGCGGCGAACTTGGGCATGGTGTTGACGACACCGCCATAGGCCGCGATCTCTCGCGAATGCACACGGTCGTAGAGCACGCCGATGCACAGGAACATGGCGCCCGACACGAAGCCGTGGGCAATCATCTGCACGAGGCCACCGGACACACCGAGCTCGTTGAAGATGAAAAAGCCGAGCGTCACGAAGCCCATGTGGGCGATAGATGAGTAGGCCACCAGCTTCTTCATGTCCTTCTGCACCAGGGCCACGAGGCCGATGTAGACGACGGCGATTAGCGACATCGCGATGATGAGCCAAGCCCATTCGCGAGCCGCATCCGGTGCGATCGGCAGCGAGAAACGCAGGAAGCCGTAGCAACCCAGCTTCAGCATGATGGCCGCCAGCACGACGGAGCCGCCGGTGGGCGCCTCGACGTGGGCGTCGGGCAGCCAGGTGTGCACCGGCCACATCGGCACCTTCACCGAGAAGGCGGCCAGGAAGGCGAAGAAGAGATAGGTCTGCGCCGTACCCGACAGCGGCAGCTTGTGCCAGGTCTGGATGTCGAAGCTGCCACCGGCCTGTGTGTACAGATAGAGCAGCGCGATCAGCATCAAGAGTGAGCCGGCCAGCGTGTAGAGGAAGAACTTGAAGGCCGCGTAGACGCGGTTCGCGCCGCCCCACACGCCGATGATGATGTACATCGGAATCAGCGTGGCCTCGAAGAACACGTAGAACAGCATGCCGTCCAGCGCCGAGAACACGCCCACCATCAGACCCGACAGGATCAAGAACGCGCCCATGTACTGGTTGACGCGCGTCTCGATGACCTCCCAGGCGGAGATGACGACGATGACGGTGATGAAGGCCGTTAGCGGCACGAACCACATCGAGATGCCGTCCACGCCGAGGTGGTAGTTGATAGCGAAGCGCTCGATCCACGGGTGGTTCTCGACGAACTGCATGGCAGCCGTCGTCGTATCGAACCCAGTGATCAGCGGGACGGTGGCGAGAAAGCTCGCCACCGCGGCCACCAGGGCCAGCCAGCGCACGGCGTGCGCCTGCTCATCGCGCCCAAGCGCCAGCAGCAAGCCGCCGCAGACGATGGGTAGAAAAATCGCAAGACTCAGCAACATTCTTGTTATCTCCTCAAGCCCCGAGCAGCGACTTGAACTGGGGCTCGATGTAGGGCCAGAGCTGCCAGGTCATCAGACCGGTGACGCCGAGGATCATGACGAGGGCATACCAATACAGGTGGCCGCTCTGCAGGCGGCGCACTAGGCCAGCAATGCCGCCCACCGTGCGGGCCGAACCGTTGATGATGAGCCCGTCGATCAGCGCGCCGTCGCCGCCCTTCCACAGGCCGGTGCCCAGGAGACGAGCGCCGCGAGCCAGCACGTTCTCGTTGAACCAGTCCAGGAAGTACTTGTTCTCCAGCACGACGATCAGCGGGCGCAGCACCCTGGCCAGCGTGGCCGGGATCTGCGGCGCGACCATGTAGAACACATAGGCCGTGACGACGCCGGACAGGGCCAGCCAGAAGGGCAGCGAGGTCAGGCCATGCAGGGCCATCGCAGCGGCGCCGTGGAAGTCACCGGCGAGTTCCTCCATCGCCGGGTGGGCGTGCTCGTTGACGAGGATGGCATCCTTGAAAAAGTCGCCGAACAGCATCGGCTGGATCGTCATGAAGCCGATGACAACCGACGGAATGGCCAGCAGTACCAGCGGTACCCAGACAACGGCGGGCGACTCGTGCGGCACGTGCACATGCGCGTCATGCCCGTGGCCATGGTCGTCGTCGTGGTGGTCGTGTTCGCCCGGGAAGGGCTTGTGACGGAAATTCTCCTTGCCGTGGAAGACGAGAAAGTACATCCGGAACGAGTAGAAGGCCGTCACGAACACGCCGGCGATGACGGCGAAGTAGGCGAAGCCCGCAGCCGGAAGATGGCTGGCGTGCACGGCCTCGATGATCGAGTCTTTCGAGTAGAAGCCCGAGAACAGCGGCGTGCCGATCAGCGCCAGCGAACCCAGCAGCGACGTGATCCAGGTGATGGGCATGTACTTGCGCAGGCCGCCCATGTTGCGGATGTCCTGATCGTGGTGCATGCCGATGATGACGGAGCCCGCGCCGAGGAACAGCAGCGCCTTGAAGAAGGCGTGCGTCATCAGGTGGAACACGCCGACCGAGTAGGCCGAGGCGCCCAGGGCCACGGTCATGTAGCCGAGCTGTGACAGCGTCGAGTAGGCGACGACGCGCTTGATGTCGTTCTGGATGATGCCCAGGAATCCCATGAACAGCGCCGTGATCGAGCCGATCACCATGACGAAGTTCAGCGCCGTGTCGCTCAGCTCGAACAGCGGCGACATGCGCGCCACCATGAAGATGCCGGCCGTCACCATCGTCGCCGCGTGGATCAGCGCGGAGATGGGCGTCGGGCCTTCCATCGAGTCGGGCAGCCAGACGTGCAGCGGGAACTGCGCCGACTTGCCCATCGCACCGATGAACAGGCAGATGCAGGTGACCGTCATCAGTGACCAGTCGCCACCCCACAACGGCAGCGGGAAGCTCATCTTCGACAGCAGGTCCGCCTTGGCAAACGTCTCCGCGTAGTTCAGCGTGCCGCCAAAAGCGACCAGCAGGCCGATGCCGAGGATGAAGCCGAAGTCACCGACCCGGTTCACCAGGAAGGCCTTCATGTTGGCAAAGATGGCCGTCGGTTTCTTGTACCAGAAGCCGATCAGCAGGTACGACACCAGGCCCACCGCTTCCCAGCCGAAGAACAGCTGCAGCATGTTGTTGCTCATGACCAGCATCAACATGCTGAACGTGAACAGCGAGATGTACGAGAAGAAGCGCTGGTAGCCGTCGTCCTCTTCCATGTAGCCGATGGTGTAGATGTGCACCATCAGCGACACGAAGGTCACGACGCACATCATCATGGCGGTCAGACCGTCGATGAGGAAGCCAACTTCCATCTTCAACGAACCGAGGTTCATCCACTCGTAGATGGTGGCGTTGAAGCGAGCACCATCGACCGCCACGCTGTACAGCGTCTGGGCCGACAGGATGAAGGCGATCAGCACGCCGAGGATGGTGACGATGTGCGAGCCGCGGCGGCCCACCGTCTTGCCAAAGAAGCCGGCAACGATGGCGCCCGCGAGCGGCGCCAGTGGCACCGTCAGCAGCAGGTTCTGGGAGAGTTGTGCAGACATCTGGTGTGCCCTTAGCCCTTGAGCTCGTCGAGTTCTTCGACGTTGATGCTGGCGCGGTTGCGGAACAGCACGACGAGGATGGCCAGGCCGATGGCCGACTCGGCCGCCGCGACGGTCAGGATGAAGAACACGAAGACCTGGCCGGCCATCTTGTCGGCCTCGACGGGCAGATAGTGCGAGAAGGCAACGAAGTTCAGGTTGACCGCCAGCAGCATCAGCTCGATCGCCATCAGCAGCACGATCAGGTTCTTGCGGTTCAGGAAGATGCCGATCACCGACAGCGCGAACAGCATCGCGCCGAGCGTCAGGAAATGGCCCAGGGTCAATCCAGCAGCGGCGCCGATCATGCCTTGCCTCCTTCGGTAGGTGAGGCGGGCGGCGCCGGCGTTGCGCTGACGGTGGGCGCCATCTTGACGATCTTCAGGCGCTGGGCCTTGGTGACCTTGATCTGCTCGGACGGGTCCATGGCGCGCGAGTCCTTGCGGCGGCGCAGCGTCAAGGCGATGGCCGCGACGATGGCGACCAGCAGCAGCACTGCCGCAATCTGCAGCGGGTACAGGTAGGCGGTGTAGACCTCGATGCCCAGCAGCTTGGTGTTGCCCATGCTGATCTGCTCGGCGGTGGCCACCGGCGCGTCGGCCAGCTGGAAGCCGCCCATCAGCACGATGCCCATCTCGAAGGCGATCAGTGCCCCCACGACGGCCGCGAGCGGCAGGTGCTTCCAGAAGCCTTCACGCATGCTGTCCGTGTTCAGGTCCAGCATCATGACGACGAAGAGGAAGAGCACCATCACCGCGCCGATGTAGACGAGCACCAGCGCAATCGCCAAGAACTCGGCCTGCAGCAGCATCCAGATGCAGGACGCCGTGAAAAACGACAGGATCAGGAACAGCGCCGCATGCACGGTGCTGCGCGCGGTGATGACGCGGAACGACGACACCAGCAAGATGCCGGAGAAGACGTAGAAAAGGATGGTCGTGATGTCCATATGTGCTCAGGCAAACATTGGTGACCTGGATCCGGGGCGTCCGCCGGGCCGTCCCAAGGACGACTCGGGCAGATGTGGACGGCGGCGCTTGCCGGCGTTCATCTGCGTCCCCTCGGGGGACCGGCCGGGTACTCCCGGACGAGGGGTCAACGATATTTAGCGTCGGCCTCCTTCTGGGCTGCGATCTCGGTCTCGTATTTGTCACCGACTGCCAGCAGCATGTCCTTGGTGAAGTACAGGTCGCCGCGCTTTTCTCCGTGGTATTCGAAGATGCTCGTCTCGACGATGGAGTCCACCGGGCAGCTCTCTTCGCAGAAGCCGCAGAAGATGCACTTGGTCAGGTCGATGTCGTAGCGCGTGGTGCGGCGGCTGCCGTCGGCGCGCACGTCGCTCTCGATGGTGATGGCCAACGCCGGGCACACAGCCTCGCAGAGCTTGCAGGCGATGCAGCGCTCTTCACCGTTTTCATAACGGCGCAGCGCATGCAGGCCGCGGAAGCGCGGCGAGAGCGGTGTCTTCTCCTCGGGGAACTGGATGGTGATGTTGCGCGAGAGGAAATGCCTCCCGGTGAGCTTCATCCCCTTGAGCAGTTCCCAGAGGAAGAACGTCTTCGCGAAATTCGTGATTGCAGTCATGGGCGCCGCCTCACTTCCAGATGTTGTACGGAGCCGGCAATTGCATCCAGGCACCCACAACGACCAGCCAGATCAGCGTGATGGGAATGAAGATCTTCCAGCCCAGACGCATGATCTGGTCGTAGCGGAAGCGCGGGAACGTGGCACGCACCCACAGGAACATCGTGACGACGAAGAAGGTCTTGCCGAACAGCCAGGCCCAGTTCCAGAACGCCATCGTGTGCTGGATGAAGGCCGGCGGCTCCATGCCGAACAAGCTCCAGGAGATCGGTGCCGTCCAGCCGCCCAGGAACATGAGGACGGCCAGGCATGACACGAGGATCATGTTGGCGTACTCGGCCAGGAAGAACATCGCGAACGACATGCCCGAGTACTCGATCATGTGGCCGGCAACGATTTCCGACTCGCCTTCGACAACGTCGAACGGGTGGCGGTTGGTTTCGGCCAGGCCCGAAATGAAGTAGACGATAAAGATCGGGAACAGCGGCAGCCAGTTCCAGGACAGGAAGGTCAGGCCCATGTTGGCGAACGTGCCCTTGGCCTGCACCATGACGATTTCCGTCATGTTCAGGCTGCCGGTCACCATCAGCACGATGACGAGGGCGAAGCCCATCGAGATCTCGTAGGAGACCATCTGCGCCGACGCGCGCAGCGCGCCGAGGAAGGCGTACTTGGAGTTGGAGGCCCAGCCGGCAATGATGACGCCATAGACCTCGAGCGACGTGATCGCCATCAGGAACAGCAGGCCGGCATTGACGTTGGCGACTGCAGCATCCGGGCCGAAGGGCACGACGGCCCAGGCGGCCAGCGCCGGCATGATGGTCATGACCGGGCCGAGGAAGAAAAGGCCCTTGTGCGCAGCGGCCGGCTTGATGATCTCCTTGAAGATCAGCTTGACTGCATCGGCGATGGGGGTCAGCAGGCCATAAGGCCCAACGCGGTTCGGGCCCGGGCGGATCTGCGACCAGCCGATGGCCTTGCGCTCCCACAGCGTCAGGTAGGCCACGCAGCCCAGCAGCGGCAGGATGACCGCGATGATCTTCAGCAGGCTCCAGACCAGCGGCCACAAGGCCCCCAGCAGCGAGGCGCCGTTTTGGTAGAGAGAGTCGATCATTTCTTCAGGGTCCCTCAGACCTTGCTCAGCGTCAGCGTGCCGAAGGCGGCACCCAGCGCAGCGGTTTGTGCGAGGCCGGCGGGCACGCGGGCCACGCCGTCGGGCAGGCCGGCTTCGAGGCGGGCGGGCAACTGCGCCGCGCCACCGTCTTGCACGACGCGAACCAGATCGCCGGCTTGCAGGCCGAGTTGTTGCCACAGCGCCGTGGGCAGGCCGACCGTGGCAGCTTCGCGGCCGTCGGTCGTCAGCTGCAGCGAGGTCGAGTTGCGCACCAACGCGTCGGTTGCGTAGATGGGCAGGTTGGCGAAGCGCTCGATGCCTTCACCACGCGCAACGACTTGCGCTGGCGCCAATGTCGCATTGCTCAGGCGAGCAGAGACGTCGCCACCCAGCGCCTGCTCGCGCACCTGCTCGGAGCTGTCCTGGTCGAAGCCAGCCAAACCGAGCAGATTGCCCAGCACGCGCAGCACCTTCCAGCCCGGGCGCGTCTCGGCCAGCGGGCGGACGACGCCGACGAAGCTTTGCAGGCGACCCTCGGCGTTGACGAAACTGCCCGAGGTCTCCGTGAACGGCGCGATGGGCAGCAGCACATCGGCGTATTCGAGACCGGACTTGAATGGGCTCAGTATCACGACCATCTCGGCGGCTTCCAGAGCCTTGGCTGCGGCGGCGGCGTTGGCGGAGTCGAGCACCGGGTCGGTGTTCAGCAGCAGCGCAGCCTTCAGCGGCGTGCCGGTCAGCATCTGGCCGGCGTTCAGGCCGTCGATCTGCGGCTGCGCCTTGACGAGTTGGGCGCCGACCG
The DNA here is from genome assembly GCF_039929605.1 of Roseateles sp. GTDB lineage: Bacteria > Pseudomonadota > Gammaproteobacteria > Burkholderiales > Burkholderiaceae_C > Pelomonas. The sequence goes on from NZ_JBDSQX010000099.1 coordinate 62,289, forward strand.
TGTTGGCGGCAGCGGTCAGATAGCCGACGCTGGCGCCGGTCTGTGCGCCTATCCATTGCGCCAGCGCCAGCAGGCTGGTGGCTTGCGGATGTTCAGCGGCGGCGTTGCCCAGCAGGATGGCCTTGCGTTGGCCCGATTGCAGGTCGCCGGCGATGGCCTTGGCTGCATCGGTGGCGGTGCCGGCCAGCGGCGCGCCATCGCCAATCGCTGCGGCCACGTCGGCCAGGGCTTGTACCCAGCCCGAAGGTGCGACAGAGACCGAGGCGGCGAGCGGCATCAGCCAGTCGTCCTGGCTCACGCCGATGCGGCTGATCGCGGCACCACGGCGCGCAGCGTGGCGCAGGCGGGCGGCGAACAGCGGATGGTCCTTGCGCAGGTTGGAGCCGACGACGAGGGCGCGGTCCAGCTCGGACAGGCTCGCGATCGACGTGCCCAGCCAGTGCGCCTGGCCCGCTGCGGCGGCATTGCCGAAGTCGCTGTGGCGCAGGCGGTGATCAATGTTGTCGCTGCCCAGGCCGCGTACGAGTTGTGCGAGCAAGTGCAGTTCCTCGACGGTGCTGTGCGGCGAGCCCAGCGCACCGATGGACGCCGCGCCATGGTCAGTCTTGATCGACTTCAGGCCGTTGGCGATGTATTCCAGCGCCGTCGTCCAGTCGACCTGTTTCCAGGCGCCGCCCTGCTTGATCATCGGCGCGGTCAGGCGCGCGTCGCTGTTCAGCGCTTCGTAGCTGAAGCGGTCGCGGTCGGCGATCCAGCATTCGTTGACGTCTTCGTTCTCCAACGGCACGACGCGCAGGACCTGGTGGTTCTTGACCTGGACGACCAGGTTGGCGCCGGTCGAATCGTGCGGGGAGACTGACTTGCGACGGGAGAGCTCCCAGGTGCGGGCGCTGTAGCGGAAGGGCTTGCTGGTCAGCGCGCCGACCGGGCAGATGTCGATCATGTTGCCCGACAGTTCGGAGTCCACCGTGCGGCCGACAAAGGTCTGGATCTCGCTGTGCTCGCCGCGGTGGGCCATGCCCAATTCCATGACGCCGGCGATCTCCTGGCCGAAGCGCACGCAGCGGGTGCAGTGGATGCAGCGGCTCATCTCTTCCATCGAGATCAGCGGGCCGACGTTCTTGTGGAAGACGACGCGCTTCTCTTCGGTGTAGCGGCTCTTGCCTGCGCCGTAGCCCACGGCCAGGTCCTGCAGCTGGCATTCGCCGCCCTGGTCGCAGATGGGGCAGTCCAGCGGGTGGTTGATCAGCAGGAATTCCATGACGCCCTGCTGCGCCTTGATCGCCTTGTCGCTCTTGGTGCGGACGATCATGCCCTGCGTCACCGGCGTGGCGCAGGCGGGCATGGGCTTGGGCGCCTTTTCCACGTCCACCAGGCACATGCGGCAGTTGGCCGCGATGCTCAGCTTCTTGTGATAGCAGAAGTGCGGGATGTAGGTTCCGGCCTTTTCGGCGGCATGCATGATCATGCTGCCTTCCTTGGCTTCTACCTTCTGACCGTCGAGTTCGATTTCAACCATGGTGGTGTTTCTCTAGGCGCTCAGGTCGGAGCCACCAGGGGCTTCTTGTGTTCAATCAGGTGCAAGAACTCGTGTTTGAAGTTCTTGATCATGGCGCGCACAGGCATCGCCGCAGCGTCGCCCAGCGCACAGATCGTGCGGCCCTGGATGTTGTCTGCCACCGAGTTCAGCAGGTCGATATCCTCTGCCCTGCCCTCGCCGTGATAGATGCGTTCCAGCACGCGGTGCATCCAGCCGGTGCCTTCGCGGCAGGGCGTGCACTGTCCGCAGGACTCGTGGGCGTAGAAGTAGGACAGGCGCAACAGGCTCTGCACCATGCAGCGCGAGTCGTCGATGACGATGACGGCGCCCGAACCCAGCATGGAGCCGGCCTTGGCGATGGAGTCGTAGTCCATCGTGCACTGCATCATCACTTCGGCCGTCAGCACCGGGGCGGACGAACCGCCAGGGATCACGGCCTTGAGCGTGCGGCCCTTGCGCACGCCACCGGCCATCTCCAGCAGCACGGAGAACGGCGTGCCCAGCGGGATCTCGTAATTGCCCGGGCGTTCCACGTCGCCGGACACCGAGAACAGCTTGGTGCCGCCGTTGTTGGGCTTGCCGATGTCGAGGTAGGCCTGGCCGCCATTGCGGATGATCCAGGGCACCGCCGCAAACGTCTCGGTGTTGTTGATCGTCGTCGGCCGGCCGTACAGGCCGAAGCTGGCCGGGAACGGCGGCTTGAAGCGCGGCTGGCCCTTCTTGCCTTCGAGCGACTCCAGCAACGCGGTCTCTTCGCCGCAGATGTAGGCGCCAAAGCCGTGGTGGCCGTGCAGTTGAAAGCTGAAGGTCGAGCCGAGGATGTTGTCGCCGAGGTAGCCAGCGGCACGCGCTTCTTCCAGGGCCGCTTCGAAGCGCTCGTAGACCTCGAAGATCTCACCGTGGATGTAGTTGTAGCCGACCTTGATGCCCATCGCGAACGCGGCGATGGCCATGCCTTCGATGACCTGATGCGGATTGAACATCAGCAGGTCGCGGTCCTTGCAGGTGCCCGGCTCGCCTTCGTCCGAGTTGCAGACGAGATACTTTGCACCCGGGAACTGGCGCGGCATGAAGCTCCACTTCAGGCCGGTCGGGAAACCCGCGCCGCCGCGGCCGCGCAGCGCCGAGGTCTTCACTTCGGCAATGACCTGATCGGCCGTCATGCCGCCGTCAGCCGCGAGGATTTTCTTCAGCGCCGCGTAGCCACCGCGAGCTTCATAGTCCTTGATCGACCAGTTCTTGCCGTCCAGCCCGTCGTAGATCTGGGGCGTGATGTGGCGGCCATGGAAACAGGTCTCGGCGCCCGTGGATTGGAATTTGGTGAGGTCCAGCATGTCGTCCTCAGGCCTTCGCAGCTTCAGCGCGCAACACATCGACCAACTCATCGAGGCGGTCATTCGTCATGAAGCTGCACATCTGGCGGTCGTTGACCAGCATCACCGGCGAGTCGGCGCAGGCGCCCAGGCACTCGGTCTTCTGCACGGTGAACAGGCCGTCGGCCGTCGTACCGCCCTGCTCGATGCCCAGCTTGCCGCAAAGGTGGTCCAGCGCGTGCTGGCCGTCGCGCAGTTGACAAGGCAGGTTGGCACAGACGCCCAGCTTGAACTTGCCAACCGGGCGCTGGTTGTACATGTTGTAGAAGGTCGTCACCTCGTACACGGCGATAGGCGCCATGCCGAGATGAGCGGCGATTGCATCCTCCGCAGCGCGCGGCACGAAGCCCTCTTCCTGCTGCACGATGGCCAAGCAGGCCATGACGGCCGACTGGCGCAGTTCGTAGGGGTACTTGGCGACCTCGCGGTCGAAGCGCGCGCGGGTGGCGTCAGAGAGTTGGTAGCTGCTCATCGATCAATCTCGCCGAACACGATGTCCATGGTGCCGATGATGGCGACGGCGTCCGCAATCATGTGGCCGCGACCCATCTCGTCCAGCGCTGCCAAATGGGCAAAGCCCGGCGCGCGGATCTTCAGGCGATAGGGTTTGTTGGCGCCGTCGCTGACCATGTAGATGCCGAACTCGCCCTTCGGGTGCTCGACGGCCGCATAGGCCTCGCCCTCGGGCACGTGGAAGCCCTCGGTGAAGAGCTTGAAGTGGTGGATCAGCTCTTCCATGTTGGACTTCATGTCCACGCGCGAAGGCGGCGCCACCTTGTGGTTGTCGGTGATGACCGGGCCGGCGTTAGCACGCAGCCAGGCCGAGCACTGCTGGATGATGCGATTGGACTGGCGCATCTCTTCCACGCGCACCACGTAGCGGTCGTAGGTGTCGCCATTCGTGCCGATGGGGATGTCGAAATCCATCTTGTCGTACACGTCGTAGGGCTGCTTCTTGCGCAAGTCCCAGGCGATGCCGGAGCCGCGCAGCATCGGGCCGGTGAAGCCCAGATTCAGCGCGCGCTCGGGCGACACAACGCCAATACCGACGGTGCGCTGCTTCCAGATGCGGTTGTCGGTCAGCAGCGTTTCGTAGTCGTCGACGTTCTTCGGGAAGCGCGCCGTGAAGTCATCGATGAAGTCCAGCAGCGAGCCCTGGCGGTTCTCGTTGAGGCGGTCGATGGCCTTGGCATTGCGAATCTTGCTGGCCTGGTGCTTGGGCATCGTGTCCGGCAGGTCGCGGTAGACGCCGCCCGGCCGGAAGTAGGCCGCATGCATGCGCGCACCCGAAACCGCCTCGTACATGTCAAACAGGTCTTCGCGCTCGCGAAACGCATAGATGAGCACATTCATCGCACCGCAGTCCAGGCCATGCGCGCCCAGCCACATCAGGTGGTTCAGCAAGCGCGTGATCTCGGCAAACATCACACGGATGTATTGCGCGCGGATCGGCACTTCGATGCCCATCATCTTCTCGATGGCCAGGCAGTAGGCCTGCTCGTTGGCCATCATCGACACATAGTCGAGCCGGTCCATGTAGGGCAGCGACTGGATGTAGGTCTTGCTCTCGGCCAGCTTCTCGGTCGCGCGATGCAGCAGGCCGATGTGGGGGTCGGCGCGCTGGATGACTTCGCCGTCCAGCTCCAGCACCAGGCGCAGCACGCCGTGGGCGGCCGGGTGTTGCGGGCCGAAGTTGAGGGTGTAGTTCTTGATCTCGGCCATGTTCAGATTCCGCCGTACTTGTCTTCGCGGATGATGCGCGGCGTGATCTCGCGCGGCTCGATGCTCACCGGCTGGTAGATGACGCGCTTCTGCTCGGCGTCGTAGCGCATCTCGACGTGACCCGACACCGGGAAGTCCTTGCGCATCGGGTGGCCGATGAAGCCGTAGTCGGTCAGGATGCGGCGCAGGTCGTCATGGCCGTCGAAGATGACGCCGTACATGTCGAAGGCTTCGCGCTCGAACCAGTCGGCCGAACTCCACACGCCGGTGACCGAGGCCACCGCCGGGAAGTCGTCATCGGTGGCGAACACCTTCAGGCGCAGGCGCCAGTTCTTGCTGATCGACAGCAGGTGGCTGACGATGGCGTAACGCTGGCCTTCGTAGCCGCCGTTGCCGAATTCGCTGTAGTCGACGCCGCAAAGGTCGATCAACTGCTCAAACTTCAGTTCGGCGTGGTCCCGCAGCGTGGTGGCAACTTCGAGGTAATCGGCCGCACGCACGGTCAGCGTCAGTTCACCCAGGGCGGACTGAAGCGAGACGACGCGTTCACCGAGGATGGCGCCAACCTGCTGGGCCAGGATTTCGAGATTCAGGCTCATACCTTGGCGCTCAGCGGGCAATGGTGTTTTCGCGGCGGATCTTGGCCTGCAACTGCAGGATGCCGTACAGCAGCGCTTCGGCCGTCGGCGGGCAGCCGGGCACGTAGACGTCCACCGGCACGATGCGGTCGCAACCACGCACGACGGAATAGCTGTAGTGGTAGTAGCCGCCACCATTGGCGCAGCTGCCCATCGACAGCACCCAGCGCGGCTCGGCCATCTGGTCATAGACCTTGCGCAGCGCCGGCGCCATCTTGTTGCACAGCGTGCCGGCCACGATCATCAGGTCGGACTGGCGCGGGCTCGGGCGAAACAACATGCCGAAGCGGTCGATGTCGTAGCGAGCGGCGCCCGCGTGCATCATCTCGACGGCACAGCAAGCCAAGCCAAACGTCATCGGCCACAGCGAGCCGGTCTTGGACCAGTTGATAAGCTTGTCCACCGAGGTGGTGACGAAGCCCTCTTTCAAGACGCCTTCAATACCCATATCGAATTCCCAGCTTGTGTCGGCGCAGGCTTATTCCCAATCGAGGGCGCCCTTTTTCCATTCGTAGGCAAAGCCGACGACCAGAATGCCGAGGAAGATCATCATCGCCCAGAAGCCCGTTGCACCAATCTCCTTGAGCGCCACGGCCCAGGGAAACAGGAAGGCAATTTCCAAGTCGAAAAGAATGAACAGAATCGCGACGAGGTAGTAACGCACGTCGAATTTCATGCGCGCGTCTTCAAAGGCCTCAAAGCCGCATTCGTAAGGGGAGTTCTTGGCCGCATCGGGCCGATTCGGGCCGAGCAGTGCGCCGAGCACCTGGGGTGCTATCCCGACCACCGTGCCGACCAAAATGAAGAGGATGACAGGCAGGTATTGATCGAGATTCATCTGGGCTTTCTCGGGTCGACTAAAACGACTTCGTCAACATGACTTGCAAAAAGCAGGCCACAAAAGCAAACGGACGCGCCACCAGCGAATCGAAAAAACTCGCTCGCGGATCGCGCCCGCCTTAAACCTAGCTTTGACCAACCCGAATCAGGCGATCTCAGCGACAGGTCGCTCTGGCTGACTCCCGCTTCAAGACCAGCGGGAATCCTAGCCGATGTTCTGGTGCCGTCGGCGAGACTCGAACTCGCACAGCTTTCGCCACTACCCCCTCAAGATAGCGTGTCTACCAATTTCACCACGACGGCAGGTATTCAAATCGCCCGGCAGCTAATGAGGGTTTGCTTGCCAGACAGCCTCGCATTCTATACCGAAAAGTCAGGGCTTCCCGGTGAGCAGACGAGGGTTTTAGTCGGGATTCAGTTCGCTGTTGCGGAGGCTGCGACCGATGCCGGCACGGCCGGAGCCACGACAGCGCCAGGGATGGCAGCAGCGCCGGAAGCAGCCGGCGCGGGCGCGGTGACCGGGGCGCGATCCAACGCACTGTCACTGCCCGAAGTGGCCGTGCGCCCGTTGGACAGGAAGGCAAGGCCCAGCGTGCAACCGAAGAACAACGTGGCCGCGACGGCCGTGGTGCGCGACAGGAAATTGGCGCTGCCGGTGGCGCCGAATAGGCTGCCCGACGCACCACTGCCGAAGGAGGCACCCATGTCGGCACCCTTGCCGTGCTGCACCAGTACCAGACCGATGATCGCCAGAGCCGAAAGCAACTGAACGATCAAAACCAGATTTGCAAAGAACTGCATTCCAAACACTCCATCAAAACTCTTGTGACGGGCGCCCTCATGGCACACGCCGGGATAACTCAGTGGGCCGCAGCCCGGCAGATGGCGGCAAAGTCGGCCACCTTCAACGACGCGCCGCCAATCAGGCCGCCGTCGATGTCCGCCTGCGAGAACAACTCGGCCGCGTTGTCGGCCTTGACGCTGCCGCCATAGAGGATGCGCATGACGCCAGAACGGTCCGTCGCCGCGTGCAACTGGGCGCGCAGCACAGCGTGCACAGCCTGCGCTTCGGCGGGCGAGGCGGTCAGGCCGGTGCCGATGGCCCAGACGGGCTCGTAGGCCACGACCATCTCGCCGCAGCAGTGGGCCAGCGTGTGGATGACGGCCGCGAGTTGGCGCTTGACGACGGCTTCGGTCTGGCCTGCTTCGCGCTCGGCGCGCGTCTCGCCGACGCAGACGATGGGCGTCACACCGTGGGCCAGCGCGGCCTTGGCCTTGTCGGCGACGAGCTGGTCGCTCTCCGCGTGATAGGCGCGTCGCTCCGAGTGGCCGACGATGGCGTAGCGGCAGCCAACGTCGGCCAGCATCGCGCTGGACACCTCGCCGGTGTAGGCGCCCTGCTCGTGCGAGGAGCAATCCTGCGCACCGTAGGCGATGGCGTTGCCTGTCAGCGCAAGCGCTGTTTCGGCGATGTAGAGGGCCGGCACGCAAACGGCGACGTCGGCGTTCCAGGGGCCGGCTTCTTTGAGGCCGGCAAGCAACTGCGCGTTGGCCGCACGGTTGCCATGCATCTTCCAGTTGCCTACGACGAGTTTTCTTCTCATGTCAGCTCCGTTGCCATGTGAGCACGATCTTGCCGATGTGCTGGTTCGATTCCATCAGCGCATGCGCCTCGGCAGCCTGGGCCGCCGGCAGCTCGCGGCAAACGACCGGCTTGACGCGTCCTGCTTCGATCAGCGGCCATACCTTGTCACGCAGTGCGCGTGCGAGCCCCGCCTTGAATGCCGCCGAGCGCGGGCGCAGCGTCGAGCCGGTGATCGTCAAACGCTTGCGCAGCACGAGGCCGGCGTCGATCTCCGACTTCACGCCACCCTGCACCGCGATCAGCGCCAGACGGCCATCCTCAGCCAGCGCCTGCACGCCGCGGCCGATGTAGTCGCCCGCCACCATGTCCAGGATCACGTCGACGCCACGACCGCCCGTGGCAGCCTTGGCTTCGGCGACGAAGTCCTGTTCGCGGTAGTTGATGGCGACGTCGGCGCCCAGCGCCTTGCAGGCTTCGGCCTTGTCGGCACTGCCGACGGTCACCAGCACACGGGCGCCGAGCGCCTTGGCGATCTGGATAGCCGTCACGCCGATGCCGCTGGAGCCGCCATGGATCAGCAGCGTCTCGCCGGCTTGCAGGCCAACGCGATCAAAGACATTGGCCCAGACGGTGTAGCAGGTCTCGGGCAGCGTCGCGGCTTGCGCCAGCGTCCAGCCTCGCGGCACCGGCAAGCATTGGCCTACCGGCGCCGTGCACAGTTCGGCATAGCCACCACCGTTGACCAACGCGCAGACCTCGTCGCCCAGCTTGAAGCCATGCGCGGCCAGGGCTCCGACGTCCCCGGCGACGATCTCGCCAGCAACCTCAAGCCCGGGCAGCTCGCTCGCACCCGGCGGCGGCGGGTAGGCGCCCTTGCGCTGCAGCACGTCCGGGCGGTTGATGCCCGAAGCTGCAACGCGGATCAGGCACTCACCCGGGCCCGCGACTGGGTCCGGCCTCTCGGCCAGCTCCAGCACTTCGGGCCCGCCGGGGCGGGTGATTGCGATGGCTTTCATCGCTGAGTCAATTACTCCGCAGCAGGCGGCGTGACGTCAGCCGCAGGCGCGGCCGGAGCCGGCGCGGCGTCACGGTCGATCAGCGCCTTCATCGACAGCTTGATGCGACCCTTCTCGTCGGTCTCGAGCACCTTGACCTTGACCACTTGGCCTTCGGTCAGGAAGTCAGTGACCTTCTCGACGCGCTGGTGGGCGATCTGGCTGATGTGCAGCAGGCCGTCCTTGCCAGGCAGCAGATTCACGAGGGCGCCGAAGTCCAGGATCTTGACGATCGGGCCTTCGTAGATCTTGCCCACTTCGACTTCGGCGGTGATTTCCTGAATGCGCTTCTTGGCCAGTTCGGCCTTGTCGGCATCCGTCGAGGCGATCGTGATCGTGCCGTCTTCGCCGATGTCGATCGTCGTGCCGGTCTCTTCGGTCAGTGCGCGGATGGTGGAGCCGCCCTTGCCGATGACGTCACGGATCTTCTCCGGGTTGATCTTCATCGTGTACAGACGCGGCGCGAATTGCGACACCTCGGTGTTGGCCGTGCCCATGGCTTCCGTCATCTTGCCGAGGATGTGCAGGCGAGCTTCCTTGGCTTGCGCCAGGGCGACCTGCATGATTTCCTTGGTGATGCCCTGGATCTTGATGTCCATCTGCAGGGCGGTGATGCCGGTCGTCGTGCCGGCCACCTTGAAGTCCATGTCGCCGAGGTGATCTTCGTCACCCAGGATATCGGTCAGCACGGCAAAGCGGTTAGCGTCCTTGATCAGGCCCATGGCGATGCCGGCCACGTGGGCCTTCATCGGCACGCCGGCGTCCTTCAGCGCGAGGCAGCCGCCGCAGACCGAAGCCATCGACGACGAGCCGTTGGACTCGGTGATTTCCGAGACCACGCGCACCGAGTACGGGAAGTCTTCCTTGCTCGGCAACGCGGCGATCAGCGCGCGCTTGGCGAGGCGGCCGTGGCCGATTTCGCGGCGCTTCGGGCTACCGACACGACCCGTCTCGCCGGTGGCGAAGGGGGGCATGTTGTAGTGCATCATGAAGCGGTCTTCGAACTCGCCGTCCAGCGCGTCGATGCGCTGTGCGTCACGGTCCGTGCCCAGCGTCGCGATGACGAGAGCCTGGGTCTCGCCGCGCGTGAACAGCGCCGAGCCGTG
>NZ_JBDSQX010000100.1:0-10099 GCF_039929605.1 Roseateles sp.
GTGCCCTTCAAGTTCGACGCCTTCGCGCTGGCCGCGACACGCACGGAACGCGCGCAGTTGGCCGGCGCCGTCAACACGCTGCGCTTCGACGAAGGCGGTTGGACCGGTGACAACACCGATGGCGCCGGCCTCGTCAACGACATCCAGCGCAACACCGGCCGCTCGCTCACGGGCCTGCAGGTGCTGCTCGTCGGTGCTGGCGGCGCGGCGGCGGGTGTGCTGGGCAGCCTGATAGCGGCCAAGCCCGCACACATCACCGTCGTCAACCGCAGCGTCGACAAGGCCGAGGCACTGGTCGCCAGCCACACCCACCTTGGCGTGCCATTGACCGCCGCGCCGCTGGCCGGCGCGCCGGACGCGCAGGACATCGTCGTGAACGCAACCAGCACCAGCCTGGCTGGCGCGGCCTCGCCTGTCGACGCGCGCGTGCTGGCCCGCGGCGCGCTGGCGCTGGACATGATGTATGGCCCCAAGGCGCAAGGCTTTCTCGACTGGGCCACCGCCCACGGCGCCGAGCCGCGCGACGGCCTGGGCATGCTGATCGAGCAGGCGGCCGAGGCATTTCTCTTTTGGCGCGGCGTGCGGCCGGACACCGCGCCGGTGTTGAAAGCACTGAGGTCGTCGTTGTGATGCGCCACGTCGGCCGATTGCTCGCCGTCCTCGCGCTGGCCGTGATCTGCCTGCAGCTCTGGTTTGCCGGCCGCATCGCGCTGATGAATGTGCTGCCGCCGCAGTCCACCAGCTTCCAGCGCAGCGAGGCCATCCGGCTGTTGAAGGAGAAGCGGCAGGTTCCCTGGGCCCAGGCCTGGGTGGACGATGACCAGTTGCCCAAGACGCTCAAGCGCGCCGTCATCGCCAGCGAGGACGACGGTTTTGCCGAACATGGCGGCGTCGACTGGGATGCGCTCAAGGGCGCCTGGAAGAAGAACGAGAAGGCGCAAGCCCGCGCCGAGGCACGCAAGGCCAGGGGACCGGCCAAGGTCATTGGCGGCTCGACGATCACGCAGCAGCTGGCCAAGAACCTCTTCCTGTCCGGCGAGCGCACGCTGCTGCGCAAGGGCCAGGAGCTCATCCTTACGCTGATGCTCGAAGGCCTGCTGAGCAAGCAGCGCATCCTGGAGATCTACCTGAACAGCGTCGAGTGGGGTGAAGGCCTGTTCGGCGCCCAGGCGGCGGCGCGGCACTACTTCCGCGTGGACGCATCACGCCTCGGCGCCTTCGAAGCCGCCCGGCTGGCGGTGATGCTGCCGGCGCCCAAGCGCTTCGAGCGCCAGCCGGGCTCGGCCTATGTCATCAATCGGGCCGGCCTCATCGTCGGCCGCATGAACGGCGCACAAGTGCCATGAACAACCTGCCCGAGGAGATCGCCGCTGCCGCCGCGAGGCTGATCGTCGACGAGGGCATGGACTGGGGCCCCGCCAAGCAGCGCGCCGCCCGCGATCTCGGCGCATCACGCACCGCGCTGCCCGGCAACGACGAGGTCGAGGCCGCCGTGCGCGAGCACATCGCCATCTTCCATGCCGACACCCAGCCGGCCGAGCTGCGCGCGTTGCGCGAGCTGGCCGGTCAGTGGATGGCGCGGCTGGCCGAGTTCCGCCCCCATCTGACCGGCGCCGTCTGGCGCGGCACGGCCACGCGGCTGTCCAACGTCCATCTGCAGCTGTATTGCGACGACAGCAAGGCCACCGAGATCGCGCTGCTGGACCGCGGCATCAGCTTCGACGTTGCCGAGACGACCGCCGCGCGACGGCAGGTGGACATGCTCATCCTCGACGCGCCCTGCCCGGCCCTCGGCGAACGCGTCACCCTGTGCCTGACCATCCTGGACTTCGACGACCTGCGCGGTGCGCTCAAGCCCGACGCGCGTGGCCTGACCGAGCGCGGCGACCTGCGCGCGCTGCAACAACTGCTGGAAGACGAAGACGCATGAGCCCCACCACCCGCCGCCTCATCCTGGCCGGCGCCGGCGTCGGCGCTGCTGCGCTCGGCGCATCGTTCGCGTGGCGCAAGCTCAACCCGCCGCCGGCCTCGGCCGTCGCGCAGTCCTTCTGGGCCCGGCGCTTCACGGGCGTGGACGGCGCCGAGCTGGACGTCGCTCGCTGGCGCGGCAAGCCGCTACTGGTGAACTTCTGGGCCACCTGGTGTCCGCCCTGCGTGAAGGAACTGCCGGAGATCAACCAGTTCTACGGCCAAGCCAAGGCCAAGGGCTGGCAGGTGCTGGGGCTGGCGGTGGACCAAGCCGAGCCGGTGAAGGCCTTCTTGAAGAAGACGCCGCTGGATTTCCCCATCTCGCTGGCCGGCCCCGAAGGGCTGGGGCTGGTCCGCGAACTGGGCAATCCGGCCGGCGGCCTGCCCTTCTCCGTCGTCTTCGACGAGACCGGCGAGATCAGCTGGCGCCGGCTGGGCGTAACACGGCTGCAGGATCTGCAGGCGCTGCTAACTTCTTGAGAATTACCCTATCCGTCGCGGAAACCGGCGGCAAAAAGCGTAAAGTTCGCCCTTCCTCAATTTAGTGGCGGTTCTCTAGACCCTAACGGTTCAGCGCCCGCCACGTGTTTGATGCAAGTTCTCGTCCTGCACGGCCCCAACCTCAACCTGCTCGGCACACGCGAGCCGGAGGTGTATGGCGCGCAGACTCTGCCGCAGATCGACGCTGAACTGAGCGCGATCGCCGCCGATGCAGGCGCCACGCTGGTGAGCTTTCAGAGCAACCACGAGGGCGCCCTCGTCGACCGCATCCAGGCCGCGCGCGCCGACGGCACGGGCTTCATCGTCATCAACCCGGCCGCCTACACGCACACCAGCGTCGCCATCCGCGACGCGCTGGCGGCCGTCAGCCTGCCCTTTATCGAAGTTCACCTGTCCAACATCCACCGCCGCGAGCCCTTCCGCCATCACAGCTATTTCAGCGACCTGGCGGTCGGCGTCATCTGCGGCCTGGGCGCCAATGGCTACCGCCTGGCGCTGCGCCACGCCCTCGAATCGTTGGGAGCCGCCGGCGCCTGAGCGCGGCCGGCGGCCTTCCATTCTTTCTCTGACAACAACAACATAGCCTGGAGCCATGATGGACCTGCGCAAGCTCAAGACCCTGATCGACCTGGTCTCGGAATCGAATATCTCCGAATTGGAAATCACCGAGGCCGACGGGAAGGTCCGCATCGTCAAGGCTGATCCTGCGGTGGTCGCCGCGCAGCCGGTCTACGCCGCCGCGCCGGTTGCCGCCGCTGCGCCCGCCCCTGTGGCCGCCGCCGCTCCGGCGGCCGCGCCCGTCGAGACTGGCCACATCGTCAAGTCGCCCATGGTCGGCACCTTCTATCGCGCCTCCGGCCCCAACGCCAAGCCCTTCGGCGAGCTGGGCCAGCAGATCAAGGAAGGCGAGCCCATCTGCATCATCGAAGCGATGAAGATCATGAACGAGATCGAGGCCGACAAGAGCGGCACGATCACCAAGGTGTTGTGCGAGAACGGCCAGGCCGTCGAGTTCGGACAGCCGCTGTTCGTGATCGAGTGAGGTCACTCGATGTTTAAGAAGGTTCTCATTGCCAATCGCGGAGAGATCGCTCTGCGCATCCAGCGGGCTTGCCGCGAACTGGGCATCAAGTCCGTCGTCGTCTACTCCGAAGCCGACCGTGACGCCAAGTATGTGAAGCTGGCCGACGAGGCCGTCTGCATCGGCCCCGCGCCGTCGGCCCAGAGCTACCTCAGCATGCCGGCCATCATCGCGACGGCCGAGGTGACCGACGCCGAAGCCATCCACCCCGGCTACGGCTTCCTGAGCGAGAACGCCGACTTCGCCGAGCGCGTCGAGCGCAGCGGCTTCACCTTCATCGGCCCCAGCCCCGAGTCCATCCGCCTGATGGGCGACAAGGTCTCGGCCAAGCAGGCCATGATCCGCGCCGGCGTGCCCTGTGTGCCCGGCTCTGAAGGCGCCCTGCCCGAAGACCCGAAGGAGATCATCAAGATCGCCCGCACGGTGGGCTACCCGGTCATCATCAAGGCAGCCGGCGGTGGTGGCGGGCGCGGCATGCGCGTCGTGCACACCGAGGCTGCCTTGGTGCACGCGGTGCAGACGACTCGCGCGGAAGCGGGTGCCGCCTTCGGCAACCCCGAGGTCTACATGGAGAAGTTTCTGGAGAACCCACGCCACGTGGAGATCCAGATCCTTGCTGACACGTTCAAGAACGCCGTCTGGCTGGGCGAGCGCGACTGCTCCATGCAGCGCCGCCACCAGAAGATCATCGAAGAGGCGCCGGCACCGGGCATCCCCCGTCGCAGCATCGAGAAGGTCGGCGACCGCTGCGCCGCCGCCTGCAAGAAGATGGGCTACCGCGGCGCCGGCACGTTTGAGTTCCTCTACGAAAACGGCGAGTTCTTCTTTATCGAGATGAACACGCGCGTGCAGGTGGAGCACCCGGTCACCGAGATGGTCACCGGCATCGACATCGTGCAGCAGCAGATCAAGATCGCTGCGGGCGAGAAGCTGCCGTTCACACAGCGCCAGATCGAGATGCGCGGGCACGCCATCGAGTGCCGCATCAACGCGGAAGACCCGGTCAAGTTCATCCCCTCGCCCGGCCGCATCACGATGTGGCACGCCCCCGGCGGCCCCGGTGTGCGCGTGGATTCGCATGCCTACACGAACTACTTTGTGCCGCCAAACTACGACTCCATGATCGGCAAGATCATCGTCCACGGCGACACGCGCGAGCAGGCGCTGGCCCGCATGCGCATCGCGCTGAGCGAGACGGTCGTCGAAGGCATCCAGACCAACATCCCGCTGCACCGCGAGTTGATGGCGGACGCGAAGTTCATCGAGGGCGGCACGTCCATCCACTACCTTGAAGGTTGGATGGCTGCCCACAAGCGATGAGCAATCTCTTCGAACTTGCGCTGGTCTGCCGCGAGGCCGACGTCGAGATCGTCAGCGATGCGCTGATGGAGATCGATGCCCTCGCGGTATCCGTCGAGGATGCCGACGCTGACACCGACGCCGAGCAGGCCCTGTTCGGCGAACCCGGCATGCCTGCGCCAGCGGCCGGCTGGGAGCGCTCGGTCGTCAAGGCCCTCTTCCCCGCTGAAGCCGAGGCCACCGAAGCGGCGACGCTGATCCTGGCCCAGGACTGGGCGGCCGACATCCACGTGCAGGCCATCCAGGCCGTGCCCGAGCAGGATTGGGTGCGCCTCACGCAAAGCCAGTTCGCGCCGGTTGAGATCACGCCCGAGTTCTGGATCGTGCCGAGCTGGCACCAGGCGCCGCCGCAGGCGCAGCGCGTCATGCGGCTGGACCCGGGCCTGGCTTTCGGCACCGGCACGCATCCGACGACGCGCATGTGTCTGCGCTGGATCGCGAACCAAGGGCAAGCCTGGCCTCGCGTGCTGGACTACGGCTGCGGCTCCGGCATCCTGGCCATCGGCGCGGCGCTGCATGGTGCGACGAACATCGACGCGGTCGACATCGACCCGGCAGCCGTCACCTCGTCGCGCGACAACGCGGTGGCCAACGGTGTCACGCTGAACCCCGGCCTGCCCGAGCTGGCCCAGGGCGAGTACCCGCTCGTCATCGCCAACATCCTGGCCATGCCGCTGAAGCTTCTCGCGCCGCTGCTGTGCGCGCACGTCGCGCCCGGCGGCTATCTGATCCTGGCCGGCATCCTGTCGCGCCAGGCGGACGAGTTGAAGGTGGCCTACGCGCCGTGGCTGGCGCTGGACGTCAGCGATGAAGAAGACGGCTGGATCCTGATGACGGCCCACCGACCCGCGCAGGCATGAGCCTCGCGACGCGCTGCACGGCCTGCGGCACGATCTTCAGGGTCGTCGAGGACCAGCTCCGCGTCTCCGACGGCTGGGTCCGCTGCGGCCGCTGCGCCGAGATCTTCGACGCCCGCGAATTGCTGTTCGACATCGAGCAGGAAGCCCCCCCGCCGTGGCCCGCAGCGTTCACGCCAGAGCCGGTCATCGAGCCTCCGCCCCCGGCGCCACTTCCGCCGCCACCGCCACCCGCTCCACCGGAACCGGTGTGGATGCCGCCGCCCGAGGCCGAGCCGCGCGCCGAGGCGCTACCGACGGGCTGGCCCAGCGAGGTCAGCCGGCACGAGCCACGCTGGGTCGACGCGGAGCTGCCTGCAGACCCGCAACAAGAAGCTGCCCTCGCGCACCTGTCGCCGCCCATGACGGCGGAACCCGCTGCCGCACCACCGCCCACCGTGCCCGAGTTCATGCGCCGCGCGCAAAGCAGCGCGCGCTGGAACCGCCCGCGCGTGCGCGTGGCACTGGCGCTGGTGTCGATGCTCTTGGCGGTGATGCTGGCATTGCAGATCACGCTGCACTTCCGCGACGTTCTGGCCGCCACGCACCCGCCGCTGCGCAGTGGTCTGCAGGCGCTGTGCGCTGCCTTCGGCTGCGAGGTCAAGCCCTGGCGGCGTATCGAAGCGCTGAGCGTCGAGTCCACCTCGCTGAATCCGATGGGCAGCAGCGGCTACAAGCTCGATGTGTCGCTGCGCAACAAGACGGCGGTGGCAGTGGCCGCTCCGTCACTGGAGCTCCAGCTCACCGATGCCACAGGTGTGCCTTTCGCCCGCCGTGTGATCGGGCCCGAAGAATTGAGCCCGACGCTCAATCAAGTAGACGCCGATTCTGAACAGGCGCTGTCCTTTAGCTTCAGCACCGGCGGTCAGGGCGTTAGCGGCTACAACGTCATCGCCTTCTATCCCTGAGCCTCTGCGGCGGGCCCGCGCGATACCTCGGTATCGCTGTGGTTTGCGCCTTGCCACACGCCCAAACGCATCGGTTTTAATTGCGACGTCGAGAACGCAACACCACCCTAGCGGTTCGAGAGCTTGAGGTCGGTCGTGAGAGTCGAGGCAGGCCCAGCCGGTCAGAGTGGCCGGTGGTCAACACCCTGTGCTCTGGTGCTCCTGGGACGGGTCGCAAATTTCGTCGCTGACCGGTTGCTGCGGGCTTCACCACCCAGCTCCCCTGTCAGCCCTGAATGCTCAGCGTCTGACGCATGGCCTTTGACATTCTTCGGTCCTCGGTCACTTGTTCGGTCCTTCGCTTCTCGCCGGGGGCGTCGGCGGCCCGCCATTCGTCTACTACGACCGCTGCTGAATTCCCGCTCCGGCAATACCGTCGACCTTTCAGCCGCAAGGCGAGGCGTCCTCAGGTAACGCGCGCATCTTCACCGCACGGCCGCCGCATTTACGCCAACTTGCCTTGATCACGAGGGCTTTGCGGTCACATGCCCGCTCGCCCTGCTCGGCACCGCCTTCTATGCGGGTCTTGCTCATCAGCTCGCGATTTACGTTCCACGCTTCCTTCTCACACTCGGTCGCCCTCACGCAGTTGCGCTTCGCTTCGTTCGTCGTGATCAACTTACGACGGGGCTTGCACACCGCCGGTGTGCACCCATGCTGGGTGCACATAAAAAACCCGGCGCCGCAGAGCGGGCCGGGTTTCCCGATTGAGCGAACGGGCGGCGCCAACCGCCCGCTCAGACAAACGCTTAGGGCTTGTTGCCGGTGGGGAATGGCCAAGCCGCTTGCGGGCTCAGTGCGGTCTTGGCCGCAGGAGCGGTTGCAGCAGCGGCAGGCTTGGCGGCGGCAGCCTTCTTCGGAGCAGCAGCCTTCTTGGCGGCAGGCTTCGCAGCAGTCTTCTTCGCCGGAGCCGCAGCCTTCTTCGCGGGAGCCGCAGCCTTCTTCGCCGGAGCCGCGGCCTTCTTCGCCGGAGCCGCAGCCTTCTTCGCCGGAGCAGCGGCCTTCTTCGCCGGAGCGGCGGCCTTCTTCGCCGGAGCCGCAGCCTTCTTCACCGGAGCGGCGGCCTTCTTCACCGGGGTTGCAGCGGCCTTCTTGGCCGGAGCTTTCTTTGCAGTTGCCATGGTTTTCTCCTTGATCAAGTTGAAAAGACACCGCCCCGCACAGACCGGTCCGTGCAGATGCGGCTATTCACCGTCCGAGAGTCGCTCAGGAGGAACGCCTCGATACGGTGAATGGGAGCGCCATGCAGTCCCGCCACGTCTTGCGCGTTGATGCGGGTTTCGCTCGGTGACTGCATTGGCTTGAGGTTTGATCGGGTTGCGGCTGGAGACTTCAGTCCCAGCTCAATGCCCCGCCCGACTGGTACTCGATGACGCGGGTCTCGAAGAAGTTGCGCTCCTTCTTCAAGTCGATCATCTCGCTCATCCAGGGGAAGGGATTTTCTTCGTTCGGGAACAGCGCTTCGAGGCCGATCTGTACCGCACGGCGGTTCGCGATGAAGCGCAGATAGCCCTTGAACATCGACGCATTGAGGCCCAGCACGCCACGCGGCATGGTGTCTTCGGCGTAGCGGTACTCGAGCTCGACGGCTTTCAGGAACAGCGCCTTGATTTCGGCCTTGAACTCGTTCGTCCACAGGTGCGGGTTCTCAAGCTTGATCTGGTTGATCAGGTCGATGCCGAAGTTGCAGTGCATCGACTCGTCGCGCAGGATGTACTGGTACTGCTCCGCCGCACCGGTCATCTTGTTCTGGCGGCCCATCGCGAGGATCTGCGTGAAGCCGACGTAGAAGAACAGGCCTTCCATCAAGCAGGCGAAAACGATCAGGCTCTTCAGCAGCGTCTGGTCGTTCTCGGGCGTGCCGGTGTGGAAGTGCGGGTCCATGATCGCGCCGATGAAGGGGATCAGAAACTCGTCCTTGTCGCGGATCGACTTCACCTCGTTGTAGGCGTTGAAGATCTCGCTCTCGTCCAGTCCCAGGCTCTCAACGATGTACTGATAAGCGTGGGTGTGGATCGCTTCCTCGAACGCCTGGCGCAGCAGGAACTGCCGCGCCTCGGGCGCCGTGATGTGGCGATAGGTGCCCAGCACGATGTTGTTGGCGGCCAGCGAATCGGCGGTGACGAAGAAGCCGAGGTTGCGCTTGATGATGCGGCGCTCGTCTTCGGTCAGGCCGTTGGGGTCCTTCCAGAGCGCGATGTCGCGGCTCATGTTGACCTCGTTCGGCATCCAGTGATTGGCGCAGGTGGCGAGGTACTTTTCCCAGGCCCATTTGTACTTGAACGGCACCAGCTGATTGACGTCGGTCTGGCCGTTGATGATGCGCTTGTCGGCGGCCCGCACACGACGTGCAGTCGTGGGCTCAACATTTTCGCGATGCGTGGTGGTGGGCTCGCCGGACACCTGAGGCGCGGGAATCGAGACACTGGCAGCTTCGCGCGACACGTTTGCCGAAGCAGTCGCCGAAGGCGTGACCGCGGGAGGCTTCGCGGCGTGGGTATCAGTGGACTTCAGGTCTTCGTCCCAATCCAGCATGGTGTCTTTCCTATCACTTCGAATTATCGGTAGCGCTTGCGCAAATCAACAAGGTCTCGCGACCGCTATTTGCATCTATCGCGCAAAGTTTGTTGCGCGAGGGCATCGAAACGCGAGGCGCCAACTTGTCTATACAAGTTGGCGCCCTGCTTCGACTTACTGGCAAGCCTCGCAATCGGGGTTGTCGATCGAGCAGAACTTCATGTCCGTCGCCGGCAGTTCAGGCTCGACGGCAGCGACCGGTGCGGGCTGCGCAGCGGCCATCGACATCGTGCTGTTGGACACCGCGTTGAGCTGACCCGAGCGCGTGACCGTGCTCTTCTCGGCCTGCGTCGCGCTGGTGGTGCGCAGGTAGTAGGTCGTCTTCAGGCCACGCTGCCACGCGAGCTTGTAGGTCTCGTCGAGCTTCTTGCCCGACGCGCCGGCCATGTAGATGTTCAGGCTCTGCGCCTGGTCGATCCACTTCTGGCGGCGCGCGCCGGCTTCGATCAGCCACACGGTGTCGACTTCGAAGGCCGTGGCGTACAGCGCCTTGATCTCTTCAGGCACGCGGTCGATGCGGCGCAGCGAGCCGTCGAAGTGTTTGAGGTCCATGACCATCACGTCGTCCCACAGGCCCAGCGCCTTCAGGTCACGCACGAGGGATTCGTTGATGACGGTGAACTCGCCCGACAGGTTGGACTTGACCGAGAGGTTGCCAAAGCACGGCTCGATGCAGGCATCGACGCCGATGATGTTGGAGATGGTCGCGGTCGGCGCAATCGCGGTGCAGTTCGAATTGCGCATGCCGTGTTCACGGATGCGCGCACGCA